>JBGSTD010000056.1:0-52033 GCA_041736675.1 Salaquimonas sp.
AGGGACGGCTCTGCTTAAACAATCTGTTCAAGATACCAGGACTTAGGAAGCCTTGGTTTTGTCTGCAACAGCGTTGAATGTCGCGCCGATGTTGGTGCCGAGAGTTGTAGCGCCGCCGATGATGGCTACAGAGATAAGAGCAGCGATAAGGCCGTACTCGATAGCTGTTGCGCCTGACTCATCTTTCATAAAACGTGATACGAATTTCATAGTAATGCTCCTTAAGATCCATGTGTTTTAAACACTTTGTTTTGATCAAGTTGTTCCTGATCTGAAGCCAACCTACTCTTGGAATATTGAAATCTCCTTAACTTCCAGAGTAAACAAAACTTAAATCTGCAAGGTTTGGAAACAAGGTAAAGGAAGCCTTTGCATTTGACCTTTTATCGATCAGCAAATCTGGGGATTTGCCCATGGACTGGAAAGCGACGCTGAACCCGCTTGCCGCAGACCACCGATTTCAGTTCTGGTATTTTCAGCGCCATTATAATGTATAGGGCGTATGCTTGCGTTGCGCATCACGGCTTTTTGCCCGGACGACAATTGCGCGTTCCGCCGTCCAATACGCCAGAAGTTCAGCCAGGACGGCATATTTCAGCTGCCGTTAGCGGTTCGTTTACCAAAATAGTGGAAACTCACGTCAATGACTTTTGTGGTTTGGAGTAAGACCCATGTTTAAATATGCATCGACAGCACTGGCACTGGTAATAGCAGGGTCTGCAAGTTTCATCTCCATTGTTCCGGCCAAGGCTGAAATGGTTGCCGTCGAGGAAAAGGCACCGGTGATTGTCACTGTCGACCGCGCCAAGGTATTTCGGATATCAGCACCAGCAGCAACCGTGATTATCGGCAATCCCTCGATTGCGGATGCTACAGTTGAGGATGATGTAACCCTCGTTTTGACTGGCCGCTCATTTGGTGTCACCAATCTGATTGTTCTTGACCGCCAGGGTAACCCAATTGTTGACGAAACCGTTGTCGTGCGCGGCCATGAAGAAAATACCGTCCGGATTTACCGCCGCGACGAAAGGGTAACCCTGGCCTGTGCGCCGGTCTGCGAGCCAACTCTCACAATCGGCGACAACGCCGACGTATTCAGCTACGCCCAGCAGCAAATCACCGCACGCAATTCGCTGTCAGAAGCTGCGAAGTAATGCCTTCAAAGGTTAACAAAACCTTATTTCAATGCTCGAGTTTTTCATGATCAATGGAAACCGAATGTAAACATGTGTTTGGTAAAGTGGCTCCATCCGCAGGGTAAACCATGGGTGGTAAGATGCCTCACAACATAAACAAGAGTTTCGATTTCAAATCACGACGGCTGCTGCAACTGCCAAAGATCGTGCGGCGCCTGAAGAACGAGGAAGACGGCGCTACAGCGGTGGAATTTGGCATGCTGGCCATGCCATTCTTCATGCTGCTGCTGGCAATTATCGAGTCCTCCATCTCCTTCTTTGCAGGTCAAGTCCTTGAGAGCGCAGTTGATGATGTCAGCCGCAAAATCAGGACTGGCCAATTGGACCAGACGATGACCGAACAGACCCTTCGCAATGAGATTTGCGCGGCTTCTGCGGTATTGTTCACTTGTGAAGACATCAATATCGACATGCAGGTTGTTGCAACCTATGAGGATCTGGGGGACCGGCCAAAACCGGTAGACGGTGTGGTAGATCCTGACGATTTCAATTTTGAGTCGGCCGGCCCCCGCCAGATCGTAATGGTAACTGTTGTTACCGAATGGCCAATCTATACAAACATTCTGCAAAAATATCTTTCCAATCTCGATAGCGGCAAAGCGCTGATGACTGCGGTGGCAGTATTCAGGACCGAACCTTACAGTTGAGTCTTGTTGCCCCCAACAAGTGCATGGCAAATACATTCAGGATAAAAAGATGAAAAATTCAAAATTCAAAAACATTGTGAGGGATCATGCGCTGCGCGCCGGATACCTGGCCACAAGGTTCGGCCAAGAGACCAAGGGGGTTGCCGCGATCGAATTCGCATTCCTCGCCCCGCTCATGTTGCTGATGTATGTGGGAACAATGGAGGTTTCGAATGCTGTTTCTGCCAACCGGAAACTGTCAAGGGTTTCAAGCACAGTGGGTGACTTGCTGACGCAGACAACATGTTACACAGACGCGACCCTGACTGACATCATGAAGATCGCTGACGATATCATGTTTCCTTTCAGCGACACGCTCAAGATCCAGATCAATGGCGTGAAAGTTGTTGGCGGTGTTCCAAAGGTACAATGGAGTCGTGGATACTATGGTGCACTTCAACTGGCTACCGGCGCCAACTACACCGTCCCTGACAAGATCAAGGTTGAAGGAAACTTTCTTGTAGCCGCAAAAATAGACATGAACTATGCGCCTGCAATCGGCTGGCTGACCTATGGAACAGGAAACAATCTGAACCGAGACAATTCGGCCATAACCATGAAAGAGGAAATGTTTCTTCGCCCTCGTATCGGCGATACCATTACTCTCAACGCCTGCACCTGAGCGCTTACAAGAACATTGAAAACAAAAAGCGGCTGGAAATATACAGCCGCTTTTTTTATGCCTGATTTCAATCCCCGATTAAAACAGTTTCCACAAGGCAGATGGGCGGCGTGGCTGCCTTCACTGACTTTTTTCCGGCGCATCGAGGTCCTGATCGCCGATTTTCGCATCTTCACCACTTATCTGTTCACTCTTGCCGGTGCTTTGGAAATAATCGACAAGGGCATCAAAATCGCTTTGCCGCGCAAGATCAAAACCGCCGCCATAGTAAGTTGGTTCCACTGAATCAAAGGCGACCGGATCCCCGTCATACAACCCTGTGAGAAGCTCGCGAAGCAGGCTCTTGGGTTCGCTCGCGATGTTCTTTTGTATCGAGTGGACACGGTGCGGAACCATCGGCCCTGACCAGACTTCTCCGAGTGAACCGGCAAGAACCGGATCAAGTTCCAGCAAAACCTTCATCGTGCCCCGTGAATAGCCTTGGGTCGGATCCCCTACCTTTGATGACCATCCGAGAATCGCATCACCTTCACCTGCCGCGAATGCCTCAAGTGCCTCGTCGGCGCTTGGAAATTCGGTCAGGCGCGTTTGTCCCGCAGTCAGATCAATGCCGCTTTTTTTCAGTTGGTATATCGGAAGGGAATACGTCACGACGGACTGCTTGCTCATTATGAGGATATTCTTGCCTGCAAGGTCATTGATGCTTTTTACGGGGCCGTCCTTTCGAGCGATCACGACCGGATAAATGCCATGCGATCCATCGCTTGATCTGGCGACCACCAAGGGTTCCACGCACTCGCAAAGCTGCCATGTCGCGGCGTAGGAAGCGGCCGAGAAAATGGCATATTCAACACGCTTTTCTGCATGATTCTGGATTAAGGAAGCTAAGTCACCTGAAGGAATGATTTCAACTGGAATGCCGAGTTTTTCCGAAACAGCCAACCGAAATGGCTCGACCTTGGCAAATACTCTGGCAATATCGCCATTTGCGACGATGCCGATACGCAAAGTGCCAAGATCGTCTTTCCAGTCAGCGCGGGCTATTGAAACCCCAAATGGCACTACAGCCAGGATTGAAAGAAACAGCGCTAAAAACCCGATTTTGAAGTTGAACGTCAATAATTTTGATCCTGCAGGCAGCATAATAAGCTGGTAATTGTGTTGTTTCTTCTTACTATGTCATTTCAACTTAAATAGGAATCCCCTGTTTTTGAAGACTGATATCAATTTTAAAACCCGATTTATGCAGAATTGAGATCAATCATGTCACGCGCCTTTCTTTTTGTTCTTGATTCTGTCGGTATCGGTGGAGCGCCCGATGCTGCCAGTTTCGGAGACACAGGTTCGAACACACTCGGAAACATCGCCCGAAAATGCGCCCTGGGTGAGGCTGACAAAGGTGGCGTTCGCAGTGGTCCCTTGCAGCTTCCCAATCTTGAACGACTGGGCTTTGGTCTTGCTGCAAAAGCTGCCAGCGGGAGCCTGCCCGCCGGATTTGAGGAGCATCCGGATTTGACCGGAAGATGGGCCAATGCAGCGGAAGTTTCCAAAGGCAAGGATACGCCTTCCGGCCACTAGGAAATCGCCGGTGTTCCGGTGGAGAACGATTGGGGCTATTTTCCCTATACAGTTCCGACTTTTCCAAAATCTCTTGTCGACAATATCATCAGGAAAGCCGGACTGCCTGGAATTTTGGGAAACAAGCACGCTTCGGGAACGGAGATTATCGCTGAACTTGGCGAGGAACACATCGCGAGCGGCAAGCCGATTTGCTACACCTCCTCTGACTCGGTCTTCCAGATAGCTGCCCATGAGGCGCATTTCGGCCTGCAACAACTTTACGATTTGTGTGAACTGGTTTTCGAGTTTACCGCGCCGATGAATATCGGCCGCGTCATTGCCCGCCCTTTTACAGGTGAGAATGCCGCCGAATTTGTCCGTACTGGCAACCGGCGTGATTTTTCGATCAATCCACCCCATCCCACCCTTCTTGAACGGGTTAGCAAGGCTGGCCGTGAAATGATTGCCATTGGCAAGATTTCGGATATTTATGCCCATATCGGGCCAACCAAAACGGTCAAGGCCAATGGCAATGATGCCCTTGGTGCGGCCACTTTGAAAGAGGCTGAAGCATTGCCGGATGGCGGATTTTTGATGACCAATTTCGTTGACTTCGACATGCTGTTCGGTCATCGCCGCGATGTGGTCGGATATGCCAATGCACTGGAGAAATTCGACCGGTGGCTTCCCGAATTCATGGCGAAAATGCGCAAGGGTGATCTGTTGATCCTTACAGCTGACCACGGCTGCGACCCAACTTGGAGCGGCACGGATCATACACGTGAACAAGTGCCTGTGCTGATCTATGGATCGGATGTAAAATCCGGGTCAGCCGGCAGTCGCCAGACCTTTGCCGACATAGGCGAAACGATAGCCAAATATCTCGATTTGGCGCCCGGCCTACACGGAACACCCATAGATCTGAGGGCGGGAGAGACCGTTTGACCCGGCATATTCCCAAGGCTGAGCTCCATTGTCATATCGAAGGGGCAGCAACCCCTGCGCTGGTTTTGATGCAGGCCGCCAAATATGGTGTCGACGCCTCGTCCTTTGTCGATCCGATAAAGGGATATATCTGGGAAGATTTCACGTCGTTTCTGAAAGCCTATGATTTTGCCGCAAGCCTCTTTCGCTCCCCCGAAGACTATGTGCTTTTGACGGAGACGCATTTCAGGAACATTGCAGCCCAAAACGCAATTTACGGCGAGGTGTTTGCCTCTCCTGATCATGCTGCACGCATTGGCTGCTCTTACAACACCTTGATCGAGGCAATAAGCGAAGGCATTCGGCTCGCCAGTTCAAACACTGGTATTGAGGGCAGGATTATCGTGACCGGCGTTCGCCATGTCGGGGTTGATGCGGTGGAAAACGCCGCAAGATTGACTGTCGACAATCCCCATCCCCTTGTCACAGGTTTTGGAATGGCGGGGGATGAGCGGATCGGCACGCCGGCAGATTTTGCCCGGGCCTTTGATATTGCACGCGACGGCGGGCTGGCTCTTACGGTTCACGCGGGAGAATTTGGCGGAGCCGATAGCGTTCGCAATGCGCTCGATCACCTCAAGGTCAGCAGGATCGGACATGGCGTGCGCGCAATAGAAGACGGTGATCTTGTCAGGCGGCTTGCTGATGAGGCTATCACACTCGAAATTTGTCCTGTTTCCAATGTCTTTTTGAAGGTTTATGAAGATTTCGCCCATCATCCGTTTCCTGCGCTGGAAAAGGCCGGTTGTGATGTTACCCTCAACTCTGATGATCCGCCTCATTTCCATTCGAACCTTGAAAGAGAATATGATGTTGCGGCCAATTCGTTTGGTTATGATGATGAAACGCTCTTGGGTTTTACCCGCAATGCGATCAATGCCGCGTTTGTAGATGGGGATACTCGCAAACGATTGCTTGAGAAATGTGTACTCTCCGCTGTAGAGTTATCCCGTATTTGATGAAATCCGGATTGCGAAAGCGCCCATGAAAAACCTTACTGTAGTCGACCATCCACTGGTGCAACACAAACTCAGCATCATGCGAGACAAGGAAACCTCCACCGGCAGTTTCAGGCGCCTCCTGCGCGAGATATCCCTCCTGCTGTGCTATGAGGTGACACGCGATCTGGAATTGACTACCAAAGAGATCGAAACACCAATGCAACTCATGGAGGCTCCAACCCTTGAAGGCAAGAAGCTGGTGTTTGCCTCGATCCTTAGGGCAGGCAACGGGTTGCTCGAAGGAATGCTGGATCTGGTGCCTTCTGCCCGGGTTGCCCATGTGGGGCTTTACAGAAACCACGAAACGCTTGAAGCGGTTGAGTATTATTTCAAGGCACCCGAGGACTTGAAGGACAGGCTGGTGATTGTAGTTGATCCAATGCTGGCAACAGCCAATTCAGCCACAGCCGCCATCGACAAACTGAAAGAAAGGGGAGCGACAAACCTTCGTTTCCTTTGTCTGCTTTCAGCGCCTGAAGGGATTGCCGCGTTTCAAAAAGCCCATCCTGATGTCCCTATCTTCACTGCAGCAATTGACAGTCACCTCAATGAGAAGGGCTATATAGTTCCGGGGCTTGGGGATGCGGGAGACCGGATGTACGGGACAAAATGACCGCCTGGCAGTAAGATATTGTTTACCAGAAATGTGAAATTGCAGTCACTTGCAGAGCTGGGCCTGATTGTTTAGCGCGTTATTAGGCAATCCACCCTATACTTCAGCAAAAAACCGCTGGAGTTGAGCCGTGGAAAAATATCTCGTCATAGCCGGATTGTTGATTGTTGGTGCAATTGGTGTTCCGAAATATCTGGATGGCCGGATTGATGCAAGCGAGACAGGCGCGCAGGTAGCCAAAGCGCCCGAACCTGAAGCAACTGGCAAACCGGTGAGGAAGGTTAGCGCCAATCCGCTTGATGGACGCAAGGCCCGCGTCGAGATGGATGATCGTGGGCACTTTGTGGCGCAGGCCCGCATGAACGGCATCAAGTCCGAGGTTTTGGTTGATACCGGGGCAACCTATGTAGCGATCAACGAAACGACTGCCCGCAAACTTGGTATCCATCTCAAAGAGGCTGACTTCAAGTACAAGGTCCGCACCGCCAATGGCATTACCATGGCTGCTTCTGCGATAATTGACGAAATTGAAATCGACAGGGTGCGTGTAACTGATGTTCAGGCTTCGGTATCCAGGGATTCTGCCCTTGGGGTTACACTGCTTGGCATGTCATTTCTGAAAAAGCTGAAAAAGTTTGAAATCGGAAACAACGAACTGCTTCTAACCCAGTAAACAAGTTGCCATTCGCCGCTTTCAGGTAACCGCTCATATTGCCCTTGCTGCCTGCGTCAGGCCCGCAACTGCCAACAAAAGCGCAAGGGTCGATGCGATTGTCCGTGCCGTATTCCAAGCCGTCCATCTTGCGGAATACTCGTCCCATGCACCTGCCGCATCATAGCCTGCCGCTGCAGGATCTACCAGCCCCAGAGCCTCATTCATGGGCACATTGATCAATGCAGTCGGTATGAACGCGCCAAAAAGATACACAAGGGTCGCTGCCAGCATCCATGCGGCAGCCCCTGCCATGCCGGCTCTATACATGAGAAGGGTCACCATCAACCCGGCGACCGGAGTCAAAAAGAACGTGACAAAGAAAACCGGATTTCGAACCGACAGATTGATCGCCTGCATGGCGTGAATTGCCTCAACAGGATCAACAAGATCGAGGCCGCGCATTACACAGACAGAAAACGCATAGAAGAAGCCAGCAATCAATCCAAAGAGAATGATTGCGACGTGTGCGCTGAAGAGAGCGGGAGTGACTGATACGCTGTTTTGCATTTTCTTTCCTTCCAAATTAGTGTATATTTATGTACGATCTAAGAATGCGTATAACTCTATACGGTTTTACACAAGTTAAATTTTGGCAAGGTTTGAAGGAGTCCGTTCATGGATATGAAAACAAGGCGGCGGCTGGAGATATTCGAAGCTGCCTACAGGATGCTTGCGGAAAAAGGTTACAAAGGCACGACCATGCTGGGTGTGGCGAAAGCTGCGGGAGCATCAAACGAAACGATGTATAACTGGTTTGGAAACAAGCAGGGACTTCTCGCCGAGATGATTTCGGAGAACGCCAAAGCCGTTGGCGAACAGCTCGGGTCGATGTTTGCGGATGATCATCCTTCCTACCCGATTGAACGCCTGACACAGTTTGGGGAAATGCTGCTGATCCTGCTGACCGGAGAAAAATCGGTCGCGCTCAACCGGGCTGCCGCAGCGGATGCCAGTGAAGGAGCCGTTCTTGGCGCATTGCTGGCGGAAAACGGCCGGAAGAAAATTGTTCCACAATTGGCAGAAGTATTCAAGGATGCCCAGAAAAGGCGGATACTCGGGACCGCGCATGATTGCGATGAAATCGCTGAGGTTTATGTTGCACTATTACTTGGCGATGTTCAGATCCGTCGCGCTATCGGCGTAACCCAGGCGCCCGGACGCGAGAACACCCGAACTCATTCGCAACGTGTGAGTGAGCTGATATTGCAATTGTTCGGCGCTTGACCCGTGTTTGAAGGTTAGCCGACAATTCTTTCAAGCAGGGCAGGAGCAGCTGCATTCTCTGCAATACGCATGGCCTGCAGAATGCGCTGTCTGGCTTTTTGCGCTGTCTGTTCGTCCCTCGCCCAAATCTCGCAAAGTGGAGAAGATCCGTCCCAGTTACGGCGGGCAATGCCTGTCAGTCCGACCGCGTGGTCCACCGGGTCTTGCGGACGGGTTCGCCCGCCACCCAGTTCGATCACGGCATTGCCGATCTGGCGGGTATCAAATGCGAGCCTGCCAAAATATTTACTGTGCGACGGCTCCGCATTGACAACAAGATGTACGGCGGGTTTGACGAGATATTTTTCCGGCTGCTCAATCAGATCGTTCGGTCCGCCCAGTGCACTGACCATTTGCGAAAATTTCTCGGCAGCCTTGCCTGAGGCAAAAGCCTCCCTCATTTTTTCGGCACCATCAGCAACGTTGACAACCAGCTTGCCTGACACAAGCATCTCCGCTCCCAATGCGACTGTTACATCATGGAGCGATTGATCAATGTGTTTGCCGGTCAGAAAATCAATGGCATTTTGCATTTCCTCCGCATTTCCTGCGGCCGATGCAAGAGGATGATCCATATCGGTGAGAAGCGCGGTTGTTTTCAGGCCAGCCCCGCGTGCCACCTCCACCAGTGACGTCGCAAGTTCACGTGCCTTTTCCAGCGAATTCATGAAGGCACCCGAACCTACCTTAACGTCCAGCACCAGCCCATTGAGGCCGGCTGCAAGTTTTTTCGAAAGGATGGAGGCGGTGATCAGCGAAACGTTTTCGACGGTCGCAGTGACATCGCGGATCGAATAGATGCGCTTGTCGGCAGGGGCAAGGTTGCCTGTCTGACCGATCACGGCGCAGCCAACCTCTCTCACCACCTTGCGGAAGAGTGCATTGTCCGGCTGCGTCGAGTAGCCGGGAATGGAATCAAACTTGTCGAGTGTACCGCCCGTGTGGCCAAGGCCACGACCCGAAATCATAGGATTGAATGCGCCACACGCAGCGACCGCAGGCGCCAGCATCAAGGAAACATTGTCACCGACGCCACCGGTCGAATGCTTGTCCACGACCGCATCGCCAAACTCGGACCAGTCGAGAACGTCGCCTGAATCGCGCATTGCAAGGGTCAACGCCACTGTCTCGTCACGGTCCATACCGTTGAGAAAGACAGCCATTGCAAGGGCAGCGATTTGCCCCTCGCTGACGCTGCCATCCGTGACCCCTTTGACGAACTCGCCAATTTCATGGGGCGCCAGCCGATTGCGGTCGCGTTTTTTGAGTATGATTTCCTGGAGAAGCAATTCAGTATCCTGTTTCGGTTTGAGCGGGCGCATCGCCTTCAAGGGTTGCCAGCAGATTTGCCAAGACGCCGGATGCGCCAAATCGGAGGCATTGGGGCGTATTCCATTTTTCGCCCAATATGGATGCTGCAAGATCGAGATACACAGCCGCATCCTCCACAGTTCTTATACCACCTGCCGGTTTGAAGCCAACCTGTTTGGCACTGTCGTGGATCGCGTTCAACATGATCTGCGCACTGTGCGGAGTTGCGTTGACTTCTACCTTGCCGGTGGAGGTCTTTATAAAATCAGCGCCGCAATCAATGGCGAGGCGAGAGGCGGAATAGATCGCATCGTCCTCGATGAGCCTGCCGGTTTCGATAATGACTTTCAAAAGCACCGGCGCGCGACAGGCATCACGCACCCTTGAAATCTGGTCAATGCAGATATCGATATCGCCAGCCAGAAAGGCCCGATAGGGAAATACCAGATCAATCTCGTCTGCGCCTTTGGAAACTGCAAACGCCACTTCGCCAAGGACTGAGTCTGTATCTGTGCCACCATGCGGAAAATTCACGACTGTTGCGATGGAAATACCCGTGCCCTCAAGCAATCCCTTCGCCTGTTCAACATACTCTTTCCAGATGCAGATGGCTGCCGTGTTCCCATAGGGTGTTTGCGCACGCCTGCACAATTCAACGATATCCCGCGGCTTGCAATCCTCGTTGAGATTGGTCAGGTCCAATACCGCTATTGCTTTTCTTGCGACCTGTTTCATGTCTGTCATGATTGCTTTTCCGATAAATAGGCTGCCAGCAAACGACCGAGTGTCTCGCCGCCTTTGGGTGCCATTTCCTTGGTTTCTCCATGGGACAATTCTGCCCCGGTCATTCCCGCACCAAAATTGGTGATCACAGAAAACGCAGCCACATCAAGACCTGCAAAACGGGCTAGAATGACTTCGGGAACCGTCGACATGCCGACCGCATCAGCGCCGAGAATTCTGGCCATTCTGATTTCAGCAGGCGTTTCAAAGCTGGGTCCGGAAAACCACATGTAGATGCCCTCACCCATTTGGATAGACCGGGCTTTTGCCGTATTGCGGAACCCATCCGCCATCTTTTCACTATAGGCATTGGTCATTCCGACAAAGCGCCTGTCTGTCTCCTCACCAATCAGCGGGTTCATCCCTGAGTAATTGATATGATCAGTAATCAGCATGACCGAACCTGGCGGCAAATCCTCGCGAAGAGATCCGGCAGAATTGGTCAGGACAAGGCGCTCCACGCCGATTGCAGCGAGCACCTCGATTGGCAGGCGCATGGCCGCAGCATTGCCATGCTCGTAATAATGCACCCTGCCCGACAGCATGATGACCGGAGTTCCATTGATTTTTCCTGCAACCACTTCGCCTGCATGCCCTGAAACACCGCCAGCGGGAAATCCTTCGAGATTGCTGTAAGGCACATGAATGGCGTCCTGAATTTGCTCTACCAGACCACCAAGGCCGGAGCCAAGCACGATAGCCGTCTTTGGCACCAGCCCGTCAAGCTGTCTGATCAATTCTGCGGTTGCAGCTTCCATTGGATTTCCTTCAGGCGTCCGGTTCGAGCGAAAAACTTTTGGGCAACAAATCCCCCAGCGTCACCGTTTCAACAATTCCCGCCTGGTTGCACAAATGGACTTTTGTCTGAGGATTACCAAACTCAGCCAATCGCTGGCGGCAGCCGCCGCAAGGGGTGCACAAATCAGCCTTGAGACCGAGGACTGCGACCTCGCTGATTACGCCGCCACCGTCCATGATCATGTGGGAAATGGCTGTCGTTTCAGCGCACCAACCTTCAGGGTATGAGGCATTTTCTATATTTGCTCCGGAAAACACACGTCCGTCCGCGGTAAGGATCGCCACTCCCACAGGGAAATTCGAATAGGGCGAATGCGATTTTGACGCCGCAAATAGCGCCAGCTTGTGAAGATCTGCAGCCATTATCGTTCTTTCGTATACGGTACGCCACCTGATTTTGGCGGCACAGCCTTGCCAATAAACCCGGCAAGAAGGATGACCGTCAGTATGTACGGCAGAGCCTGCATCAGCTGGCTGTTGACTGTTCCGATAACCGGCAGATCAGCGCCTTGCAAGCGAATGGCAAGGGCATCAAGAAAGCCGAACAGCAGACAGGCATACATGGCATTGAGCGGTTTCCATTTGGCAAATATCAATGCAGCCAGGGCAATGAACCCCTTGCCTGCAGTCATGTTCTGAACAAAGCCTGCCTGTTGGGCTATTGAAAGATAGGTTCCGGCAAAGCCGCACAGCAGGCCGCAGATCATCACAGCGCGATAGCGTGCCCAAACAACATTGATCCCTGCGGTATCGACCGCGGCCGGGTTTTCACCCACTGCCCGCAAGCGAAGGCCAAACCTTGTCCTGAATATGACCCACCAGGTAACCGGAACCATGACAAACGCAAAATAGACGAGGATGTTGTGACCGGAAATAAGCTGCGAATAGATGGGTCCCAGAACCGGGATATCGGCCAACAGTGTCGAACCTGGAAGATCAATCGAGTTGAAACGCTGATCACCGCTTAACTGGGGTGTGCGTCCACCCCGACCAAACCAGCTTTGACCCAGAAGCGCTGTCAGGCCAAGGGCAACAAAATTGATTGCCACACCCGAAACGATCTGATTTCCCTTTACAGTTATTGATGCAAAGGCATGAACCAGCGAGAGAGAAAGCGAAACCAGAACAGCAAACAGCAGGCCGATCCAGGGAGAGCCAAACACTGCCGATGCAGCGCCAGCGGCAAAGGCTGCTCCCAGCATCTTGCCTTCCAACCCGATATCGAAAACTCCGGCGCGCTCTGAATAGAGGCCTGCAAGGGCAGCAAGCAACAGGGGCGTTGAAAGTCGCACAGTCGAATCGAAAACCTGGAGAATGGTCGACAAATCCATGATCATTGCTCTCCGGTTTCAATGGCAACGGTGGTCGCGGCAACCGGGGCTGGTTCAGCGGCAAAAAACCGCGAGAGTGCCGGGCGGTACATGTTTTCGAGGGCACCGGCAAAAAGGATTACCAGACCTTGAATGACAACGATCATGTCGCGGGAAATCTTCGGCATGTCGAAGGCTAACTCCGCGCCGCCCTGCCACAGCATGCCGAACAATATGGCGGCAAGAATGATGCCGACAGGATGATTGCGCCCCATCAGGGCAACCGCAATACCAACAAAACCTGCTCCGGCCGGAAAGCCTTCCTGCAGGCGATACTGGTCACCCATGATCGGGTTGATTGCCATCATGCCAGCAAGCGCGCCCGAGATCAGCATGGCTATCACCACCGTTCGAACCGGAGGAATGCCGGCATAAATTGCAGCGGTCGGGTTAGTACCAGTGGTTCGGATTTCATAGCCAAGGCGTGTGCGCCAGATCAGAACCCACACGAAGTAGCAGGCGATCAGTGCAAGCACAAAGGAGATGTTGAAGGGAGCGCCGCCAAGTTTTGATCCGAAGATTTCAAAGAGCCAATCCATCTTGGGAAGGTGAGCGCCCGCTTCGAATGTTCTGGTTTCAGGAGCCATGGATCCGGCAGGCTTGAAGGTTTCCACAAGGAGATAAACCATCAGCGCCGAGGCAATGAAATTGAACATGATGGTGGTGATGACCACATGGCTGCCGCGCTTTGCCTGTAGCCAGGCGGGAATGAACGCCCAGGCGGCTCCAAATGCTGCGGCCCCGGCTATGGCCAGTGGAAATGTGACGTACCAGGGCACGTATCTGTCGAGCGTGAGGCAGGCCATGGCAACGCCAATGCCTCCGACATAGGCCTGCCCCTCGGACCCGATGTTGAACAGGCCGCAATGAATGGCAACGGCAACGGACAATCCGGTGAAAATGAAATTGGTTGCATAAAAAAGCGTGTAGCCAATGCCGCCACCATACCCAAAGGCGCCGCGTACCAGCAGATAGGCTGCCTTGAGCGGATTTTCACCTACGATCATTACAACCAATCCGGCAACAAGAAATGCGGTAATCAGATTAAGCAGCGGGATCAGGCCATAATCGACCCATTTGGGAAGTTCGTGTTTCATGACTTGCCCTCAATCACCAAATGCCCGTTTTCGTCGAAACCTGCGAAGGGATTATGGGCTATTTCCCACAGATGCCCGTCTGGATCAGCGAAATAACCGGAATATCCGCCCCAAAAAACCTTGTGTGGCGCTTTTTGCGGTTTGGCACCGCAGGCAACCGCATGGGCGAAGGCCGCATCAACCTCTTCATCGCTTCGACAATTATAGGCAAGCGAACAACCGCGATACCCGGGCTGTGGTGCACTCGAAATTTCCGCGTCTTCAGCAAGCGCTTCATGACCGAAAAGGCCAAGGACAATTCCGTTACCCTGAAAAAAGGTTACGCTTTCATTGGATGGTGCAGCTGCAACCCAGCCGAGTGCCTCATAAAAAGAACGCGCCTTTTTCATGTCTGCAACGCCAAGCGTAATAAGCGAAATGCGGGGCTCCAACTTCATGCGGCCGCTCCATCTTCAACGCCTGCCATCAAAAGTCCAAGTTCGCCCTCCGAGGTTTCAGGTGAACGCTCACCTACCACACGCCCGGCAAACATAACAAGAACGCGATCTGCAAGGGAACGAATTTCATCCAGCTCAACCGAAACCAGCAAGATGGCCTTGCCCTGATCGCGCATTTCGATGATGCGCTTATGGATGAATTCAATTGCCCCCACATCTACTCCGCGTGTTGGCTGGCCGATCAGCAAGACCACCGGATCGCGTTCCATCTCGCGGGCAAGCACAATTTTCTGCTGGTTACCGCCGGAAAAATTCGACGTCTTGAGACGGCAGTTCGGCGGCCGGATGTCGTACTGTTCGATTTTCCTTTTGGCATCTTCGCGGACCGCATCAATCTGGAGAAACGGACCGTTCAGATATTCAGGCCTGTCGTGATATCCAAGAATGGAATTTTCGTTTTCCTCAAATGCGAGAACCAGTCCCATGTGATGGCGGTCCTCGGGCACATGTGCAAGACCGCGGTCGCGCAACACGCCTGGATCAACCGCTCCTGTAACGCCTATCGGCTTGCCATCAAGTATTACCTTGCCGCTGCGGGCGCGGCGAATGCCGGATATTGCCTCCAGCAATTCGGACTGACCATTACCGGCAACACCGGCAATTCCGACAATTTCTCCAGCCTTTACGTCAAAACTGACGTTGTTGACCATGGTAACACCGCGACCATCTAGGACCGTCAATCCCTGCACCGAGAGCTTGACTTCTCCGGGGTTTGCCTTGCCCTTATCGACCCTCAACAATACACGACGACCCACCATCAATTCAGCAAGCTCTTCAACACTGGTGTTTGAAGTTTGCCTTGTCGCAACCATTTCGCCGCGGCGCATCACCGAAACAGTATCGGTAATTGCCATGATCTCGCGCAATTTGTGGGTGATCAACACGACCGTTTTGCCCTGGCTGCGCAACTGCTCGAGAATGCGAAACAGGTGATCAGCTTCAGCAGGGGTCAATACGCCGGTGGGTTCGTCGAGGATCAGTATCTCGGCACCCCGGTAAAGAGCCTTGAGAATTTCCACACGCTGCTGGAGACCAACAGGCAATTCGCCGACAATTGCATCAGGGTCAACATCGAGGGCATATTCGCGTTCCAGGCGCTGCAATTCCTTTCGGGCATTGGCAACCGCACTGGTCAATATGCTTCCGCCTTCAGCACCCAGAATGATGTTTTCCAAAACTGTAAAATTCTCAACCAGCATGAAGTGCTGGTGAACCATGCCGATGCCATTTGCAATTGCGTTTTGGCTGTCGCTGATTCTGGTAACTTTGCCATTGATCAGAATCTCGCCTTTGTCGGCCTGATAAAATCCATAGAGGATCGACATCAATGTTGATTTGCCCGCTCCGTTTTCGCCAATGATGCCGTGAATGCTGCCTTTGGCGACACGCAGGTCAATATCCTTGTTGGCTTGAACCGGGCCAAAGGACTTGGATATGCCGCGCAGTTCGATTGCCATCGAAGCGGCGGCACTGTCGGGACCGGATTGTGCTTTCAAATCCGAAGGAGATATCTTCCGTGCCATTGTCGCCTTGAATTGAATTTTTGATCAACTGGTAAAATTTATTTTTGCCTTATCGACCACTGCTGTCAATCAATTTGGCAATTTTCCGATAGTAATCCCTGAATCATTCGATGCCGTCAATATTGGTCCTGGTCAAAGCTTGACGTTATGCGGAGAGCAGATAAAGATCGGGCATGGAATTTTCATTCAACACATCGCCGGGCATACGTTGCGGCAGGGGGTTTGCGGCGAGGCTTGGCGAGTTTGCCTGCAGGCTGCTCGGCAAAAACGTCCTGTTTGTCACGGACAGGGGGCTGTTCGAGCTCGGTCTGTGCAATTCGGCCATCAGTTCACTTGAAGCGGCTGGCTGCAAGGTGACACTGTTTGATGAAACTGAACCTGATCCCTCGCTAAAAATATTGCTGCGCGCAATTGATCGGGCCATTGAGACCAAGGCAAGCGGCATTGTCGGCTTCGGCGGTGGCTCCTCAATGGATCTCGCCAAACTTGCGGCACTGGTTGCCGGGTCGCGAGAAGATCTTGACGGCGCATGGGGCGTTGGCAATGCAAAAGGTCCAAGGCTCCCCCTCGTTCTTGTACCGACCACTGCCGGGACCGGATCTGAGGTAACACCCGTTTCGATAATCACTGTCGATGACGATGAGAAAAGGGGCGTTTCATCGCCTGTCATTCTGCCTGATCTGGCAATCCTTGACGGCGAGCTTACGCTTGGCCTGCCGCGCGCGATCACCGCTGCCACAGGCATTGACGCGATGGTTCACGCTATCGAGGCCTATACATCCAAAAGTGCGAACAATAACCCGGTCTCGAAACTATTGGCTGTCGAAGCGCTTAAACTGCTAGGCGCCAACATTGAAACAGCCTGTTTTGAACCAGCCAATCTTGATGCGCGCGAAGCAATGCTTCTGGGCTCCATGCTGGCCGGGATGGCGTTCGCCAATTCGCCTGTTGCCGCTGTCCACGCGCTGGCTTATCCGATTGGCGGCATGTTCCATATTCCCCACGGGCTTTCCAATGCATTGATCCTGAAAGAGGTGATGCGTTTCAATGCACCTGTTTGCGGTCAGGAATACAGCGACCTTGCGCCACTTGTTTTTGGTGAACTGGCGCAGGAGCAATCTGTCCAATCACGCTGCGCCGCTTTTATCGAGCGGCTTGGGGATTTGTCGACCCGTATCGGTTTGCAGCAGCAATTGCGACAGGTCGGGATTGCAAGAGATGACCTTCCGGTCATGGCACAGGCGGCCATGAAACAGACGCGGCTTCTTGTCAACAATCCAAGGCAAGTCAGCGAGGGCGACGCGTTGAACATATACAAGGCCGCCTGGTGAGAAAGTAAATTGATGACAAAGACTGCTGCGCTAACCCGCGACGAATTCATGGTGTTCCGTACACTTCAAACTCGGTGGGCCGACAATGACATGTATGGCCACATGAACAATGTGGTGCATTATGCCCTGTTTGATACTGCGGTAAACGGCTGGTTGATTGATCTGGAACTGCTTGATCTTGCCGGCGGCGAAACCATCGGACTGGTTGTCGAAACCAGGTGCAATTATTTTTCCGAGCTCAAATTCCCCGACAAGGTTGCAGCCGGGATTCGCATCGGTCATTTGGGAACCTCATCGGTTCGATATGAGATTGCACTGTTTGCCAATGATGATGAGACGGCGGCAGCGCAGGGACATTTTGTCCATGTCTATGTCAACAAGCAGACCCGCAAGCCGGAACCTCTGCCTCAACTCTGGCGGCTTACACTTGATGATTTTCAGCGCTGAAAAACCGCCTGTTGCTTCAGCACGCTTCGAGCATGTCTGAGTCCATCTCCTCGACAACCGCGCTGCAAGACAGGTTTTCAGCCTTTTCAGTGACGGATTCCTGCTCTGCAACAATTCCGGCTACAGGCTGGTCTGAGATGGCAGGCTTTTCATAATCAACGTCCAGAACAAAATCCGCATGTTTTCCTTGTTCAGTGTCTTCAACCTTGTTGTTGACGAGAAGGATTTCCGGATCGACAACCGCTGGCAACGGCTTTTCCTCAACCAGGCCATCAAACGGCCATGCGCTCTTTATCTCTTTGACAGAATGCCATGTTACATTGACATCAATATCGCGAGGAGTGCCTTTTACCCTGTAGGGGCAACTCAGCTTGCCGCAATTGCCACCGTAAACAAATTGCCACATGATCGGCTGATCCCAGTTTCCCATCGGGAAAATACCGGTAATATCGCTCTTGTAGCGGGCATACCAAAGCTTGAGGCGCGACAACAACGGATACTCCGCACGGTTGTCAGCAATAAATTTGGCTGTGTTGTGGTTGGTATAGAGGATGGGATAACGCTGAAGCTTCTTGAAAACATAGCTGGAAAATCGCTCAGCCTCTTTGAGACTCATATATTGGGTACTGTCCATGCTTTCGATATCAAGAACAATCACCTCGTCTTTTTCGGGATTGGCGAACTGGAGGAAATGCAACGCCTGCTGCTCCGGATTGCCATCTCGGCCAAGGTGGTAGGCGCCCCATTTGAGACCGAGGGATTTGGCCAGCAAACGGCGGGTATGGTAAAGTTCCTTTGTCACCGCATATTTTCGCCACTTGGCACCGCATAACGTATTGTTGTTTGCGCAATATTCTGCCGACAAACCATCCGTAGCCTTGCTGATGAAACCGGCAATACGCTTGTTCTTGATGACTTCCTGCCACTCAATGGAATTCAGTTCATAGGCATCAAGCACAAAGGCATTGCTCTTGTTACGCCAAGGCTCGTTAAAGGGGGAAGCATGCGAATGCATGGCGGTCGCCAGCAAAACCGACAATACAAGGCAGGCAAGCAAAATGTCCTGCAGGATTTTGGAAGGTAGGGCCGTCGTTGAATCTATCGCCATGTTATTTCCAGAATCAGAATGTTCAATCTCACGAAACTAGGACTTGATCATTAACGATGTGTTAACCATAACCAAGGCGGCAGCCGTTTTCAGCTGCCGCAAAGGCAAACGCGTAAGGTCAGAATCAGGTATTTGCATGGCAAATGAAGAAAACGAGCTTGAAATGAACCGGATTACGGTTCTTGAAGAAACGGTTTCACATCAATCCGTAATGATTGATGACCTTTCAAAACTGGTGTCCGACCAGTGGAAACAGATCGACAGGATGCAGCAGAAACTCGACACCCTCACCAACCGGTTCCTCAATCTGGAGGAAACCGTCGGGCCTGCGCACGAAAATACCAAACCGCCGCATTACTAGGGCAAGACCAAAACAGAGCCGCAACCGGGCTTGGCGGCGCACAAACAAAAACGGGAGCCAAAGCCCCCGTTTTCAATTCAGATTAGCCTACATCAAAAAAGGCCAGCCTTAAATCAATAAGGGCAGGCATTGTCTGCCATGTAATCGTGAACTTCGATCTTGCCGGAAATGATGTCAGCCTTGGCCTGTTCAACCGCTGTCATCATTGCCTCGTTCACCAATGGCTTGTTGTTGTCATCCATTGCATAATCAACGCCGCCTTCTTTCAGGCCGAGAACAGAAAAGCCTGTAGACCACTTGTCGTTCTTGACATCCATGAAAGCATTGTAAACAGCAACATCAACGCGTTTCAGCATTGAGGTCAGCACTTTGCCCGGATGCAGGCCGTTCTGGTTTGAGTCCACACCGATGCCGAGTTTGCCTGCGTCAGCTGTTGCCTGAAGCACGCCGAAACCGGTACCGCCAGCAGCATGGAACACGACGTCGGCACCTTGGTCGATCTGGGCTTTGGCAAGTTCGCCGCCCTTGGTCGGATCATTCCAGGCTGCGCCTGTTGTGCCAGTCATGTTTTCAAACACGGTTGCATCAGCCTTGACGGATTTGACGCCGCCCTTGTAGCCGCAGGCAAAACGACGAATCAACGGAATGTCCATACCGCCGACAAAGCCGACCTTGCCTGAAGCCGCAGCCTCGGCAGCCATTACACCAACCAGATAAGAGCCTTCCTGCTCCTTGAATACGATGGAGCGAACATTTGGCAGTTCAACAACCATGTCGACAATACCGAAATTCACATCCGGAAATTCCTTGGCAACCTTTTCAAGAGCTGCAGCCTGGGAAAAGCCGATCACAACGATAGGGTTATTGCCTTCTTCGGCGAAACGGCGCATGGCCTGCTCGCGCTGGGCATCGTCAGTCACTTCGAATTCACGATATTCGATGCCGGTCTCGGCCTTGAATTTTTCTGCGCCATCATAGGCGGACTGGTTGAAGGATCCGTCGTTTTTGCCGCCTTTGTCATAAACAACAGCCGGTTTCGCATCCATTGCAAGGGCTGATCCTGTCAACATCAGGCCTGCTGTAATTCCAAGAATCAAACGCTTCATGTTTCTTCCCTGTTCTTTTTTGTTTGGGTTATAGTTCAATCCACTTGGGCTTACTAAACATAGAAATTGACGGCAGTTAAGTGCCGTGCAGCCAATCAGATCAATCTTCCACTATCCTGTGCAGCTTAATTGCCTTAGTCAATACGGAATTTGTTTGAAATGGCATTATTGCCGGGGCCATCAACGCGTTTGGAGCCTTGTTTGCTTGCAAAAATTCATGTTGAACGATTGTGAAAGGAAAAGGAAGACCCGAGTTATTGCTTTGATATCCCTTCAGCCCCGTGCCGTTTTCCTGACATAAAAGTGCGCCCCAGATTATTTGATCCAGCCGGACCCTAGGCAAATCCGGTGGTTTTGGATAAGAAGGCCCCGGGCATCACCCTGAATGCCCGCAAAAATCCAGGTGCTATCATTACCGTGAGCGACAAGAAGAAAAAACAACAGCAACAGGTTACTGCATTGACCGGCGTCGATGACAGCAACTCAAAAGCCCTGCCGATTGTCCGGCGGATCCTGGCGGAGAATTTCCACCTCTACCGGAAACGCTATCTGCTGGCGATTTTCTGCATGGTTGTTGTTGCCGCAACCACAGCCTACAGCGCCTATATCATCAAGGATGTTGTCAACAAGGTTTTCGAAGACAAGGACCTGAACGCCGCCTATACGATCGCCGGGTTCATCCTCTTGATCTTCTTTGTCAAAGGCATGGCCGGGTTTGGTCAGGAACTTCTGCTCAAGCGCATTACCAACAACATCATCGCCCGCTACCAGAAAATGTCATACAGCCATTTGCTGAATTTGGGTGTCGGCTTTTACTCAGATACACGCTCGGCTTTTCTTGTCGGCCAGATCAACCAGAACATTGCCGGTGTCGGCAGTCTGCTCAATTCATTGGTGACGGTTTTTGCCCGTGATCTTTTGACCCTGATCGGCCTCGTCTTTGTCATGATCTGGCAGGACGCGCTTATGACAGTCGGATCGCTGGTGGTGATGCCCATTGCCGGTTACGTTATTTCCCGATACGTGCGCCAGATCAAGCAACTCTCGCGCAAGGAGGTCAATGTCAATGCCAGCGTCATGTCGGCGATGGTGGAGACCGCCCAGGGAATTCCGGTGGTCAAGGCATTTACCATGGAAGACCAGATGCAGGCAAAGGTGGACGCACTGGTAAACACGGCAGAAAAACAGGCCAACACCATTGCCCTTGTCAATGCGCGAACCAAACCGCTTACCGAGACCCTTGGCGGACTGGCGATTGCTGGTGCGGTTGCATTTGGCGGATGGCGGGTGATTGCCCTTGACGGAAACCCCGGCGCGCTGTTGTCATTTCTGACCGCCGCGATGCTCGCCTATGACCCTGCCCGAAGGCTCGCTTCGTTCCGGGTACAGTTCGAGAAATCACTGGTAAACGCACGGATGCTGTATGAACTGCTGGATACGCCCGAGCGCCAGGCGGATATTGCCGATGCCAAGGTTGCAAAGATCAACAAGGGTGAGATCAGGTTCGACCATGTTGATTTTTCCTACCTGCCAAACGAACCGGTGCTGAGCGATATCACCTTTACAGTCGAGGCCGGGAAAACAACGGCGCTGGTCGGCCCATCGGGCGGTGGCAAATCAACGCTCATCAATCTGATCCTGAGGTTCTACGATCTGGAAAAAGGCACGATCACAATCGACGGACAGGATATTGCAAAAATGCAGATCAGGGGCATTCGCGAAAAGGTTTCTTATGTTTCGCAAAATCCGATCCTGTTTGAGGGCAGTGTCGCGGACAATATCCGCTTTGGCAGGCCTGATGCCAGCCAGAGTGAAATTGAGGAAGCCGCCAAACTCGCACAGGCCCATGACTTTATTTTGGGCATGTCAAATGGCTATGATACGCAGGTGGGTGAACTTGGCTCCAACCTGTCCGGCGGACAGCGCCAACGCCTTTCAATTGCCCGTGCCGTACTGCGAAATGCTCCGATCCTGCTGCTGGATGAGGCAACCTCGGCACTCGACAACGAGTCCGAACAATTGGTGCAGGCCGCCCTCGAAAAACTGATGAAGGATCGCACCACGCTTGTCATCGCCCACAGGCTTTCGACAATCCAGTCTGCTGACAAGATCATCGTGATAGACAATGGACGTATCGCCGAACATGGCGACCACGACAGCTTGATGACTGCGAAGGGCAGCACTTACAGCAAGCTGCACGATCTTGGATCAGGGCAAACAAGACCAAACCGAAAGCGCGCGGCCAAGAAAACTTCAACCGGCGTTTCGAAAACCACCACTAACAAGACCGTTAAAAACACGACCACTGAATCCGCGACGACAAAGACGCAAGGGCGTGCCGCGAAGAAAAACTGACCTGCCACCTTGAGCGGCAAAACCAAACCGGCCCACTCGAAATTGGGAAAAGACCATGAGCAGAATGAAACTAGTCGTCGCCGGTGCATCTGGCAGGATGGGATTGACCCTGATAAAGGCCATTCACCAGAGCGCGGATGTCGAGGTTTTCGGCGCGCTTGAGAGATCTGGCGCTGATACGCTAGGCAAGGATGCCGGAGAATTGGCAGGAATTGGCAGAATTGGTGTTTCGATCACCGACAACCCGCTGGCGCTTATTGCAAAGGCAGACGGCATTATTGATTTCACCGCTCCTGCAGCAACCCTTCTTTACGCCGGATACGCTGCACAGGCGCGCATTGTGCATGTGATCGGAACCACCGGGTGGAAGCCTGAGCAAGAGGCGGCACTTCATGCTGCTGCCCGTCATGCAACTCTTGTGAAATCCGGCAATATGAGCCTTGGCGTCAATCTGTTGTCCGTCCTTGTGGAGCAGGCTGCCAAGGCGCTCGATGCTGCAGGATTTGATATTGAAATTGTGGAAATGCACCACAAGCACAAGATCGACGCACCTTCTGGTACTGCTCTGCTTCTCGGTGAGGCAGCGGCGGCAGGACGCGGCATTGATCTTGGCGAAAACAGCGTCCGCTCGCGCGACGGATTTACCGGACCGCGTGAAACAGGAACGATCGGCTTTGCCACCTTGCGTGGCGGTTCCGTAATCGGCGACCACCGTGTCATCTTTGCCGGCGAAGGCGAGCGGATCGAACTCAGCCATATCGCCCAGGACCGCACGAATTTTGCAACGGGTGCAATCAAGGCAGCTCTTTGGGCGCGCGGCAAGGGACCCGGCTATTTCAACATGCGCGATGTTTTGGGCCTCAATTCTTGAATCAAAAAAGGAAACAACATGAGTGGAACACTGGTTCTTGTCCGCCACGGGCAAAGCGAATGGAATTTGAAAAATCTCTTCACCGGATGGCGTGACCCGGACCTGACCGAGCAGGGGGTTGCTGAAGCCATTGAGGCAGGACGCGTCTTGAAAGCCGAGGGACTGAAATTTGATATCGCTTTTACGAGCGTGTTGCAGCGAGCCGAGAAAACCTGCCAAACCATTCTTGACGGTGTCGGGCAACCGGATCTGGAAACAATCCATGACCAGGCACTCAACGAGCGCAACTATGGCGATCTGGCCGGGCTGGACAAGGATGATGCCCGCAAGAAATGGGGTGAGGAACAGGTTCATATCTGGCGCCGTTCCTACGATGTCCCGCCTCCCGGCAAGGAAGGCGAATCGCTGCGTGATACTGGCGCACGAGTCTGGCCTTACTACATGCAGGAAATCCTGCCGCGCGTTTTACGGGGGGAATGCGTTCTGGTTGCTGCCCATGGCAACTCGCTGCGCTCTCTCGTCATGGTGCTCGACCGGCTTTCGCAGAACGAGATCACGGGTCTGAACCTCGCAACAGGTGTACCGATGGTGTATCAGCTTAAGGCGGATTCGACGGTCAAATCGAAAAAAGTTCTGGGCGACATGTCCAAAGCCCACTAGTGATCTGATCCTCGGGATTGGCACCCATCCGTCAGAAGCCTGCAATCGAGTTCAACGCTTTTCGTGAATATGCGGCACTGTTTTCCTGACAGATCGGTTTACAGAAACGCCGCCTATTGACGTTTACGATTACGTCAATCAATATCGACGACAAACACCTGATACCTGCGTTGGGCAGAATGCAACCACGTAAACTGGATTAACTCAAATGCATCCCATTGAAATGTTCTTTTCAATTCACCACCCGCTGGCGCGAAAGGTGAATGCAACCTTCAACGGCTCAGATGGTGGCACGGTGATGGTTGAGATAAGCGCGGCACCGGATTTTATTCACAATGTAAAATCGGGAACGCTTCACTCCGGGTTTGCTACCATCATTCTCGACTCAATCATGGGCGGTGCAGTGATGGGTACGTTGAAGCAGATCGTGCCGATTGCGACGATAGGCCTGTCGATACACCACATGCGTCGACCGCTCGCCCATGAGATTATCCGGGGCAAGGCTGTTTGCACGGGCGTTCATCATGATGTCGCTTATGTAACCGGCGAATTGTTTGGAGAAAACGGTGAACCGATTGCCATTTCCAGCGGAACTTTCATGATCGGCACAAGGGGTACATCCATTCGTGACAAGACAGCCGGAAACGAGACCGGCGACACATCCAAACTGCAGGAGAGCCGGATATGATGGACACCGTTGAAACAAACAGGCAAACCCCTGCTGAACACTGGCTTGCCATTCGGCCGGGCGATGACCCGTCGACCTGCGTCATTGATTTTCAGGAACATCATATCGGCAATCCAATCATACGCTCCATTCATGGCGGCGTTGTCGGTTCGCTGATTGAATATACTGCGGAACATTATCTCGGCCATTGCCTGGAGCAAAAGAACCTTAAATCCGATGTAGAGATCATCACGACCGCGATTGATTATCTGCGGGTGACCAAGGATGCGCCACTTTTTGCCAAGGCGGAGATTGTACGAATTGCCCGCCGCATTGCCTTTATTGACGTGTTCGTGTGGCAGGACAATGAGGAATTGCTGGTATCGCGCGGCGCCTGCACCCTGCGTATATTGGAAGCCTGATTTTCAGAAGGATGTTGATCACGCTTTGATGCCGGATTCCCATCCAAGAATGGCCCGCTTGCGGGTAAGGCCCCAGTGATATCCGGTCAAGGCCCCGGATTTGCCGACAACCCGGTGGCAGGGCACTACAAATGAAATGGGATTGCGGCCCACAGCTCCGCCTACGGCACGCGGCGCATTCTTGCCGATGGATGCGCCAAGATCAGAGTAGGTTGTTGCCTTGCCGAAGGGGATTTTCAACAAGCCTTCCCAAACCCTGATTTCGAAATCCGTTCCGATCATGACGATGCGCAGCGGCTCGTCAGGTCTCCAGCGTGCAGGGTCAAAACTGCGGCTGGCGTAGGGGGCTGTTCGCGCGAAATCCTCGATGTACCGCGCTTTCGGCCACCGCCGCGACATATCCTCGAAGGCAGCTGCCTCACCGCCTGGATCACAAAAGGAAAGTCCTGACATCCCCCTGTCTGTCGCCATCACAAGGGCAATTCCAAACGGACTTGGATGATAGCCGTAAAAAATCTCAAGCCCCTCGCCGCCCGCCTTGTAGACACCCGGCGACATCGCCTCGTGAGACACAAACAGATCATGCAAACGTCCGGGGCCAGACAGGCCAAGTTCATGACTAGTCTCGAGTATCGGCATGTTTTCAGCAAGCAGGCGCTTTGCGTGATCGAGGGTTACCGCCTGCAAAAATCCCTTGGGCGAAAGACCGGCCCAGCGTGTGAAAAGTTTTTGCAATTGGGTTGGCGAAAGACCTACCGCATGGGAAATCTCGACAAGTTCAGGCTGGCTTTGCCAGTTTTCCGATATCAGCTCAATAACGCGGCGAACCGTCTGATAATCCTTGTCGATGTTTGAATACATGTAGGTCATGGCAAGCTCCGTAGGTTGAGGAGCAAAATACGGTGTCTTGATTTGCGGCACCACCCGTTTCTTGCGCGCAAAAGGCTATTGTGCACCTATCGAGATTTTACCCTCGCCAAAGCCGAGCCAAAGGCAAAGGCAAAGCTTTCGCGGTCTTGCGGATTGAGAAATGAACCAATGCTGATTTCGCGCCCCTTTTCCGAAAGGATCATCCTCGTAATGCCAATTTCCTCGTGACGGTCGACATTGAAACGGGTCCAGAACGGATTCATGTGGTGGATACTGATTTTCCCCGATGGTGAAATCTGACGAAATTCCAGTTCATCCTTCCAGATCGCAATTTCCTCATAGGCGCGCCCTGAACGATAATTGAGCTTGAATGCCAACCAGATCAAAAATGCATCAAGGCCGAAAAAGCCAAAAACAGGCCATGCACCCATCGCCAAAAACATCATGCCTGAGATGAAACAGGTCAGGCCGACAAAGGCCATCAACAAAAGGAATCCTGTCTTTCCCAGTGAACGGTAGGGCATCAGACGCGCTGCAAACAGCGGATCTTCAACAGGGTCTTGCCGGGTTGCCATGATCTGGGCTTTCCTTTTGAAAGCATGGTGGACATCTTAAAATTCTCTCCGGCCTGACTATACCAACACCGGCTAGCATGAAGTATAGTTACAAAATGACAAAAGAAAAGAGCATCAAGTCAGTAGTGAAAACGCCGAAGCGAAAAAAGGCTGCAACGCGATCATCCTATACGAAAGCCGAGTTAACCGAGATTTTTCGCAGGTTCAAGCTTCAACGGCCTGAACCCAAAGGCGAATTGTATCACGTCAATCCCTATACGCTAGTGGTGGCGGTTGCCCTGTCGGCGCAGGCCACAGATATAGGCGTCAACAAGGCAACCAAGCATCTTTTTGCCGTTGCCGATACACCCCAAAAGATGCTGGCTCTGGGAGAGGAAAAAGTGCGCGATTATATCAAGACCATCGGGCTTTATCGCAACAAGGCCAAGAACGTGATCGCGCTTTCACAAAAACTGGTTGACGATTTTGGCGGTGAGGTTCCGCGCGACCGTGATCTGTTGACTACCCTTCCAGGTGTTGGACGCAAGACGGCCAATGTTGTTGTATCAATGGCATTCGGCCAACCGACAATCGCGGTCGATACCCATATATTTCGTATCGCAAACCGTTTGCGCATGGCACCCGGAAAGACCCCTGACGAAGTTGAAATTTTTTTGGAGCGGATCATTCCACCTGAATTTCTTTACCACGCCCATCACTGGCTTATTTTGCACGGGCGATATACCTGCAAGGCGCGCAAACCGGAATGCGAACTTTGTATCATTGCCGATCTGTGCAAATCAAAAGAGAAAACATCCGCTGTTCCGGCATCCATCATCCCGATGGCTGAGCAACCACTGCCGGGGGTCTAATAGACGGCGGGATCATGAGGCTTGCTGCTCAGCGCCTTGTGCAGATGTACCATCATGGCAGCGCCAAAGACCGGTGTTGCAAGATTGAGTAGAGGTACCGCCATGAAACCGGCAATGATCAGTCCTGCAAAAAAAACATAAGTGGAGTAATTGCTGCGCAACTGTGCGGCCTCTTCCTCGGAGCGGAACCGCATGGCTGCGAACATGAAAAATTCACGGCCGAGCAGATAGCCGTTCAAAAGAAAAAAGATCGCAACGTTAATCCCAGGCAGCAGAACAAGTATCAGGGCGACAAGGTTGGCAAAAAGGACCAGGAGTGTAAAGCGCAGTGTCAGCCAGAGAGATTGCCCCAATGGTACTGCTTGTCCCGGGTGGTCCTGGGGGTAATCATTTTCCTCGACATACTGCGCTGCCTCATCGAGGAAAATACCGGCGAAAATTGCGGTCACCGGGGCCAGCAGAAATCCCGCGCCGATAAAAACTCCGGCTCCCAGGAGCCAGATGATAGCCGTTGTGAGCCAGGGCCAGCCTGAAAGGAAGGGCGCTCCAAAAGTTGAAAACAAATACTCAAGCCCAATCCAGGCACCAATAAACAGGAGGATTGTCAATCCGACAGATTTGAGCAGAACCGAGCGGAAGCGTGGGCGAAACAACTGGGAAGCTGCAAGCCTTGCTGATTCAATTACCATCGTCTTTTTGCTCCACTTCCATTCTTGTGTTCACAGTCCGTTTATCGTTCCCAGCCACCCACTCCGGTCGAGCGTTGCTTCTGGCAAATAGGCAGAATGGATGGCGAGTACAAGGTGAAACTGCAGTCAAAGACAACCGGACAACTTGCAAAGTGCTTTTCATTGTGAGAAAGGCTGCGCAACCAAACTGTGATCAGGAATGAAGATGAGCGCCCGATTTGACGTATTAGCCATTGGAAATGCCATTGTAGATATTATTGCCTACTCGGACGATGATTTTCTTGCCAGGGAAAACATCAACAAGGGTGCCATGAACCTGATTGATGCCGACCGGGCCGAACATCTTTATTCGGTCATGGGTCCGGCAATCGAGGCTTCAGGGGGAAGCGCAGGCAACACTGCGGCAGGTATTGCCAGTTTCGGCGGCAAGGCGGCCTATATTGGCAAGGTCGCAAACGACCACCTGGGAGAAATCTTCACCCATGATATCCGGGCGATTGGCGTCAACTATGAAACAAACCCGTTGCTCGGTGTTCCGCCGACAGCCCGCTCTATGATCTTTGTCACGCCAGACGGTGAGCGCTCGATGAATACTTATCTGGGTGCCTGTGTCGAACTGGCTCCGGGCGATATTGACGAAGCGATCGTCGGCAATGCGTTGATCACCTATTTTGAAGGCTATTTGTGGGACCCGCCGCTGGCCAAGGATGCTATCCGCAAAGCCGCCGCATGTTCCCATGCCAATCACCGCAAGATGGCGATGACACTCTCCGATCCGTTTTGTGTCGACCGTTACCGCGATGAATTTCTGGAACTGATGCGATCCGGCACGGTGGATATTGTTTTTGCCAATGAAAGCGAAATCAAGTCGCTTTACCAGACCTCTTCGTTTGAGGAGGCGGTCATGGCTGTGCGCAATGATTGTGAACTGGCTGCAATTACCCGCAGCGAAAAAGGTTCTATTGTTGTGACCCGTGATGAAACCCACTCGGTCAACGCATTTCCCATTGAAAAGCTGGTGGATTCAACCGGAGCCGGCGATCTTTATGCAGCCGGATTTCTTTATGGCCTGACCCATGGCAAATCGCTGGTCGAGTGTGCGAAGATCGGCGGAATGGCGGCTGCGGAAGTAATTCAGCACGTTGGCCCCCGCCCGCAATCATCACTTGCAGAACTGCTCTATCAGGAAGCGCTGTAAGCAGCTGCTATCGCAAAAAAGCCTTGAGCCGGTAAAGCTGCTCGAGCGCTTCGCGCGGGGTCAACTCGTCCGGCATGACTTGGCGAAGGGCATCGGCGAGGCCGTTGTCACCCGGCGCTGGCGGGATTGCCGGTTTTTGCTTGACGGAAAACAGCGGGAGGTCATCGACAAGTGCCGAGGTTGACTTTCCGCTGTCCGAGGATTCCAACTGGTCAAGTACCGATCTTGCGCGGGCGATCACCGCATCGGGCAAGCCGGCAAGACGGGCAACCTGAATACCATAGGAGCGGTCAGCAACGCCGCTGACGATTTCGTGCAAAAACACGACATCGCCCTGCCATTCCTTCACCTTCAACGTGACATTGGCCAAGCGCATCAACTTGACCGACAAGGCTGTCAGTTCGTGAAAATGGGTAGCAAAAAGTGTCCGGCATTTATTGACTTCGTGCAGGTGTTCAATCGATGCCCAGGCGATCGAAAGCCCGTCGAAAGTTGCTGTGCCCCTGCCTATCTCATCGAGGATGACGAGGGAGCGCGGGCCTGCCTGGTTAAGGATGGCAGCGGTTTCGACCATTTCCACCATGAATGTGGAACGTCCCCGAGCCAGATCATCGGCCGCTCCTACACGGCTGAACAATCTGTCCACAACACCGATGCGGGCCTTTTGCGCAGGCACAAATGACCCCATCTGCGCCATGATGGCAATCAGCGCATTCTGGCGCAGGAAGGTCGACTTGCCGCCCATATTGGGTCCGGTCAAAAGCCAGATGCGGCCATTTGCGTCGTTGTCGCCTGATCCGATTGAACAATCATTGGCAATAAAGCTCTGCCCGCCCTCTTTCTTCAGCATCTGTTCGACGACTGCGTGACGACCAGCAGTGATCTCAAACGCAAGGCTGTCATCGACAACCGGCCGTGAGTAATCGTGTTCCTGCGCAAGACGGGCAAGGGCTGAAGCAACATCAAGCACGCTGATTGCCCGGGCAATTGCCTGAAGCTCTGCGGCACGCATCAAGACCGCAGCGACAAGATCATCGAATATCCGAAATTCCAGATCTAGTATTCGCCCCGCAGCATTGGCAATTTTCGATTCCAGCTCAGCCAGTTCAGCGGTTGTAAAGCGCATCGCATTGGCCATGCTCTGGCGGTGGATATAGGTTCCCTTCACTTCATCATGCTGCAATGCCATAGCGTTTTGCGCCGTCACCTCAATAAAATATCCAAGCACATTATTGTGTCTGATCTTGAGAGATTTTATGCCGGTCTCACTGCTGTAGCGGTTTTGCAATTCAGCTATCACCCGCCGGGACTGGTCACGCAGTCCGCGCAGTTCGTCGATTTCACTGCTTGCACCTGCCCTGACAAAACCGCCATCGCGTTTGAGCAGCGGCAATTCATCGGCAAGATTTGATGCGAGGGCAGTTGTGAGTGACCGATCAAAACCGGCAATCGACTGCAAGGCGCCGGATATCTCCAAAGGCAGGCCGCCAATTGCCAATTGCTCTTGAAAGCTGTTGAAGACTTTCACTGCACCATCAACGCCTGAAAGAATTGCACCGAGATCACGCGGTCCGCCCCTGTTGAGCGAAAGCCTCGAGAGTGCCCTTGGAATATCCGGACAGGATTTCAATTGGTCCTTCATCTGCGCGGCAAATCCCGGGTTATCAAAAAACCAGGACACGGCATCGAGGCGAGCAGAAATTGCTTCAGGATCATTCAGCGGGTTCATCATGCGCTCGGCAAGCAGGCGCGAGCCGCCGCCGGTTACGGTCAAGTCAATTGCCGATAGAAGACTGCCGCGCCGTTGACCGGAAAGCGTGCGAACAAGTTCGAGATTGGCCCTGGTTGCACTGTCAATGAACATGACACTCGAAGACGACTGGTGCACCGGCCTTGCCAGGGCAGGCCGTTCGCTGATTTGTGTGCGCTCGACATAACCAAGAATTGCGCCGCAGGCTGAAAGTTCGACCCTTGAGAAGGAACCAAAGCCATCCAGCGATTTAACTGCAAAATAGCGCAGCATTCGATCTTGTGCATTCTGGCTGTCAAAAAGATGAGCGGGTTGCGGTGACAATGATGCGCCACTTTGTGTCAGCACCATTCTCAACTGCGCGTCATCATTGAGGCTGTCAGCATGAACAATCTCACTTGGATCTATCCGTGCCAGATCAGCAGAAAGATCAGCTGCAGTTGTAGTTGTCACGCTGAAATCGCCTGTAGAAATATCAATCCAAGCAAGAGCAAATTCACTTTTATCCTCGGATAAACGCAATCTTGCTATTGCGGCAAGATGGTTTGCACGGCCCGGCTCCAGCAGTTTTTCCTCCGTAATCGTTCCTGGCGTAACGAGGCGAACAACGTCGCGCCGGACAACGGATTTTGATCCTCGCTTCTTTGCTTCGGCGGGATCTTCTGTCTGTTCGCATACGGCGACGCGGTAGCCGAGGGAAATGAGTTTCTGGAGATAATCCTCGGCCGCGTGAAATGGTACACCACACATTGGAATATCTTCACCAAGATGCTTGCCTCGCTTGGTCAGCGTTATGCCAAGCGCTTTTGAGGCTTCTTCAGCATCGTGGAAGAACAGTTCATAAAAATCGCCCATGCGGTAGAACAGCAGGCTATCGGGATTGGCGGCCTTGATCTCGACATACTGCTCCATCATCGGCGTGATCCTGCCGATTGCGGTGGCCGCATCCTCTGCAGCGGTGTCAAAATTTTCGTCGCGCTTGTCCAACATTGATCTGACTGGCACCTTTATGGCGTGTGAATGTGCAAATGCGGACAATAGATTCCCTTTCGGGAGGCAATTTGCAACAGATGCCTGATTATCAGCGGGTCAAAACAGCACAAGTCCACAGATTGGCTTTCCCACCCAGCTCAAATGGCATGGCGCTCGGCCTTCTCGCCATAATAATTTACATAGCGCGGATTGAGACGTGCGACTGGCAAAAGTACCAGTATATCAATCGTGTTGAACTCGTAATCGATGACGGCATCGCGAGCGAACATCGCCCCAAGTCTGAGATAGCCCTTGATCAGTGGCGGCAGACTGCGCATCGCGGTTTTCAAATCGGGTTCCCCGGGAAATGGTTGCAAACATACGATGTCGGGTGCAGTTGCGTTTGTCTCCCATCCTGCATCTGGTCCGGCATGGTTGCGTAGAAACGCAAGAGCCGTTTCATGATCCTTGGGATCTGTCCCCGGAAAGGATGCGCAACCAAACATCACGTCAAATCCGTTTTTGCAGACATAGGCCCAACTGCCATGCCACAACAGCTCGATCGTTCGTTTGTCCCGGTATCCCTCCAAAACGCAGGAGCGGCCGAGTTCAAGAAATCTGAGGTGCTCATGTCTGGCAATCAGCGTCTCTACATCAAACTCACCGGCAGAATAATAGCCTCCCGCCCGTTTTGCCTGCTCGGGCCCCATCAGACGATAAGTGGCAATGACTTTCGGCACATCTTTTCCGCAATCATCGGGTTCTTCACACACAATCAGATGATCGCAATAGGCATCAAAATGATCCTCGTCTCGCTGGTTGTTGCTGACATCTGCATGCCCGGTAGCGGACTGGCGAAATACTGCGTAGCGCAATTCCTGTGCCGCGGTGATTTCCTGCGGAGTAACAGCAATCTTGACGACAAACCGCCCCAAACGACCCAGAACTTCCGGTTGATTTTCGGCAATATTCATCCTGTATTCCATGATATGTTGATCAGGCGCTGATGCCTGCAGTCAGCCTTGTAACCCACAATAGCGACAATTATAAACCAGAGCAGTGCGCTATTTTGACCACATCAACGGCGGGACACTTTCTTGTCCTCATCCTTCAAATATCGGCTGACAATTTCGATCAGGGTTTGCGGATCAATCGGCTTAACCAGAAAACCGTCCGCTCCTGCCTTCCTGCACGCGCTCTCACTTTGCATTTGTTCATCGGCGGTCAGGGCATAGATCGGGGTGGCTGTCTTTGAGGCCGGGATTTGCGCTCGTTCAAAACGTCTCATCTTTTCAATCGCTTCAAGACCACCCATTACAGGCATATGCATGTCCATCAGCACCAGATCGAAGCGGGATATCCTGCCTCTGCCCTGATTTTCATTGCTGATGGCCGTCTCGAACAATTCAAGTGCATCTTTGCCATTTTCTGCCCGCGTAACCTTGATATTGTAACGGGACAAGGCTGCGGTAACCAGCAAGGCATTGATATCGTTATCCTCTGCCAAAAGCACATGTCCACAGTAGTTCAAAGGATCTGTCTCAAGTTTGAATACCGGTTTCCTGTCCACACTACCGTCGGGAGGAATCAGCAGATCACCGGGTTCAGCCGCATTTTCGCCGAGAACCTGAAACAGGCTTCGGCTTCTGACCGGGCGCACCAGCCAGCCGTTTACGCCCAAGGCAGCATATTGGGCAAGACCGGATTTCTTTTCCGGCAGGGTTATCAGGATCATTCTACCGTTCTGCGTGAGTGCTTTTTTCAATCCAGCTGTCAAACTTTTTGAAAATTTCCAGTTCTCCGGATCAACCAGTATCGCCGCATAACTGCCGTTCGTCAGTCCGGCAAGTTCATCTGTGCTGCTGATCCATCTGGCAGATATATTGCGCGAGCGCATTGTATCGAGCAGGCAGGTTGCTTCCATCACGTTTTTGGAAACCAGCAGTACATCTCCGGAATGTTTCGCAAGCGTGTCTTCGATACCGGTTCCAACGTCGGCTTGGATTTCAGCATTGCTATGCTCAACAGGTATCTCCAGTGAAAATGTCGAACCATCACAGCCTGTTCGGGACAATTCAAGACCGCCACCCATTTGGCTGGCGAGTGCTTTTGAAATCGCAAGCCCAAGCCCGGCACCATCGGTCTTGCGGGTAATTTCATCATCGACACGCTCAAATTCGAGAAAGATTCGGGCTCGATCTACATCTGCCATGCCCGGACCGCTGTCGACGACATCGATTTTCAAGACTGCCCTGCCCTGCCCGATTTTGTCGTTGAGGCTGCAACGGATCATCACGCCGCCCTTGGCGGTAAACTTGATGGCATTGCCGGCAAGGTTGAATACTATCTGGCGCAACCGTCCGGGATCGCTGGTTAACAGGTGTGGAACCGAAGGATCCATGTAAAGGCCGCAATCGATGTTTTTTGCATAGGCCCGTGATGATAACAGTTCGATCGCGTTATTCATCAGTGAATGAAAATCAAACTGTTCCCGTTTCAAATCAAACCGGCCAGCTTCGATCATGGTCAAATCAAGCATGCCCTCAATCAGACCCAGAAGATTTTCGCCCGAACTTGTGAGTGCCGAATTATAATTCTTCTGTTCAAGGCTGAGATCAGTGTTTGCCAGCAATTTTGACATACCAATAATGCCGTTGAGAGGCGTACGCATTTCATGACTTGCCATAGCCAGAAAACGGGACTTGGCGTTGCTTGCCTCTTCTGCCTTCCGCCGTGCATCTTCATCCAACTGTTGAGAGTGCTTGAAGGCGGTGATATCGCGGGCAACTGACAATCTGCCACCGCCGCCGTCGACATCATCCCGCAGGTCAAGATCCAGCCACTGGTACCAAAACCTTCCACGCGCATTTTCAATAACAATCTCCCTTGATCCCGCGACCCTTTCCGCATGGCTGAATTGATTCGTCAATTGATCCGGCAGTTCGCCTTTGCCGAGCAATTCGTCACGGGTCGTGTCCAGAATTTCAGCAAAGGCATCATTGCAATAGTTGATCCGGCCCTCACGGTTACGCATGACGAGAATGTCGCCGAACGCTTCTGCGAGTGTACGATAGCGCTCTTCGCTTTCGCGTAATTCCCAGGCCTTGTCCTCGAGAATTTCGAAACGTTCCTGCAGCGAGGATTTGCCCCGATGAAGCAAATTCATCCGGCTTGCCACCACCAGAAAGGACAAACTGCCAAAACAAGCTGTCAATAGCGTTGCCATACCCGCCGAAAAGCCGTTTACCCCGCTAAAGGTGACATACAAACTGCCCGCGAGAATGACCAGAAACGGAAGCAGGGCTCGCAGATCAAATGCTTTTAACGCGGTATGGATAATATTGGAAAGCAGGCCCCGCTTTTGCCTGCGAAAAGGCAGTCCGGCCGGCTTTTGCCTGCCATTCCCTGCAGAGCGGGGCGTGCCTGAAGTTGCAACATCGCTGTCGCCAGTTCGGCCTTGCTGGATTTGCTGATGCGGCAATGCTCAAATTTCCCTTGTTTCAATGCATTATCCTAACGCAACGGGCTAAATATTATCTTGAGCGATATGGTAAATTTTCTTTCGAACGTCCTGAATGATACGATAGCTGAGCCTCACCCGACGGGGACAAGAAAGGCATTTGGGCTACCCTCGTGAGTAACTTTCCGAAGTTCCGCTTGCCTCTCCCACACGCTGCCTCGAGTGCGAAGAACTGCCGCCATCTCCTCTTCAAGCTGCAATTGCCAACCGGCTGTTGACGCTTCGATAGGCGATTGCTTCTGCAAGATGGATACGTCCCACCGTTTCGGCCCCGTCGAGATCGGCAATGGTGCGGGCAACCTTGAGGATGCGGTGATAGGCCCTTGCGGAAAAGCGCAGGGTTTCTGCCGCATCGCGCAAAAGCTTTTCCCCGCCCTTGTCTGGTGCTGCAATAATCTCTACCAGAGAGGAGGATGCTGTGGCATTGGTAAAACCGCTGTGTGATTTCAGCCGTGCGGCAATTTCGGGATCGGCCATCGCCTGCCTGATCCGCGCCGCCTGCATTTCACGCGCCCTCAAAACACGTTCGGCCACCTTTTCGCTTGCCTCGCCATGATTGACAGTAATCATGTCGGCGGCGGAAATCGCCGGAACCTCGATGCGAAGGTCAATCCTGTCCATGAATGGCCCGGAGAGGCGGGCCTGATAATCGGAAACGCATCGCTCGCCCCGGCGGCAGGTATGCCCCGGCTCGCCTGCCATGCCGCAGCGGCACGGGTTCATTGCCGCTATCAATTGAAACCGCGAGGGGAAGGTGACGCGGTAATTCGCCCGGACAATCGAGGTTTCACCTGTTTCCAGCGGCTGGCGCAGCGAATCGAGCACTTGCGGGGTAAACTCCGGCAGTTCGTCGAGAAACAAGACGCCGTTGTGCGAAAGCGAAACCTCGCCGGGACGGGCCCGCAGGCCGCCGCCAACCATCGCCGCCATCGAGGCCGAATGATGGGGAGAGCGAAACGGACGGCGATCCGACAGTTTGCCTTCGGCAAGGTCACCCGCGATCGACTGGATCATCGAGACTTCGAGCAGTTCCTTCGGCGAGAGGTGCGGCAGGATGCCGGGAAGACGGGCGGCGAGCATGGATTTACCGGAACCCGGCGGGCCGACCATCAGCATGTTATGGCCTCCGGCAGCAGCAATTTCGAGCGCCCGCTTGGCGGTCTCCTGGCCCTTGATCTCGCATAGATCGGGCAGGGAGCCAAGATTACGGTGCATGGCGGGCTGCGGCCTTGACAGAACCTGCGTGCCGCGAAAATGATTGGCAAGGGCAATCAGGCTGTGGGGGGCGAGAATGTCCATGTCGGGATCGGCCCAGGCCGCCTCTGCACCGCTTGAGGCCGGGCAGATCAGCCCCTTGCCCGACGCATTGGCGCTGATTGCAGCCGGAAGGGCGCCCGATACCGGCATCAGCGTCCCGTCGAGGGACAATTCGCCCATCACGACATACTGGTCGAGCACATCGGAGGGAACCGCCCCCAGCGCCGCCATCAGTGCAAGGGCAATCGGCAGGTCGAAATGGCTGCCTTCCTTGGGCAGGTCGGCGGGTGCCAGATTGACCGTGACGCGCTTGGGCGGCATCGAAAGGCCCGAGGCATGGAGCGCCGAGCGCACGCGCTCGCGGCTTTCGGCAATCGCCTTGTCGGGCAGGCCGACAATCGCCATGCCGACAACGCCGGGGGCAACCATGACCTGCACATCGACCGGAACGGCATCAATGCCCTGAAAGGCAACTGTCCTCACCCGTGAAACCATGCTGCAAACTCCCCAAACACGGCCCGGCAACGGACGCGGCCAGCCCGCATCTGCGACAGCGGGTAAATCGGTGGGTTTGCAACCTTAGTTTCGCTTTTGCTCCCTTGTCAAGCGGTTTGTTCTATTTATGTTCTTTAAAATCGGACCGACCAACGCCTTGCAACGCCCCTTGCCCCGCTCCCTGCACAACCTGGCGCACCGGCTCCTGCAGGGTGCCGAAACAGGGCGGGTGGCCACCATAAAGCCCCTTTTTGGCGCCGCTGGTTTCCAGCCTTGCGCCGCAGCACTTTTGCGCCCGCCGGCATTTCGGCTTCTGGCAAAACTGGTGGAGGGCGAGGAGGTTGACCAGCTTGACATACAGCGCAACGCCGCGGCTCGCATCCTCGTCGATGGCGCGCCGGCCAAGGGCATGTTCAGGCTTGTCGCTCCAGGGCAGCGCGGGCAGTTCGATGCCGTCGGCGGTGACCGCCACAATGTTCGGGTTGGTCATTCGGGTTCCTTTCTATTGGGGGGGAATGGGACGCGCCGCTTCGTTCACTCGACGCAAAACGCCAGCGTTATGCTTAATTCTGCTTCAAATCTTGCGCGTAAACACGTGCGATTTGAAGGTTTCTTGCTTCAAATCTTGCGCGTAAACACGTGCGATTTGAAAGTTCAGGGCAATGGGGCTGCAGGGCAGTCTCATGCGTTACGTGTAGTGACTGCCTTGCAGCCCCATTCAGGCGTTCCTTTTACCGGCAGTTTGTTCCACTCCCCCTGCAGCAGGTGCAGGCTTAAGGCCATCAATTGTGACAGTCCGGCCATAGTACCGGACGGGGAACTTCTCACCGGCTACCCGGGGGTTTGCATTCCGGTTGCAAACACGCAGGCGCCTGCCACGACAGCTTTCGCTGTCGTGACCGCAACAGGCAACTTTCGAAGAAAGATGCCGAGTGCGGACACTGCCCGATCGACTTCCGGCGAATTCAACCGGCCCTGATTGGCAATGGCAAGAGCGATGATAAGGGAAGGAAAATGGAGGGGGATAAGCATAAGACAACTCAATTTAATGTAGTACAAATCCAAAATATCAATTATTACGTATTATATTGATGCTACCTTTACCAATTCGGGTTTAATATGAATTTATTTGCTGAGCCAATGCCAAATAGTTGTCCACCTAGCAATGCAGTAGATAAATCATACGACGAAGTATGGAGGCTAATAGATGGCAACACCCCCAGTATTTTGGATTTTAGTTCTCATGCGACAAAAGGAATAACGAGGCGACCAACGGTTACTGAATGTGAACACGCATCTTGCTCGCTTTTTAAAAACAAACAATCTATTGTAGATCTTGCTCGAAGAATGCCCGCGACACGTTGTCGTAAACCTCACGTAGTTTGTTTAGAGATACCAAAAGGGTCAGGGCAATCTTTGGAAAACGAACGGTCTGGCCATATTCATTTCTGGCGATACTCGAAATTCGACCCAAGCAATGCAATTTTGGTGATCGAAAAGGTTGAAGTTAAATGAGACGGCGAAGTGCAAGATATCTAGCGACTTTAATTTACATTGATGGCCCTCAATTAATACTTTTTGAGGCAGGCACGATGCGAATATTGGGAATCGCGATCCCTGACACGGACCAGTCAGAATCCAAATTCCTATCTGTAACGGTGACAAACTCAAACTGGCAAAAATATATTAGGGGTAATTGTGACCTGCGTTATCTGTTCACTTATCCAAAAGATCGAAACCTTTTTTACTGCGATCTTCAAAAATTGAAAAACGACCGCTTGTGGATGGAACCATACGATGGCGAGGTGCCAGAGGAGCACTTGCCGCTATCAAGAATATTTGCTGAAGACCACACACATGAATGGGATAAATTATCGTCTCCGATAGGAGTAGAAAAGCTTGGAATTGATGGTAGCTGGGAAATGCAAGAATTTGGGCAATTCTACCAACGTTATTCTGACATTTATGGATTTATATCCGCGACGGATATTTGGCAGGACCCGCAAGCATCCCAAACAACTAAGGTTGCGATTAAAGCAGAGTTTCTAGGAAGGCCATTTAGAGGTGGATTTAGTTACGTACATTTTTTTACTGAATTGATGGATAGAATTCCTGCAAATGATCGACCAAGTCTGAAAAAAGTAAAATACGCATCACCCGGAGTTGTCGAGCTAAAAGGGAAACCTAACACTTTCAAGACATTAGAGAAGGTGATCGAAAATTTCTTGGCAAATAAAAAAGACTTGAAAGATCAGTATTCTGAATTTCACAAGTATCTCTCAAAACAGAAATTGTTAAGAACTCCGGGTTCTGACTATAAAACTAACGAAGCGTCATCAGCCTATATTTCCCAGAAAACAAAAATTCTTTCAGACAGTCTAGGTGCATTCGATTTCGATTTGATATCAGAGTTATCGAATAAAAATGCGTTAGTTGCTGCTAAAATCGTTTTGGCGATGTTCAGAAGAGTAGAAGAAGCTGCTTCATTCTTTGCGCAGGGTAGAATGTCGTTTAATGAATATGATGACAATTAGATAAAGTTGGATAAAGGCACGTCTTTCAGCCCCCATGTTGGAGGAGGTGACCCTGCCGCCCGTTCGTATGTCATCCTCGGGCCTGACCCGAGGACCCATTCCGTGATATTTCAAGGCTAAGTGAAGGGGGTTGGATAACGGTATGGATCGTCGGGTCTCTGCCCGACGATGAAGAAGGTGGTGGTTGCGCCGACCATTGTCCCGCTCTGTCCGCTGGTGGACATTTACCCCCACGGGGGAGAAGGGTGCCAGCCGCACCTTTCAAGTGTCATTCTCGGGCCTGACCCGAGGACCCATTCCGTGATGTTTCAAGGCTAAGTGAAGGGGGTTGGAAAACGGTATGGATCGTGAGATTGCAAAGTAGAAATCCCCCCTCTTGCAATTTCTAAGATTTAGCTGCGCTAAAACCTTGAAATTGCTTTCTCCCCCTCAAAGGGGGGCGACCTGTGCCTTTGGCATTACCCCCATCCAATCCTGCGGCTCCCCACAAGGGGGAGGTAAAACCAAGCCTCAGCGCTTCCGCTCAATCGCGTCCCAGATCAGCGCGGCAATGTCGGTGCCGGAGAAGCGTTTGACCTCGCGGATGCCTGTTGGTGAGGTGACGTTGATTTCGGTCATATAGTCGCCGATCACGTCTATGCCGACGAAGATGAAGCCCTGCTCTTTCAGCATCGGGCCGATGCGGGCGCAAATCTCGCGCTCGCGCTCCGTCAGTTCGGTGTGGGTGGCAACGCCGCCGACATGCATATTGGAGCGCGCATCGCCCTCGGGCGGCACGCGGTTGATCGCGCCGACGGGCTCGCCGTCAACGAGGATAATGCGCTTGTCGCCCTTGCGAACGTCTTTCAAATATTGCTGGGCAATCACCGGCTCGCGGTTGATGCCAAAAAACATTTCGAGGATCGAAGAGAGGTTTTCGTCTTCCCTGGTAACGCGGAAAACGCCCGCCCCGCCATTGCCGTATAGCGGCTTGATGATGATGTCGCCAAACTCGGCGCGGAATTTGCGGATCGCCGCCGCGTCGCGGGTGATCAGCGTTTGCGGCATCAGGTCGGCATATTCCATGACGAGGATTTTTTCCGGCGCATTGCGCACCGAGCGCGGATCGTTGACGACCAGCGTCCCGGGGTGCAGGCGCTCCAGCAGGTGGGTGTTGGTGATGTAGCTCATGTCAAACGGCGGGTCCTGGCGCAGCAGGATCACATCGAGGGTTGAAAGATCGGTGAGGGTTTTTTCCCCGAGGGTGAAATGGTCGCCCTTGATGTCGCGCACGTTGAGCGCCTCGATTTCGGCGCTGACAATGCCGCCGCGCAATTGCAGCCGGTCGGGGGTGAAATGGAAAAGGGCGTGGCCACGCGCCTCTGCCTCCAGACAAAGGGCAAAGGTTGAGTCTCCGGCGATATTGACCGTGGAGATGTGGTCCATCTGGACGCCGATTTTGAGAGCCATTTAAAGTATCCTGATTTGAAAATATCCGCTGCACCGATTTAGGCCGCAAACCTAGGCCCCAAACTAGGCATTGGGATGCTGTCTGACAAGCGGCGAATTTGTGGGCAATGAATTTGAGAAGGCCGTTTTCAGAACGCATCCTCAAGATGGCGCGGCCATTTGAGCGGCTGCACGGCAATGATGTCAAAGCGCAGGGAAAGGGCGGCGCCATCGCGGCGGCTTGCCAGCCAGTGGTCGGCGGCATTTTTGATGCGTTGGCGCGAAGTCCAGCTCACGGCCTCGGCAGATTGCATCAACTCTCGGCGGGCTTTCACCTCGACAATCGCGACGAGATCGCCCCGGCGGGCGATGATGTCGATCTCGCCCGATTTGGTCTTGTAGTTGCGCGCGAGGATCTTGTAGCCCTTGAGGCGGAGCGCAATCGCGGCAAAGGTTTCGGCAAGGCGCCCGTGGCGCTCAGCGCTCTTGCGGTCGCGGCTTTTGCGGTTGTTATTATCGAGGTTTTGTTTGGGCGCTTTCACTTGCCGCTGTCTTCAGCAAGTTTGAGGGCGCGGTTGTAGAGTTCGCGCTTGGGAAGGCCGGTGAGTTTTGCCGCCTCGCCCGCCGCCCGGCTGACGCTCATCGTCTGCAAAAGTTCGGCAAGCAGGGTTTCGGGGTCCGGTGTCTCGCCCTCGACTTCGGGCGCAAGAACGATGACGATTTCGCCCTTTGGCGGGGTTTGAGTATAATGGGCGACGAGATCGGCGAGGGAAGCGCGGCGGGCCTCCTCGTGCATCTTGGTCAGTTCGCGGCAGACGCAGGCAATGCGCTCACCGCCGTAGACGGCGGCCATGTCGGTGAGCGAGGCGACGAGGCGTGCGGGACTTTCAAAAAACATCAGCGTGGCAGCATGCCCGCGATAGGATTGCAGCACGCTGGTGCGCTGGCTTGTCTTTGAGGGCAGAAAACCTGCAAAGGTGAAACAGTCTGTGGGAAGGCCGCTGGCGGTGAGAGCGGCAATCGGGGCAGAGGCACCCGGTATCGGAAAGACCGGCAGGCCCTCGCGTTTTGCTTCTGCCACCAGCCGCTGGCCAGGGTCTGATATCAAGGGCGTTCCGGCATCGGACGCCAATGCCACGACTTTTCCCGCCCGAACCGCCTCGAGCAGAAGCGGTCCTTCGCGCTCGGCATTGTGCTCGTGATAAGCGGTGCGCTTCGCTGAAATGCCATACCGCTTAAGCAGTTTGGCGGTAACGCGAGTATCCTCGCAGGCGATGATATCGGCTCCGGCAAGGGTTTCAAGCGCGCGCAAGGTTATGTCCGAAAGGTTGCCGATGGGGGTTGAAACCACATACAGACCCGCTGCCGGTTTGGCGGCGGAAAACTCTTTCACACCGATCATGTAACTGCCCATCTGTGCCCGTCCCTGCCTGTTTGTTTGTAAAGTCACCATTTTGAGCGAAAATTCAATTGCGCATCTGCCGTAACTGTAACCGGAAAGAAACAAAATGGGAAAAAAGCCGTGGCAAGCTTAACGAACCCCGTTTTTTGGGTTATCGGTTGTCAATGATTTATGATAAGTCGCATTTGAAGATTACGATACGTAAATTATTGACTGTGGTTTTCAGTCAGCACTCGGGGTGGAGCAAATGATCAAACGGGTTGAACACATTTCAGGTTCATTCGGAACGAAATTGCATTCTGGCAAAATCGCCCTCGCATTTTTGCTCGGCACAAGCCTTGCCGCCTGCCAGTCCTCCAGCCTCCAGACAGCAACAGAAGGTATGGATCAGCAGGCCCAAAATCAGGTTGCAACCGCGCTGACACCCAATCCGGTTGGTGAGGTTTTCGGCCAGGGAAGCGTCCGCATCAGCCTGCTTATCCCCAAGACTGCGCCCGGCAATGCGGCAACGATTGCCAATGAAGTGCGCAACGGGGCCTTGCTGGCGATGAAGGATTTTGGCGAGAAAACCATCCAGCTTGTGATAAAGGACACCAAAGGCCAGGCAGCCGATGCACAGGGAGCGGCAACAGAAGCGGTTTCCGAGGGCTCAACTGCAATTCTCGGCCCTCTGTTTGCAAGTTCTGTCAGTGCGGCATCTGCTGTGGCAAAACCGAACGGCAAGACAATCATCGCCTTTTCTTCCGATGCCAGCGTTGCGCGGCAGGGTGTTTATCTGCTCGGTTACACGCCCCAGGCTGACACACGTCGGATGCTGAATTACACGCTGTCGCTGGGCAAGCGCAGCATTTATGCCTTCCTTGCCAATTCCCCGACGGGAAACCTGCAGGAGGCCACCCTTCGCGAAGTTGCGGGCCAATCGGGAGCAAATGTACAAATTTCCAAATTTGAACGCTCGGGCGAAGCGATTGAAGCAGCTGCCCGCGCCGCAGCCGTCGGCATCGCGTCAGCCGATACCATCTATATTCCTGAAGGCGGACAGGTTCCCTCGGCCATACTTTCGAGCCTGAAACGGGCGGGCGTTGATCTTGCCGGAAAACAGATCATCGGATCGGGACAATGGGAATCGGTCAAGTTTGATGATGCTGTCCTCGAAGGTGCGCTTTATACTGGCCGCGATATCAGCAATTTCAACAATTTCGCATCCCGCTACCAAACCGCATACAATGCGCAACCTGGTGTCTTTGCCGCATTAGGCTATGATGCGGTAACGCTCGCCGCCAGTCTGGTAAACAATAACGGTGCAGGCGGGGCCTTTACATCCGCGTCACTGGAAGACCAGCGCGGCTTTGCGGGTATCAACGGAATTTTCCGTCTCAAATCGGACGGTACCGCCGAACGCGGACTTGCTGTCTACAAGGTAAGCGGCGGCGTCGGCCGGATTGAAAGCCCTGCCCCAACAAGTTTCTCCGGAAGCTGACAGGTCCAGCTCACGTGGCGAGATCGGCGACAATGGCATCGAGCACCATTGAACCTTGCTGGGTTGCGCGCAATTTTCCGTTGCTGCTCATTTCGAGAAAACCTTCTTTTGCCAATTGCATGATCCGGCCTCCATCAATGGGGGATCCAGCCATTTGCTGATGGCGAAGAGGGTCGATGCCTTCACGCAAACGCAGACCCATCAGCAGCATTTCGTCTGCAGCCTCGCTTCCTGAAAGCACTTCGTACTCATCCATGCCGTGCCCGCTTTGGTTGTCGCCGGCCATGACCTTCTGCCACCAGATTTCCGGATTGCGCTGGCAGGCAGTGGCAACCTTCCTGTCGTTGATTGTCAGACGCCCGTGTGCGCCAGGACCAATCCCGGCATAGTCGTTATAACGCCAATAGGCGAGGTTATGTCGAGACCCCTCGCCGGGGGCCGCGTAGTTTGAAATCTCATAGGCAGGCAGGCCGTGCGCTGATGTAATCTCGTGGGTCAGTTCATAAAGTTCAGCCGCTTGATCGGGATCAGGGACTGCGAATTTTCCCTTCCGGTGCAGATCATAAAAGGGTGTCCCCTGCTCTATCGTCAACTGGTACAGGGACAAATGATCGGCAGCCAGAATGATTGCTTCCTCAAGCTCCACTGCCCAGTCGTCGGTTCTCTGGTTCGGGCGCGCGTAAATCAGATCAAATGAAAGGCGCGGGAATATTTCGCGGGCAAGACCGATGGCCGCCTTTGCCTCATCGGCGGAATGAAGGCGGCCAAGAAATTTGAGTTGCTCATCGCGCAGCGACTGAACGCCAAGTGAGACGCGGTTGACGCCGCGTTGGCGGTAGCCTTTGAACCGGCGCGCTTCGACACTCGTCGGATTTGCCTCGAGGGTGATTTCAGCATCACCGGCAATGGTCCATTTCGAGGCTATCGCATCAAGAATTGTACCGACGGTATCAGGCTCCATCAGAGAAGGAGTGCCACCGCCAAAAAAGATTGATGTCACTGTGCGGTTTGGCGCAAGCATGGCCATGTGGGCAATTTCCCGCACATAGGCTTCAACGTAAACTTCCTGATCAACCGGTTTGTGCCGGACATGGCTATTGAAATCACAATAGGGGCACTTGGCGGCGCAAAACGGCCAATGCACATAGACTGCAAAATCGTCGCCTGTGTTGTGAAAGGGTGAGGTCAATTGCTGATTTGACTTTCTGCACCAAGTCCCGACGGCTCAAGACATTCCCGCACCAGTCTGTCGAATGCCCTTGAGCGGTGGGAAAGTCCAAGATCGGGACGGCCGGCCTGTCCGCTTGACGGCCCCACCCCTGTTCCGTGCTTTTCCTCCGAGGTCATTTCCCCAAACGTGACATTGAAACCCTGGGGCTGAAAAACCGGATCATAGCCAAATCCGCTGGTGCCGCGCGGCGGCCAGACCAGATTCCCCTCTACTTCGCCGCGAAAATATTCGGCGTGTCCGTCCGGCCAGCAAAGGCAGAGCACAGCAACAAAGCGTCCTGTTCGCTGAGCGGATGAGTTGGCACCTTTTTCTTTCAACGCGTTCTCGACCTTTTCCATCGCCATGGAAAAATCCCGCCCTGATCCATCTTCCTTTTCAGCCCAGTCTGCGGTGTAGACCCCCGGCTGACCATCCAGCGCATCAACACAAAGGCCAGAATCGTCAGACACGGCAGGCAGCCCCGTTGCGCTCGCCGCCGCAAACGCCTTGGTATAAGCGTTGGCCTCGAATGTATCGCCCTCTTCAACGGGTTCGGGCAGGCCGTGTTCTTTTGCCGAGCGCGCGATAAGACCGAAGGGGTGGATCAGTTCGTTGATCTCGATCACCTTTCCCGGATTGTGGGTGGCAACCACGATTTCGCGTGTCTCAAGAAGTCTCATTAAAGTCCCCAAAGTTTTGGTTCGGCAAATTCAAGGCTGTTGCCGGCAGGATCACGAAAGTAAAAAGACCGGGCTCCGTTTGGCCAGACAATTTGCGATTCGATTTCAATTCCCAATGTCTTGATCCGCTCCAACCAATATTCATAGCCAAGCGGTGTTGTACCAAAGCAGGCATGGCCGGGTCCGATTGCGCCATGCGGCCCATTGTTCGAGCCCGCAGGCGGGTTGATGGTTTCAGCAGGATTGAAAATCAGCAGGACCGAATTGTCGAGACGAAAGAACACGTGCCGGTTCCCGCCCTCTGTGATGATCTTGAGACCAAGCTTGCCGGAATAAAACGCCTTTGCCGCCACAAGATCCGGGCAATAAAGCGCGGTCTCCAGTATTGCCGGTGGCTTTTCAATTTTGCCTGACAAACGACCTCCCAATAATCAGCTGTTCTGCAGTTTCACCAAATCGGCAATTCCGGCCTTGGCCAGCGCCATCAGCTTGGCAAATTCGTCCTCGCTGAACGGCTTGCCTTCGGCTGTTCCCTGGATTTCCACCAGGCCGCCGCGGCCGGTCATGACGAAATTGGCATCGGTTTCAGCGTTGCTGTCTTCATCATAGTCGAGATCAAGGACAGGTGTGCCTTCAAAAATACCACAGGATATTGCCGCAACATTGTCGATCAGCACATGATCCTGCACCATGCCGCGATGTTTCATCCAGCCGATGCATTCTTTCAGAGCGATAAATCCGCCGGTGATCGACGCGGTTCTGGTGCCTCCATCGGCCTGTATAACGTCGCAGTCGACGGTGATCTGGCGTTCACCCAGAGCTTCAAGATCGACTATGGCGCGCAATGAGCGGCCAATGAGGCGTGAAATTTCCTGGGTACGGCCGGACTGTTTGCCGGTTGTTGCCTCGCGGCGCATCCGGTCGTGGGTCGAGCGCGGCAGCATGCCGTATTCTGCTGTCACCCAGCCCTTGCCCGCTCCGCGCAACCACGGCGGCACACGCTCTTCAAGACTGGCGGTACAAAGAACATGGGTGTTGCCAAACTTGATGAGACAGGAACCTTCAGCATGAAGCGAGAAGCCGCGCTCGATGGAAACTTCACGCATTTGGTCTGGATTTCGCTTTGAAGGACGCATGGGCAATCTGGCTTTCTCCGGAATACCGGTACAATTGATAACTTTGAATTTTGGCCGCTTTTAGAGGGAAAGGCCCGCAAGGGCAATCGCCAAACCGAAACTGGCGCTTTTGATGCCATATAACACAAATGACGATTGCATCATCTGCCAACAAGACTATATTTTTAATCCATGACAAAACCAATATCGAGTTTCAGACAAGCCAATTCCCTGATGGATGACCTCGACAAGAGATCGCGTGACGTGTTTCGCCTGATCGTGGAGAATTACCTTGAAACAGGCGATCCGATGGGATCGCGCAATCTGTCGAAAGTCTTTTCAGAGGGATTGTCGGCCGCCTCAATCCGCAATGTGATGGGCGATCTGGAGCAATTGGGCCTGATCTATGCGCCCCATACCAGCGCCGGGCGTTTGCCAACCGAAATCGGCCTGAGGTTTTTCGTCGACAGTTTTCTCGAGATTGGCGATGTCAGCAAGGAAGATCGCCGGTCGATCGATTCGCAGGTGCGCGCCACCGGTAACGGGCGAACCCTTGAAACCGTTCTGACCGAGGCAAGCCACCTGTTGTCTGGTCTCACGCAAGGTGCAGGGCTTGTGGCCAGTATCAAGCAGGATCTGCGTCTCAAACATATCGAGTTTGTCCGCCTTGAGGCGACCAAGGCGCTTGTCGTGATTGTCGGGGAAAACGGCCAGGTGGAAAACCGGATCATTCCACTTCAGGCGGGGGTAACGACTTCAGCACTTGTTGAGGCGGGAAATTATATCAATGCAAAAATTGCCGGAATGACACTCGGCGAAGCGCGGGTGCAGATGGAGCGGATGCACAACGAAACCCGCGCCGAACTTGACGTTCTGGTACAGCGCATGGTGGACGAAGGTATTGCGGTGTGGGCGGGCACCAGCGGCACGGACAATGGCCGCATTATCGTTACAGGCCATTCCAACCTCCTCAACAACCTCCAGGCACAGGAGGATCTGGAAAGGGTGAAGCAACTGTTCGATGATCTGGAAGCAAAGGACAGCCTGATCAGGCTGCTCAATCTTGCCGAGGAAGGACAAGGAGTGCGCATCTTCATCGGCTCGGAAAGCCGGCTGTTTTCCAAATCCGGTTCCTCGCTGATTGTTGCGCCCTACAAGGACCAGAGCCAGAAGGTAATCGGCGCACTCGGCATCATCGGCCCGACACGGCTCAATTATGCGCGGATTGTTCCGATGGTTGATTACACGGCTACGGTTGTCGGCAAACTGCTGCGCGGCAACTGATCACGGGCGCAGCCCGGCCAATTGGCGGCGGCGCAGCCCTAATTGCAGCGATAACCCCAAAAACTTGTTACAAGGGGTTGATTTTTTGCGCTCAACTACTGATATCGGGGCCAACAACACGTTCCGACACACCTTGTTCGCCATACGGTGAAGTGCGCGGTTCAGCCATACACAAATTGAAACAGGAAAAGACCGATGACGGAAAATACCGAGCATCCTGAAAATGATGACATGAAAATGGCAGGCGAGGCCGATGCTGTTGCAGGCAAAAGCCTCAGCGATGAAGATATTGAAATGGAACTCGCAGCACAGGCCGCGCAGGGTGGCTTTTCCAATCCGGTCGCGTTTCTTTCCGCCGAACTGGACCGGCTGGAAAACGAAAAACTGGAACTGAAAGACAATTTCATGCGCGCCCATGCGGACATGGAAAACCTGCGCCGCCGCACGCAGCGGGATGTCGCGGATGCGCGCGAATATTCGATCGCAGGGTTCGCCCGCGAAATGCTGTCGGTTGCAGACAATCTGGCGCGCACGCTGGAAGCCATCCCGCCCGAGGCACGCTCCGGTGGGGACAAGGGCTTCGAGACTTTTGTGGAGGGCGTCGAGTTGACCCAGCGCACCATGATGCAGGCGCTGGAAAAACACGGCGTCAAGAAGATCAGCCCGCTGAACGAGAAGTTCGACGCTCATCTGCACCAGGCAATGTTTGAAATCCCGAATACGGAAGTTCCAAACAACACGGTTTTGCAGGTTGTTCAGGACGGCTTTGTGATTGGCAATCGCTGCCTGCGCCCTGCAATGGTTGGGGTTTCCAGAGGCGGCCCGAAGGCAGCACCGGTTCCGCAAGTTGATGAGAATGAAAAAGACGAGGCTTGAAAATTCGTTTTCCGCTGCAATTTTCATTTTCAAACGGGCGACAAAACAGATAGTGCTTTGCCATGATCAAACCGGCAAAGCTTAAAACCCTCATTGATGATGGCGAACTGCGCGGGCAAATAGAATTGCTCGAACAAAACAGCAGGGTTGCGAACAACTCACCCGAGTTTCGTTCCCAATTGCTGAAGCTTTTCAAGGATACCTACAAGGACAAGCTTGCTGCTGCCGAGGCGATGCTGTTTGAAGATCGCGACGGGACCCAATGCGCCAAGCGCCTGTCCCATCTTCAGGACGCAATCATCCGGGCAGTTGCAGATTTTGCGATTGCCAATATCTACAAAAGCGAAAATCCCTCAAGTGGCGAACGGTTGTCGATTGCTGCCGTGGGCGGCTATGGGCGCGGCACGCTTGCACCGCTTTCCGACATTGATCTCTTGTTCATCCTGCCATTCAAGCAGACACCCTGGTGCGAACAGGTGGTTGAATACATCCTCTATTTTCTTTGGGACATGGGTTTCAAGGTGGGCCACGCAACCCGCAATATTGATGAGTGCCTGCGCCAGGCCAAAGCCGACATGACAATCCGCACATCAGTATTGGAAGCGCGTTTCATCTATGGTGACGAAGAGCTTTTTGCTGTTTTGACAAAACGGTTTTCCAAGGAGATCGTCGCAAAGACAGCGAAGGAATTCATCGACGCCAAACTTGAGGAGCGCGACCAACGCCATAGAAAATCCGGGGCATCGCGCTATCTGGTCGAACCGAACATCAAGGATGGCAAAGGCGGTCTGCGCGATTTGCATACGCTGTTCTGGATTGGGAAGTATTATTACCAGGTTGAGTTTCAGCGCGAGCTTGTCGCTGCCGGACTTTTTACCGAGGATGAATTCAAGCGGTTCAAGAATGCCGAGAAGTTTCTGTGGACCGTGCGCTGCCACATGCATTTTTTGACAGGTAGGCCGGATGAAAAGCTGACCTTCGATATCCAGCGGGAAATGGCTGAACGGTTGCGTTATGTCAGCCATGGCGGTCTTCTGGACGTTGAACGTTTTATGAAACATTACTTCCTTATCGCCAAGGAAGTGGGTGATCTGACGCTGATTGTTTGCGCTGAACTCGAAGAGGTTCATGCCAAATCGGTAACCGGGATCAACGGACTTATCCGCTCGATCCGTTATTCCAAGCGCAAGATCGCCGGGTCAAAGGACTTTATGGATGACAATGGCCGGATCAATGTAGTTGACGACAAGGTTTTCCTGCGCGATCCGGTCAATTTGATCAGGCTGTTCAAACTGGCCGATGACAACAATCTCGATATCCACCCCGATGCCCGATATCTGATAGCCAATTCGCTTCATCTGGTGGACCGCAAACTGCGTGCCAATGAAGAGGCCAATCGGCTTTTTCTCGCGATCCTGACCACGCGGAACGGGCCGGAAACGCTGTTGCGAAAAATGAACGAAACAGGGCTGTTAGGCAAATTCATCCCGTCTTTCGGCAAGATTGTCGCGATGATGCAATTCAACATGTATCACCATTACACGGTGGACGAGCACATCATCCAATGTATCTCGCATCTGGCCCAGATTGAGCGCCGCGAGTTGATCGAGGAATTGCCGGTCTCCTCCACCATTCTCAAGGAGGGGATCAACCGCCGCGTGCTCTATGTGGCACTTCTTCTGCATGATATCGGCAAGGGCCGCGAAGAGGACCACGCCATCTTGGGCGCGCGCATCGCCCGCCGCGTCGGGCCCCGTCTGGGATTGAAACCGCGCGAGGTAGACACCGTCGAATGGCTGGTGCGCTATCACCTCCTGATGTCCGACATGGCGCAGAAACGCGACATCGCCGATCCCCGCACCGTGCGCGATTTCGCCAAGGCGGTGCAGACCCGCGAGCGGCTTGACCTGCTGCTCTTGCTCACCGTCTGTGATATTCGCGGCGTCGGCCCCGGCACGTGGAACAACTGGAAGGCCTCGCTCCTGCGCGCCCTCTACCGCCAGACCCGCCGCGCCATGGAAGGCGGGCTCGAAGATCTCAACCGCGAACAGCGCGGCTCGGACGCCAAGCGCAATCTGCGCGAGGCGCTGCCCGGTAGGGACGCCAAGGATCTCAAACACGAGACCTCGCGCCACTATCCGCCCTATTGGCAGGGGCTGCATGTCACCGCGCATGTGGTCTTTGCCCGGCTTCTGCACACCCTGACCGAGGACGAGATTGCCATTGATCTGGCGATTGACGAGGACCGCGACGCGACCCGCGCCTGTTTCGCGCTGGCGGATCACCCCGGCATATTCTCGCGGCTTGCGGGTGCACTTGCTCTGGTCGGTGCCAATGTGGTGGATGCGCGCACCTATACCTCCAAGGACGGCTTTGCCACGGCCGTTTTCTGGATACAGGACGCCGATGGCCACCCGTTCGAATCCGACCGCTTGCCGCGCCTGCGCAACATGATCCAAAAGACATTGAAGGGCGAAGTGGTCCCCCGCGAGGCGATCAA
>JBGSTD010000017.1:0-46705 GCA_041736675.1 Salaquimonas sp.
ATGATCCCGTGGCATGTGGTTTCCGGGATGAGCGGTGCAATCATGATCCTGCCCCGCGATGGATTGAAAGATCACGAGAACAAGCCTGTCAAATATGACACGGTCTATTATATCGGCGAAAATGACTTCTATATCCCCAAAGACAAAGACGGCAACTACATGCGATTTGAGGATCCGGGCAGTTCCTATTCCGATACTGTGGAAGTCATGAACGGACTTGTCCCGACCCATGTGGTTTTTAACGGCAAGGCCGGAGCCTTGACTGGCGAAAATGCCCTCAAGTCCAAAGTCGGGGAAACCGTTCTGTTTGTCCACTCCCAGGCCAACCGCGATACTCGCCCCCATCTTATCGGAGGTCACGGTGATCTTGTTTGGGAAACAGGAAAGTTCAACAATCCACCAGAACGCGATCTCGAGACCTGGTTCATTCGTGGCGGCTCTGCAGGGGCAGCGTTGTACCGCTTTCTTCAGCCGGGCGTTTATGCCTATGTCAATCACAACCTGATTGAAGCGGTGAATTTGGGAGCAACTGCGCACGTTGTCGTTGAAGGCGAGTGGAGCAATGATCTGATGGCTCAGGTCACGCCGCCAACTGCCTATGGTGACGCCCATGTAAGCAAAAAGGTCTTGCCATAAGCTTTGATGAATAGGGCACGGCGGGAAATCCTGCCGTGTTTTGCTTCAATCCCTATTATCCGGTCAAACATCATGTTGCCCAATAAAGCACTCTTTACAGCTATAATCGCCCTGTTCACACTTGCTGTTTCAGCTTTTGCGAGGGCGGAGAAAATTCAGGTTCCTGAAACCGTTATGCTAAAGCCCGGTTCCTTTTTGTACCGAAAGTCAGGAGAGTTTCTCAAAGCGGGGTATCCCGTCAACGCGCCACAGATCGAGGTTACTTTCTCGAGGCCAATCGAAATGATGAAGTTTCAGGTTGGTGCCGGCGACTATGAAAAATGTGTCAGCGAAGCGGCCTGCCAGGATCGCGTGCGACAGGGTTACCAGAATGAAAACATGCCGGTCACGGGTGTCAGCTATCTTGACGCCACCGCTTATGCCAAATGGCTGTCCATGAAGACGGGTGCAGGCTGGCGTTTGCCAACCGACGAAGAATGGGCATTTGCCGCAGGAAGCCGATATATCGACGATATTATCAATGTAGAGTTTGATCGTGATGATCCCGCGGCGCGATGGCTCGCCAAATACAAGAAATACGCTGATCTTGAAACCGGGGCTGATCCCCTCATCAAGCCAGCAGGGTCGTACGGTGTGAACGAAAACGGGCTGTATGACATGTCCGGCAATATCTGGGAGTGGACCGACAGTTGCTATGTCCGAACCAGTTTGAACCTGGAAGGCATACCAATAGGCACAAACGACAATTGCGGCGTGCGGGTCGCGGCCGGACAACACAGGTCTTACATGAGTTTGTTTGTCCAGGATGCAAAAGGAGGGGGGTGCTCGATTGGCACGCCGCCGGACTATCTGGGTTTCAGGCTGGTGAAAGAAGAGCAACCCAATTTGATTAGCCGTTTTCTGAAATCGTTCGGCTTTTGAGTTGGGAAACCAACTTGAATTGCGGGCGCAAATTTTTGATCAATAAATCCTGAGCCTGTCAGTCCCAGGCGTAAGCAAGTTTCTTCAGATCCTTGCCGTCAAAGGTCTCCTTGCCTTCGGCGATCTGGCGGCCACCGGCATTTTCATAAAACTTTATGGCACTGGAATTATCCGCAAGGACCCAGACGACGGTCCCCTTGAGGCTGCGACGATTGAGCTCGGCCATGGCAGACAAAAACAGATGAACGCCAAGACCTACGCCCTGATATTCCGGCAACAGATAGACTTCGTAGATTTCGCCGTCAAAGGGAAGTGTCTTGACGCGGTTGCGGCCAATTGTTGCGTAGCCGACGATCTTGTCCTTGATTTCAAGAACCAGAATGATGGTGTGCCGGTCGATGGCTGTAGACCACCAGGCCGCGCCACGGCGTTGTACCATTGCATTGAGCGCGTTGTGGGGCACCATGCCCGAATAGGCATTTTGCCAGGACTTGTCGTGAACAAAGGCGATTGCCTCGGCATCCGCCCTGATCGCCCGTCTCGTGTTGAAGGTTAAAGTGCTCATGGGTGAAATCATACGTTAATAAAGTATTAACCAACAAGAGCGTTTTGAAAAAAAGGCCAAAAAAAACAGGCTGGCGGCAAAATCGCCGACAGCCTGTCCAATTTCTGATTCAAAATGGCACAGGTCTGGGGAAAACCTATGCAGCGCCTTGTGTACGAGATTTTTCGAAACGCTTGCGGTCAATCGGATCGAGGTGGATCTTGCGCAAGCGGATGTTTTTAGGCGTTACTTCCATCAATTCGTCATCCTGGATCCATGAAAGGGCACGCTCCAGTGTCATACGGATCGGCGGGGTCAGCTTGACTGCCTCATCCTTGCCGGAAGCGCGCATGTTGGTCAGCTTCTTGCCCTTCAGCACGTTCACTTCAAGGTCATTGTCGCGGTTGTGGATGCCGATGATCATGCCCTGATAAACTTTTTCGCCGTTATCAATGATGAACGGGCCACGGTCTTCGAGGTTGAACATGGCATAGGCAACTGATTCGCCCTGGTCGTGGGAAATCAGGACACCCTGAACTCGGCCGGGAATGTTGCCCTTGTAAGGCTCATAGGCGTGGAACAGACGGTTCATGATCGCTGTACCGCGTGTATCGGTCATTAATTCCGACTGGTAGCCGATCAACCCGCGGGTGGGAGCGCGGAAAACGAGGCGAACACGGTTGGCACCAGAGGGGCGCAATTCAACCATCTCGCCCTTGCGTTCCTGCATCTTCTGGACAACAGACCCTGAATATTCCTCATCGACATCGATCACGACTTCTTCGACCGGTTCGAGGTTCTGGCCATTCTCACCCTTTTGCATCACGACGCGCGGGCGTGATACGGCAAGTTCGAAGCCCTCGCGGCGCATGGTTTCGATGAGAACAGCAAGCTGCAATTCGCCGCGTCCGGAAACATAGAACGAATCCTTGTCTTCTGCTTCCTCAATCTTCAAGGCCACGTTGCCTTCTGCTTCCTTGTAGAGACGGTCGCGGATGATACGGCTGGTCACCTTGTCGCCTTCGGTGCCGGCGAGCGGCGAATCGTTGACGATAAAACTCATGGTCACTGTTGGCGGGTCAATAGGCTGGGCGACGAGAGGTATATTGACTGATGGATCGCAGAACGTGTCGGCAACCGTTCCCTTGGAAAGTCCGGCAATGGCAACGATATCGCCTGCATGGGCTTCTTCAAGGGCAACGCGCTCGATCCCGCGGAAGGCGAGGATTTTCGAGATTCGGCCGGTTTCGACCAGCTTTCCGTCGCCATGCATCACTTTCACGGCCTGGTTCGGCTTGATCGAGCCTGAATTGATGCGCCCGGTGATGATGCGGCCCAGGAACGGGTTTGCTTCCAGAATGGTTCCGATCATCGAGAAGGGGCCGGGATGCACGATTGGTTCCGGCACATGGGAAAGTATCATGTCGAACAATGGAGCAAGACGTGTGTCCTTCGGGCCTTCGGGAGCATGGTTCATCCAGCCATCACGGCCTGAACCGTAGAGGATAGGGAAGTCAAGCTGCTCGTCGGTGGCATCCATGTTGGCAAAAAGGTCAAAGACCTCGTTGATCACTTCATCAGGGCGTGCATCGTGACGGTCGACCTTGTTGATCGCCACAATCGGACGCAGACCAACCTTGAGTGCCTTTCCAACGACGAACTTTGTCTGGGGCATCGGGCCTTCAGCCGCGTCCACCAAAAGTACCGCACCATCGACCATCGACAGGATACGTTCCACCTCACCGCCGAAATCGGCGTGGCCGGGGGTGTCGACGATGTTGATGCGAACGCCCTTCCATTCGACGGAAGTCGCCTTGGCAAGAATGGTGATGCCGCGCTCTTTCTCGATGTCGTTCGAATCCATCATGCGCTCTTCGGTCTTCTGGTTTTCACGGAAGGTCGAAGACTGTTTCAGCAGTTCGTCAACGAGGGTAGTTTTGCCATGGTCAACATGGGCAATAATCGCAATATTGCGGAGTGTCATAATTCAAGCCTTTTTCGGGAGGTGGGTGCGTCTTTTGCCAACAGGGGCGGTGCACCACGAATTCTGGCGGTTCCATACAGTGTTTTTTCAATAAACGAAAGAGCAGGCAGCCGCTTTTTCATTTCACGGTTTATGCTATGGTCGCCAAATGAGAATATCAGACCACAAAGACAAGATAGCAAACTTTGTCTGGGGGCGGGATCCGCGCTTCGGGCATGCGTTTGATTACGCCATGATGGCTTTGATTGTCATCTCGATTTCGATCATGGCGATTGAGACCCTGCCGCAGTTTCCGGGCAGTTGGACGGGGCTGATCCTGTTGTTCGATTGGGTCATTGTCCTGATATTTACGGTGGAATACATCCTTCGGCTTTGGACATCACCAAAACGGTTGCGATATGTATTCAGTTTTTGGGGTTTGATTGATCTGTTGGCTATTGCCCCATTCTGGGCGGGGCTGTTTTTTGGCATGCCGGGCAGCGAGGCGCTTTGGACGCTCAGGGTATTGCGCATCGCCAAATTGTTGCGGTTCATTGCCAATATGGAAACGTTTCAGCGTGCCTTTGAACTGGTCTGGCGCGAATTGCTGGTGGTTTTCATGTTTGCAGTACTGGTGATGTTCTGCACGGCGGTTGGCATCTACTTTTTCGAGAACGAGGCGCAACCCGAAGCCTTTCCCTCCATCCCCCATTCATTCTGGTTTGCCGTCACCACGCTCACAACAGTTGGTTATGGCGACATTTATCCGGTCACTGTCGGCGGCAAGTTCTTTACGTTTTTCATTTTGATGATAGGCCTCGGTATTGTAGCGCTCCCTGCCGGCCTGATTGCTTCTGCCTTCACACAAGCGCGTGAAGAGGAAAAACAGCACAGGCTTGCGTTGCGGCAGGCGCTTGAAGACCGCAAAAGAATGTTGATCGAGGCAGCGGAAATTTCCGAGGACGTGGACGGGTGAAATCCGGGCGGATTTCTACCCGACAAGTTTCAAATAGCCAACCCATTCTGCAACAGTAACAGATCCCGGCAAGGGTGCCCTATGCCAGCCCGCGCCCTTCCAGCATTGCCTTTGGCGAGGGCATCTTGCCGCGGAAAGCCTTGTAGGTTTTTTCCGGATCAACTGCCCCTCCGGCGGAGTAAATATGTTTCCTGAGTTTTTTGGCGATCTTCTTGTCGAACGGGTCACCGGTTTCCTCAAAAGCCCTGAATGCGTCGGCGTCGAGCACTTCTGACCACATATAAGAGTAATATCCAGCCGAATAGCCATCACCCGAGAAGACATGGGAAAAGTGCGGGGTGCGGTGGCGCATTGTAATTCCCGCTGGCATTTTGAGGCTTGCCAGTTTTTCGGCCTCGAACCTGGCCGGATCTTCAATCCTGCCGGATGTATGATAGGCCATGTCGATCATGGCAGACGAGGTGAACTCAACAGTCTGGAAGCCGGAATTGAAGGTCTCGGCGGCAAGTATTTTTTTCAGCAATGTTTTGGGCAATGGTTTGCCGGTTTTGGTGTGCAGGGCATATTTGCCTAGAATTTCGGGGACCATCAGCCAGTGTTCATAGAGTTGCGACGGCAATTCGACGAAATCGCGCGAGACGGCCGTGCCGGAAACCGAAGGATAGGTGACGTTTGAGAGAATGCCGTGCAGGGCATGGCCAAACTCGTGAAACAAGGTGCGGGCGTCATCTAGCGACAAGAGGGCAGGTGTCCCCTTGGCAAAATTCATCACATTGTAAATGATCGGCAGTTGGCCCTTTTTGCCTTTTCCTGTTTTCAACTTGTGCTGGCTTTGAAAGGCACTCATCCATGCACCGGACCGCTTTGAGGGACGCGCAAAATAATCGCCCAGAAAAGTCGCAATCTGCTTGCCTGCTGCGTTTGTGACCTTGAATGTGCGCACATCAGGATGGTAGGCGATGAAGCCTTTTTCTTCGCGTATGGTGATCCCGAACAGACGGTGTGCCACGTCGAAACAGGCTGCGATGATATTTTCGAGTTCAAAATAGGGTTTCAGTTCGGCTTCGGAAAAGGCGAATTTTTCTGCCCGCAATTTTTCCGAATAGTGCCGCCAGTCCCAGGGCGCAACCGGATGGTTCTTGCCCTCGTTGGTGATCAGCTTCAATAGATCAGCCTCTTCTTCCCCCGCGCGGATGCGTGCTTTTTCCCAAACGGTCTCCAGCAGTTCATTTACTGCTCCAGCGTTCTTGGCCATGGTGTTGTCAAGTTTCAACGCGGCGTAATTTTCATAGCCAAGCAGTTTGGCCTTTTCATCGCGCAATTGCAGGATCTGTGTGACAATCGGCCTGTTGTCGGTCTCGCCTTCATTTTCGCCGCGTGCAGTCCATGCCTTGAAGGCCTTTTCACGTAATTCGCGGTTTTCACTGAAGGTCAGAAAAGGCTCGATGATGGAGCGCGACAGGGTTACGGCATATTTGCCTTTCGATCCACGCTCCTCTGCAGCAGTGGCCATGGTCGATTTGAGAAAATCGGGAATACCTGCCAGATCGCTTTCTTCGACAAACAAAACGAAGGAAGCCTCATCAGACAACATGTTCTGCCCAAATCTTGTGCCAAGTCCGGCGAGTTTTTCGTTGATCGCAGCGAGCTGTTTTTGCTGTTTGGCCGGCAATTTGGCGCCTGATTTCACATAGCCTTTCCAGTAGCGCTCCAATACCCGCATTTCCTCCCTGGAAAGCCCAAGTTTGTCACGCTTTTGCCAAAGGGTGTCGATACGCTTGAACAGGGGTTTGTTCATAGAAATGGTCGAGCCATAACGGGACAGTTTGGGGGAAAGTTCCCGCTCCAGCTTTTGAACGGTCTCATTGGTATGGGCGCCAGCCTTGTTCCAGAATATTGCAGAAATACGGTTGAGACTGTTTTCCGCCAATTCAAGGGCGGTGATCGTGTTATTGAAAGTTGGCTTGGCTTTCTTCTTGGCAATCGCGTCGATTTCCGCAAGGCCTTCCTTCATTGCGAATTCGAAAGCCGGACCGAAATCGGCATCGCTGATTTTCTCAAAACGCGGCAGGCCGAAGGTGCCCTTCCAGGAAAACATCTCCCGGTTGATCTTGACTTTTGATTGCTTGGTTTTGGCCATGGAAATTTCCTGTCGCTGAATATTGTGTGCGATTTATTTATGGTGGCGGATGGCTGGCGGCAAGTTATTTGTCGATGAAATGAAAACTCGCGCCAGCCGCTTCAACAATTGAGACCAAGTTGGCTTCAAGCCGAAGGTTCAGGCTGAATTCCCGGGCGTGCGGGGCTGATCAATTCGCGTTCACGATCATTGATCAATTCGCGAACCGATTCCCATAGGAGGGAAAAGGACTGAAACCCCTCCTCTGTGACTTCGTCGGTGTCGAGCGCCCTTACAACCTTTTCAAGGACACCGAACAATTCTGCTTTCATGGCCGTGATATTGGTTCGCCCGGTTTCAATGCGGGCCCGCTCGGCGATATCCAGCAACACATAATTGTAACTGTCCATGCGGTTTTTCTGACCCGAGTTGAAGCGTGATCGAAGCGCCAGCAATCCCGAACCCAGCATTGCTGCGATGGTTATAATCAAGGCGATTGGCTCGGCATTTTCCTGCAGGAAAGAGGGCGCATCGCGATCGTAGTATTGTTTCGCACCATCGTGGAGAGGAATGGACAGGCCTTTTGAAATATCAGGTTGCTGGATTGCCGAGGCCAGCGCAAAGCGGATGGTGAGATCGAGCCGGTTTTCAAACAGGATGCTGGTCAGTTCGCGGATCATTTCAGGATCAACATCTTCACGGGTTACCAATGTTCGCGTCACAGAGGAGGTCACGATATCACGACGCGGAATAACCGGAAAACCACCAAACGTACCCTTAGGGACAATCTCACTGCCAAGAAACGGGCGTTTGATTGCGATTGCCGGGGCCTGGTCTATTTCGATCAGGGTGAGATCCTGGCGTTTCAGTGCAGCATCCTCGAACAGGTTCAGCAACAATCGGTCCCGCAATGAGCGAACGGTGAAGATGGCATCAATCTCACCTGCAATGAATCGTTTGGCAGCAACCGCGAATGGCAGAGCCTCCCATTTTGTATCGGAAATGGAAAGATCATAGTGGTCGGCTACGGCCCAGAAGGAGCGAAACTCGTCTGTGCCAAAAGGTGGAATGGCAATTTTTTTTCCTTCCAGGTCCCGCACTGAAAAAAAGCCGTTTTCAGTTTTGGTGATCAGGCTGAAATAATCCGGAAACAGGACCGAAACCATGCGGATATCTGATCCGACCGGTGTATCTGAGCGGATGGTTGCCAGATCCACCTGTGAAACATTGAGTTTGGATATGTTGGTACTAGAGTCGGGAGTGGGAATGACAGTCAGGCGCAGCCTGTCGGACTGGCGCTGCACGACGTCGGCGACTTCCTTCATCAGTTCATGGGAGTCAGAGCGATATGGCCCGGCCGCGACGGTGAGATAAGTGAGAGGCTTTTCGCGCGCAAGGTATAGATAAGCAGCAACGACTGCCGATGTTGCGAGCAGCAGGAATATGAGGGTCAGGCGCCAGAACCGCTTCTTTCTGGTGGATAAAGCGTTGGGGGCGATTCGGCTGGCCAATTCAGGCTTCACGCCCAAGTTATCTGGAAGCACTTTGTGTTTCGCCATTTTATCCCCCAAAACCAGCCGACGTTAAAACAACTCCGGACATCGCCTATGGTTTTGCTGCCCATTCGGAATGTACTAGCCTCAAAATAATGAAAACTCAATTTTCATTTGCAGGGACATTTGCAAAGGCGTCGTGATAGGCCGTGCGCGCAGCAGATGACAGCCATGGTTTTAGGCTTTCAAAAACCGGACCCACCTTCTTGATCAGCTTGTCCGGACAGCCTCTGCCTTTTTTTGCCCAAAGCAAATCCATTTCATTGGCGAGGAGAATGTTGCAAAGGGCGCTGCGTTCAAAGGGGGTGATTTCCAGTGCGGTTGCATCAAACCGGCTCTCCAGCTTGAGTGAACCTGGTTTCGCCTGAAAATTGTCTCTTCGCATTGCGCCGAACAGATAGCTCAATCGTTCGGCAGCTTCGCCAATGACTGCCTTGACCCTGTCACGGTCATCCGGGCCAAGGCAGGATGTATTGAACGCGTCGGTGCCGTAGATCGAATGGCAAAGTCCGGCGATGCAGACGCTTTCCGGCTCGTTCCATGCGCGCAGAATGTCATGGGTAGAAACAAGGTGGCAAGACAGGGTGCGACCCGCATGATGGCTGACGCTTTCTGCCCCAATGGAAACCAGAAAGGTCAGGATTTCAGCGGGCGGCTCCTTTGCCATTTTCGATTGCTCAGGACCTGCGGTTTCGTGCTGCGAGCGTGCGCAAGCGCAGGGCGTTGAGACGGATAAAGCCGGTCGCGTCCTTTTGGTCATAGGCACCCTGATCATCCTCGAAGGTTACCAGCTCTTCGGAGTACAACGACTTGTCGCTTTCGCGTCCCGTAACGATGACATTTCCCTTGTACAGTTTAAGGCGAACCTTGCCTTCGACATGCTGCTGCGAAAGATCAACCGCTGCCTGGATCATCTGGCGTTCGGGTGAAAACCAGAAGCCGTTATAGATCAGTTCCGCATAGCGCGGCATCAGATCGTCCTTGAGGTGGGCTGCGCCACGGTCAAGGGTGATTGATTCCATAGCGCGGTGGGCAGCAAGCAGAATGGTACCACCCGGCGTTTCATAGACACCGCGCGATTTCATGCCGACAAAGCGGTTTTCGACCAGATCAAGCCGTCCAATGCCGTTGTCGCGACCAAGGTCGTTGAGTTTGGCAAAGAGGGTGGCCGGGCTCATTTTCTCGCCATTGATGGCAATCGGATCGCCCTTGGAGAACTCGATGGTGATTTCGGTCGCAACATCGGGTGCATCCATCGGTGAGACGGTGCGCATATGAACGAATTCAGGTGCCTCAACCCACGGGTCCTCAAGAACTTTGCCCTCGGAGGACGAATGCAGCAGGTTTGCATCAACAGAAAAAGGCGCATCGCCGCGCTTGTCCCTTGGAACCGGGATCTGATGCTGCTCTGCAAAATTGATGAGGTCTGTGCGGGACTTGAACTTCCAGTCGCGCCAGGGGGCAATCACCTTTATATCCGGATTGAGCGCATAGGCGGACAATTCGAAGCGAACCTGGTCATTGCCCTTGCCGGTTGCACCATGGGCGATGGCATCAGCGCCTGTTTCGGCAGCGATCTCGACGAGACGCTTGGAAATCAGCGGACGGGCAATCGAGGTGCCAAGCAGATAGACGCCTTCATAAACGGCGTTGGCACGGAACATCGGAAATACGAAATCGGAAATGAATTCCTCGCGAACATCCTCGATGTAAATTTCCTTGATGCCCATCATCTCGGCCTTCTTGCGCGCCGGTTCGAGTTCGTCGCCCTGGCCAAGGTCGGCTGTAAAGGTAACAACCTCGCAGTCAAGGTCGGTCTGCAACCATTTCAGGATGATCGAGGTATCGAGGCCGCCGGAATAGGCGAGCACAACTTTTCTTGCTTTGGGAAGGGCCATGGAACTGTCTTTTCGTTTTGCAGGCGGCAGGGCTTTGAACTGCCGGATTGCACTTTGGAGGAATTTTCGGCAATTTAGCCAGAACGCGCCTCTGTGCAAGGGGGTAGCGCAAAAATCTCGCTTTTCAGTTATAAAAATTAGGCCTTTGAGGCAGGTGCAAATTCCGCTGGAAAGGCATGGGTTCAAATGTTAGTTGCCGTGAATTGCCGCCACAATGGCTTGCCGCGCCTTGGCGCCGATTTTGGAAATTGCCATGATTGATCTTGTTCCCGAACCACACCTGCTCGCGGCCTATCTGCTGGGCGTTCTTGTCGTCTCACTGACGCCCGGGCCGGACATGACCTTCTTTGTCGGCAGAACCATTGCCAATGGTATTCCCCACGGCCTGGCCGCGCTGACCGGGGCAACCACGGGTGTGCTGGTTCATTGCATGCTTGCCGCCTTCGGGTTGTCGGCGCTGATTGTTGCCTCGCCCGGCCTGTTCCTTGCCATCAAGGTTATGGGTGCTCTTTATCTGCTATGGCTGGCGATTGAGGCGATACGCAAGGGGTCGAGTTTCAGGTTCGACAGACAGGATGCGAAAAAGGCGAGTTTGACTAAAACCTGGATGCAAGGGGTGCTGATTGATCTCCTGAACCCCAAGATTATCCTTTTCTTCATGACCTTCCTGCCGCAATTCGTTTCAGCGTCGGACCCCGATGCACGCGAACAATTGCTGTTTTTAGGGGTGCTGTTTGTGGTGCTGTCCTATTGCACCATGGTTCCGGTAATCCTGCTGGCAGGCAAATTGACCGGATGGCTCAAAGCCAATCCAAAGGCAACGCGGATGATTGATTATATCTTTGCCAGCGTGTTTGGAGCCTTTGCAGTGAGGATTTTGCTGACGGAGCGGGGTTGATCAATCGGTTTTTGGTTTCTCCAACCAGTTTCCGGCGCTGCGTCCGGCTATCAGCCAGTAGAAGAAACCACCGACAAAACCGGTCGCCAGTAGCACAACGAGCGTGCCGTCTGAGGGCAGGCCGTCCTGCTTTGCGCCAAAGACGGACAGTCCGGTAAACAGCGCAATTACGCCGCCGAGCACCAGATTGATCGTCATCGACCGCCAGCGCATCAGTTCGGCGACGGCAATGGTGATGGTGGTCGGCAAGGCCGCAAGACCGGCCACGTAAAAGCTGGAGAAAAAGCCGATAATGATCAATGCGCCAGTTGCAAGTCCATCGGTTTTGTCACCGGTGTAAGGGTCGCCGTTGAGTGTCCAGTTTAAATCCGCAAAGAACTGCGTGAACGTTTCGCTGAAAATTCCGAAGGACAGGAATATGCCTACTGCCAGCATGGCAACCAACAAGCCGAAGAGAATGGCAATAAGCCGGACAATGAAGTGGCCGATGAGTTGCATCTAGTCTCCGTGCCCCGCAATCATCATTGCTTCATAGGCCAGCTTTTCCAATTCGTCGCGGTCTTTCTTGCGCAAGCGTTCGCTCTCGGATTTGAGCTGTCCGCAGGCTGCCAGAATATCGCTGCCGCGCGGCGTGCGGATCGGCGAGGCATAGCCGTTGTCGTTGATGAAATCTGCAAATTTCTCGATCTCGCTCCAGCTTGAGCATTCATAATCGGATCCCGGCCATTTGTTGAACGGTATGAGATTGATCTTGGCGGGAATACCCTTCAGCAGGCGAACCAGTTCGCGCGCATCGGTGAGACTGTCATTGACGCCCTTGAGCATTACATACTCAAACGTGATGCGCCTTGAATTGGATGCGCCGGGATAATTTCGGCACGCATCCAGCAATTCGGCCAACGGATACTTCTTGTTGATTGGGACCAGCACATCACGCAGTTCGTCTCGTACCGCGTGAAGTGAGATAGCCAGGCCGCAACCGATTTCATCGCCGGTCTTTTGAATGAATGGCACAACACCGGACGTCGACAGGGTAATGCGCCTTTTGGAGAGGGCAATGCCGTCGCTGTCCGAGGCAATCAGCAAGGCCTCCTTGACGTTTTCGAAGTTGTAAAGCGGTTCACCCATGCCCATCATGACGATGTTTGAAACCTTGCGCCCTTCGGAGGGAACAATTGCGCCCATCGGTGTATCGCGGTCGGGCCAGTCGCCAAGGCGGTCCCGCGCGACCAGCAATTGGGCGAGGATTTCTTCCGAGGTGAGATTGCGCACCAGTTTTTGTGTGCCTGTATGGCAGAAGGTGCAGGTGAGGGTGCAGCCGACCTGCGAAGATATGCAAAGCGTGCCGCGGCCTTCTTCGGGGATATAGACCGTTTCGATATCCACAGGTTTGCCGGCTCCGCGTGGCGGAAACCGCATCAGCCATTTTCTCGTGCCGTCAGCTGAAATTTGTTCCTCGATGATTTGCGGCCGGGCTATCGAGAACTTCGAGGCAAGATCAGCCCTGAGTTCCTTGCCGATGTTGCTCATCAGGGCGAAGTCTGAAACACCGCGAATATACAGCCAGTGCCAGATTTGCGAGGCGCGCATGCGGGCCTGCTTTTCGGCTATTCCGGATTCTATCAGGGCCTCTGCCAGTTTCGGGCGGGTCAGTCCGATCAGTGGTTTCTTGCTGTCATCCATGCCGCCGGAGCCCGCGATATCCGAAGGCTTTTGGCGGGTGGCAGGATTGGTAAGGTCTATGGAAACGGCCATTGTTGTTGTCCGGTGTCATGGAAAGTTGATCGGGGTAGTCTTTCACCCGATGTTTTGTCGGGCTTTAACACGGGAAAATGAAAAAAGCACGTCCATCGCGTGACAGACGTGCCTTGTTTTGAAAAGATTGTATAAATCTGGTGAAAGGTGGCGGGCAGGCCCCTAATTGGCGGTAATTACCACCATTACCAGTTTGTCATCGACCCTGACAGGACCGTCTTCCTTGGCTCCCAGAGTGTATTCGAAAACACCCGTTTTCGTTCCGCCCTCTTCGCCGTGAAGCATCAGCATCAGTTTCTCGCCGGAGTTTACCGGTTCCTGAAGAATCGCTGTGACATTTTCATTTTCGCCAGCCTTGAGGGGTGAATAGCCGATTACCGGGCCGGGTTTCATGTCATCGCCGGTGCGGTGAACAACAAGCCAGCCGTTTGCCCCAGCCACAACTTTTTCAGCGGACACGGTACCGCCAGAGACGTCCTGATCGCTACCCATGACAGCGAGAGAAGAATGGCTTGCCGCAAAGGCGGAAGCTTCCAAACCCGCCAATGCCACAAGGGCTAAGGTTGTCTTCGATAATTTGTTCATGGTGATACCTCCGTGTTGAAAACCAAAAGATTTGATTTTTAGACAAAAGGGATACGCAGAAGCTGGCTTAAAGTTTCAACTCGCCAGTGCTTTTCACTCTGGAAGGCGAGGTCCGAGTCCGGATGTGTGTTCAGCAAGTATCTGTCATACAATGAAAAACCGGACTTTCATGTGATCTTGAAGATCCTCTGAAAATCCGGTTCAAAAAGCATGGGATTACCGCTTATTTGCAGTTGGCAATATCGCTGATCGAGGCGGTGACACCGGACAAGGAGTAATTGTAGCTTGTCTGGGTTCCGCGGCGAGAGAAGGCGGATACGCTCATTTTCGAACCGGACTTCATGGCGGCAACTACTGCGGTTTCTTCTGCAGGATTATCCAGCCAGGCGTTCTGGCCCTTGGTGAACATGGAAAACTTCTTGCCATCAACATCGAGGGTGACCTTGCTTTCTTCCTGGAATGGGTAGCCGGCGGTAAACTGCGGCTCGAGGCGGACATTCTGGCCAGGATGCTGGGAAAGCATGAAGAATACGTCGCCATGATCCACAGCGCGGCCATTCACTTCTGCTGGAAGCTTTTCAGTTGGAATGGAAAGTACATAGCAAACTTTCCCGTCACTGCCCTGATAACTGAAAGAGCCCCAGGCCTTGTTTTGTTTGATTTGTGTTGGCGATTGCGCGTTTGCACTGGAAATTGCAACACCTGTTGCGGCAAGGCCAATGAGAAGACCCATGAACGGTGCCGCAAGTTTTTTGGCAGTAGTCATTTTGAGCATCTTGCGTCGTTTCCCGGTTAGTTGTTTGGATTGCCGATTCCAAAACCGGAATGACAAGCCCGAATATTAAGGTTGATCCGGTTCATTGCTTTTGGATTTCCGAGCGGAAATCACATTCCAAGAGAACCTGTTTAATTGTTCAATATCCCTGATCGAGTGCGAAAATTGATCACGGGAACTTTGTTGAACATGCTTTAATTTCTATTACCAAAGCGTGAACATTTTTAACTTTTCTATGGTTTTTGCAGATATTCCCCACTGTTTGATGCTGTTTTCAAGCAGTTCAATCCAAAACAGAAAATAAGGGCGAGATTTTGGCTTTGATACCAAATTGAAACATTTTGTTACTGCTCCTTGTTGAGCCGACGGTCTTCAAGGCCATCCACAGAGCGGGTGCGGCCCTTGCTTCCCCTGATGAGCTGACCGCCGGAAAAATAATCCTTGCCATGGGCTGGTTCCGGCAAGCCTGCCTTGGGTCCGCCGACATGAACCGGACGTTCTGCAAAGCGGCCGAGCGAAATCATCCTGTCATACATGACCACCGCGCCAGCCATTGCGAGATTGATGCAGATATGGATAGGGATTTTAACCACGAACTCACATCGCGCCGTCATTTCGGGTGAGAGCGATCCTCCCTCCGGCCCCAAAATATAGGCGGCTTTGGAAGGGTGGCGGAAACTGGGCAGTTCCACCGCATCCTCGGTCAGTTCCATTCCGATCAAGCGGCAGTCATCGGGCAGCAAGAGGTCAGAGGGTTTGTCGAATGAGTACCACGGCATGTGGTCGCGCGAAGCTGCCGTGTCTGATTTAGGTGCTTCGATACGCTTGGCAGGGGCAACAGTGAAAACAAAACTTGCGCCAAAACCATGGGCTGAACGCATCAGGTTGCCGAAGTTCATGGGTTTCGACACGCCTTCAACGCCAATTCCGAAATAGCCTCGTGGTGGTTTTGATCCCATTTTTGAAACTATTGCCATTGATAATAATCCGACTGAAATATGCAGTTTCAATTCTGCTGCGCAAATGTGAAGCGGGAATTATGGTTGTGTTGCCGACCCCTAGCCGCAGTTCCCTGAAGAATTTGCAAGGGAATAGCGTTTGCAATCAGGCAGTGTTGCTGTCCGGTTTTTCGGCCATCTCTTGCAAACTTGCAAGCTTTGTACGAGCCAAATCTGTGTGTTTTTGCTTGATATTGCCACGAATTGAAGCAATCACGGCACCCAATACAGCCATGTCATCGGTGAAACCGAAACCGACGATGAAATCCGGGATAGAATCGAACGGCAAGACAAAGTAAGCCAAGGCTGCCAGCAAAATTGCGCGTACCCGCGTCGGCGTCGAGGGATCGAGGGCGCAATAATACGAGGCAATCACTTCCTCCAAATACGGAATTTTTCCTGCAGCTTTGGCAACTGTCGGCCAAAAGCCCTTTCGAACCCGTGTTTCATTGGCAGAGGATTTTTCTTCTGCACCTGAAAGAACTTCACCTTCCAGTATGATCTTTTCGCTCTGGCTCATTTTTGCCTCCATCGCAGTGATATGGGAATTGCAAGCATTCACAACAAGACAATTGGGCGACCCGAATAACGCATAGGTTTTATTGGGCAAATATCCTGTCCATGAACAGTGCCATTTTCACATCAAGTTCGCTCAACCCATCAACGTCGTGGGTTGTCAGGGTGACATCGACCCGATTGTAAACGTTTAACCATTCAGGGTGATGATCCATTTTCTCCGCCTGCATTGCAACGCGGGTCATAAATCCGAATGCCTTGTTGAAACTTGAAAATCTGAAGCTGCGAAAAATGGCATCCCTTTCGGTGGAAAATGTCCACTGGGGCAGGGATTGGGTCAGATTGCTTCTAGAGGCGGAATCAAGTTTTTGAGCCAAAGTCATTCTCCATTTTGCCAAATCGTGCATTTGGCGCTAATATTGCTGGTGACACGAAATTTACAAAAGGGGTTGTAGATGAAAAAAGTGTTGTTTGTTTGCCAAGACAATATTTGTCGCTCACCCATGGCTGAAGGTTTCTTCAATCATCAGGTGTTGCAAAGTGGATTGGTCAGCCATTTGGCCTGCGGATCAGCGGGCATGACAAACATGCATTCAGGCGAGCCGCCCCATACATTGTCGATCAAGGCAGCCGGGTCCAGAGGTGTCAATATCGCGAGCCAGATTGCGCGTCAGGTGAAGTTCGAGGATTTTCAGGAGTTCGATATTGTTTTGGGCATGGACACAGGCAATGTGCGCCAATTGAATGCCATCGCTCTATCGGTCAAGGGCATGCCGCAAAAAGCGAAAGTGCATCTCTTTATGGAATTTGCAGGCCTTGGGGAAAAGGACATTCCTGATCCGTGGGGCAAGACAGAACGTGACTATGAAATGGTTGCCAACATGTTTGAAGCATCAATGCCGCTGGTTGTCAGCATGCTTACCAATCGGTAAAAACTCTGACCATGACTGGGTGTCAAGAATAATTGCCCGGACAATATAGATGCAAAGAACAAGGATAGTTGCAGTGGGCAGCGCTTGCCTTACTCCGCCGGGATTGCCCCGTATGCCCGGTCAGGCATCAAGCTGAGGGCATATCTTGCCTCCGTAACATAGGGTCCGCCGCCAATGGATGCTTTTGAGGACAAAAGCTGGAACTCGCTCAACTGGAAAGGCAGAGAATAAAATCCGCCGCATGCCCCGATAAAGCCTGCAAGTTCGATTGGGGTTGTCCCCTTGAGCCGGGCAAGCGTGATATGTGGAGTGAATTTTCTGCGATCACCGGCAATTCCCAGTTTTTTGGCAATGCGCTCGATTTCGTTTTGCAACTCCATCAGGGCAGGGTCGGGTTTGATTTTGGCGAAAAGGGAATGGGGTTTGGAACTGCCGAAAACATCAAGCCGGTCAACTTCCAACGTGAGACTTTGGCGGCGGATAGCTGAAAGCGCCAAGGCAAGATCGTTGGCGGTGTGGCGGTCAATATCGCCGAAAAAGCCGAGAGTGATGTGATAGTTTTCGGGGTCGATCCAGCGGGCTCCTGCCAATCGTCCTTTCAACAACGATAGCCTCGATGACAAAAGCGGCGGCAATCTCAGTGCGCAGAATAGTCTTGGCATGGTCGTATCCCCTGTTGACGGGTTTCCGATTCGCTTGCCTTAGAAAAGCATCTTTTTCGCGAATCGCCAACTTGAAATCAAATCCGGAACGATGAACATTTTGTGACTCCCTCGTTCAATACGCCTATCCCAGTCAGATCATGATGCGTTTTGCAGCTTCGTGAGAAATGCCTCAACGCTCGCGAAAAAGCGTTCGGCGATTATTTTGGAGCCTTCAATATTGGGATGAATCGCGTCAGCCTGATTAAGTCCTGGATCACCGGCAACGCCATCCAAAATGAAATCATAAAGCGGAATATCGTGTTTCTCGGCAAGTCGCTTGTAGATCGGGTTGAACGCAGCCTCATAATCAGTCCCCATATTGGGAGGCGCCATCATTCCTGCGAGCAGCACATCAGTTCCTTTCTGCTTCAGGCGAGTTATGATTTCATCGAGGTTTTTCTCGGTTTCGGCTGCCGGCAACCCGCGCAAGGCATCGTTTGCGCCCAGTTCCAGAATAACGCCATTGGTGCCTTCCGGCACCGACCAATCCAGCCTTGCGAGGCCGCCTGCAGAGGTGTCACCTGAAACGCCGGCATTTTCAAATGTGAACTGATAACCTGCAGCCGACAGTTTCTTCGAGATAATATCGACGTAGGACTGTCCTGCATCAAGGCCGTATCCTGCGGTAAGGCTATCGCCCAGAAAAACGATATGAACGGACTTTGATGCGGCTGTCGCGAAGGTTGACGCCACCAGGCAGGAGAGGAAAAGCCCAATTGCCAGGAGTTTGATTACAGGATTTTCACGTGACATTGCCGGGCCTTCATTGGATTATCGTTGGTGAAACCGGCGGGTTATGCCGGTATCAATGCAAAACTGACTATCATCAAGCGGTCATAGCCGTCTGACAGAAGATTGATATCGGGGTTTGATATTGAACCTGTGGTATCCATATTCAAGTAACGGGCGGAATATTTGTTGCGGCCGAAAATCGATTTACCCTTCACCTTTACGGAGCCACAGTGGCCAAAGCAATTAAAACAGGCGAACCAGTTCAATCCGCCAAACCAGAAACCAGGCATTCAACCAAGCAGGCTGAGTTCAAAGCGGGGCATCGAAGCGCTAACCCGGCAGCGCATTTGGCAACCTACCCGGCAATCCATCTCCGCGATGTCGAGCTGACACTTGGCAGCGGCGCCTCGCGCGTTCATGTTCTCAAGGGGATAGATCTTGATGTGCCCCAGGGCCAGTCAGTCGGGATTGTCGGCCCATCGGGGTCGGGCAAATCCACCTTGTTGATGGTGCTGGGCGGACTGGAACGGGCCGACAGTGGAATTGTGGAGGTTGCCGGAGAAAATATAACCGGCAAAAGCGAAGATCAACTGGCGCAGTTTCGCGGCCGCAATATCGGCATTGTCTTTCAGTCCTTCCATCTGATTCCCAATATGACGGCACTTGAAAATGTTGCTGTACCGCTGGAGCTCGCCGGAACCGAAGGGGCTTTTGAAAAGGCTAGGGCCGAACTTGAAGCTGTCGGCCTTGGAGAGCGGCTCAATCACTATCCGGGACAAATGTCCGGTGGTGAGCAGCAGCGTGTGGCGATAGCACGGGCTTTGGCGCCAAATCCAAAACTGCTTGTTGCAGACGAGCCGACAGGCAATCTTGACCAAAAGACCGGCAAACAGATCGCTGAACTTCTGTTTTCAAAACAGCGCGAGCGGGGAACCACGCTTTTGCTGGTGACGCATGATCCCAAGCTTGCAGAGCAATGTGAGCGTGTGGTGCGGGTGGCCTCGGGCAAAATTTTACCGGATGACATGATGGATGCAGCTCAATGACCCATGTTGCAACCGCAATTGGCAGTGTTTTTGAAGAGCGCAGTGCGGCAGCTCCATCTTCTGTCAGGCTGGCTCTGCGCTTTGCCCTGCGTGAACTGCGCGGCGGACTTTCAGGGTTCTACATTTTCCTGGCCTGTATTGCTCTCGGGGTTGCAGCCATTTCAGGTGTCAATTCCGTCGCCCGCTCGATCACCCAGGGAATTGCCGAACAGGGCCAGCAAATTCTTGGCGGCGATGTAGCGGTCTCTCTGGTGCAACAAGAGGTCAGTTCGGAGCAATTGGAATTTCTTCAGGGTTTTGGGAAAGTGTCCCGTAATTCCACTTTGAGGGCCATGGGCAGGCTTCCCGATGGCTCGCAGCAGACCCTCGTTGAGCTCAAGGCGATTGACGAGGCATATCCGCTGTTTGGAGAAATGAAGGGCGAGAAAGGGATTGTCCGGTCAATGGATCTGGGTGCAGACAAAGTTCTGATCGAAGGACTGCTATCAGAGCGGCTTGGCGTTGTGCCGGGGGATGCGATCAATATCGGTTCAAGGCAGTTTGTCATTGCCGACATCATTACGGATGAACCCGACAAACTTGGCGAAAATTTCGGTTTTGGGCCGAGGGTACTGATTACGCGCGAAGGGCTGGTGTCAGCCGATCTGATAAAGCCGGGATCGCTGGTGACAAATGCGTGGAAAATCCGCTTTGACAATCCTTCGCGTGAGAATGTGGAAAACTTTGTCAAAGAGGCAGAGGCAAAATTCCCGGAAGCTGGATGGCGTATCCGTTCGCGGGAAAATGCAGCCCCGGCACTGTCGCGTAATATTGAGCGGTTTTCCGATTTTCTGACCCTGGTTGGGTTGACCGCGCTGATCGTTGGCGGGGTCGGCGTTGCCAATGCGGTTCGGGCCTTTCTGGAAACCAAGCGTCCGGTGATTGCAACCTTCAAGAGCCTTGGCGCGCCCGGCAATCTGGTTTTCCTCACTTATCTGTTCCAGATATTGATCCTTTCTCTGGGAGGCATTGCCATTGGCATGGTGCTTGGAGCGCTCATGCCGCCGTTTGCAGGCTGGGCGCTTGCGGGTGTGCTGCCGGTACCTCAATCGGGCTCGCTGCAATGGGCGCCGTTGGGTCTTGGAGCAGTATATGGTTTTCTCACCGCCCTCGCATTTGCGGTCTGGCCTCTTGGTGTGGCACGGGAAATTGCCGCAACAGACCTTTTCAGGGGCCAGAGTGAGGCAGGGTTCAACCGCATGCCGCGACCGGTCTATCTCGTGCTGTTGGCTGCCTGTGTCCTCGCGTTGACGCTGCTTGCCGTTTACCTGTCGGAAAATCGTTTCATTGCCGTTGTCTTTATCGGGGCAATTGCCTTTTCTTTTCTTCTTTTACGGCTGGTTGCACTTGGCATCCAGTATCTGGCGAAAAGGGCGCCCGCAGCCCGCTCAACCGAATTGCGCATGGCGATCGGCAACATACACCGGCCTGGCTCACTGACACCCTCCGTTGTGTTGTCACTCGGGCTCGGTCTGGCACTTTTGGTGGCGCTGGCTATGATCGACAGCAATCTGCGCCAGCAGGTCTCCGGCAATCTGCCCGAACGCGCGCCTGATTTCTTTTTTGTTGATATCCAGAACAATGATCATGAAGCCTTTGAGAGCCTGCTGAAAAGTACGGCACCAGAAGGCAAAGTCTTTTCTGTACCGATGCTGCGGGGCAGGATTACAGCATTGAAGGGCATTCCTGTTGAGGAATATCCGGTTGGTTCTGAAGGTGGATGGGTCCTTCGCGGGGACAGGGGCATCACCTATGCAACAAATATTCCGGAAAACTCGACCCTTTCCGAGGGGGCGTGGTGGCCCAAGGACTATGCCGGCAAACAGCTAGTATCCTTCTCTGCGCAGGAGGCGGGAGAACTTGACCTTGATGTGGGAGATGAAATTGTTGTCAATGTCCTCGGACGAAACATCACTGCCGAAATTGCTTCCCTTCGCAATGTGGAATGGGAATCACTTGCCATCAACTTCGTGATGGTGTTTTCGCCCAATACCTTTGCCGGAGCGCCGCATTCCTTCATGGCAACGCTGACCCTTGATGATGACAAGGCTGGCACAATAAAGGATTCAAATCAGGCGGGTTCAAACCGGCTGGATCAGCGCGACGGAGAGATCATTCGGGCGGTGGCAAAGACCTATCCGGCAATCACCAGTGTCAGGGTTCGCGAAGCGCTTGAAATGGTCAACAAGCTGATTGGACAATTGGCAACGGCTATCCGGGCTGCCGCGTCGGTGGCGCTGATTGCCTCGATCCTGGTTCTCGGCGGGGCGCTGGCAGCAGGCAACCGGGCACGTGTTCACGATGCGGTGGTTTTGAAGACGCTTGGTGCCACCCGCTGGCGGCTGGTGCGGTCTTTTGTCTATGAATATGCGATACTTGGCTTTGCCACGGCGCTGTTTGCGCTAATGGCAGGGGGCATTGCCTCCTGGTTCGTCATTTCGAGAATTATGGAGTTTCCCTTTGTTTTTCAGCCGAATGTCGCAATTTTGACCCTGTTTTCTGCTTTGATCATGACTGTTGGTTTTGGTTTGATTGGAACCTGGCGGATTTTAGGGCAGAAAGCCGCGCCGGTTTTAAGGGAACTTTAACCATGAGAAATGCACCGATGACAATTTCTGCATTTTTGTTATAATAATTTATCATGATACTTGAACCTTTGTGGGTCAATGATCATATTTACTGCAAACCATGCAATCCATGCTGCCGAATAACCGGTGATGTATGGGCCACCTTAAGAGGAGACTGATACATGGCTGACTACAGAGACAACCCTTTCCGTCAGGGAACCGTTGCCGGACGTGCGACGCAGGCGGAAATTGACCAGGGCCTGCGCTCATACATGCTGCGGGTTTACAACTACATGGCGCTCGCGCTGGGTGTAACAGGCGTTGCCGCACTTGCAACCGCGACTTATGCAGCAAGCAATCCTGCTTTCATGCAACTGATTTATGCCAGCCCCCTCAAATGGGTTATCATGCTTGCTCCGCTTGCCTTTGTGATGGTGCTGTCCTTTGGCGTCAACAAGCTGAGCTTCGGCGCTTTGCAGGCAACGTTCTGGGGTTTTGCCGCGGTCATGGGGATTTCGCTTTCGTCTATTTTCCTTGTCTATACCAGCGCGTCAATCGTCCAGACATTCTTCATCACCGCAGCTTCCTTTGGCGCGTTGAGCCTTTACGGCTACACCACAAAACGTGATCTGTCGGCAATGGGTTCGTTCCTGATGATGGGTCTGTTCGGTCTCATCATCGCTTCAGTGGTCAACATCTTCCTTGGATCAACTGCCCTGCAGTTTGCGATCTCGGTGATTGGTGTGCTGATTTTTGCCGGCCTTACCGCCTATGACACACAGCGCATCAAGTCGATGTATGACTATGTGGCAAATGATGAAACCATGATGGGCCGCACGGCAATCATGGGTGCGTTGAGCCTCTACCTCGACTTCATCAACATGTTCATGTTCCTGCTGCAGTTCCTCGGCAATCGCGAGTAACTGGCGCGAGTAACTGGCGCGAGTAATTCGGCCAGTTGAACAAGATACCAAAATCACCATGGCGGCGTTCTTTGGAGCGCCGCCTTTTTGTTTGCAAATGGATCATTGTCATTGTTGTGGATTTCTGGTTCAAAAGGCGTCGCCTCAGTCATAACCGGTCCCGCCCATGTCCTACACAATCCGTCCTGCCACCCCAGATGATTTTGATGCCATCACGGCAATTTACAGTGAAGCGGTGGAGTTTGGCACTGCGAGTTTCGAGCTCACTGTTGCCGGCAAGACCGAGATGCTGAAAAGGCGTGAGGCGCTGGTAAGCCAGGGCTACCCCTATCTCGTCCTTGAAGATGAAAACGGCGTTCGTGGCTATGCCTATGCCGGACCGTACCGGGCGAGGCCTGCATACCGCTGGGTTGTCGAGAACTCGGTTTATCTTGACAGTTCGGCGCGCGGCAAGGGATTTGGCAAGGCTTTGCTGGTGGAGCTGGTTTCCAACTGCATGAAGCTCGGCTTTCGCCAGATGATTGCGGTGATCGGCGACAGCGCCAATGCGCCCTCGATTGCTGTACATCAGTCCTGTGGCTTCCGGATGATCGGCACGCTTGAAAACATGGGCTGGAAACACGGGCGCTGGCTCGATACGGTCTATATGCAGCTTGCCATGGGCGGCGATGGCCCGGCCCATATGGACAGCCTGCCCGGCAGGATGTTCGAAATCACCAAGACACCTTGAGGGATCAAGCGGCGGCCCCGTTCAAACCACCCTTAATTTCGGCCGCTTTTCCAGAACTTTTAAAACGGTCTCAAGATCATGGCCGCGTTTGAGAACCCTCCCGTCAGCGCCTGTAACCGAATACATCCCCTGTTTGCGGGCAAGCTTCGGGGTTTTCTCGATGCAGTGGAGCGGGGTGTCATGAGCGCGGCGGAAAACCGAAAACACAGCCCGGTCTTTCAGTATGTCAATGGCATAATCCTTCCACTCACCATCGGCAACCTTGAAACCGTAAACCTGCAAAATGCGGTCGAGTTCCCTGCGGTTGAAGGAAATTATTTCCGGCAAATTTTGTTTCGGCTGGTTGTTCGAGCTTGTTGAGGAAGAGTGAAGCAAAACGACTTTTGCATTGCCTTCGAGCGGGTCTGTCTCCGGCTTTGCAGTATGGTTCCAGATCACGGTTCGCACGATGGTTGTCGTTTCCATCGGAACTGGTTCATTTGACTGCGCCGAAGTCTCTGATCGGGTCGGTGTCTGCGATAAGGATTGTAAACTTTCGGCATATTGGATCAAACCATCAGATGAAAGATGCAAATCAGTTTGATCACTCATGAGTATTGTTCGCTCCCTGTATCAACCGCCGTCAAAACTATTGGGTCCGTGATGTTATCTTGCGGACAGGAAAGTGATTTGGCAAGGGGTTGAATTGACAGTTTTGCTCATGCTTCTGACAAAAAGCGTCAAGAAAACCGGGGATTCTGCGGTTTTTGCCGGTACTGGGCTGCCAAAAATGATATCAAAAATGCCTTTTTTCCGCCTTTTTTCTGTCGTGATCCGGTCACGAAAAGCGGCAATGATCTGAACGTTGCCTCAGACGGCCCGGCTAGGATGCATCTGGTTTCAGCCCCCCCCAAGCCCCCGGATCAACCAGCCGGGTCTTCTGTCTCTTTCCGCATTTGCGACGGAAATCGTTTGAGAGCAACCTAATCCCCAAACTCAGGCTGCACCTTGTCTTGAAATTCAAGACAGCAGCCTTTTTTGTCTTGCGTTTGCAACAGAACCGGGAGCGCCTGAAATCGGGCAATTGGTTTGGAAGATTGACAGGGTGGCCGAAGTCTAAAATATTTGGCACCATGACTTCAAAATTCTGACATAACCGCAGCGCCGATAATCGGGCCTGGCCCGCCATCTGCCGACTTTGACTGCAGGATCATAGCACAGGATTTGTATCCATCCTGCGTCATGTCAGCGATCGCAAAGTCCACGTTCATACCGTCAGCCCCTACCATTCCTATCATCTCTATCTTGCCGACAATGTTTGAATAGGTGATGGTCTTGGCAGCATTCTCGCCCCGCTCGATTTTTACAGTGGCCTCGGGATTATAATAAAATGCGTACAGCGTTGCGTTTTGTGACTGGTTGCTTGCCGGTATTGAAAGTTTGACCACGTTGCCAACCTTTTCAAGGTTCACGTCCACATAAAGGCCCTGACTTTTGTTAGCCAGCCCAGATACCGTATCCAGAATTTTGGCCCGTTGCGAGCCGACAACATGGGTCCTGCCATTGATGATTGCTTGCGGGGTATAGACTTGCCGTTCTCCCAATGCACGGGCATATCGCCACTGGCGGTCGGTATTGGCGGGACTGGCGAAAGTATCAGCCCAGCCAAGGCGGTCCCAGTAGTCCACATGAAGTGCAAGGCCGAGAATTTCGTCACCCTGGTTTATCTCTTTCAGGATTGCATCTGCAGGCGGACATGAAGAGCATCCCTGGCTGGTAAACAATTCCACCACGCCTTTCGGCTTGCTCAACTCCAATGCTTTGGCATTGGTGACGATAATCGGAAAGGCGACAACAACGGCAGAAAGCCAAAGGGTTGGACCGGCAATTCTTTCTGCAATTTTGGAAATCATCATTTGCGATACCTAAGGTTCATTTTTTCCGTATTTTGTCTGGTCCGCAACTTTTGCCAAGTGGAATACGCGGCAAAAGAGGAAAAACGGGCATTTGGCGGCAGTCGTCAATCGATGGCATCCACCACTGTCATTCAATCTAGTGGAAGTTTTCATCACCGGAAACTCAAATAAAGGTGAGTGGGGATTGCCCGCTTCCGATTATCAGCGAAATCAAAAAGAAAGAGGCATGAAGTTTCCCTCATGCCTCCCAGTTTGTGTGCGAAGTTTCGCGTTTTGTTATGCGGCAGTCCTGTTCAGGTTGCGCAGAACGAAGTGCAGAATGCCGCCAGCATTGAAATAGTCCACCTCATCCAGCGTATCAATGCGGCACAACAGTTCGATATTCATTTTCGATCCGTCTGCCCTGGTGATTTCGGCTGTCAGGGTCTGGCGCGGCTGGATGGTGGCAAGGCCCTTGATGGATACCTGTTCATCGCCCTTGAGGCCAAGGCTTTCCCAGGTCTGGCCATTCTGGAAGACCAGCGGAAGTACGCCCATGCCAACGAGGTTTGAACGATGGATGCGCTCAAAGCTCTCTGCGATCACCGCGCGGACGCCCAAAAGCCTTGTGCCCTTGGCTGCCCAGTCACGCGATGAACCTGTGCCATATTCTTTTCCGGCAAAAATCACCAATGGGACATTTTCCTCCTTGTAGCGCATGGCCGCATCATACATCGCCATCTGCTCGCCGGACGGGAAGTGCTTGGAATAACCACCCTCAACATTGTCGAGCATCTGGTTCTTGATGCGAATATTGGCAAACGTGCCGCGCATCATGACTTCGTGGTTGCCGCGGCGCGAGCCATAGGAGTTGAAATCCACAGGGCGAACCTGATGGGAGATCAGATATTCACCTGCAGGCGTGTTGGATTTGAAGGAACCTGCCGGAGAAATGTGGTCGGTGGTGATCGAATCCTTGAACAGCGACAAGACGCGAGCGCCTTCAATGTCATCAATGGCGTCCGGTTCCATGGTCATTCCCTCAAAATAGGGAGGGTTTTGAACATAGGTGGAGGTTGAATCCCAAGCGTAGGTTTGACCCCCGGTAACTTCGATCTGCTGCCAGCCCTTGTCGCCCTTGAACACATCACCGTAGCGCGAACGGAACATCTGCTCGTTTATGGAGGTGCGCATCAGTTCAGCGATCTCGGCTGATGTCGGCCAGATGTCCTTGAGATAGACATCGTTGCCGTTCTGGTCCTGGCCCAAAGGTTCGGTCACGATATTGTGGTGCATGGTTCCTGCAATCGCATAGGCAACCACCAAAGGCGGAGAAGCCAGATAGTTGGCGCGAACGTCCGGAGAAATGCGGCCTTCAAAGTTGCGGTTGCCCGACAGAACCGAGCAGGCAACGATATCGTTGGCGTGAATCGCCTCTGAAATTTCCTCAGCCAGCGGGCCGGAGTTGCCGATGCAGGTGGTGCAGCCATAACCGACCAGGTTGAAGCCCATTGCATCAAGATCCTTGGTCAGGTCAGCCTTGTCGAGATAATCGGTCACGACCTGTGATCCAGGAGCAAGGGAAGTCTTGACCCAAGGCTTCACCTTCAATCCCCTGGCATGTGCATTTCGGGCAACAAGACCGGCAGCAATCAGCACAGAAGGGTTGGAGGTGTTGGTGCAGGATGTGATGGCAGCAACGACGATATGACCGTCATCAAGATGGAAATTCTTGCCATTTACCGGATAGCCGATCTTTCTGCCAGGTTTTGGAGCGGGGTCCTTCTGGGCTTCGCCTTCGCTGGCAAACTTTGCCTCGGCTTCTTCAGTTGCCGGCTTCTTCTTGCTGCCGGCTTTCAGACTGACAAGAGCTTTTTCAAACTCGGTGTCAGCTTCTGCCAGAACAACGCGGTCCTGCGGGCGCTTTGGTCCTGAAATCGACGGCACAACCGTTGCCAGATCAAGTTCGAGCGTATCGGTGAAAACCGGATCGGCAGCCTTTGCATCACGCCACATGTCCTGCGCCTTTGCATATTCCTCGACGAGGGTAATGCGGTCTGCGTCGCGGCCGGTAGCCCTGAGGTAATTGATGGTGTCCTTGTCGATCGGGAAAAAGCCGCAGGTTGCGCCGTATTCCGGTGCCATGTTGGCGATGGTCGCCTGGTCTTCAAGGGTCAGGTTGTTGAGGCCCGGGCCGTAGAATTCGACGAACTTGCCGACAACACCTTTTGCGCGCAGCATCTGGACAATCACCAGCACCAGATCGGTTGCGGTGATGCCTTCGGCCATTTTGCCGTCCAGACGGAAGCCGATAACCTCGGGAATGAGCATGGTGACAGGCTGGCCAAGCATGGCTGCCTCCGCCTCGATGCCGCCAACGCCCCAGCCAAGAACAGATAGGCCATTGACCATGGTGGTGTGGCTGTCCGTGCCGACCAGCGTGTCGGGATATGCAACGGTTTTGCCGTCGATCTGTTTGGTCCAGACGGTCTGGGCAAGATATTCAAGATTAACCTGATGGCAGATGCCGGTGCCCGGGGGCACAACGCGGAAATTGTCAAAGGCTTCCTGACCCCATTTGAGGAAGGTATAACGCTCACCATTGCGCTCATATTCGCGGGCAACGTTTGATTCAAAGGCCTTGGGGTTGCCGAAATTGTCAACCATCACCGAGTGGTCGATGACGAGATCAACAGGCACCTGCGGGTTGATGGCATCTGTGTTGCCGCCCAGTTTACTGGTGGCATCGCGCATCGCGGCAAGGTCGACCACGGCAGGAACGCCTGTAAAGTCCTGCATCAAAACGCGGGCAGGGCGATAGGCGATTTCCTTTTCGTCCTTGCCGCGGTTTTTCAACCACTGGGCAACTCCGCGAATATCATCAGCGGTGACAGAGCGGCCGTCTTCAAAACGCAAGAGGTTTTCAAGTATGACTTTCAGCGAATAAGGTAGACTGGAAATGCCTTCAAGACCATTTTTCTCGGCTTCGGGAAGGGAATAGTAAACATATTCCTTGCCGCCGGCATTGAGGGTCTTCTTGCATTTGAAGCTGTCTAGGGAGTTGAGCATATTGCGTGTTCCTGTTCATGTGTTTGGGCACGTGTCTTGCCGGAAACAGGCTTACGCTTGGCGTTCACTAAAGTGAGGAACACGCCTTTGGGCAGTTTTGCAAATGCCCAGCGGGTACGATCATTTCCGCGCATCAGCCTGCAGAGAATAGGAAGAGGATGTCTATCTCAATCCGGCAGGAAAAAGGGTTTTACAACAGACCGACCGCTGGCCTGTTGGGCGGTTTATACCCAATTTTGCAAAGAAGGCAATCAGGCTTTTGGGTAATGGAAATGAATCTGGGTTGAGGTGCCAGTGCACGTCGGAACTTCCCGATTCAGGTTGGCAGCGCTGTTTGTTACAAACACGGCCTGAAATTGCTTCTTGTCGCCACGAGGGGCAGGCGCTAAACAAATCCAATGAAATTTGAGGCAAGCAACATATCAGTTGACCGCGGCTCCCGGCGCATTGTGCAGGGGGTGAGTTTTTCGCTTGCGAATGGCGATGCACTGATCGTGACGGGTGAAAACGGCTCGGGCAAATCAACGCTCTTGCGGGCACTATGCGGATTGTTGCCGTTGTCAGACGGTCGGCTGCATTTTGATGTGCCCGCTGAAGGGGCGGATGATCCAAGGGTTATCGGCGAACATATCCATTATCTCGGGCATCAAAATGCCATGAAACCGGCCTTGAGCGTGCGCGAAAATCTGCATTTCTGGAAAGGTTATACCACAGGCTCAGATAAATTTCCGGGTGAGGGGTCGGGTGAAGGCACTGCCGAAGGAATGGAGATAAGCGAGGCGCTTGATTTTGTCGGATTGCCACAGGTGATAGACCTGCCATTCGGCTATCTTTCGACGGGGATGAAGCGGCGTGTTGCGATCGCCAAACTGCTGATCAATGAAAAACCCATCTGGATTGTTGACGAACCGACAGCGGGGCTCGACACAGCTTCAAGCGCGATGTTTAGCACTCTTGCGCGCGATCATTGCGCCAATGGAGGTATTCTGATTGCCGCAACGCATCTGCCGCTTGGCATTGACGGCGCAAAAACGCTGGTAGTCGAGCGGCTTTACACCTTTCACGAGGGCGACGAAATTTTTGAACCGCTCGATGAGGACCCTTCATGAGGGCTCTCTTGAAGCGGGAAATTGCCCTTGCCATGCGTGCGGGCAGCGGGGTCCTGACGGGGGTCCTGTTTTTTCTCGCCGTGGTCTCGGTTTTTCCATTTGCCGTCGGGCCGGATCTCAAATTGTTGGCACAAATCGGCCCGGCGATCTTGTGGGTCGGGGCACTGCTTGCCTCGCTGCTCGGTCTTGAGCGGCTTTTCGCCCAAGAACGCGAAGACGGGTCGCTGGATCTGCTGGTTTTGCAGGGCCATCCGCTGCTTCTGACTGTCTCCATCAAATGCCTTTCCCATTGGCTGGTCACAGGATTGCCGCTGGTTTTGGCAACGCCATTGTTTGGCCTGATGCTCAATGTGCCGCCGCTTGGCATTGGCGCAGTGATGGCAACATTGCTGGTTGGCACACCCGCCATTACTTTTATTGGTGCCGTCGGGGCGGCGGTGACGGTCAGCCTGCCAAGGGGCGGGTTGCTGATTGCAATTCTGGTGCTGCCACTGGTGATTCCGGTTCTGATTTTTGGTATAACGGCAACCAATGGTGCCTTGCATGATCCTGATCCATTTGCGGCACCGTTTTTGATCCTGTGCGCCATGACGTTGTTTACATCGGTGCTGGGACCTCTTGCGAGCGCGATGATGCTGCGGCATTCTGCGGACTGAAACAAAAAGACAAAGGCGCTATATCAACATCATGAACGACCTAGCAGCATCAAAACCCGGCCTTTGGACAAGATTGACCCTATTGGCCAATCCGACCCGCTTTATGGCTCTGGCGGACCGGATTATTCCCTGGCTGGCCGCGCTGACGGTGATTACCGCCATTGTCGGTCTTTACATGGGCTTTAACGCGCCTGAGGACTACCAGCAGGGATCAACCGTGCTGATCATGTTCATTCATGTGCCAACGGTCTGGCTCGCGATGCTGTGCTATTCGGTGATGAGTGTATCAGCCCTTGGCACACTTGTCTGGCGGCACCCGCTGGCAGATGTTGCGCTGCGCGCCGCGGCGCCGATTGGTGCGGTTTTCACGCTTCTGGGCCTTGTCACCGGTTCTCTGTGGGGCAAGCCGATGTGGGGGGCCTGGTGGGTTTGGGATGCGCGGCTTACTTCATTCCTGGTGCTTTTGATCATTTATCTCGGCATTATCTCGCTTGGGCGAGCTCTTGAAGAGCCGACACAGGCGGCAAGGGCGCTTGCTATCACCACGCTTGTCGGTTTCATTAATATTCCGATCATCAAGTTTTCCGTTGACTGGTGGAACACGCTACACCAGCCAGCCTCGGTTGCGCGCTTTGCCCGCCCGGCAATGGATGTGGCATTTTTATATCCGCTGCTGATCATGGCGATCTGTTTCTCGCTGTTGTTTGCCACTCTTCACCTGATGAACATGCGCAACGAGATATTGCGCCGCCGCATCCGTTCTTTGCAATTACGCGCCGGCGAAGGGGCTGCATGATGTTTGGCAAGCACGCATTCTATATCATTCCCTCCTACGCGATATCCGCGCTGGTGATTTTTGTGCTGATCGGATGGATCATGGCGGTTCACCGCAGCCGCAAGAGACAGATTGCCGAACTCGAGGCTAGAGGCATTGTCCGTGGCGGGCAAAAGGCGGGAAAGAAACCGCGTGGGTGAAAAGCAGGAAACTCGGATGCAGGACACAGAAACAGAAAATCAATCCCCTGTGAAGCGAAACTGGCTTTTGGCCGCACTTCCGCTGATTGTCTTTCTCGTGCTTGCAGCAATATTTCTCAAGCAGCTTGGAGCAGGCGGTGCGAGTCGTGATCTGCCATCCGCGCTTATCGGGCGCGAAGCACCTTTGACCGATATGGAGCCTTTGGCAGGATTGATAAAAGACGGAGCGCAGGTTCCCGCGTTTCACCATTCCCTGTTCGCAGGCAAGGTCAGTCTGGTCAATATCTGGTCGTCCTGGTGCGTGCCCTGCAGGCAGGAGCATCCGCTGCTGGTTGAGCTCGGCAAATCCGGCAAGGTTCAGATCATCGGCCTCAACTACAAGGACAAGAACGAAAATGCCTTGAGGTTCCTTGGCCAGCTCGGTAATCCGTTTGATGCTGTCGGGGTCGATCCAAACGGGCGCAATGCAATCGAATGGGGTGTTTACGGGGTTCCGGAAAGTTTCATCGTCGGACCGGACGGCAAGATCCTCTACAAACAGATCGGTCCCATCAGCCCGCAGGCGCTTGAGACCACCTTGATGCCGATTATTGAAAAGGCCGGCTCGCAAATCAAATGACTTACCCGCTCTCGCCCTCGCTGATCAAGACTGTTCCTGACGGCGACACGCACGAGCGCAATGTCTGCGAGCATTGCGGGTTTGTGAATTACCAGAACCCGAAAATTGTCGTTGGTTCTGTTGTGCGCCACGAGGGCAAGATATTGCTTTGCAGGCGGGCCATCGAACCGCGCAAAGGATTTTGGACCATTCCGGCGGGCTATCTGGAAATGCGCGAAACTCCCGAACAGGGTGCAAAGCGCGAAGCGTTCGAGGAGGCCAATGCAAGGCTGGAACTTGGGCAATTGCTGGCGGTCTATACCGTGCCGCGCCTGTCGCAGGTGCAGTTGATTTATCGCGCAACACTGCCTGACGGGATTTTTTCAGCCGGCGAGGAAAGCCTCGAAGTCGGGTTGTTCGACTACGATGAAATCCCGTGGGACGAAATTGCCTTCCCGACGGTTCACTGGGCGCTGGCAGATGATCTGGCGGTTCACCTCGGCAAGGCTCGCGCGCCGTTCAGGAATCCCGAGGGCGCCAATACCGACCTGATGGAATAGCGGGACTTATTTTCCGCTTTCGTCTTCCGGTTCCAGCGCGTGCCTGGTCAGTACCGGATACTGAAACAGCATGAAGATGATTGTCATCGGCATGGTTGCCCAGACCTTGAAATTGACCCAGAAATCATCGGAAAAATTGCGCCAGACGATTTCATTTACCAAAGCCAGGAAGAAGAAATAGCAGGCCCAGCGAAATGTCAGCTTGGTCCAGCCTTCATCATCAAGGTGGAAAGGACCTTCAAACAGGATTTTCATCACTGGCTTCTTGAACACGTAAAGCCCGATGAAAAGTCCGGTCCCAAACAGCAGGTTGACGATGGTCGGTTTCATCTTGATGAACATTTCGTCCTGCAGATAAAGCGTCAGTCCGCCAAAGACGAAAACCATGACACCGGTGATCAGTGGCATCACCGCAATGCGACGCTCGAGGACCCAGGTAATCGTCAACGAAACCGCCATCGCGACCATGAAAAAGGCTGTGCCGATGAAGATCTTGCCGCCCAGCTGGGCAAGCGCTGGAAAAGCTGCAGCAAGCCGCTCGCCATAGGAATTCGCCAGAAAGAACACGACCAATGGCCCCATTTCGAGGGCAAGTTTCAAACCCTGGCTGATTGGTTTTCGTTTTTCCTGCATAAGTTTACCTTCGTTGAATTTGCCCGGGATCCGACTTTGATCCGGCATCTTGTTGTCAGTCTGCTTCTTCTCTTGGAAGGCCGGCAATCGACCTTGCAAACTCACGGGCTTCAAAGGGTTCCAGGTCTTCAACCTGTTCGCCCACACCGACAAAATAGACCGGCAGATTGTATTTGGCGGAGATCGACACCAGGATGCCGCCGCGCGCGGTTCCATCAAGTTTGGTCATCACAAGGCCGTTGACACCCGAGACCTCCTTGAAAATCTCGACCTGATTCATGGCATTTTGTCCGGTCGTTGCATCAAGGGTCAACAAGACCGTGTGCGGCGCGCTTGGGTCCTGCTTCTTGAGGACGCGGACAATCTTTTCGAGTTCAGCCATCAGTTCCTTCTTGTTTTGCAATCGGCCGGCGGTGTCCATCAGCATGACATCGCGGCGCTGCTCCTTGGCCTCGGCCCAGGCGTCAAAGGCTAGGCCGGCCGAATCGGCGCCAAGCGGACGTGAAAGTACAGGCGACTGGGTGCGTTCGCCCCAGATCTTCAACTGTTCGATGGCTGCAGCGCGAAAGGTGTCACCTGCAACGAGTGTTGTCGAGAAACCTGCATCATAAAGTTTTGAGGCAAGCTTGCCGATGGTTGTCGTCTTGCCGGAACCATTGACGCCGACAACCAGGATCACGTGTGGCTGATGCTCAAGATCAAGGTCGAGATCAAGGGCAACGGGTTCGAGAATTCTCTCGATTTCCTGCGCCATGATTTCGCGCACTTCCGTGTCGGTCACGGATTTTCCAAACTTCTGGGCTGACAAGGCATCGGTTATCTTCATCGCAGTCTCGACCCCGAGGTCGGCCTGAATGAGAATGTCCTCAAGCTCCTGCAGGGTTTCATCGTCCAGTTTGCGGTTGGTGAAAACCTGGCTGATGTTTTCCTTCAACTGGTTTGATGAGCGTGAAAGGCCCTTGGTCAAACGGACGAGCCAGCCGCTGCGGCGCTCTTCCTCCTGCTCCTCGGCGACAACAGGTTCGGCTTCTTTGCGACCTTTGCGGGTTGTCAGGGTGACAACGCTTTCCTCAATGACAAGTTCTTCGGGCGGTGGTGGTACATAGCCTTCTTCATCGAACGGCATATGGTCGATATCGTCCTTGCCCCGCTTTGTGGCCTGTTGTTCACTGCCCGATGCAGGATCATTTTTGGATTTTTTCCGGGACTTTTGTTCTTTCGCTTCGGCGGACCTTGCAGCAGTTTCTGCTTCCTCCAGCGCGGCCTTTTCCGCAGCAGCCTGAAGTTCTGCGGCCCGTTCATGGCGCTCTGCCTCTGCCTGCCGGCGCGCCTCCTGGTCGAGGCGTTCCTTTTCCTGCGCTTCAGCCTCATGGCGTGCACGCTCGGCGTTAGCAGCCTCTGCCTGCGCTGCGGCTGCCTTTGCCTCGGCAGCTTTTTCGGCCTGCTGCGAAAGTTTCCTGGCTGCAAGGCGCTCTGCTTCCAGCTTTTGGGTTTCTATGCGTTCTGCCTCGGCGAGTTGTCTTTTTGCTTCGGCCTGACGCGCCAACTCCTGTTTGGCTTCTTCAGCAGCGAGTTTTTCAATGGCTTTTAGTTCAGCTTTTTCCGCGGCCAGTTCCGCTTCGCGGCGTTCCTGTTCCTGCTCGAACGCAGCCTGTTCGGCAGCGGCTGCCTCTGCTTCGGCTATGGCAATTTTCCGGTCGGTTTCCTGTTGCACCAGACGGACGGCCTCAGCCTCGGCGTGTTGTTCGGCCTCTTTGGCAGCGAGGGCGGTGTCCTCTTCAACTTCTGTCTCGGCGGCTTTCTTGCCAAAACCAAACGAGAAGATCCGTTTCAGCAAACCGGGTTTTTTATCGCTCATGAAACATCCTGCTCATTCCGTCTGCACACTAAGCTGCAACCGGATTGCCCTTCCTGTCCTCGTTTACCAATTTGCCAAGGAGACTATTGGCGTCATGACCTGTGATCAACACTTTTACAAGGGTTCCAGGCTTAATCGCGTCCGCATTGGCAACCCTTACAGCAGTAAATTGCTCAAGGCGGCCCTGGGCATTCTTTTCCATGAGCACAGACATGGTTTTTCCGAGCATATCAGCAAAATGCCGGCTCAAAACCTCACTCCCTTTTTTGCGCAAGATGGCTGACCGCTCCTTGATGAGCGCTTTGTCGACCTGCGGCATTTTTGCCGCCGGTGTCAATTCGCGCGGGGAAAAAGGGAAAACATGCAGGAAACTGAGACCGCATTCATCGACCAGTGACAGGGTGTTTTCAAACATTTCGTCTGTTTCGGTCGGAAATCCGACCATCAGGTCCGCGCCAAAAACCATGTCGGTGCGCAGTTTGCGGACATCATTGCAAAACCGGATGGAATCCTCGCGTGCATGGCGGCGCTTCATTCTTTTCAGGATCATGTTGTCACCATGCTGCAGCGAGAGATGCAGATGCGGCATGAAGCGCGGCTCGCTGGCAATGGCATCAAGCAAAGGTTCGTCAACCTCGATGGAATCAATGGATGAAAGGCGGAGGCGGACGAGATCGGGCACATTTCGCAGAACCGATTGAACCAGCGTTCCCAGTCTTGGCTTCCCGGGTAGGTCTGCCCCCCATGACGTTGTGTCAACACCTGTCAGAACAGCCTCGCTGTAACCATTGGCAACCAGCTGTTTGATCTGCTCAACCACCTCGCCTGCCGGCACAGAGCGGGAATTGCCGCGCCCATAGGGAATGATACAAAATGTGCAGCGATGGTCACAGCCGTTTTGCACCTGCACAAAGGCACGCGTATGGCCTTCCACCGACTGCACCATGTGGGAAGCGGTTTGGGTGACTTCCATGATATCGTTGACGCGGACTTTTTCAAAATCATTGACGCCGAAATCGGGCAAAGCGCGATAACTGTTGCTCTTGAGTTTCTCCTCATTGCCGATGATCAGGTCAATCTCGTCCATCGCCGCAAAGGTGTCCGGCTCTGTCTGTGCCGCGCAGCCCGAAACAATTATCCGCGCATCAGGGTTTTCGCGGCGGGCGCGGCGGATTGCCTGCTTGGCCTGACGCACAGCTTCGCCCGTAACCGCACAGGTGTTAATCAGAATTGCATCCTCCTGCAATTCATCCAATCCTGCGGCCTTGGCTTTTTTGCGCATCACCTCTGTCTCGTAGGCATTGAGGCGGCACCCGAATGTCAATGTTTTGATTGCCATTGTTTTTCTGCGAGCTGAATTTGTTGAGCGTATATGGCGTATCGGGATGCAAATTGCCAGTATGAAGATAATTCGTGCAGACAAATGGATGCATATGCCGGGCACCGGGTTTGGCGTTTGAGGCAAAGGTTGCTTCCTGCAATGCGTCAGATGGGATAGGCGCTGGGCAAATGTTTCAATGCGGCATTCCATTGATGAGGAGCTTTCAATGCAGCTTTTTGGTCGACTTTTTTCTCCGGTATTTTTCGCGACCCTCTTTGTTATGGTCACAGCGACCATTTCGACTGTGAATGCTTCGCCGCAACCGGTTTATCATTGCGAGGTAAAGCCGTTGCCGCAATTGCAGCGGGACGGATACACAATGGGAGAAAGTATTTACATTCTGAATGATGATATGGTGGGACTTGAGGCCTATCCTGAAGCATCGGGACAGTTGCCAAGGGTAAAATCGGGTTCCGGAGAGCGGTTTTCCAATGGCTCGATAACCTTTGCGGCAAAAGGTGATGAAGGATTTCTTGAGCTTGAGGACGGGACGACTTTTCCGTGCCGTTCGGTGCGAAGCCTAATCCTTGCTCCTGCGATCTCGCTGGGTTCGGTGGCCCGTGATGCTCCCTCTCGCGATGGTCGCAAAATTGAAAGTCTGCAAAAGGGCGAGCCGGTTTCGCTGCTTGGCGAGGCAGGCAATTACATCAACGATTTTCAATGGTTCAAAGTCCGCTATTCAGACGGTATCGAGGCCTATATCTGGGGTGGGACATTGTGTGTTGATACCGAATTGGCTGGTATCCTGATTGATTGCAAACGTTATGCAGGCAAGGTAGCGGACAATTCGCAAAGCGCCATTCTCGGCGAAGAGGCAATTGTCACAGCAAAATCGCTCTTCGGCTCGAAAGTGCGCCAGGACGCAGATTCACAGGCAAAACAGGTCGCAAGTCTCACTGAGGGCGCCCCGATTGAAATCATCGCCGAGACGGGTAGCTTTTTTGATGGCTGGCAATGGGTGAAAATCCGCTCGACTGGCGGCATTGAAGGTTTTGTCTGGGGAGGCACAATCTGCATTACCGATGGCAAGTCTATTCAAGGTGTGCACGCAAGTTGCGACTAGGGTCAGGACGTATGGTCCTTGCCCTAGTCCCTGGTGAAATTGCCATTGGCCGGATCAAGTCTGCCGGAGAATTCGAACTCGGTCGGTCCGGTCATGATGACGTGGTCTTCGTCGTTCCATTCGATTTCGAGATCAATGCCGCTTGGCGGTGTGATTGTTGCCTTGCGTTCCGCGAGTTTCCGGCGGGCCGCACTGACAAGGGTTGCGCAGGCTGCGGAGCCGCAGGCAAGGGTAAGGCCGACACCGCGTTCCCATGTGCGCACGATGATGTGCCGCGGCGAGACAATCTTCGCGAGGGTTATATTGGCACGTTCAGGAAAGATCGGGTGATTTTCGAGCAGGGGTCCAAAGCGGTCCAGCGCATAGGAATTGACGTCGTCATTGACCCAGAAAATGGCGTGTGGGTTGCCCATGCTTGCAACACTGGGTGAATGCAGGACAGGGGCATCTATCGGCCCTATCTGCAATTCTATCTTGGTTGTGTCAAAAAACTCTTCGGCGAGCGGAATGTCCTGCCAACCGAATTTCGGAATACCCATGTCAACGCTGACACGCCCGTCTTCGTGAAGGATCGCCGACAACTTGCCGGCCTCGGTGCGGAAGGTGAATTCGTTTTTCTGGATATGGTCGGCCAGATAGCTGACAACGCAGCGTGTGCCGTTGCCGCAGGCACCAGCCATTGAACCATCGGAATTATGGATCAGGATGCCGGCATCAAAGACATTGGTCTTTGGCGAGCGGATTTCCATCAACTGGTCAAATGGAATGGCATCCTTGTCGGCAAGGGCAATGGCTGCCTCGGGCCGGATGTAGTCTTCGTGACCGCGCATGTCGGCGATGATGATCTGGTTGCCAGCCCCGTTCATTTTAACAAAGGGAATGTTGATTGCCATTTTACCCTGCACCAAAAGATTTGCTGCCGGTTACATAGTTTCTTTTTTGGCAAATGCAAAGATGTTACTCGCGACCTCGGAAACGTCCTGCGGCTCAAGCCTGAAATCAGGTGATTACAAAAACACCAAGAAGCATCAGCAAAAACACGACGAGAACGATACCGATCAATATTCTCGCTCCGCCGGCAGCGGCTCCTGCAAGGTTGTTCATTCCCAAAAGGCTAGCGACCGCTGCAACAACGATCAGGATCAGTATCCATTTCAACATGAGTGTTCTCCGGATTGTTCAATCTCCGTCGATGAACGCCGGAGATGGCAGTTTGGTTCCACCCTGGACGCATGATTTGCAATCAGGTTCGACGATTGGACCAGACCTGCCCCGGACGGGAGGCAATAAATGCTTCTGGATGAATTCCTGCCTTTGCCAGGGCAATTTGCAGCTTTTCGGCAGGTTCCTCCAATGGCTCGTCGGTCAACTGGAAAGTGCCCCAGTGATGGCCGATGGCGGCCTTTGCGTTGAGCAGCTTGAATGTCTCGACAGCCTCGTCGGGATTCATGTGCTGGTGCTGCATGAACCAGCGCGGCTCGTAAGCACCAATTGGCAGGATCGCAATATCGAAAGCGCCGTGTTTTTCCGCAGATTTTCTGAAGTTTATACCCCGGTGAAATCCGGTATCGCCGATGTGATGTATTTTCGCATGCGGCGTTTCAATCGTGAAAGCACACCATAACGTCATGCGGCGGTCTGACATGCTGCGTGCGCCCCAGTGATGGCAGGGTTCAAAATGAATGACGGTGCCGTTTGGCAGTTGGCGGGTATCGCCCCAGTCCGCAGCAACAATATCGGCTTGCGGAACAGATTTTCCAACCAGCACATCGTTTCCGAGCGGAGTGAGGATTTTGGGATTATGGGCTGCAACCAATCGTTTCAGGCATTTGATGTCCAAATGATCATAGTGGTTGTGTGTAAGGAGAATAGCGTCAATTTCCGGAAGGTCTGCCATCTCAACCGCCGGCGGATTGACCCGTTTGGGTCCTGCAAAGGCGATAGGGGAGGCGCGGTCAGACCAAACCGGATCGGTAAGGATATTCAGGCCATTTGTCTGGATAAGAAAGGTGGCGTGGCCAATGTGAGTGATGCGGATGTCTTTGCCTGAAACAGCTACTTCGGGCTTTGTTCCATGGAACGGGCTTGGAAAATTCTTTGGCCACTTGGAACGTTGCCCGTTGAACTGCCATTTCATCAGGTCGCTGAAGTTTGCCGGCGGCACGCCGTCCGGGTTGAAAAACCGTACTCCGTCGAAATGGTCGCCTGGTTTGCCCTTGTAGTATGGGTTTTTGGCAGAAGGCAGCAGTGATTTTGCAAGGCGTTTGATAGACATCGTTTCAACTGATTTCTGGATCTTCGGATGGATTGAGAAAAGTCTAAACAACTGATTCGTCTAAATAGTTTTCTAAAGCAAGACCCTGTACGGACTAACTGGACAGCATTAACCTTTAGTTAACTCATATTGAATTTTTTGCCGAATATTCAACACCTCAAAGGCAAAAATTAAAACACTTCATGCAAGGATGTCACAACAAGGGCCTTGGCTTTGAAGTCAAGGCAGCGCCCGCAGCAAGTCCGATTGCAAAGCGGGGCATACTGTTTGACAGAGGGGAAATGAGATGCGTGATCTGACTGTTGGAAATATCGTTCGGAACTGGAAACCTGATTATGCCGACAAATTTGGCAAGCAGGCGCTGCATCTTGAGCACAGCCTGCACAGATCCGAATTGTTTTCAGACGAACGCCTTGCCAATCTGATCGAAAAGGCCGACCGGACCCATTATCATGTGAATACGCGCGCTGCTGGGCCTGATGGCAAGAAACGTCGCCGTGAGGGTGAGTTTGGGAAACTGTCTGGTAGCGAAATTCTGAACGCCGTTCAAAAAGGCGATATCTGGATCAATCTGCGCGCGCCGCAACTGGCTGATCCTGCTTATGGCGAATTGCTGGAGGATATGTATCGCGAATTTGAAATGCGGGTTCCGGGGCTGAAAACCTTCAAGCACATCACAACCATCCTGATTTCATCGCCCAATGTATATGTTCCCTATCATTGTGATGTTCCCGGTCAAATGTTGTGGCAGGTGCGGGGCAAGAAGCGTGTTTGGCTGTATCCGGCACAAGAACCTTTCCTGACACAGACCGCGCTCGAGAATCTCATTCTTGGCGAAATGCATGAAACCGACATGGTCTATGATGAAGCTTTCGACAAGCAGGCTGATGTCTATGATCTGGAACCTGGTTACATGCTGCATTGGCCGCTGAACTATCCGCACCGTGTGGAAAATCACGACTGCCTCAATGTCTCTGTTACCACTGAGCACTATACGAGCGAAATCCGCACTTCCTATGCTGTCAATTATGCCAATGGATTGTTACGCAGGGCTGGCGTTTCCAATCCTTCTCGTCAGGCGGAGGGATTTAGGGCGCTTGCAAAGACCGGACTGGCAGGAGCGGTCAAGTTTTCGGGAATTCGCAAAAAAGCGGCAAAACCGTATACGATTGATTTTGCAGTCGATTTGTCGGCTCCCAATTGCGTTCGCGATCTCACACCTTACCAGATGAAGTTTTGAGGGGTATCGACATGCGTGCCCAAGCCCTGATCAAGGACAACAGCAAAGGGTTGACTGTAAAGTCCTACCCGATAGCTGCCAAACCTGTTTCCGCAAAGGCAGGCTTTGATATCAGGCAATTGAACACACTCGAAGAGATTGAAGCAATCAGCGATGAATGGCGCCGCCTGGAGGCCTTATGCCCTGACACGGTATTGTTCCAGTCTTACGACTGGTGCTGCAATTTTCATGTTTTTGCCGAAGAAACCAGGACAGGTGAGGGGCGCTTTCGCCCGATCGTTGTCATCATCCGCAAAAATGGTACTCTCGTCGGACTGATGCCGATGGCTCTTCAAACGAAACGCAAGATGAAACTGTTAACCGGTTTCACAGAGCCGTTTCAGCAGTATACCGAGATCCTTCTGGATCCATCAGTTGAGGTTGCGGGTCTGAGAAATGCGTTTGTCGCAGAATTGAAAAAGACCGGAGCTGACTATCTGCATTTTGGTCAGGTGCGCCAGGACGGAAAACTGGCCGAATTGCTGGAAGGTATTGCCAGGCCCTCAGGTGAACTGGACGCCGCTCCCTTCGTGGCGATTTCGGATTTTTATGATCACGAAACCTACCTTAAAACCATTCGCTCGAAAACCCGCAAGAATTTGAGAAATGCCCGCAACCGTCTGGAACGTGATGCCGAACTGGTTCACCATGTCGGGCGTGATGGGGATTTGATGCGCGAAGTGGTCGCCCGGGTTTATGAAGGCCGGGAGGCATGGCTTGAACGGCTGGGTATAACGTCCCGCGCTTTCAGGGATGAGAATTTTGAGGCTTTTCTGAAACGTTTTTCTGATGACGACAAGGCCAAGGGTGTTGAGACGCTTGCCATGTCATTGAAGCACGGCGGAGTGCCGGTATCGGACCAATGGGGTTTTGTTTTTCGAGGCAGATACTATGCTTTCATGGCAACCTGGAACCCCCTTTATGAAGCTGCCAGCCCGGGCCGTCTGCATTTGGGTGAAGTGATCAAGACCTGCTTTGACGAAGGATTGGCTACTGCTGATTTTCTGATGCCTGCCTCAAGCTACAAGATGACCTGGACCGATCAAGCTGTTCCAGTGACAGATTATGTATTGGCAACCTCTTTGCGCGGTAAACTCTATTGCGGCCTGTGGCTTGATCTTGTCCGTCCGCTTGCCAAGCGGATATTTTTCAAGTTCCCGGCCGGCATTCGTGGTTCCATCATGAAAATGTTTCTGCGCGTCGCGGGCTAAGACGGCCTTTAACCATATGGGGCGGGTATCTGCCCTGTCTGCGTAATTGCCTTGCAATTGTCGCATTTCATCTATAGTAGATTCTTATCGATATTGCCGGACTTATGCTTTGCTTCGCCTCGTCACCGATCTTTGGAACTTGTTTCCGGATCCTATCCCGACGGAAGTGCTCAACTCAGACTTTCTTCAAAATCGACTCATTGGAGATGGCCGTCAATTGATGGCGGTTATGTCTTTGTTTAGCCTGTCATCCAAAAGGATATTATTATGACTAAAGGTACCGTAAAATTCTACAATTCTCAAAAAGGCTTCGGCTTCATTCAGCCAGAAGACGGTTCTGCTGACGTTTTCGTTCATGCTACCGCTCTTGAGCGCGCAGGCATGAATGGCCTGAACGAAGGCGACAAGGTTTCTTTTGAAACACAGATCGATTCACGCAGCGGCAAAACTGCCGTTTCTACAATCTCTGCCAACTAATTCGTTATAGCCATTTGCCTTGTGCAGATGGTCAGAATTGAAAAACCGCCAATCGAAAGACTGGCGGTTTTTTGTTGTGCGGATTGTGCAAACCGCCCTACTGCATTCAGGTGTTACTGCATCTTGGTAAGTGTTACCTGGGCGAGGCCGACCGCAACATTGACACCGGTTGAGGCGGATACACTAATGGGCTGCAGTGCGAAGGACTGTTCCGATCCTCCCAGAAGAACATTTGCCCCAAGACCGGCAACAAATGCTGCAGAGGCTGTTCCGCCTGCATAGGTGCCTTCAAGCGAGCCGGGCTCATAAATATCGGGTTTGGCGGAAACAACGGTCCACAAGATGACAGATTTTCCAGTCACACCGATATCAATCCCGAATTTCTTGATGTCGCCGGAATAGACTTCCGGAGCAATGTCCGTGTTTGATGAGGTGAAAGTGCAGGAAAGATTTTTCGATGAGCCGAAGATAAATCCTGCGCCGCCGGCAACCTCGCAGTTCAGCTGGCCGATTTCGACGCCACTCTCTTGCGCTACCGCGGGAACCGCTAGCGTTGACAGAATGAGCGCCGATGCGGCGATGGTTGATGACATTAGTTTTTTCATGGGGCACCTTTTCAAGTTCAGCTTGAATTCAATAGGGGTGAAGGTTCCCGGTAAAACCGGAGACCTGCCGATATAACGCCCTGGATGGGCAAGGGTTCCTGAAAAAGTCGCTATCGGCGCATCTTGACGAGTGTGCCGGAGAAATTTTTGGGTAAAGTTTCTGATATCAGGACAGTTTAGCCTGCCTTGTAGGCAAGCCAGAAAAAGTTCAGCGCGCCCAGAATTGTCAGGATATCAACGAAGCCGGAGTGTTTCTCATTCGTCATGCGGCGCAGAAAATGACGCCCCAGCCAATTGCCGGGGATCGTTATAATTCCCATTAGAATTCCCAGTTGAACATATTCCCAAGTCAGGAGATTGGTAAAGCCGAACACCGGAATGCGCGTCAAATTGGTTATAAGCGCAATTGCTGCAAGAGTTCCAACGAAAGCCTCCTTGGTCAGACCATAGCCAAGCATGAAAGGGACCAGCAACATTCCCGGCCCCATCGAAATGCCTGACAAGGCACCATACAGCGCACCAACCGCAGAAAGGTTGTTGCGGCTGGTTTTCAATTTGCGTGACGTTGCCCAGCGGCGAACGGGAATTGACGAGAGGATGACGAGCCCCAGAACCAGGGCAATCAGCGAGGATGACATCTTGCCATAAACAAATGCCATTACGATGATGCAAGGAATTGCCGGAAGGCTAATTGCCAGGAAGGCGGTCTTGTCAAAGTCACGCATGTTCAGCAGGGCCCGCGACATGTGGCTGATAAGCTACGAAATGCTTATCACCGGCAGCACCGGAGCAACGCCGATGATCGGCGCAATGGCTGATGACAGCAGGAAGCCGCCCGCAACGCCGGTTGCCCCGTGAATGGTCGAGGTGATGAGCGTCATCACGACGATCAGAATTATTGTAAGGGGATCAAAGAGTTCAAACACAAATGCAACTTTGTTCGAGAGACTTTTGGCATATCACCGTCTCGCTCAGTTTGCCAGAAAGGTTTGTGATTTCATCAGCAAAAGCACTGTCTGGAAAGCTGCCGCTTTCAACCAGTTGAAACGGTAGGCAGAAAGCCGTTTGTCACGATGCGGATGATCAGTTGATTTCCAATTCCGCAATCATTGCCGCCCAACTTGCGCCATGCATGTCTCGGTCCCTTATCGAGCCCTGAATCTGGGGGCGGGGCAGGGAAAACTTGACCACCTGCAATTCCTCGATGTTAAAACGCTTGATCGTTGAAGCGGGCACATGAAGGCTGGCGGCAATGCGTTCGGTTGAAAGACCCGAAACGATGGTTTCATAGGCCTTGCTGTTACCGCAGAAAATATCAATGGTCAGCCAGAACGGGCCGGCGTTTTTCGAGCGCACCTTTTGGGCAATCTGTCCAATGTCGGGCAAGTCAGTCGGCTCCGATGGTATGGGTTTCAAGGCGGAAGGCAGCCATCGGATCATCGAGGACCATCAAGTGGTTGAGGCAAAACTCATAAACCTCGCCTCGGGAAATGTCAGCCGGAGAAAACGGGAAGGCGAAAGTTGGCACCTCTTCCTCCTGCGTCAGGGGATGGTGTAAAAGATAGGGATTGAGTATCTTGGCGATCTCATCGGCAAGAGCCGAAGTCTTTGCTGTCACAATTGCCAAAACTCCCACTTCACAAGGCCGGGCGCCGGAATGCTCGACCGCTCCAAGTGTCGCATTGAGGCCGATGAGGCGAAGTTCCAGATCAAACTCGTCTTTTGTCAGAGACAGCCGGTCGATGACCTTTGCATTTGCCTTTGCTGCAATATCGGCCGTCCAGTGCTCGGCATTGTCGACATAGTGCCGGTCGCGCAGGAGAGTCAGCAATATGTTCTGGTAACCGCTGATCCGCGCACCTTCGAGCTTTACCGTATAGGTTTGAGACGGCACCCATTTTGATCCGGTCACCCGCACGCTGCGCCCGTCAACTGATTGATAGCGCGAAGAGGTGACATCCAGATGGCCGCCCGGTTCGTAAAGGATGAAAGGGTCGGAGTTTTCATAGAGCATATGTGCCGAGACAGTGTGAGGCGTTGCAAAGGCACCGTCAGCGGTGGGGGTAACGGTGAAACCATCGTCATCAAAATCGACAAGAATAACGCCGGACTGGGGATTGGTTGCGCAAAGTGCGCCGCATTCGCCGATCTTTGCTCCATGCCAGGCAGCGCCAGGGTGGCATCCGTGCATCAGTGGCAGTGCCGCAATCGTGGCTGTATCAGTGGTTCTTCCGGCTATGATGATGTCGGCTCCGGTTGCGATGGCCGCTGCAATCTGCTCGGCCCCGGCCAGGGCAACAATATTCGTGCAACTTGCAATCAGTTCAGCCGAAATTTCCGGCGCAACTTCGAGCGGCTGAAGACGGTTTTGTGCAAAACCATCCTTTACGCTCTGGTTGGATTGGGAGGAGCGCAGCAATGTCACCTTCAGGGATTGTCCGGTTTCGCTGGCGATCTCCTTGGTGATATCAAACAGCCAGTCGACGGTGCTGTCGGTACCACAGGTTCCAGCGGTGCCGATGACAAGGGGAATTCCGGCCTTGGCGCGCGCTTCCATCAAGCCTTTCCATTCAAGCTTTGTCGAGGCGCGCGCATATTTTGAAACCCCGCGGCCCAGATATGAGGGGCCGGAATCGGTCGAGCCACCGTCGATGGCAATGATATCAGGTTTTGCATCCAGAGCGCGATCAAGGGCAACCTTGTCATAACCAAGGCCGAGTGCGCCGGAAGGGATCAGTACACGGATCATTTTTTGTTCAGTCTGTTATTGCCTGTGGTTTCTTGAGGATATTGCGCAGGAACATCGGCGCAACAAAGCCGCCGATTGCGGCAATCCAAAGGCCGATGGCAATGGGTGAGGAAAACAGGAAGGTCCAGTCGCCGTTTGACAATGTCATGCCGCGTCGCAAGGCATTCTCCATCTGGTTCCCCAGCAAGATGCCGAGAATGATCGGAACCGTTGGAATATCCAGTTTGCGCAGGAAATAGCCGAAACCGCCGAAGGCCACCATCAACAACAAATCAAAATAGCTGCCTGACAGCGAATAAATACCAACAAAGGAAACCATGGTGACGCCGGGCAACAATACCCAGGCAGGAACCTGAAGGATGTAGACAAAGATTTTTACCATCGGCACGTTCATGATCAGCAGCACAACGTTGGCAATCAGCAGTGATGCGATCAGTCCCCAAACCACTTCGGGTCGCTCTGCGAATAATGTTGGTCCTGGTGTGATGTTGAGTGTCATCAAAAGCGCCAGCAGCACGGCGGT
>JBGSTD010000004.1:0-103780 GCA_041736675.1 Salaquimonas sp.
ATTCCTGTGCTTGTCACAGGAATCCATACCGTTAAGCTCAAGGAATGAAAAAGACTGGCTATGTATACATTCTGGCAACCCGCAAAGGCGGCACTCTATATGTCGGCATGACCAATGATTTTGCCCGAAGGATAGAGGAACACCGCAGCGGCAAAGGCTCGCAGTTCACAGCGAAATACGCTGTTCGCAGACTTGTCTGGTTTGAGCAATTTGAACTCATTACCCAGGCAATTACACGGGAAAAGACAATCAAGAAATGGCCGCACCGATGGAAGATCAATCTGATTGAAGAGACCAATCCCCATTGGCAGGATATGCGTTCAAGGCTGATATGAAAGTCTTTGTGGTTGATGATTTAACGGTATGGATTCCTGTGACAAGCACAGGAATGACGGAGTATTCTTATCCGTCATTGCGGAGTGAGCGGAGCGCGAAAGCGGCAATCATTTTTTCACGCGGTGAAAAGTCGTGAGAGCGCTTCTGTTCATTCTCATGACACTGGCGGAATCCGCCGAGTGAACGATTTTTCACGGGCTTTTCGCTCATCACCGAAGGTAGTCATCCTCGGCCACCGAGCCGAGGATCCAGCTTGGACTCTAGCGGGTTACGTACTTGGTCCTCGGGCCTCTCGACATTTGCTGTGCAAAATGTCTGCCGGTCTTCGACGGCGCATCGCTTGTCTTGGAACAAGCCCGAGGATGACTAGCTACGGAACTAATCCGGACCTCCCGACATTTGCCCAAAAGAATGGAGCAAACTCTGTCGCCAAAGGAATGACGGACTGAAACAACCTTCCAGCCGCCCCCCCTATTTCAGTTTGATAGTGCCGCTTTTCTTTGGAATAAAAATATCCACGCAATCGCCCGGTCCGTTGGCGATCAGCCAGGGATGACCGGCATAGGTCTCCTGAACATGGCTTTCGCCTGAATTGAGGCTGCGATAGTTCACCGGATTTCCCTGATAATCGATCCAGTCAATATGCCGGTACATGCCGGACTGGTTCACAAAGGTGATGGTGATCGGCTGGTTGGAATTGACTGATTTCAAATTGCCCATCAATTCGCAATTTCGCGCCGCCGCCTCTTGAGGGGTCAGTGAAACCGTCAGGGTTGCCAAACCAATTGTTAGCGCTGCAGCAATGCGAGCCTGAGCCTTCATATTATCTGTTCCTGTTTTCGAAAAGCCCCGATGAGGAGGCTATCCAAGCGGACGATAACTGTCCAGCGTAAACTATTGCGCTGCAATCAAATTCTGGACCAGCGTCACCACCGCGATGATGGCGAGGAAGGCGAGGATCATGCCGCGGATGTTCCAGTGTGAAAGGCGGCGAAAGCCGAGAGCGCCGGTCCAAACCCCCGCCATGATGGCAGGTGTGGCGAGTGCCGCATAGACGAGGGTTTCAACGGTGATCAGGCCGAACAGCCCGAAGCTGACAACCGACACTCCAATAAGCCCACCGGCAAGCGCGATGATATTGGCGCGGGTAAGGGCCGGGGCCTCGCCGCGCGCCATCAGGGCGGTAACAAAAAGCGGCCCGGCCATTCCGGTCAATCCCTGGGAAACGCCCGATGCAACGCCTACCGCGAACGTTGCCTTTGACGAGAGCATGGCCACCATCCGCTTTTGCTGCCAAATCACGATTACCATGATCAGCACGAACACCGAGATGAGGATTTTCACGGCTTGCGGATCGAACACGGTCAGCAGGTAGGCACCCACAGGCACGAAAATCACAAACATGATCAGCATGGGCAGGACGGTCCGCCGCTCTGCCTCACGCATCACTGTCGGCAAAAGGCTGAGCGAGATCGGAATCTCGATGAGAACCTCGATAACGACGGCCTGCACAGGTCCAAACAGCATCGACAATGCCGGAACCACCAAAAGGGCCGAGCCAAACCCCGTGAAGCCGCGAATAATTCCGGCGAGATAGACGACCACCAGCAAAGCCAGCAGCTTCGGACCCTGCTCGACACCCAGTTGGGGAAGATCAAGAAAACGCTGCACTGCCCCTACATCTCCACAACCAGCCCCTTTTCGGGCGGAATTTTGCCATCGCGGATATCGGCGAAGATTGCTTCCAGCCCTTCGAGGCCGCTGATCTTTTCCAGTTTCAGCCAGTCGCCAGACTGGCGCGCGGCTTTCATGATGAAGCCGTTCGATTTGCCCGAGAAGGTATCGACGCCCCAATCCTTGATCCGCTTCTGGATACGGGCGGGAGCAAAGAAAAATTCGCGCTTGTCGCGGTTGATGCGCGGGTCCTTGCGGGCACCTTTCCAGTCGGTGATGCCGACATCAATGTTTTTTATAAGGTTGTCGCCAAGAAGCGTGTGCAATGCGCCAAGGGTTTGTGCATTACCCGCCATGTCGATGATCACCGTCGGCACGTTTTTGATTTCCGCGGCCAGATTTTCATAGTCGCCAACCTGATTGTAATAGCCCAGTTTGCGAACAAATTCCCGATTGCCTTTTGAAGTAAGGCCAACCGAGAAAGGCGCATCACTGTCTTCGTGCAGAGCGAAGGCAAGGCCGATGCTGGTTTTTGCCGATGCGCTGACAATAACAATCTGTTCTGCGCCATACCAGCGGTTTTCCTTGAGTTGATCCCAGATCGCAAATGAGGTCAAAAACAGCGGAAAGAGCAGCATGCGCAAATCGTCCATCGAGCGGGTATAGCCGGGCTCGGCGCGGAGACGCCGATAGATGTTATAGGCGCCAGGCAACTCGCCGCGGTGGGCAACGCCGTCGAAGAAGTGGCTCTCGCTGATACGGGCCGGCTGCATGACAAGATGGCTTGAAGGCGGAAAATAGCCGAACAGGCGCTCACCGATTTCAATGCCATCACACCTTGCGGCGATGACTTTGGCAAAGCCCCAGACGGGAAGAATTCCCCATTCGTCCAGCGGGTTTTCGAGTGCCTTGAAAAACTTCCAGTAGCCCAACGTATCCCCGGCAATGCCATAGGTGATATTGTTTGCAGACATGCCGAACCGCTCGATGGCTACTAAAATCTCCCCATCAGCAATCGGAGGCGCCGCCGGATTTTCGGCAATAATCCGGTGTTTTGCCAGACCTGTCCTCTGCACTTGAAACTGCTTCATCGGGAATTTTTCCGTTTCGAACCGCAGGAATGCGGTAAATCATTCAACAAGTTTTCAATAGTTTAGCAACAGGAGTTTGCATTTTGATTCATCTTTACAGTGGGTATCTAAAAGTCGGTAGCAGAGTTTCGTGACAGCTTTACAAATCCACCGCCCTGCCCGATGCCGCAGATTGCTGTGCGGCCATGCCCATGCGTACCGCCATCCAGCCATCGTTGAGCGTAACCTCCGGTTTGGCTTTGCCCAATACCACCTGCTGAAATTTCCGGTGCTGATAAAAAGTCGAGCCGTTGTGATCGCCAGCGCCGAGAAGCCTCGGATCGACAGGGATTTCCAACTCGACAGGGCCACGCGGATTGCGCGGACTGGTGATGAGTTTGGGCGTTGGGGCTTCACCCATATGTGCCGGCCAGAAGCGCCCGGGTCCTGGCACAAAACACTCGATCTTTCCCTCAGGGCCTACCGCGGAAATTTCCTCCTGATAACGCGACCCCTCGGCAAACATGCAAAGTTCCAGCATCGCCCTTGCGCCGGACTTGAAATCTACAATGACATAGCCGTTGTCCCAAATGTCCGACACTTTCCCATCGTAAACTTCATCGAGATGGTTCACCGATTGCCCGGCAGAAGCCATCACACGAACGGGTTCCGACTTCAGGATCAGGCGCATCAGATCAAAAAAATGGCAGCATTTTTCCACGAATGTACCGCCGGACTTTTCATTGAAACGGTTCCAGTCCCCGACTTTTCGAAGGAAGGGAAAGCGGTGCTCACGGATGCTCAACAGCCTGATACCGCCAGTGGCGTTTTCTGCCTGGTCAATAAGCGCTGCCACAGGCGGCATATAGCGATATTCCATTGCAACCCAAATCGGAGCGGGATAGTCGTTGATCAGGGTTTCAATGAATGCGTGGTCATCCGGATTGGTAGCAAGCGGCTTTTCAACGAGAATCGGCAACGGACGGGTTGCCGCAATCTGCTTCAATTGCCCAACATGCATGTAGTTTGGACTGACAATCACATAGCAATCAACATCGCCGCGCGCCAACAAGGCTTCCAGCGTCGGCTCGAATGTGACATCGGGAACAAGCGAATGGGCAATCTCCCGCATTCCAGGATCAGGTTCGAATATCGCAACAATTTCCGTATTTTCGAGCAGTTGGATATTCTTGATGTGCTCCTGGCCCATCATGCCGCAACCGATCATGGCGTAACGCAAGTTTTTCGATGTCATTTGTTTCTCTTGTTATTTCCAGCGGGCCATGAAGCGCGCTGTTGCGGGGTCAAACCAGGTTCGCGAAAACTCGGCGGAATTGTTGTGCTGGTCGAAGCTCCGGCGTTCAATATAACCCCAGATCGCAGCGTTGGAGGTAAATTTTTCAGGTTTCCAATCAGGCGGCGGCGCGACGCTGACAGCGTCTTCGGCGCGGACAATCCAGACGTTAAGCCTTTCCTTGTAGAACTGGTAAAGTGAATCGGGAATTTCAGATTTGTTGATTGTGTCGGCGTAGCTTCCATCAAGCCAGATTTCCTCAACGGCACTTTTGATATTGTTCAATCTGCGCAACCGGCGAAAGCGGAAACCGAAAGGCGATTTTCCAAATTCGGGCAGATCACGCGGTTTTTTCAACCGATCCAGCGAAAGTATTTCCGCAGTCGGAAGACCGCCGCCGCCAATCAGTTCAAGCCGGAAAAAACTGTAAATTGTCGAAATCCGCGCGTTATTGTGAACGTAGTTGCCCGAGCCCTGGACTTTCTCCAGCAGGCCTTTTTCAGTGAGGTCACCGAGCGCCTTGCGCAATGTACCGACGGAAATCTGCAGATCACATGCCATTTCCCGTTCCGGCGCCAGCTTGCTGCCATCGGGCAAAATTCCAGCCTGAATTTCACGGGCAAGCATTTCACTGACTTGCACATGCAAGGGGAGCTTTCCGGCTATATCCACCACAATCCTTCACCCGTCATATTTTTTAATTGATACACAAATGATTTATTGATACATAATTGATATATAAAATCTAATATGAGAAGTCAGCAATGTCCATAGTGCCAATCAGATCAAAGGATACAGATGCGGCGGAGGTATCCTGGTTTGCCCCGCTTTGTTCTGACGACTACCGATATCTGGGTGTGCCTGATGGCGATCTGCGATCCTCATGGGAAAATACTTCCCGTATCGTACAACGCGCTGATGAGCTGGGGTTTCGCAATATCCTTTGCCCGTCTTCCTATCAGGTCGGCCAGGATACTTTGTCTTTTGTAGCCGCCAACGCGCCTATCACAAAAAACATCAACATGTTGGCGGCAGTGCGGTGCGGCGAGGTGCAGCCAATCATGTTGGCTCGCACTATCGCCACGCTGGACCACATGTTGAGAGGCCGGTTGACGGTCAATATCATTTCTTCAGATTTTCCGGGACAAAAGGAAGACAACGAGTACCGGTATCAGCGCTCGCGTGAAGTTGTCGAAATCCTCAAACAGGCCTGGACGCAGGACGAGATCAACCATCACGGCACTGTTTACCAGTTCGAGAAACTGACGACTGATCCGGTAAAACCGTATCAGCAAAACGGCGGACCGCTGCTTTATTTTGGCGGATACTCGCCGGCAGCGCTCGATCTTTGCGGCGAACATTGCGACGTCTACCTGATGTGGCCGGAAAAGAAAGAGGAATTGGCGGCCCGCATGAAAGCTGTTCATGAACGTGCTGCCCATTATGGTCGCGTGCTTGATTATGGCTTGCGGGTTCACATGATTGTTCGCGATACAGAAGCTGAAGCACGTGAATACGCACGGGAACTGGTTTCCAAACTCGATGACGACTTGGGAAGACTGATTCGCGAACGCGCCCTTGATGCCATCTCGCTCGGGGTTGCCCATCAGGCAAAAAACCGCGAGCTTGCTGATATCGAAGGCTATATCGAGCCGCATCTTTGGACTGGTGTTGGGCGCGCGCGCTCCGGCTGTGGAGCAGCGCTGGTAGGTTCCCCCGATCAGATATTAAGCGAAATCGAGAGCTACAAGAAAATGGGTATCAGGGCATTCATTTTCTCTGGCTACCCGCATCTTGATGAGTGCGAACAGTTCGGCAAGCTGGTTCTTCCCCATTTGAAAACCTGCTCAATGCCGCACCTGCACGGCCGGGTGCCTGCCTCAACACCATCGACGCCGCTTGGAACCGGAGATCGGCGCTGATGGAACGCGTCAAGCTTTCAGACGCGGTTGAATTCAGCCGTATCGTATACGGCATGTGGCGTGTTGGCGATGACACGGACACTTCGCCGAAACATGTTCAGGCCAAGATCGAAGCGTGCCTTGCACAGGGTATTACAACGATTGATCAGGCAGATATCTATGGTGGCTATGAGGCCGAGGCCATTTTAGGTCGATGTCTTGCTCAATCCCCTTCCCTTCGCGGAAAGATCGAAATTGTCACCAAATGCGATATCATCGCTCCTGTCGGCAGGTTCAAAGAAGCAAGGGTCAAATATTACGATACTTCTGCAGAGCATATTCATGCCTCGATTGAACATTCTCTTCGGCTGATGCAAATTGAGCAGATTGATTTGCTGCTTGTCCACAGACCCGACCCTTTCATGGATCATCATGAAACCGGCAGCGCACTTGATACGGCGGTCGCGTCAGGCAAGGTGAAAGCGGTCGGCGTTTCCAATTTCAAACCGCACGATTGGGAATTATTGCAATCGGCGATGAAAAACCGGCTCGTGACGAACCAGATTGAAATAAGTGTGCTTGCAAGAGACGCCTTCACCAATGGTGATCTTGCGTTTCATCAACGCAATGCGACAAAGCCAATGGCCTGGTCGCCTTTGGGCGGTGGCAACCTGTTTGATTTGGACAACCCTCAGGCACTCGAACTTCGTAAAACCCTTGGCGAAATCGGCGCGCGGTATGGCGTTGAAGCGGATGCGGTTGCAATTGCGTTTCTGCTGGCACATCCGGCGCAAATCCTGCCGGTGATGGGTACGAACCGTCTTGAACGTATCCAACGATTTTCGGATGCCTTCAAGGTTGAGATGGATCGTCAGACATGGTTTGAAATTTACTCTGCCGCTCAAGGGCACGAGGTGCCATAATGCTTTTGGAAACAACTCCAATGAAACTAGCTGAAGAAACGGATTTGCAGATGAACGGTCCTAGAAGTGCAATACGGACTGCCTCACTACAAATTTCCGACACATTTGAAACTTCTGTTCTGAATGAACGTCACTATCGCGATACGCTCGGCAAGTTTGCAACCGGCGTGACGGTTGTTACAGCCGACACAATAGATGGCCCTGTTGGCATGACGGCCAACTCCTTTGCATCAGTATCTCTCAATCCGGCGCTCGTGCTTTGGTCAGTTGCAAAAAAATCCGGCCGTTATGAAGTTTACAAAAACGCCCGCCATTTTGCGATCCATGTGATGCGCGATGACCAACGGGATCTGGCGCTTGATTTTGCTCGCAATGCGCGCGCTTTTGAAACCTGCGGCTGGGAGAGCGGCGACCATCGTGTGCCTCTGCTGCAGGACTGCCTTGCCCGGTTCGAATGTTTTCAGGAGGCGGCACATGAGGGCGGCGATCACACCATCATCATCGGCAAGGTTTTGCGGTTTGTTCAGGGAAAGGGACAACCACTGATCTTCACGAATGGCGAATTCGGAAAATTTGTTTCAGGAAAATAGCACCGCGTACCTGTTAATCAAACGTGCATGTCTGCCGCAGGAGCCCGAAATTCGGGGGCAGAAAAGGGAGGAATATATTGAACGCGCTTTTGGCGATCCTGACTACATTGGGCAGATTTAATTCTGCGTTGCTGGCGTTTGGCAGGACCCTTGGTTTTGCGGCACTGGCGTTGATGGTCTGCGCCATATTGATCCAGATATTCTTCAGATATGTCCTCAATGATGCCCTTCCCTGGCCCGAGGAAGCAGCGCGCGGGCTGATGATCTGGATGATGGCGCTTGTCGCGCCTTCCGCCTACAGGCATGCGGGATTTGTTTCGATAGAGATGGTTCCCGACATGCTGCCAAACAAGTGGCGGCATGCGCTTATCCTTGCCATTCTTCTCCTTTCCTCGCTGGTCATATTCTTTTTGCTGGTGTTCGCCTGGAAACAATATGCAACGCCCATTCTGTTTGACTCATCAGGTCTCAATCGGCTCTTGCAGGATTCGGGGATCAACGAGCTACTGGGTGTCAAATTGCAGTTTCGCACAGCCTATATCTTTTTGGCGATGGTAGTGCTGATGATCGCCCTGCTGCTTGTTTCCATCGAGTTGATCCTTGGGCAAATCGGCAGGCTGATCTGGTCTGAAGAGAACTTTCCGCCGCTTCAAAAACCCCTGACCATGGCGGACATATAATCATGTTGACCTGGTTTTTGCCGCTATTCCTGTTTCTTCTGATGATTGGTGTTCCGGTATTTATAGGCATGCTCGCCGCGCCCGGTATTGTTCTTTACCTCAACGGTCAGGAGCGCGACATTGCACTGATGTACCGAAACATTTTCAGCGGTATCGACAATGGCGTCTTGCTGGCTATCCCGTTTTTCATGCTTGCCGGGGAATTGATGAACCGGGGTGGAATAACCGAAAGGCTAATCAATTTTTCACAGGCGCTGATCGGTTCGGTGCGCGGCGGCCTGGCGCAGGTCAACATCCTTTCTTCCATGCTCTTTGCGGGGATGTCGGGATCAGCGGTTGCAGACACTTCTGCTCTCGGCTCAATGCTTATCCCAGCCATGGAGAAAGAAGGATATACGCGCAAATTCGCTGCGGCCATTACAGCCGCATCCTCGGTCATCGGGCCGATCATTCCGCCATCCGGCATCATGATCATTTATGCCTATGTGATGGAAGTATCGGTCGCCGCGCTGTTTGCGGGCGGCATTATACCAGGCATTCTGGTTGGCATCGGCCTGATGATTGTCACTCGTGCATTGGCAAATTATTACGACTACCCGCCGGCAAAACGCGTAGTTCATTCTGATGTTACAATTTCGCCCATGGAAGACACGGCCACACGGATTATTGCACGGCTGATGCTGGCACTGTTACTGTATCCGTTAGCGGTTAAAATAATGTCGATCACCGGTGAGCGAAGCTGGGGACAATTTGCCGGACTTTATGCCGGATCGCTTGTTGCAGGCGAAATTTTCTTTCAGCTTCAACGACGGCTTACCTCCGAGGGTTTCAGGATCGTTGCCAAACGTGCCGTGCTGCCCCTTTTGACGCCTGTAATCATATTGGGTGGAATCCTGGGCGGTGTTGCAACGCCAACGGAAGCCTCGGCGCTTGCGGTTGCCTATGCCGCCCTGCTTGGCCTTGTGATTCTGCAGACGCTGAAAATGTCTGATCTTGCTCCTGTATTTATCCGTTCGGCAATCACCTCTTCTGTCGTACTGCTTCTTGTTGGAGCAGCCATGGCATTCAAGACCGTGGTCAGTCTTTCTCACGCAGCAGAAAGCCTCGCAGTTTATATTCTCAGTCTGACCAGTGATCCGCTGCTATTGTTGTTGCTGATAAACATACTGCTTTTCATCGTAGGCATGTTTCTGGACGCAGGTCCGGCGATTATCATTCTCGGCCCCATCCTTGCCCCGATCTTCATCAATATGGGTGTGCATCCGGTTCATTTTGCCATGATCATGTCAGTCAACCTGACGGTGGGCCTCGCAACGCCACCCATGGGGCTGGTGCTGTTTGTCGCCTCTTCCGTATCAGGGGTTAAGGTTGAAACCATAGCGAGGGCTATTTTGCCATTCCTGGCGGTGGAAGTTTTCGTGATCATGCTGATCACCTACTTCCCGATTATTTCCCTGGGTATTCCCAGTTGGCTCGGCTTTGTCAAAGATGCCGATCTGCTCGGACCGGTCCTTGGAATGTTTTTTGGAGGTGCTGGATGACCAGCCCCTTTGAAACCTGCGGTAAATGCGCCGCAATCTACAATAATAAACTGTCAAATCTACCATGGAGGAAAACCACATGAATGCAATTTTCAAAACCATCGGAGCTGCCGCCCTTGGTGCCAGTCTTCTGGCCAGTACGGCGCTGACCTCTTTTGCGGCTGATTTCAATCTGCGTGCAACAGCAAACTCAAACGAGAACGATGAGGACTATGACGGCCTTGTGGTTTTCAAGAACTACGTTGAAGCAGCTTCCAACGGCAAGATCGCTGTCGAACTGTTCATCGGAACCCAGCTTTGCTCGAAAGGCGAAGAGTGCCTGCAAGGCGTTGCTGATGGCACGATTGATATCTACATTTCAACATCAGGCGGTGCTGCGGGCGCATTTCCCTATGTTCAGGTTCTCGATCTTCCTTATCTGATGACCAATGACCGGGTTGCAGAAAGCGTCCTGTCCGGTGATTTTACCCGCAAGATGCGGGATCTGGCGCTGGCTGATTCAGGCGACAAGATCCGTTTGATGACCATCGGCAATACAGGCGGCTGGCGCAATTTTGCCAATACCAAACGCCGCATTCAAACCCCGGCAGACCTTTCAGGTCTGAAAATCCGTACGGTTGTCGCAGACCTGCCACAAGAACTGGTGAAGTCAATGGGTGCCTCACCTACACCAATTCCGTGGCCAGAATTGTTCACCTCCCTGCAGACTGGTGTCGTTGAGGGAACACAGAACGGTATCACAGATATCATGAGCATGAAGTTTCCTGAAGCCGGTCTCAAATACCTCACCCTCGACGGCCATTCCTACATGGGTGCGCTCTGGTGGATGAACAATGACAAGTTCAAGGCGATGCCCGAAGATCTTCGTCAGGTTGTTGTGGATGGCTTTGCTTCCCTGCAGCAGGCAACTTTTGCTTCGCCCAAGCGCAAATCAATCGAGGCCTATGAAGCTTTCGTGAAAGACGGCGGTGATTTATACGTTCCGTCTGCCGATGAGAAAGCCGCATTCAAGGCCGCTGCAGCACCGGTCTATGACTGGTTCAAGGCAAGCGTCAAAGGCGGTCCTGAGATTCTCGACGCGCTCAATGCCTCGGTTGCAGAAGTTGAAGCCGGTATGAAAGCGGACAACGCAAAAGACCTCAACTAGGCAGACAGTTCGAAATCGAAGGTCCGTCCTAGCGGGCCTTCCTTCGCCAAGTCAGCAGGTTGTCTGGCTGGTGATGGCGGACTTAATTTCCTGAATTGATCAGTTTATGTTTCATAAATGAAAAACGGCGCCTCAACATTTGTTGAAGCGCCGCTTTTATTTTGTGATCCGTTTGGTTTCGGTGGTTACACCAGATCGAAACGATCAAGGTTCATCACCTTGTTCCATGCTGCGGCAAAATCGTTGACGAATTTGCCTTTGGCATCATCGCTGCCATAGACTTCGGCGAGCGCCCGCAATTGCGAGTTGGAACCAAAGACCAGATCAACGCGGCTGGCCGTCCATTTCACCTTGCCTGACTTGCGATCCTTGCCTTCATAGATGCCTTTGTCAGCAGCTGATTTTTCCCACTTTGTGGCGCGGGTCAGCAGATTGACGAAAAAGTCGTTGCTGAGTGTATCCTTCGATTTGGTGAAGACACCGTTTTTCGAGCCGTCAACATTGGTACCAAGCATACGCATTCCACCAACCAGAACTGTCATTTCAGGCGCCGTCAATGTCAGCAACTGGGCACGGTCTACAAGCAGTTCTTCCGCAGGGCGGCTGTGGCCTGGCCGCAGATAATTGCGGAACCCGTCTGCGCCTGGCTCCAGCGGGGCAAAGGATTCAACATCAGTCTGCGCTTGAGTTGCATCCGTGCGTCCGGGAGTGAACGGAACCTTGACCTTTTGTCCGGCGTTTTTTGCAGCTTTTTCAACTGCAGCACAACCACCCAGAACGATCAGGTCGGCAAGTGAAACTTTCCTCGAACCTGAATTGAAGTCGGACTGTATGCCCTCCAGCACTTTGAGAACTTTCTTCAATTGCGCGGGATTATTGACCTCCCAGTCTTTTTGCGGTGACAGGCGAATACGGGCACCATTGGCACCACCGCGCTTGTCGCTGCCACGGAAAGTAGAGGCGGAAGCCCATGCAGTCGAAACCAGATCGGAAATTGTCAGTTTCGAGGCCAGGATCATTTCTTTCAGCTTGGCAATGTCATTGCCGCCGATTGTCTTGCCTGTGGCTGCGGGAAGCGGATCCTGCCAGATCAGTTCCTCTTTTGGAACTTCCTTGCCGAGATAGCGGGCAATCGGGCCCATATCGCGGTGTGTCAGCTTGAACCACGCCCTTGCAAAGGCATCGGCGAATTCTTTCGGGTTTTCGTAGAAGTGTTTCGAAATCTTCGCATATTCAGGATCCATCTTCATGGCCATGTCGGCTGTAGACATCATGATGGTCTGGGTCTTGGATGGATCATGGGCAGCGGGTGCCTTTTTGGCGGCTGAAGCCTTTGTCGGTGTCCACTGCTGGGCGCCGGCAGGGCTTTTCGTCAGTTCCCAATCATAGCCGAGCAACACTTCAAAGTATGAGTTATCCCAAGTGATCGGTGTTGGCGTCCATGCGCCCTCAAGGCCACTGGAAATGGTATCACCACCAACGCCGGTACCCATCGAATTGCGCCAGCCAAGACCTTGCAATTCGATGTCTGCGGCTTCAGGCTCAGGGCCAACATACTTGCCCGGATCGCCTGCACCATGGGTTTTACCAAATGTGTGGCCACCGGCAGTCAAAGCAACCGTTTCATAGTCGTCCATTGCCATGCGGGCGAAAGTCTCACGAATATCGCGGGCGGAAAGCAACGGATCCGGATTGCCGTTCGGGCCTTCTGGATTGACGTAAATGAGGCCCATCTGAACAGCGGCAAGGGGATTGTCCAACTCGCGGTCGCCTTGATAGCGCTTGTCGCCGAGCCAAGTTGTTTCGGGACCCCAGTAAATGTCTTCTTCAGGTTCCCATATATCTTCGCGTCCGCCACCAAAACCAAAAGTCTTGAAACCCATCGATTCAAGTGCGCAGTTGCCGGTGAGAATGAATAAATCGGCCCATGAAATCTTGCGGCCGTATTTCTGCTTGATCGGCCAAAGCAGTGCGCGGGCCTTGTCGAGACTGACATTGTCCGGCCAACTGTTGAGAGGGGCAAAGCGCTGTGAACCCGAAGATGCGCCACCGCGCCCGTCCTGAATCCGATAGGTACCGGCGCTGTGCCAGGCCATGCGAATGAAGAAAGGACCGTAATGGCCATAGTCTGCTGGCCACCAATCCTGCGAGTCAGTCATCAGCGCATAAAGGTCTTTTTTTACCGCTTTCAGATTGAGACTCTTGAATTCCTTGGCATAATCAAATTTCTCGCCCATTGGATCAATTTTAGGATTGTTCTGGCCAAGAATTTTCAGATTCAACTGGTTTGGCCACCAATGCTGGTTGGCCATGCTTCCGGTTGCCTTTTGGGCATTGGCACCGTGCATTACAGGGCAGCGCGCGCCGCCCTCATTTACCTCTTTCAATTCAGCGCTCATATCGTTCTCCGATTATACCATAAGAAAATTTCATCAGGGCAGCGCAGCTATCTCAATACAAACTGCATTCCGATTCGTCCATTTTGATGAAATTCATCATGAAAACGTGACAAATACGATTGCAAAAGCTGCATTTGTGCCTTGTGTCGGGTTTTTATAGCAAACAAAAGCAATTAGTTGAAGTTGAATTTACTGATAGTTATGATAAGTTTTACTTATGAAAAACGTTACGCTCAAACAACTCCGCTATTTCGAGGCGCTGGCACGCATCGGCAATTTCAAGCGGGCAGCAGATGCCTGCGCAATATCACAGCCTGCCCTGTCCATGCAGATCATGCAGCTTGAGCGTTCGCTTGAAGCCACTCTTTTCGAGCGTGAACCCAGGCTGGTGCGGCTAACCCCTTTTGGTGAGAGTTTTGCCGGGCAGGTTCGCATCATCCTGCAATCGGTGGACGAACTGGGTGACCTTGCGCGCAGCACCCAAAGCAGGCTGGCAGGAAAACTGCGGATTGGTATCATTCCGACCATTGCCCCTTATCTCCTGCCAACCCTTATCGGAGAGTTGACACGGCAACATTCAGATGTGGATATTCATGTTCGCGAGACGCTGACACCGAGACTCATCATCGAACTGGCAGAAGGTAGGCTTGATACAGCAATTTTGGCGCTTCCGGTTTCTGAACCCGCTTTCACGGAAGTTCCCCTGTTTGCCGAGGACTTTGTCCTTGTTAGGTCGAAGATTGACGAACACAAGCCTGTTCCCAGCAGCGAAATGCTGCGGGAAATGCGCCTGTTGCTGCTCGAAGAAGGTCATTGTTTTCGCGATCAGGCACTGACTTTCTGTGATATCCAAAATTCTGTTCCTCGCGAAGGGCTGGACGGAAGTTCGCTTTCCACGCTTGTCCAGATGGTTGGAGCGGGGATTGGTGTGACGCTCATTCCTGAAATGGCCGTTGCGGTCGAAACACGATCTGCTCCTGTTTCCATTGCCAGATTCGCCAAGCCAGCCCCTTCACGCACAATAGGCATGATATGGCGCAAAACCAATCCGCGGGCTCGACAATTGCTGCAGATTTCCGAAATTGTTCGACAGTCCGCCGAGCAGTTGCGTGCGGACCACAGGCTGAGTGCAGCTGGATAGCCTTTGGAAAATCCAGTGTTCAGTCACCAATCAACTGACTAATTTTCAATCGGAATCACATCGACAGATTGTTTGGTTTCATGACGACCAAACGTGCGCACCACGCCCTTTACCGGTGCAACATCGAAATAATCACGGCCTCTCGCTATGACGATGTGATTATTCGAAACCAGAGTGCCATTGGTAGGATCATATTCAATCCAGCCAAGATCCGGACCGCACCATGCACTGACCCAGGCATGGGTGGCATCTGCTCCTTCCAGACGAGGTTTGCCCTTTGGAGGGATTGTGCGCAGGAACCCGCTGACATAACCCGCCGGAATTCCAATTCCACGCAGGCAAGAAATCATGATATGGGCAAAGTCCTGACACACACCATGTCGTCCAATAAAGGCATCCCGCATGGGTGTTTCAACCGTAGTTGCCTTTGGATCAAAACTGAATTCATCATGAATTGCCTGACCGATTGCGCAAACCAGATCGAAAACCGGCGGATTGCCAATGATCTTTTGCTGGGCATAAGCTGCCGTTTCGCCGTTCAACGGCACAAGCGACGAGGCGCTGATAAAATGAAGCGGCGAGCGGGCAGTCAGATCTCGAACTTCAATAATGTTTCGCGGGAGGTTGGAGAATACTGCGGATCTTTCCCGATCATAACCGATAGTGAAGCGATTTAACCGCGCCTCGGTGGAAAAAACGATTACCTTATGATCCTTGTGAAACGCAGTCTCAACACATTTGTTGCCAAAAAAATCGACCCGATTGATCCATTCGGCAGGCTTGGGTTTTACTGTTGTTGTTCCTGCAACCAATCGCTGCTCATTTGGCAGATCGGCCGGCAGCAGGCGAATGACATGGCGGCTGCTGCTTGCCGTGTTTTGATAGTCGTAGGTTATTTTCAGACGGATGTTATAGAGCATGGAATTTTTCAGCGTACATAGGCGGTATTCAAATCGTCGGAGAATTGGGCAATCAATCTCATCAGCACCGGAAACCGGTCCTGGTCAATCTCATCGGGTGAAAGAACCGCCAATTGTGCCATTGCCTTGACCAGGGTTGAGCGCACCGGTGTCAGTTGTTGACCTTCGGATGATCCAGGCAGGTAACCAATATGTTCCTCGATTTCCCTGAACTGGTAAATAATCGAACGAGGATTCAGTAGGTCCAGTGCCAAAAGGTCAATGACAGTAGAACGATTGGTGGCAACGTCATAACGCTGGCGGTGCGTCATTGCGCTGTCTGCAACTTCGATTGCCAATTCCCAGGCTCCGGCGGGCGCCGCAGGTGACGTCAACGCCTCTACCAACCGTGTGGTTGTTGCCGCTCTCTCGAGCAGCTTTCCGATCTGCAGGAACCGCCATCCGGCAAACCTCGACATGTTGTCATGGATCAGACCCGAAAGGCCTGACAGTTTGCGCAGAATAACGCTCATCGCTCTTGCCATGTCTGAACCAGGTTTTGCGGATTGTGCCAATTGATTGATTGTTTTGGACAGATCCTGCAACGCAAGAGTACCGTCCATCGAGAAACGGTCGCTGACCTGACCTGCGGCATAACCTGCCGAATTCACCAGATTGGTCACGAATCCCGGCAACTGCTCATCAAAATCAAGAACACCCATTTTTTCGAGATAGACTTTAAGATAGGCGATCAACTCACTGTTATGAGAATCAAATTCCGAAACACGCAGATGGTAGGAGCGCAACAGCCTCACAACATGTTCGGTTCTCTCCACATATCTTCCGAGCCAAAATAAATTGTCTGCAGCCCTGCTCGGCAAGACCCCCGGCGCGCGCCTTCTGAAGGCTTCGTCGGGCTGAGGCAACATGGTTTCCTCAACCACTGGCTTGGGGCTGACGATCCAGACATCGGCTGCCGAACCGCCACGTTGCATGGCAAGCTCGGTCGAATTGCTGTCGCGGCCTATTCTTGCAAAACCACCGGGCATGGCAACCCATCCCGATTCAGTACGAGCAAGGAACACCCGCAAACTCATCGGTCGCGGCACAATCCTGTTTTCTTCCAAGGCTGGTGCGGTGGAGAGCTTGACGGCCTCTTGCCCGACCAGCGTATCTGCATTTTCGTCAATCCAATTGTCCAGTGAACCATGCACATCTACATCGCCCTTGCCGCCGACAACGGTGATATCATCAAGATCGAAGAGAAAACGGGTTGTATAGGCACTGCCGATTGTCATTCGATCTGCATTGGCTTTTACATATTCCTTTTCCCTCGGTTGCCCGCACCACCATGTCGCGATGTTTGGCATTTTTAGCGGCCTGCCCGCCCATTCGCTGGCAATGCGTGGAAGAAACGCCAAAAGTGCGCGAGTCTCGAGAACACCCGAACCGATCGCATTGATCATTGTCACATTCTGGTTCCTGATTGCGCCAAGCAAGCCTGCTGTGCCCAGTTGCGAATTCTCTTCAAGTTCCAAGGGATCGACCCACATAGAATCCATTCGTCGCCACAGGACGTTTACCGGCTGAAAACCATCAATGGTACGCACCATCAATTGACTATCGCGCATTGTCAGGTCTTCACCCTGAAGCAGCATGAAGCCCAGATAGCGAGCAATATAGGCATGCTCGAAATAGGTTTCATTCATCGGGCCGGGGGTCAGTATGCCAGCGCGTTGTTCGTCGCCTCCGCGAAGTGTGAGCATGGCATTTCTAAAGCTCTTGAAAAATCCGGCAATCCGGTGGACATGGGACTGGGGGTAAAGACCTGAGAAAATGCGCGTTGTCGCCAAGCGGTTTTCAAGAGCAAATCCGGCTCCTGACGGTGCTTGTGTGCGGTCTCCCAATACCCACCATTTTCCATTTGGACCCCTGCCGATATCAAAAGCGACGAAATGCAGGAAATGGCCCGATTTTGGTTTTACGCCGACCAGAGGACGTATCCATTCAGGGTTCTGCGAAACAAGTCGGGCGGGGAGAAAACCGTCCCTGACCAATGTATTGTTTCCATAAAGATCGGCCATCACGCTTTCAAGAATATCCGCGCGCTGGGAGAGACCTTCCCTGATTGATTGCCATTCGGTTTCATCGAGCAACAGGGGGATCGGACTGAGCGGCCAATCCCTTTCGGTTGTATTTTTTGCCGAATAGTGTCTGTAAAAAACACCTGCATCGCGAAGATATTGCCGACCAATCGAGATGCGATGGGTCATATCGTCAGGATCAATAGATTTCAGGACACCAACGAGTTCACGCCAAACCGGACGAACATTGCCAGCCACATCCAACAATTCGTCCGGCACGCCCTCTACAAGTTTGTAGTCGTCGAAAAAACCGTTCGAACCTTGATGGGACTGAAAGTCCGGTTGCAATGACATATTCTTTTCAGTCCTCAAATCCCTGCTGGCCGACGAAGGTCGAGCGTCAAGGGAAATTCCGGATGCGGCGTTTCTGGAACCGGATCAAATTTGCCCGGAGTATGACCATTTGCCTCAAATCGTGCAAGTCGGCGCGCCTCTGCTTCATTTCCATTCACAGGGAAAGTGTCGTAGTTGCGGCCACCCGGATGAGCAACGTGATATTTGCAACCGCCAAGAGCACGTCCGCTCCAATTGTCATAAATGTCAAATACCAGCGGCGCATCGACCGGAATGACAGGATGCAGCGAACTCGCGGCCTGCCATGCCTTGAAGCGCACAGCTCCAACACCAACGCCATTCTTTCCAATCTTTTGAAGCGGGACAGGTCTCCCGTTGCACATGACGCGATAGCGATCAGGATCAGCACAAGCCAGCTTGACCTGAAGGCGCTCGGTGGAACTGTCGGTATATCGAACGGTTCCGCCGATTGCCCCTGTTTCGCCCAGCACATGCCAGGGTTCCAGTGCCTGGCGCAATTCAAGCCTGACATTTTCGCAGACAACTTCGCCGCAGAACGGGAATCGAAATTCAGCTTGCGCTTCAAACCATTCCGGTCTCATTTCGAAACCATGGCCTGCGAGGTCGGCAAGAACATCTAGAAAATCTTCCCAGACAAAATGCTGCAACATGAAACTGTCGTGCAGGGTTGTACCCCAACGCGGCAGATTGCCTGTCAGCGGCGATTGCCAGAGCCGGGCAATGATTGCCCTTATCAGCAATTGCTGAGCAAGGCTCATGCGCGGGTTCGGAGGCATTTCAAAACCACGGAACTCTACAAGCCCGAGACGACCTGTCGGACCGTCAGGAGAATACATCTTGTCGATGCAAATCTCGGCGCGATGGGTGTTTCCGGTAACATCCGTCAGAATATTGCGAAGCAGCCGGTCGGTCAGCCACGGGGTGGCGTTTGCGGCATCTTTTGGCCCGGGAATCTGGGACAGAGCAATTTCCAGTTCGTAGAGGCTGTCGTGCCTTGCCTCATCAATTCTTGGTGCCTGGCTTGTCGGCCCGATAAACAGACCGGAAAAAAGATAGGACAAGCTTGGATGGCGCTGCCAGAAAAGAATGATGCTTTTCAAAAGATCCGGCCTTCTGATAAACGGACTGTCGAGCGGCGTTGCTCCGCCGACTACCACATGGTTGCCGCCGCCCGTTCCCGTGTGCTTGCCGTCTATCATGAACTTGTCTGCGCCAAGACGGTTCTGGCGCGCTGCTTCATAGACAGTCTCAGTAATTGCAACACACTCTTCCCAGTTTGAAGCAGGGTGAATATTGACTTCAATCACTCCCGGATCGGGGGCCACGCGAATGACGTTGATGCGAGGATCGGATGGCGGGCCATAGCCTTCGATATGGACAGGAGCCCCGATTGATCTGGCAGCTTCTTCTGCTGCTGTCACGAGATCCAGATAATCTTCAAGTTCCTCGACAGGCGGCATGAAAACGCATAGCCGGCCATCGCGCAATTCAACGGAAATTGCTGTGCGAACAGCACCTCCCAATTCTCCCAATTCCTGTTCAATCCGGTCCTGCACAGCCTCGGAAGCCGTAAAGGATGCAGTCGGCTGGCTCCTTGCCTCTTTTGGCGCTTTTGCTCCACTACCCTTTTTTCCTTTTGCTAGGGGCTGGCGGGGTATGGTCGGGTCCTGCGGGTTGATGAACGGATATTGCGCTTGCGGGACATGCGGCAGAGTTCCCAGCGGCAGCCGGTAGCCTACGGGGCTGTCACCCGGCACAAGATAAAGATTGCCTCGCCGGGTCTTCCATTTTTCCGAGCGCCAGGAGCGCCCGGAGGCTTTTGCCTGCCAGCGCTGGATGGGCAACACAAAGCCGGAGGGTTTATCAAGACCGCGCCCGAAAACACGTGCAATACGGCTGCGCTCCTCGGGATCATCCAGTTTTGAATCCTGCGGGGATACGTTGTCAGGCAGGTTGCTTTCCTTGAGAATCCATGTTGCAGGATCCTCATAAGCCGGCACAACATATTCAGCAGCAATGCCAAGATGGTCTGCAACCGAGTGGAGCAATTTTTCGGCAGCCTGCGGCGCTGCTCCCGTATTGCTGCCTTCGGTGGCGATCAGATTCGCGTCATTCCAGATCGGCTCTCCGTCACGGCGCCAGTAGAGTGAAAACGTCCAGCGTGGAAGTGTTTCGCCGGGATACCATTTGCCCTGTCCGTAGTGGAGAAATCCGGTCGGGGCAAACTCATTGCGCAAACGGCGGATCAATTTGTCAGCCAATTCCCGCTTCGTCGGACCTACCGCAGAGGTGTTCCATTCGTCCGCTTCAAAATCATCTATCGAGACAAAAGTCGGCTCACCGCCCATTGTCAGACGTACATCCCCCTCCCGCAATGCGGCATCGACCTTTTTCCCAAGCTGGTTGAGCGCATCCCAGGAGGCATCGGAAAAAGGCTTGGTAATACGCGGGTGCTCGGCAACACGGTCCACCCGCATGTCAAAGTCAAATTCAACATTTGCAGAACTGGCAACACCTGAAATGGGTGCAGCGTTGCGGTAATGTGGCGTGGCGGCAAGCGGTATGTGGCTTTCACCGGTCAGCAGCCCCGATGTCGGATCAAGGCCTATCCATCCGGCACCCGGCAAATAGACTTCACACCATGCATGCAGATCCGTGAAATCAACCTCGGTTCCCGCCGGTCCGTCGATTGCCACAAGATCAGGTTTCAACTGAATGAGATATCCTGACACAAACCTTGCAGCGAGGCCGAGATTGCGAAAAATCTGGACCAGCAGCCAGCTGCTGTCACGACATGAAGCCTTGCCTGTTTCAAATGTCACTTCGGGAGTTTGCACCCCCGGCTCCATCCGGATCACGTAATTGATTTCGCTGGCAAGTCGCGAATTCAGCCCAACCACGAAGTCAACTGTCGGCGTCTTTTCACGGCTGATTGTGCGAAGAAATGCATCAAGGCGCGGCCCCACAGGCTCCGGTTTCAGATAGATCACAAGATCGGATGCAATATCTTCATTATAGGCGAACGGCCAATCCTTTGCATCTTCCTCAACGAAAAAATCAAACGGATTGTAGACCGTCATGTCTGCCACGAGGTCAACTTCGATCTTGAGTTCCATAACCGGGTTGGGAAAGACGAAACGAGCCAACCAGTTTCCATAAGGATCCTGCTGATAGTTGACGAAATGGTCTGACGGGGAAACTTGAAGAGAGTGGGAAATTACCCTGGTTCGACTGTGGGGAGCCGGTCTCAACCGGATTATTTGGGGACCTAAGGTTACCGGTTGATCGTATTTATAGTGCGTCAAATGATGAACGGCAGCTTTGATGGACATATACTCTCCTTGTTCCCAAGGCGAAAGAATTGCGCATCCATTCAACGATTGCAATCAGCAAAATCAATTCGCCCAGCCGTTAACCAAATAGTAACCTTGATACTCGACATCGCAGCGCGCTTGGTACACTTTAAACTGGTAATTTATGGCAATTGGGTGTGGGAACAAGAAAATGGGTAAAGAGTTCAAAGTATGCGTTATCGGCGCCGGGGCTGGCGGTTTGTCCATGGCTCGGGCTTTGCAGCGGCACGGGATTGACTATGACCATTTCGAGCGCCACAGCGACATTGGCGGCGTGTGGGACCAGAAAAACCTTGCCGGCCCGATGTATGACAGCGCTCACATGATCTCTTCAAAGACCATGTCAGCGTTCAAAGGCTTTCCAATGCCTGCCGAGTATCCCGACTATCCAGGGCACCGGTTGATATTGGCCTATTTGAAATCGTTTGCGGAGGCCTATGACCTTCGAGAGAAAATCAGGTTTGAAACCAGCGTCGAAAAAGCCGAGAAAAAAGACGACCGCTGGGAAGTATCCTTCAGCGATGGCACCGTTGGGCACTATGACGGACTGGTCGCCGCGACTGGACTTGCGTGGCATCCGCGCATGCCGGAATATCCAGGCGAATTTACCGGCGAGATAATTCATTCATCAAAGTACCGCTCTCTCGATATATTCAAGGGAAAAAGGGTCCTTGTTATCGGAGCAGGAAATTCGGGAACCGATATTGCTGCTGATGCGGCCCGGGTTGCAGAAAAGGCATTTCTTTCGATGCGCCGCGCCTATCATTTCATCCCCAAGCACGTGTTCGGCATGCCTGCCGATGTTTTTGCCGTGACAGGTTCAATCTTCCCGATGAAGGTTCAGCAATATATGCTGGCTATTGTTTTGCGGCTGCTCAATGGCGATGTTACCCGCCACGGATTGCAAAAGCCAAATCATCTGCCTTTGTCGAGCCACCCGATTGTCAACACGGCGGCGATGCATTCGATGGCACACGGCGACTTGAAGCCAAAAGTCGATGTGGAAAGGTTCGACGGCGATACGGTCATCTTCAAAGATGGTTCAAAGGAAAAGATAGACCTGATCGTTGCTGCCACAGGATATATTCACAAAGTGCCGTTTGCCGATCCGGAACTGCTTTCCAATTCCGGTGAAGAATCCAATCTTTTCATGCGCACTGTCAGCCGCAAGGACCCGACTTTCAGTGCAGTTGGTTTCATTGAAATCAATGGCGGTGTCTACCCGTTCTATGATGAATTCAACGACCTTGTGGCGAACTACTACAATGAGTTGAAAAACGGCACAGACAAAGCCGGTAAATTTGCAGACATTGTCCGTTCAGGTAAATATGATGTCTCCGGCAAGGTCAACTATGTCGACAGCCCGCGCCATCATGTCTATGCCAACGTGCTGGAATCAATGCGTCAGGTAAAACGCGTTCGCAAGGATATGGGATGGAAAGCAATCTGATTGCCTGAACCGTCAACTGGGCGCCAGCCAGAATAATGAATCTGGCTGGCTCGATTTTCCAGCGACGGTTTACAACACACTCAGGTCATGACATCAGGTTCAGCGCGGCCCAACTGCTTTAAATCAATGATTTCGCTGATGGCGTTCCTGACTGGCAACAATGCTGACTGGGTTTCACGGAACAATGCGTCTGCATGGCTCGCGTCAGCCGAAACATATTGCTCCAGGTAAATACGCAAAGTGGCGCCCTCGGTGCCTGTTCCGGACAAACGCAGAACTCCCCTTCCACCACCAACGAAGTTTATCCTGATACCCTGGTTGTTACTGAGCGAACCATCGACCGGATCAAGATAGGAAAACTCATCTGCTGACCTTACCTCAAGACCGGCAAACTTTTGTCCAGCAAGATGGCTCAGGCGACCGCGCAGATTTTCCACGAGTGTATTCGCCTTGTCACTTGCAACCGCTTCATAGTCGTGGCGCGAATAGTAATTGCGTCCATAGGTTTTCCAGTGATCGGCAAGAATTTCCGCGACCCCCTGCTTACGTACGGCCAGAATATTCAGCCACAAGAGTACCGCCCACAAGCCATCTTTTTCGCGCACGTGATCAGAGCCGGTTCCCGCACTTTCCTCGCCGCAAATGCTGACTTTACCGGCATCCAGCAAATTGCCAAAGAATTTCCAGCCGGTTGGTGTTTCATAAACTTCAATACCCAATTTTGCAGCCACGCGGTCACATGCCGCACTTGTGGGCATCGAGCGGGCAACACCGACAATGCCATCCTTGTATCCCGGAGCAAGATGGGCATTGGCTGCAAGAACGGCCAGACTGTCGGAAGGCGTGACGTAAATGCCTCGACCCAAAACCATGTTGCGATCACCGTCCCCGTCAGATGCGGCGCCAAAATCAGGCGACTTGTCCGACATCATCAGATCAACAAGCGGCCTTGCCCAGACCGGATTCGGATCGGGATGACCCTTGCCAAAATCTTCCAGCGGGATGCCATTGATCACGCTGCCTTTGGGCGCATCCAGCGTGTCTTCCAGAATTGCTGTTGCATAGGGTCCGGTCACCGCGTGCATTGCGTCGAAGCAAATGGAAAAGCCTGACGCAAAGCAATTGCGTATCGCCGGAAAATCGAAAAGTGTTTCCATAAGCGCGGCATATTCAGTTACAGGGTCGACGATTTCAATTTCCGTGTCACCAATCGAGGTTTTTCCGGTCTTTGACAGGTCGATGTCCTCAACCCGCGCGATCCTATAATCACTGATTGATTTGGTTGCCTGAAAGATTGCAGCGGTCACTTTTTCCGGGGCCGGACCGCCATTGGGAATGTTGAACTTGATTCCGAAATCCTCATCAATGCCGCCAGGATTATGGCTTGCCGAAAGGATCAGCCCGCCATCGGTCTTGTTGATGCGGATCAGGTGGGAAGCAGCCGGTGTTGACAGCAAACCATCACGGCCAACGATAATTTTTATTGCACCATTGGCAGCCGCAATCTTGAGAATGATCTGTATCGCCTGACGGTTAAAGAACCGCCCGTCGCCTCCAACAACGAAACACTTCCCTTTCGCACCACCGATGGCGTTGAAAACCGACTGGACAAAATTCTCGACATAGCCGGGCTGCATGAAAGTTCTGGTCTTTTTGCGCAGACCGGATGTGCCAGGAAGTTGGCCTTCGATCGGTTTGGTTGCCACTTTTTCAAACTGCATTTCTTGCCTCACCGGTTTGTTCAATTGTTATGTTTCTTGATGCTTCCCCCATCACATTGCGTAATTTCTGAAGACGCTGGATAGAAGCAAACTCGCTCACAGGTAGAGGATAGCGGCGGCGCCAGTTTGGATGCTCCTCAATTGTTCCGGGTAAATTTTGTGCCTCGATTGTTCCGAAAATATCGTCGAGTTGAACAGAGACCATGGCCGCAGGGCAATAAGCAAGCCGCGCATGAACGCGGGTAAACGCGGTATCATAGTCAAGCCGGTCACAATCAGTACCAATCAGTCCTGCTATTTCAAAACACCGGTGCTCACGCGAATGTTCCATCCGGCCCTCATCAATCCATCCCAGTTTGCGCCACCATTCAATATCACCACAATGCAAATATCCGTTAAGAGTTGGCGTGTCGTGGGTGCCGAAGCAGGCCAGACTTTGTGCGGACAAATGATCGGGATGGCGGAAAGCTCCTGTATGATCCTTCTCGTATTGAAGCACCGTGTAACTGTAGAGACCGCGTGCCTTCAGCGTATCGCGGAAACCATCAGGCACCAGCCCAAGGTCTTCGCCAACGATGATTGTACCGGCGCGCTCCGCTTCAATGGCAATGATCGCCAGCAGGGATTCGAACGGCTGTCTGATATATCCCCCTGCACTTCCGTCATCAGGCAACCAAAAGCTGCGGTTCATTCCCAGAACATGGTCGATGCGCAAGATACCGCATTGGCCCATTGTGTTTGCCAATATCTTGCGAAACGCGGCATATTGGGTTTTTGACGCCAGCAGTGGCGAGTGCGGGGCAAGGTCCCAGTTCTGTCCGGCAGGACTGAGCTGGTCGGGCGGGGCGCCAATCGACACACCCTTTGCAATGATACCGCTTTCACACCATGCTTCGGCACCGGATTTACGTGCGCCTACAGCAAGATCGAGATAAAGACCCGCGCGCATGCCGGCTTCGCGCGCCTCAATTTGCGCCAACTTCAATTGGGATGCAGCAATCCATTGCAGCCATTGATGAAACTCAATCCGGTCTGCGAGGCTCACTCTTGCCGACAACGCTTCAACTGAAGCTGGCGATTGCAGCTCTTGCGGCCATACGCGCCAGTCCGGCCCTTCTTTTTCGCTGATCGCCTCAAAAAGTGCAAACCGGACAAGGCTGTCCCCTGAGCTGAGGCAGAATTGCCTGAAGTCATCCATTGCATTTGCATGCGCCTTGCTCTTGAAGACCCTGTGCAAATCAGCCAAAGCCTGTTTTTGTGCCCGGTAAAATTCTTTGTACCGGATTGTTTCGGAGGGATCGCCATTGGGGTTGGTGCTGCGCAGACGCGACAGGATTTCGGCCGCTTCTGGTATATCCCCAAGGCCATTGATTTGGTCGAGCGCAACATGAGCGCTGTTCAAATATCCACGATGCGAGGGCGAATAAGGGCTGTAGGTGGTTGCATCTGCCCAGCCTAGCGCATGTACGGGATTGATGCCGAGGAAAGATACGCCGAAACCCGCCAAGGCCTTTCCCGCAAATGCCAGATCGGCAAAATCTCCGAGCCCGAAATTGCGCGGTGATTGCAAACCGTACAGCGCTCCATTGACGCCCCAAATTCTTTCCTGGGCAAGGACCTCCCCAAGAACGGGCATCTTTGACGGTGCCGCAAGAAAAGTGGTTTGCTGTTCAATGTCACCGCGTTTGACATAAAGTGTATGAACGCCGGATGGCATTGGGGGTAAATGGATTTCCCCTTCGGCGCTTCCCTCTGTAAAGGCAGTATCCTGATCTTCAAGTACAAGGGTCCATTCAACCTTTTCGCCACAAAAATGAGAACAAGCCTCACCTGCCGCGACGATCAATTCACGTTGCAAAATCCGTTGACTGTCTTCCGCGCGAATTGAAGCGAGTAGCTCGCCTGCCTGCTCCGGACTTTCAATGGCGACGCCAAGCCCCCGCAAAAGCGCCATCTTTGTTTCAACACCGGCGATACGTTCATTGCCTTGCAAATCGTAAAAGCTGGCGAAAACACCATATCTGTCAGCCAAGGCGTTCAGGTCGTCATGCCAGCTCATGCTTCATCACCCTTGGCAATCACGAATGCAGCAACCGAATTGGCTTCCACAATGGCATGCGCGTTTTCAGTTTTGATATCCTCCTCCTGCCTCAGGTTCGCGGTATCAATTGCCCGCATCCAGATCAGGCCTTCCGCGATTTTCGGCAGGTTTAATTCCAATGGTTCACTCTGCCTGTTGATCGCTATAAATACCACATCCGTCTTTGGATCGTATTCAGGCGTTTCAGCTGAACATCGCAGCAAAAGGCACAACCTCGCCAATTCGGGATCACGCCAATCAAGCGGATCGCCGTTGAAATCCATCCATTCAACATCGGGCAATCCGTCTGATGCACGCTGGGCGCCATGCAGAAACCGGCTTTGGCGTATGGCGGGATGGGCTGCGCGGAAACGCGAGAGCATTCCGACAAAATTTGCCTGCCCCGGAATTTCATCCTCCCAATTCACCCAGCCTATTTCATTGTCCTGGCAATAGGCGTTGTTGTTGCCCTGCTGGGAATTGCCTATTTCGTCGCCCGCCCACAACATCGGCGTTCCCTGCGAAAGGAACAGCGTTGCCAGCATGTTTCGCTGGCGCAGCTCACGCATCATATTGATCTGTGGATCCTCACTGTTGCCCTCAACACCGAAACTGTCGCTGTGGTTTGCACTATGGCCGTCACGATTGTGTTCACCATTTGCCAGATTGTGTCTCTTTGAATATTTGGTCGTGTCGGCGAGCGTAAACCCGTCATGGGCGGCAAGGAAATTGACTGATGACCAGGCACGTCTGCCGGAACGGTGAAATTTGCCAGCAGAGCCGAGCAGTGTGGCAGCAAGATCCTGTGCGCTATGTGCATCGCCTTTCCAGAACCTGCGGACGGTATCCCGGTAATTGTCGTTCCATTCTGCAAACTCCTGGGGAAACTCGCCCAATTGATACCCGCCCGGCCCGATATCCCAAGGCTCGGCAACTAGTTTCACCCCGGCAAGCACTGGGTCCTGGCGCACGGCCTTGATGAACCCGCCGTCAACATCAAAGCCGTGGTCTTCACGCGCCAGCGTGGTTGCAAGATCAAAACGAAATCCATCAATCCCCATTTGCTCAACCCAAAAGCGCAGGCTGTCCATGACAAGCCGCAACACATGGGGATTAGAGAGATTGAAGGTATTTCCACAACCCGTATCGTTGACATAGTAGCGGGGTTGACCGGAAATCAGTCGATAATAGCCGGCATTGTCGAGACCGCGATAACAGAGCGTTGGCCCTTTTTCATCGCCCTCAGCAGTATGATTGTAGACGACATCAAGAATGACTTCGATCCCAGCATCATGGAAACGCTGAACCATGGCCCTGAAACCTGCAATCCCTGCCGGCCCAAAATAACGCGGCTCAAGTGCCATGAAGCCAATCGTATTGTATCCCCAGAAGTTGCTAAGACCGCGCTTGACGAGGAAATTGTCGTTGATGAACGAGTGGACCGGCATCAGTTCGACAGCGGTCACGCCAAGTTTATGCAAGTGATCAAGAATGGGAGGGGAAGTCAGCGCCTCATAACTGCCACGCAGAGCCTTTTCAACGGCAGGATGCAGCTTGGTCAGTCCCTTGACGTGGGCTTCATAGATGAACGATTCCTCCCAATCATTGGCAGGCCGACGCGACATGGATTGAAACATGCTTTCATCGCTGACAACCGATTTTGCTACAAAGGGAGCACTGTCCCTTCGGTCAAAAGACAGGTCTTGATCAGCCGATGCAATATAATAACCGAATGTCGCCGGATCATTGGTCCAGTTGCCATGGAGTTCCCTTGTGTAAGGGTCCATCAACAATTTGTTGGGATTGAAACGATGGCCTCTTTCAGGCGCATACATGCCGTGGGCGCGAAAACCGTATTTGGTACCCGGTTTCAAATCATCGACATATCCATGCCAAATATCGCCGGTTCGTTCTGGCAACCTCTTGCGGGCAATTTCCGTCTTGCCGTCTTCGGAAAACAGGCACAGCTCAATGTGAGCCGCATTTCCGGAATAAATGGCAAAATTGGTCCCCTGCCCGTCAAAACGCGCGCCCATCTGTCTTGGACTGCCTGATTTGAACTGCAATTTCATTGATCGATCCGTTTGCTATTTGCAGCCACCAAAGCACGAAACAGCTGGTCGTATCTTGCTGCTGATTTGTCCCAACCACTTGCCTGCGCCATGCCGTTGCGTATCATTTTCTTCCAGATTGTCGGCTGGCTGAACAACTCGCAGGTTCTGGCAATCGCCATGTCGAGCGCCAATGCACTGTCTGATACAAATTGGATACCTGTTGCGCATTGGGCAGCAAGCGCAGCGTCATTTGCATCAATTACCGTATCAGCCAGCCCTCCGGTTCTGGCAACAACAGGAATGGTGCCATACCGCATCGCGTAAAGCTGTGTCAGACCACAAGGTTCAAAACGTGAGGGAATGAGGATTGCATCGCTTCCGCCCTGAAGCTGATGGGCCAGACTTTCATCATAGCCAAGCACAACCCCAACGCTGCCAGGATACCTCGAGGCAATTTCCAGAAATCCCTTTTCAAGGTCCTTGTCACCCGCCCCTAAAATGGCAAGTTTGGCCCCCCTGCCAACGAGTGTCGGTATAACCTGCAGCAGCAAATCCAAACCCTTCTGGGCAGACAGGCGCGAGACAACGCAAAACAGCGGTGCATTTTTCACCGGGTTCAAGCCAAACCGTTCAATCAACGCCGCGCGGTTGGCAGCTTTTCCTTTCATTGAAGAAATGGAATAAGCGGCAAAAAGTCTTGTATCTGTTGAAGGGTCCCAGCTATCGAGGTCGATCCCATTCAATATGCCGACGAGATCATCCTTGCGAGCCTGCAACAGTCCCTCAAGACCCATGCCAAACTCGCTCTGCAAAATTTCGCCTGCATAGGTTGGGCTTACGGTTGTGATCTTGTCGCTGAATGCAATTCCAGCTTTCAGGAAAGAAACCTTGCCGTAATATTCCAGTCCCTCCGGCGTAAAGAGTGACTTGTCGAGTTTCAAATCATCGAGACATGTTGGCTCGAACACACCCTGGAAAGCGATGTTGTAGATCGTTACAACGCAAGGGGGCACTTTTTCTCCAGACTGGCGCAGATAGGCGGGAACAAGTCCTGCCTGCCAGTCATGAACACTCACCAAATCAACCGACCAGTCTTTCAAGCCGTCCTTTGCGACGACTGCTGCAACCTCACTCAGCGCCCCGAAACGCAGATAGTTGTCCTGCCAATCCATGCCATTTGCATCCAGATAGATGTTTCCGGCGCGCCCATACAGGTGCGGGGCATCCAGCAGAAGCAGATTGAGCCCATCGGAACTTACAGATACCAATCTTGCCGGTGCTCCGTGCAGCGATGCAAACTTCAGCTCAGTTTTGCCCTTCTCAGTCAAAGCGGAAAGCGCAGGATAAGCGGGCAGCAGCACTTTGACATCTTGCCCAAGGTTATTAAGCGCTTTTGGCAATGCACCGATGACATCCGCCAAACCACCGGTCTTGACAAAAGGTGAGCATTCCGAGGCAACAAGAAGCACGTTCATTCTACATATCCAGTTGGGCAATCATCTGCTCGGTGATCAGACAGACACCATTTTCAGTTCGCCGGAAACGACGGGCATCAAGTTCGGGATCATCGCCGACCACAAGCCCTTCAGGGATTACCACGCCGCGGTCTACAACGACATTGGTGAGTTTTGTCTTACGGTTGAAAATCGAATGGGGCAATGCCACTACGCCTTTCAACTCGGCAAAGGAATGAGTTCTGACACCGGTAAACAGCAGGCATTCTTCAAGGGTTGAGCCAGAAATTATGCAGCCGCCCGATACCATTGATGAAACTGCAAAACCACGGCGGCCTTCTTCATTGTGGATGAATTTTGCCGGAGGCTGCAATTCCGAATAGGTCCAGATCGGCCACGAGTTGTCATAGATATCAAGTTCAGGAATAAAATCAGTCAAATCAATATTGGCCTGCCAAAAAGCATCGATCGTCCCTACATCGCGCCAATAGGGCTTGAGCTCCAGACCGGTTCTGACGCAGGAACGGCTGAACGGATGGGCGACAGCCTTGCCGTGTTTGACAATGTACGGGATCAAATCCTTGCCGAAATCATGGCTTGAATTTGCATCTGCCGCATCTTTTTTCAAAAGATCGTAGAGGAACTTTGCCTCAAAGACATATATCCCCATGCTGGCAAGTGCGAGATCCGGATGGCCCGGCATTGCTGGCGGATTGGCAGGCTTTTCGACAAACTCGACAATGTTGTCGTCGGTGTCGACCTTCATCACCCCAAAACCGGTTGCTTCCATGCGCGGAACTTCGATACATCCAACCGTCACATCTGCTCCGGTATTGATGTGCTGCTCGATCATCAGCGAGTAGTCCTGCTTGTAAACGTGATCGCCCGCAAGAATGAGGATATATTTTGGCCCGTAGCTCTGTATGATATCGATATTCTGGTGCACGGCATCGGCTGTCCCCATGTACCAGTTGGCTTCATCAATCTGTTGGGATGCAGGAAGGATATCCATCGACTCGTTTCGCTCTGCACGGAAGAAGCTCCAGCCGCGCTGCAGGTGGCGGATCAGGCTGTGCGCCTTGTACTGGGTGGCAACACTGATACGGCGAATGCCGGAATTCAGTGCGTTGGACATGACAAAATCGATGATCCTCGCCTTTCCGCCAAAATAAACCGCCGGCTTGGACCGCTTGTCGGTCAGTTCCATCAGGCGGGACCCCCTTCCACCAGCGAGAATAAACGCCATTGTTTGTGAAACAGGCCTGCGATTATCAATCTCCATAATTTTTCCTCCCATGAAAAATAATGATGTGAAACTATTCCAATTCGAAGAACAACGTCGTCAATGGCGGTATGGTAATGGATATCGAGTGTTCCCTGCCGGATGCAGGAATAGGTTCACTGGCCGCTGCGCCCATATTGCCGCGCCCCAGACCACCATAATATTCGGAATCGGTATTCAATTTTTCCAGCCAGCGCCCATCCTTTGGAACACCAATCCGGCGCGATGAAGGCTGGACCGGAGTAAAATTGGAAACAACAAGAACCGGCTTGTTATTTTTCCCGCCTTTACGCAACCAGACAAACAGCGACTCCTCGCTGGCATATTCCTCGACCCATTCAAAGCCATCTGCGCGGCAATCCAGCGCGAACAGTGAAGGCGTGGACGTATATAGGGTATTGAGATCTTTGACCAGATTTTGCATGCCGCTATGCTTGGCGTGCTCGAGCAAATGCCAATCGAGGCTTTGCAGATAGTTCCATTCAGCCCACTGGGCAAACTCGCATCCCATGAACAGAAGTTTCTTGCCGGGATGGCCCCACATAAAACCGTAATAAGCGCGCAGATTGGCAAATTTATCGTCATACTCACCTGGCATTTTTGCCAACAGTGAACCTTTGCCATGGACCACTTCATCATGGCTCAACGGCAGCACAAAGTTTTCCGAAAACGCATAATGAATGCCAAACGTCATCTGGTGATGATGGTATTTCCGATGGATAGGATCCTCTGCCATGTAGCGCAGAGTGTCATTCATCCAGCCCATATTCCATTTGAAACCAAATCCAAGACCGCCACCATCGGTTGGGGCACTGACTCCGGGAAAAGCGGTGGACTCTTCAGCTAGCGTCATGATGCCGGAAACTTCACCGTAAACGGTTGCGTTCATTTGTTTGAGAAACTCGATTGCTTCGAGATTTTCCCGTCCACCATGAATATTGGGTATCCACTCTCCTTCCTTGCGAGAATAATCGCGGTAAAGCATCGAGGCGACAGCATCCACACGCAGCCCGTCAATGTGATACTCCTGCAGCCAATATAGCGCATTCGCCACAAGGTAATTTGAAACCTCACGTCGACCGTAGTTGAAAACAAGCGTGTTCCAGTCGGGATGAAAACCTTCTTTGGGATCAGCATGCTCATAAAGCGCTGTCCCGTCAAAGTTTCCCAGCCCGTGCTTGTCTTCAGGAAAGTGACCTGGGACCCAATCAATGATCAAACCAATTTCGGCCTTGTGGCAGGCCACGACAAAGGCGCGGAATTCTTCCGGTGTCCCGTGCCTTACTGTCGGCGCGTACATGCCGATGGGCTGATACCCCCAAGAGCCGTCGAATGGAAATTCCGATACCGGCATCAATTCAATATGGGTAAATCCCATGTCTTTGGCATAGGCAACCAGCTGCTCGGCAAATTCAAGATAGGATAGTGGCCGGTTATTGTCTTCCGGCACACGCCGCCATGAGCCAAGTTGAACCTCGTAAATGGAGATTGGCTGATCATAGCGGTTGATCGCCTCACGCTTTGACATCCATTTGTTATCCGACCATTTGTAATCCGCCAGATCGCGCACCACAGAGGCATTTTTTGGCGGATGCTCCGAACCAAAGCCGACTGGGTCGGCCTTTTGAGGTAGAACTTCGCCGTTGGCGGCAGTCAACTCGTATTTGTAAACTTCGCCTGCTTCAATACCGGGTACAAAAACCTCCCAAACACCCGTTATACCAACACGCCTCATCCTTGTAAGCGCACTGTTCCAGCCATTGAAATTACCGACTACCGACACCGATCGCGCATTGGGAGCCCAGACGGCAAAGTGTACGCCACTGGTGCCTTCGTGGTCGATTACATGGGCGCCAAGCATGTCCCACAAACGCTTGTGAGAGCCTTCGCCAAACAGGTACTCATCAATTTCTCCCATTACCGGGCCAAAGCTGTACGGATCTTCAAAATCCCATTCATGATCACCGTTTCGGGCGCGCAGATAATAGCCAAATTTCTGCTTTCGGCGCGGAATGGCCGCTTCAAAAAATTCCCAGATACCCATGACAGGCGAAAGGCTTGCAACCTTTACATTTTTCTTGCGGTCAATGACATCAACAAACTCGGCTCCCGGAACAAGCGCCCGGATCACCAACTGGTCGTCTACAAAATGGGCGCCCAAAACCGAGAACGGATCATTCTGCAGGTTGTGTTTCAACAAATCATTGTTCCGGTTAATTCCAAACACTCCCATCACTACGTGGTATTATCAGGTTATATCACGCTGCGGACTTGTCTGACCGCAATTTGGATGCAGCGCTTGCACCCTCAACACCCCAGATATCGGCAGCATAACCGGAAATGGTTCGATCAGATGAAAACCAGCCGACATTGGCTGTATTCAGCGCTGCCATCTTGTGCCACTGCTGCTTGTCCCTGAAGGCGAGATCAACCTGCCTTTGAACGTCATAGTAACTGTCGAAATCACAGGTCACCAGAAAATAATCATGCTCGTAAAGGTTATGGACAAACCCCGAATACCGGTCCTTGTCACCACCCGAGAACACGCCATCGGCGATCTGCTGGAATACGCGCTGCATGCGAGGGCTGGCGTTGATCGCGTTACGGGCATAGCCGTGTTCCTGACGGCGCTCTTCCACCTGTTCTGCAGTAAGCCCAAAAAGGAAAAAATTCTCGGCTCCGACATGTTCGCGAATTTCAACATTGGCACCATCAAGCGTGCCGATTGTCGGCGCACCATTGAGAGCAAATTTCATGTTGCCGGTTCCCGATGCCTCTTTCCCGGCGGTTGATATCTGCTCGGAAAGATCGGCGGCCGGAATAAGAACCTCAGCCATCGATACGTTGTAGTTTTCAGGATAGACAATCTGCAGCAGATCGCGTGTCGACTTGTCGGAGTTTATCGTCCTTGCAACATCATTGATCAGATGAATGATATCTTTGGCGAAGAAATAACCGGGCGCTGCCTTGCCGCCAAAAATCTTGATGCGTGGGGTCCATTCCTTGTTGGGAAAGTCCTTGATCTCGTTCCAGTATGCTATGGTTTCGAGCAGGTTCATGTGCTGGCGTTTGTATTCGTGGATTCTCTTGATCTGCACATCGAACATTGCAGCCGGGTTCAACGACATGCCGTGGCGCAACATCAACCAGTTGGACAGGCGTTGTTTGTTCTGCAATTTTGCATAGGCAAACCGTTCAATAAATGCGCTGTCTTTGGTATGGGGTACCAGATTTGCAAGTTGCTCAAGATCAGCCGGCCATCCGGTTCCGATTGTTTCATTTATGAGTTTGCGCAGCGGCGGGTTGCAGGAATAGAGCCAGCGTCGCGGTGTGATACCGTTTGTCTCGTTTATGATACGGTCGGGATAGGTCTTGTTCAGATCCGCAAACACAGTCTGGCGCACCAGATTTGTATGGAGGGCAGAAACACCGTTGACCTTGTGGGCCATGATGAAGGCAAGCTCCCCCATCTTGACTTCGCCGTGCTCGATGATGCGCACCGGGCCGCCTGCCAATTCGATATGGCGGGCCTGAATGTGCTCGATGATCTGGAAGTGGCGCGGAAGAATGCGGGCAAAAAGACCTTCCGGCCAGCGCTCCAAAGCCTCCGGCAATAATGTGTGGTTCGTGTAGCCAAGGCAGTTTCTGGCGGTTTCAACTGCAAGATTTATTTCAAACCCGTGATGATCAACGAGCAACCGCACCAGTTCGGGTCCTGCAATTGCGGGATGCGTATCATTCAACTGGATAGCGACCCGTCTTGGCAATTCCTTGAGGTCCTTGTGCTCGGAAAGAAAACGGCGCAACAGGTCCTGTATAGAAGCGGACGTGAAGAAATATTCCTGTTTTAGGCGAAGTTCCTTGCCTGTTTCTGTGGTGTCGTCAGGATATAGCACCCGCGAGATGGTGCGCGCCAAAGCCTCAGGCTCTGTTGCTGCAAGATAATTGCCTTCATTGAATTTGCCGAGGTCAAACAGGCTTGTCGGCTTCGCCCCCCAAAGGCGCAACGTATTTGCCCATTTGCCTTTCCAGCCAACAATTGGCGTATCATAGGCAGAGGCAATCACTTTTTCCTGCGCGTGCCAGCGAACACGGCCGTTCTCCACTTGCACATGTCCGCCAAAGCCAATCAGATAACTGACTTCAGGGCGCTCAAACTCCCAGGCGTTGCGGTGTGTCAGCCATTTTTCTGCCGTTTCAACCTGCATTCCGTTTTCAAAATGCTGCTCAAACAATCCATGTTCGTAGCGTATGCCATATCCGTATGCCGGAATTTCAAGTGTTGAAAGTGAATCAAGAAAGCAGGCTGCCAGGCGGCCAAGTCCACCATTGCCAAGGGCTGCATCCGGCTCATCGGCTACCACCGCCTTGTAGTCCTGACCAAGGCTTGTTAGAGCCTGCTCTGCTATCAAATCCAATCCGAGGTTGACGGCTATGTCCTCAACCAGGCGACCAATAAGAAATTCCATCGAGAGATAATAGACGCGCTTGCCCTTTATCTCGTAGTTCTTGCGGGTGCTGGCAAACCAGGGATCTACCACCAGATCGCGCAATGCGAGTGACAGCGACATGCGCCAGTCATAAATGGAAGCGTGGGACGCGTCTTTGCCAATGGAATATTTCAGATGGCGGAGAATTTCATCTCCAAGCGCTTCTGAATCAAGGGAGATCGTTTTAGCTTCAGTCATCAGGTCTTCTTTCGCAGTTCAGCCAACGTTGATTCAATCTTTTGCTAGCACCATTCGGGAACAATTATAAGTCCGGCAAACCAGAATTTTAATCGATTGAAATTTCATACGTCCCCAGCTTTTCTTGCCCGTTTCCTGTTTTTCGACATATTGGCCGCCGCAATTGCAAAAATTGACTAAATCGGGCATTCCCCAAGGTAAATTCAACTGCAAAACTTGCATGTTTTCGTTTTCTTTGTTGGTTTCAAAGGGAAATGAAATCGGAAATTTATCTTCTGCAAAAATAATGGCAGCCAATCCATGTTGTGATAATGATCGGTTTCATTGAACTATGTAACCAAATGAAACGATAACCGGATGCTCACCATGGCTGACCTGTTTGACGAAGACCTGTTCATGAAAGGCCTGGAACGGCGCAAAGCGACCCTTGGAGCCGAATATGTGGAGAAAAACCTCGCGGCGGCGGATGATTTTTCGAGGCCTTTCCAGGAAGCGATGACCGCCTGGTGCTGGGGATTTGGCTGGGGCGATGATGTGATCGACGCAAAAACACGTTCGATGATGAATCTTTCGATGATCGGCGCATTGGGTAAAATGCACGAATGGGAAATCCATTGCCGCGGCGCACTGACCAACGGTGTCAGCAAGGAAGAGATCCGCGCGATCATTCATGTAATAGGCATATATTGCGGAGTGCCGCAAAGCCTGGAATGTTTCCGCGTTGCCCGCAAGGTGCTTGAAGAAAAAGGACTGCTTTGAGCTTTGTTGTCCCGGCACATATTCAGATGCATTACCAATACCTTTGCAAAACAACTTCTGTGTAATATCACCTTGAAAAAATCTCCTTTGGAACCATAAATGATACGAGAAAAGTCTCAGCTTGTTGCAGGCCTTGCGTTTGCGCGTATTGCACGGTTTAGCGTAAATGAAGAGCAAATTTTCATTTCAAAGCGACCCAAAACACGGGCTTTGCTTGACAAGGGTGGCAATGCATGGTTCGACGGAGTGCCGATGCACTGGATGCGCGATTGGCCCTCACCCTTTCCTCTGGTAATCAAATCGGCGCAGGATGCGACAATCACCGACGCGGACGGAAATTCGCTGGATGATTTTTGCCTTGGCGATACAGGCTCGATGTTCGGCCATTCGCCCAAGGCTGTTGCAAGAGCCATTGGCAGGCAGGCAAGACGCGGACTGACCTATATGCTGCCTTCCAAGGCCGCCTTGCGTGTCGGGAAGTTAATCCGTCGGCACTTCGGCGAGATGCAATGGCAGTTAACACTGAGCGCGAGCGACGCCAACAGAAATGCGCTGCGGGTAGCGCGCGCAGTTACAGGCAAGCGCAAGGTTCTGGTGTTCAACGGCTGCTATCACGGCACTCTGGAAGACACGATGGTCGAACTTCAGAATGGGAAGACATGTAACCGGCAAGGGTTGGTCGGACAGGGTTTTGATCTGACCGAGGGCGCGGTATGTGTAGAGTTCAATGATCTGGCCGGCGTTGAAGCGGCGCTTGCAGGAGGCAATATTGCAGCGATTCTCACCGAGCCCGTGATGACAAACAGCTGCATGGTTTTGCCTGAACCCGGCTTTCTTGAAAGTTTACAGAATTTATCCCGGAACCATGGAGCTCTCCTGATCATCGACGAGACCCATACGCAATCCTCCGGCCTGGGCGGATATACACGTTTGCATGGTCTGAAACCCGATATGTTTGTCATTGGCAAATGTGTTGCAGGCGGCATGCCGGCAGCCTTGTGGGGAATGAGCGAGGCTGTCGCCGAACGATTTGCCGCCTATAACTCAACCCGCCCTCACGGACACTCGGGAATGGGAACGACCCTGGCAGGCAACCCGATGCAGTTTGCCTGTCTTGAGGCAACACTTGGCGAGGTCATGACTGCTGCTGCTTTTGACCATATGGAAAAAGGAGCAGCGCGCCTTGCCAAGGGGCTTGCTGCAAAAATTGAAAAGCACAATTTGCCATGGCATGTGGCAAGGGTTGGTGCGAGGGTTGAATTCATCTGTGCGCCGGGCTTATTGAAAAATGGGAGTGAGGCGGCACAGGCGCATCAGCCGACTGTCGAGGCTGCAGTGCATCTTGGCCTTCTCAACCGGGGATGCCTGATTGCTCCTTTTCACAATATGATGCTGGTGAGCCCTGTAACAAGTGATAAACAAGTCGACAAACTGATTGCTGCATTTGGTGACGTACTTAAAGAATTGACCAACTGAACAAATTTACAGGAATATCCCATGACTGAAATATGCCCTTCCGGGGCCAGTATTGAAGAAGCCGAAGCGTTTCTTGAAGCCAATCCGCACATCGAGGCAGTTGATATTCTCCTGCATGATTCAAACGGCATAGGGCGCGGCAAAATCATCCGGCGGCACGAATTGTTATCCGTGTTCAAGGGCGGGAGGCATCTGCCGATTTCAATTCTCGGCCTCGACATTGTCGGTGAAGATGTCCATGACACCGGACTTATCTGGGATGCAGGCGACGGCGATTTACGCGCCTGGCCGGTTCCGGGGTCCCTCGTTGCCCAGCACGGAACCAGCCCCGCGAGGGGAGAAATGTTTCTTACCCAGTACCATCTCGACGGCACTCCGATGCTCTCTGATCCGCGCCATGCGCTGATAAGCCAGGTCAAACAAATGAAGGCGCTTGGTTTCACCCCGTCGGCAGCATTCGAACTGGAGTTTTTCCTCCTCGACCCCGAACGGGCTGCTGATGGAAGTATCAAACCGGCACGAGATGTTCTTGACGGACGCTTTTCGGCAAAAACCGAAGTTTACTCGGTCGATCAACTGATCGGCATGCAGCCGCTGTTTGACGACATTTATGCAAGTGCTGCGAAAGCCGGGATCACGGCGGAAACGCTGATATCGGAGTACGCTCCGGGGCAATATGAGCTGACATTGCATTACCGCGACGACATTCTGCTTGCCGCAGATGATCTTGTTCGTCTCAAAAGGATAGTCCGCGCGCAAGCACGCAGACACGGGGTTGTCGCCTGTTTCATGGCAAAACCCTTTGCGGACTATGCCGGGTCAGGCATGCATCTGCATGTCAGCCTGTGCGATGATGATGGCAGCAACGTCCTCACTGAAGCGCCGGGTGCCGGATGGATCGACACGATCCGCCATGCCATTGGCGGGACCCTTGCGACCATGGGAGAATCGATGCTGGTTTTCGCGCCCCATGCAAACAGCTGGCGCCGCTTTGCCAATCAATCCTATGCGCCTGTCTCACCCACCTGGGGGGTAAACAACCGCTCGGTAGCAGTGCGCATTCCTGCAGGCGATGCCAAGGCACGCAGGATCGAACACAGGCCGTCTGGCGTTGATGCAAATCCTTACCTTGTGGCTGCTACTGTTCTTGCTGCCATGCGCTACGGCATCGAGAACCGTATTGAACCAGGCCCCGAGACAACCGGCAACGGTTATGAAGCTGCAGAAGGCGCAAATATTCCGCGCGACTGGCGCAGTGCGATTGAAGCAGCGCAGCAATCGGGTTTCCTTAAGGCTGCGCTGGGCGAAGAAATGCACCGTACATTTACAGCGGTAAAGGCGGCTGAATACGCCCGGGTGGCGCGGACCATTCCCGATGTTGATTTTGATCTTTATCTGCACCGGGTTTGAAACACTGGCGAACAACACCGACTATCGCATGACGAAAGGGTTCGCCATCGGCACTGAGGATGTGTTGATCCAGGTCGTGCGCGTGCGCGTATAGTCAAGGATCGAATCCATTCCTGCTTCGCGACCATATCCCGATTGGTTAAAGCCGCCAAATGGCGCGATGGGTGAAACCGCGCGGTAGGTATTGATCCAGCATATGCCGGAGCGAATGCGGTCCGAGACCCGGTGTGCACGCGAAATGCTTTCGGTAAAGACGCCTGACCCGAGCCCGAAATTGCTGTCATTGGCAAGGGCAATTGCCTCCTCCTCGTTGTCAAAGGCAAGCAATGACATGACCGGACCAAACATTTCGACCTTGAGGGTTTCAGTTTGCGGCGACAGGCATTCGACCAGTGTCGGTTCAAAATAATTGCCTGATAGCCCTGCTTTGCGCTTACCGCCAAAATGGATGCGGGCGCCTTGTTCCTCTGCCTTTTTTAGAGTTCTTTCAATGTTTTCAATCTGCGCCCGTGTGCAAAGCGGTCCCATATGGGTTTTGGCATCAAGCGGATCGCCCACCACAATCGAGGCGGACTTCGCAGCAATGCGCCTTGCCAGTTCTTTCAAAATTGACCTGTGAACAATACCGCGCGTTCCGGCCACACAGGATTGGCCGGAGGCACCGAAGTTGCCTGCAATCAATCCATTTACAGCGGCGTCCAGATTGGCATCCTCAAAGACGATGATTGGAGATTTTCCACCGAGTTCGAGAGAGGTAACAGCAAAGTTTTCGGCTGAATTGCGGATCACGTGACGGGCAGTTTCCGGGCCGCCGGTAAAGGCGATCCTGTCAATATCCTTGTGGCGCGTCAGGGGAATGGAGCAGTTTTCCGCGTCGCCCGTAACAACCGAGACAACGCCTTTGGGAAAGCCTGCCTGCTCTATCAGCCGTGCAAATTCGAACATGGGTGCAGGCGCAATTTCCGAGGCTTTCAGGATGACCGTAGACCCCGCGGCAAGGGCAGGACCAAGTTTTGTGGCAGTCAGGAACATCTGCGCGTTCCAGGGTACAATTGCCGCCACAACACCAATCGGCACACGCTTGGTGAATACATGCAAGTCCGGTTTGTCGATCGGCAGCACAGCCCCTTCGATCTTGTCGGCAAGTCCGGCAAAATATCGATAATAATCACCAACATATCTTGTCTGCGATGCTGTCTCAACGAGCAGTTTGCCGCTGTCCTTTGTTTCAACAATGCCGATGCGTTCCGCATTTTCCTCAATCAGTCCGGCGAGGCGGTAGAGCAGTTTGCCACGGGCGGTTTGGGTCATTGAGCGCCATTCAGGCGCATCCAGCATCCGCTTTGCAGAAGCAACGCAGCGATCAATATCCTGCGGCGAAGCGCAATCAAATGTCGCCCAGGTTTCACCGGTGGCCGGATTGGTGCTTTCCATGATCTGACCAGAGGAGCCGGCTGTCCATTCTCCATCTATGAAGAGTTGGTAGTGAGGAAGCTTGTTCATGATTTTTCCACTTTGATTGGTCGGGTGATGTTACTTTCAGACGAAGTTACTTTCAGGCGAAGGCTGGCATCACATCATTGATGAAGCGTTCCAGGGAGACACGCTTGCGCTCATAGGACATGCCGCTGTCGATCCAGTACGAAAACTCATCATAGCCAAGATCTTCATATCGCCTGATCTGGTCGATTACCTCGCGCGCGGTACCCATGGTCAGATCGCGGCGCAAATTGGCAGGCGCCATCAGTGCATTTGCGTTCATTTCACCAGACGAGACTGCCTCGATCAGGCCTTGACTGACCGGCTTCTTGTTCTGGAACCATGCTCCAAAATAGTTGTAATAGACACTCAATTCCTGCGCTGCCAAATCTGTATCAGCGTCATTCGAAGCCACGTATGTATGATGCAGAAGCATGATTTTTGGCCGCTTTGCCGCATGAAGCGTGCAAGCAGTATTGAACCTATCCATCAACGAACTGACTTCATCCAGTCCCTGCCAAAGCGGCGTTACCTGAACATTGAAATTGTTCTGCACCGCAAACTCGTGGCTGTTTGGATCGCGCGCTGCTATCCAGATCGGCGGACCGTCCTGCTGCAGGGGTTTGGGCGCACTGGTGGTGGAGGGGAAGGAGAAGAATTCTCCTTCATGGGCGCAATCTCCATTCCAGAGTTTGCGCAACAAGGGAGCAGTTTCTCGCATGCGCTGGCCAGCCTGCCAGGCATCAAGACCCGGCATCAAACGATCATACTCATAAGAATAGGCACCGCGCGCAATTCCCAGCTCCAGCCTGCCGCCGGTGACAAGATCGGTCATTGCCGCTTCACCCGCCAGTTTGATCGGATGCCAGAATGGCGCGATGATGGTTCCTGTTCCAAGCTTCACATTTTTTGTATGGCGGGCAAGATCGGTGATGGTGATAAACGGATTGGGGGCAATAGTAAATTCCATGCCGTGATGCTCACCTGTCCAGATAGCCCGCATTCCACCCTGATCAGCGATGCTGCAGAGGCTGAGAAACTCATCGTAGAGGTTCTTGTGTGTCTGCTCTGGGCCAAGCCGTTCCATATGTGCGAATAAAGAAAATTCCATGACATTTCCTGCTATTGACTATGTTCATCTGAGTGGATTTCACCGGAAAACGTATCCCCGATATAAAGTCCGAACTGGTTGTTGCCGCGTTCTTCAAGATAGCGTCTGACCATCACGCCTTCGGCTGCATCGCTCCATGCTGCTGAAGCGGCGGCCTCTATGGAAACATATTCGCCGCCGTCCTTTTTGCTTTGCAGAGTTCCCGTTGCACGAAAATAAATGAAGCGATCATTGCTTTTTGTATCGTGATAAACCGAATAGACGCGGCCGATTTCGGCAATGATGCCGATTTCCTCCAACTGCGCCTTGATCCCCGAACGCGCGGGTGCACCGCCAGGCAATCGAACTGAAGGAAGAGACAATTCCCCGCTTTTTCTGACAACAAAGATGCGGTTATCATTTTCAACGATGGCACCAACTACGATGTGACTTCTAGGTCCCGGAGATGCCAAAGCCTCCCTTTCACTGCTGAGGGAGAAATAGCCGCCTCTCCAATATCCAAGCCCGAGACCGTCGGCCCTTGAAAAAGCGGTGACTTCGCCGATCAGGACGAGATGATCCCCCGCCTCCAGCTTGCTGTGGGCGCTGCAGGAAAAACTTGCAAGGGCATCGGAAATCAGCGGCACGCCGTTTTCATCCGCTTTCCATGGGACCTTTGAAAAGCGGTCCTCCTTTGAACTGGCAAAAATGTTCGAGATTTCCTCTTGTCCCTCGCGGAGGATGTTAACTGCAAAATGCCTGCACTGCCTAAACACATCAATGCTCGATAAGTGATTGCCGGGACAAACCAGCAGCAAGGGTGGATCCAGCGAAACTGAGGCAAAAGAATTTGCGGTAAAACCAACCATTGTGCCGTTTTCCGATTTGGCGGTTATGATTGTCACGCCGGTCATGAAGGTGCCGAAAGCTGCACGCAGTTCCTTGAGGTCCAATTTATCCATGGGGAAACTCCGGAAATTGTATAAAGCTCGCAAGATGTTCACTGACTATTCCTGCATGGGTCATCGGCATCATATGGCGTGCACCGTCTATGACAACCGCCTTACCGCGAGCGACACCCCGCGCAAGGGCCAATGACATTTCAGGAGTTGAATTGGGCTCCTTGGAACCGGTCATAAAAAGCGCTGGGCAATGGATGGATGCAAGATCGTCGCCTGATGGGCCGTCTTCGCTTGCAAACACAGAATAAGCCTGGGCATAGCCTGCTGCATCAACAGTCGTCAGCCATTGGCGACACGCATCGTTTGCCATTTTGAGTTCACCTTCCGGACGGTCGCCAAACCAACGTTCAAGTGTGGGCGAAGGATCGGATAAGCCTTTTGATCTGATTTCGCTGGCACGCTTCACGACTGCCGCCTTTGCTTCCTGAGAACGGCGATAAATCGCATTCAAGGGAACAATTGTTGACACCAATTCCGGATACCTGATTGCCAAATCCATTGTTATCAACGCACCCATGGAATGGCCAACGACGACGGCCGGGGCCCCAATTTTTTTCAACACATCTGCCAATGTGTTTGTATAATCAACAAGTTGTGGTTTTTTTCTAAACAACGGACTTGCGCCATGTCCAGGCAGATCGATAACAGTGAGGGAAAACCGGGTTTGCAGGAATGGTATCATTGGAAACCATGCCTCAGCGCGAAGACCCACACCGTGGACAAGCATCAACGCCGGACCCTTGCCACCCTGCCAACCGGAAACATGAGCGGTCAGTTCAAACCGCTGCAGGGTTTTCAAGGTCATGCCCCAGATCTTTCAAATCCTGATACCTGTCTCCAATCCGATGATGCGGCCTGCCGCCTGTTGCAGCACCCAGAACCACGATGATCTCGTCTGCCCTTGGGGCATCAGGAATTGCAAACTGGATCGTCAGGTAGTGTGATCGGCGGCCAGCATCATTCTTGTCCATCAATGGTACCGAGATGCAGGCGTTAGGCCCACCGCGCGTATTGGTGAATGCCAAATAGCTTTTTGCCTTGACCGCTTCGCGATAATAATTTCCGAACCTCAGCGTATGAATGAGCGCTGATGCGTGCTCTATTTCGCCGTCTACTCCTACAACAGCGGCCTTGCCGTATGCCTCTATGGCGTCGCCGGAGCCGGCAAGTGCAATCATGCGCTCAGTCATCAACTGCCCAAGCTGCGGACCATAGTCCATGATTTCCGGCTTGAGATTGTCGACAAACCTGCCCGCCCAGGGATTGGTCACAATGGCTGCAACCGCGAACATGCGCCAAGGCCTTTCGGCCTTCTTGAATCCCTCAACAAATGTTTCCTCGTCATAGGTCACGATCTTACGGATGTTCAAAGGCAGAAGAGATGTCATCAATACCAACTTTCAAAATGGCAATCAGGGAGAGAAGCCAACGTGAGGGGGAAAAGCAAAATTGACAATTTAGCAATTCATGGCCAATGCTATTAGTAATACTAATGGCAAATTTTTAGCAAACCACGATGGCACGTCCCCTTCCCCCTTTAACCTGGTTCAGGGCCTTTGAAAGCTCTGCACGAAATTTGAGTTTTACGGCTGCAGCAGAAGAGTTGGGGCTCACGCAATCGGCGATCAGCCAACAGGTCAACCTCCTTGAAAAACGTTTTGGCTGTCTGCTTTTCATTCGCAAAAGCCGTGGACTGGCGCTGACGGACGAAGGACGACGACTTGTTCCGACGGTAGCAAAAGCCATGGCAACCCTGCGCATTGCGACAGACAGTTTTGACACCGAAACTGACAAGAGGCTACTTACGGTCGCCACCAGTGTCAGCATCGCCCAATGGTATCTGGCACCGCGAATGGCGGCGTTCTCCAAAAGTCATGAAGATGTCGCTATCCGCCTGATGACCAAAGTCTGGCCGGATGAATTTTCCAATTCGGAAGTCGATGTGGAAATACGCTTTGAACCCATAAAATCATTTGGCAAATCAACATCCGGGAACTCCATGCCTCTTGGTTCCAACCAGATGGTGGTGGTCGGTTCGCCCGATCTTCTGGGAGAGACAGGCTCCTCTTTGTACAGCGCTGACGATATCATGAAACATCCGTTGATTCAGGTGGTGGGCACTTCTGACACCTGGCAGGCCTGGGCAGAGAGCAGACATTATTTGGGAGAAATCAGGCCCACTGTTTTTGTTGATTCGCACGGCATGGCTGTTGATCTGGCGCGTTCAAAAGCAGGTATTGCCCTGACCAGCAGGGCAATTGCAGCTCCATCCCTGTGTGAGGGGGCGCTGGTTGTAGCTGATAAAATGGAGATGATGGCCCAGGACGGCTACCATCTGTCGGTCTATCCGGCAGGAAAGAACGAACTTGCAGCACGGTTTGCCAGATGGCTGGCTGACGAGATTTCACAATGTGAAGCGGCAATTCCCTGCTGAAACGCCGGGCGTGAATTGAACGCTCCATTTGCCGCTTCGCCAGCTGCTAATCTTTGGCGGGAAGCATGAATCCCTCAAAAAAATCTGCCAGTTCATCGTGGGCATCCAACGGCAGGATGTGCGCAACATATTGATCCGGGCGGACAATTACGAGGCAACCCTTTTCACGATCGATATTTCGCAAATCAAAAATATCTGCTCCGTTCTTCAGATCAGTGCAGAACATTTTTTCATAATCAACCAGTCCGTATTTTCCTTTTTTGGGTTTCAAAAAGGCATGCAGGTTTTCGAGTGCCAATTCCCGCGTACCTTGTTGGAAGATTGCACGAAAGTCGATCACACTATCAATATCTGCGCCCGAAGGAGTATGTCTTTGAATTGGTGATTGCGCGTCGCCTGCAAGGAATGAACAGAGTTTGTTGATGGCCGACTCCTTTTGCGCGGGATCCTCGTTTGGACAAAAGGCAAATATATGCCAGCGCGTGTCGGCAAGAACTGTATGCCCCAAATGCACCGGCTTGGCATCTGACAGCCGGATTACGGGCGCTGAATGGAAGCGTGTTCCAATTTCAAAGCCTTCAGCCAGCGATTGCCAAGTTGATGACCCAGTCAATTGTGAAGGCTGATAGGTTACCGACATACCTGCTGTGTACCGGCCGTGCTGAACGAAATATCGCTGGAATTTGGGTGTGCCACTGCCATCAGTTTCGTCTGATTGTGATCTGTCGCTCATGATGCGTGACCATTCACGGTCGAAGTCGATCAGGTCTTTGGCAACAGATTGACGCTCGGCAGAATAGCTGTGCAGAATTTCAGGCTGGCAGCGCCCCTGCAGCACGGACACCAGCTTCCAGCCCAGATTGAAACCATCGCCCATCGAAACATTCATGCCCTGCCCTGCTTTCGGGCTGTGGGTGTGGCATGCATCCCCACAAATAAAAACGTGCGGCAGGCGGGTTGCCATTTCATCCTCGTGAACATCATCGAACTTGTCGGTCAGGCGTTGGCCGATTTCATAAACCGACCACCAGACAACTTCCCTGACTGAGAGAATCCAGGGCTGGAAAATGGCCCCGGCAGCAGCGATAAGCTGATCAAGCGTTATATTCCTGTCGGCAACCCGTTCGTTTGTTCCAAGCTTGTCCAGTTCAATGTACAAACGGACAAGATATCCACCTTCACGCGGGATGATTATGACATTGCCCTTGCCGGAATGTATCAGGGTCTTGCACCTGATATCAGGAAAATCCGTTTCGACCAGCACATCCATCACACCCCAGGCCTGGTTGGCTGAATCACCAGTCAATTCTCGGCCAATAGCCTTGCGTACTGCACTGCGGGCACCATCGCAGCCGACCACATATCGGGCATGGATTGCTTGTCTTTGACCCTTTGAGGCGCCGCTGACGCTTTCAACGACAGCCTCGACAGGGTAGCCCGAACGCGCAGGATCGACTGTCAGATCGACCAGTTGAAGCCCATAATCCGGAACAAGACGCGAAGGCGAATTTAACATTGTTTCCAGGTACATGTCGTGTACCCTCGCCTGATTGAGAATGACGTGCGGCATCTCCGAGAGACCGTCCTCCACGTCCTGTATACGTCCATTTCGGACAATAATATCCGGATCATTGTCATCAGGTTTCCAAAAGGTTGTCTCATTGACCCAATATGCCTGTTTGAGAACTTTCTCGACGAAACCAAAGGCGTTGAACATTTCCATCGAACGGCAAGATACCCCATCCGCCTGCCCTTTTTCCATCGGTCCGTCCCGGCGCTCGACTATGCGGGTCGTAATGTCGGGAAAAGCGGAGAGTTGAGCTGCAAGTGTCAAGCCTGCCGGACCGCTTCCAACAATCAGTACATCGACCTTCTCAGGCAATCCGCCTTTTGGCTCCTGCCGGCCGGGAGCCGCATCAAAGACTTCCGGATTGCCAGGTCTAAAACCGTTGAGATGATACTGCATGACTGTTTCCCAAATAAAAATTGATAAGTATGCATACTAATTACTTCTCGCTGTGTAAAGAGATAATAAGCGTACTACTTACTTTTCGAGTTTGATGTTTCAGATGCGTGAGGACAGCCTTTTTGAGCCACAATTTCTGCAGGTAACCGATTCGAGCAACAGGAACCGGAACTATGTCCATTGATCCCTTTGAATGGCAGTCCGGTACAAAATTGTCGTGTGCGATGAAAACAGCACAGCAAAAAACATAGACTTTTATGAATGTATCTGCTCTTGATTTGATCTGCGTCAACTACGGAGACGCGTTAATCCAATATTCAAAGTTCATGGAATTGATAACGCTTGTTGATCTGATTGGAGAGAACTGGACCCTTCTGATAGGCGGTGTGCTTATTGGCGCGATTTTTGGCGCTTTTGCCCAGCAAAGCAAATTCTGCCTTCGTGCCGCTGCAATCGAGTTTTCTCGCGGCACAATCGGCCAGCGAACCGCCGTTTGGCTGCTGGTTTTCACCGCTGCCGTTTTTGGCACCCAGTTGCTCGGCTATACCGGCCTCGTCACTCCCAGCGAAGCACGCCAGATTGCATCACCACAAAGCCTGTCGGGTGCCCTTCTGGGTGGCCTGATGTTTGGCACTGGCATGGTGCTCGCCAGAGGCTGTTCAAGCAGGCTGCTTGTGCTATCGGCCACGGGAAATCTTCGCGCACTTCTATCCGGTCTCGTGTTCGCAGTCTTTGCCCAGGCCAGCCTCAAGGGATTTCTGTCGCCGCTGCGCGAGGCAATAGCCGGCAGCATGACAACACTCTCGATCGGAGGTAATGACCTTCTGGTTTTTTCCCGATTGGATGAAATGTCCGCCTTGCTGATCACCGGATTAGCCGCGATCGCGGCAATTGTAGTCGCCATGATACGCAAATTGAATGTGTTGAGCCTGTTTGGTGCGCTGATTGTCGGATCAACAATTCCGTTGGCATGGTGGTTTACAAGTGAAATGACCGCTCTCTCATTTGAACCTATCAAAATGGAGGCTATCACTTTTACAGGTCCATCGGCTGACACATTGATGCTGTTCCTCACACCGCCAGGAACCATGATTAATTTCAGTGTCGGCCTCGTGCCTGGAGTATTTATCGGTGCTTTCGTCGCTGCCTTTCTAACCGGTCAACTCGCTCTTCAGGGATTTGAGGGCGGTCATGCAATGAAGCGCTATTTGCTTGGTGCTGCAATGATGGGTTTTGGGGGCATGTTGGCGGGGGGCTGCGCTGTCGGAGCAGGGGTCACAGGGGCGAGTGTCTTTGCTCTGACAGCGTGGATCACCCTTTTTGCGATCTGGCTTTCTGCCGCAATAACAGACCGTGTCCTTGACCAGGGAAATACTCAATTGTCGCAGAACGCTGCAATCGCGAACAAGCCCGGACACATCTAGCTTTCATTCAACAGGGCACAATAGTCCAAGGAAATTTGACAATGCGACTTTCACTGCTTCTTGCAGCACTACTTGCAACTACCGCACCTGCCTTTTCGGCCACGATCGCACTAAAACCGGTGGAGATCACCGAATGGAAAGCGATTTACGGGCGCATAGAGGCGCGTGACCTTGTTCCGGCAAGAGCGCGGATCGGCGGTATCGTTACCGAACTTCTGGCCAGCGAGGGTGATGAGGTAAAGGCCGGCCAGCGGATTGCAACGGTGCATGATGACAAGCTCAATTTCCAGATCGCTGCACTGGATGCCCAACTCGGAGGGCTTCAGGCACAATTGGCAAAATCAAAAGCTGAACTGGAGCGCGGCGAGACATTGCTCAAGCGCGGCCTTGCCACAGCCCAGCGCCTCGACCAGTTGAGAACGGATGTTGACGTGGCTGGAAACCAGATTGCAGCGGTTGAAGCCCAACGCTCAATCGTTCAAAAGCAGTCTGAGGAAGGTCAAGTTCTGGCCCCGTCAGACGGCAAGGTGCTGACGGTTTCAGTGACACGCGGCGCTGTAGTACTACCGGGCGAGTCGATTGCCCTGCTGGGCGGGGGCGGTTTCTTTTTACGTCTTGCTATACCTGAACGCCACGGCAGCGCTCTCAAGGAGGGTGCAGCTATCAGGATTTCCTCTGACGGCGCAGAACGAGCCGGTCGGCTGGCGAAGATTTATCCGCTGATTGAGAATGGCCGTATCATAGCCGATGTTGAAGTTGACGACCTTGATTCTGTATTCGTCAATGCGCGTGTGCTCGTGCAAGTACCTGTTGGAACCAGAAGTGCCCTGACAGTTGCGGCATCTTCCATTATGACCCGATCCGGGATCGATTTTGTCAAGGTGATGGTTGGTGAAGAAGAGATCGAACGCATTGTAATCCCGGGTGACCGCCTGCAACTTGATGATACTGAAATGGTTGAAATTCTCAGCGGTCTCAATGCCGGTGATCTGCTGGTGACCAAATGAGTGAACAGAAAGAGCACCTTGGGATTGCCGGTGGCCTCACCCGCGCCTTCATTACCTCCCCTCTTACCCCCTTGTTCCTGATCGCGGCATTTGCTTTCGGCCTGATAGCGCTCGCCACGCTGCCGCGCGAAGAAGAGCCGCAAATCTCTGTGCCGATGGTGGATATCCGATTGCATGCGGAAGGGCTGAAGGCTGATGATGCTGTCAAGCTGATTACCGAACCGCTGGAAACCATCGTCATGGGAATTGACGGTGTTGAGCATGTCTATTCGCAAAGCATGGATGACGGCGTGCTGGTTACGGCCCGCTTTCTGGTTGGAACCTCGGCGGACGCAGCCGTGCTGAGGGTGCACGAAAAAATACGTGCCAACATGGACCGTATGCCGGTTGGTATCGCCGAACCGCAGATTGTCGCGCGCGGCATTGACGATGTGGCTATCGTAACCCTGACGTTGTCGCCAAAACTGGAAATGAAAGACAAAATTTCCGCCAATGACCTGACCCGCATTGCGCGCGAATTGCGGACTGAAATCACAAAAATCGACAATATTGGTCTCACCTATCTTATCGGGGAGACTGGTGAAAAAATTCGCATAGCGCCGGATCCGGAACGACTTGCGCTTTATGGCATCACACTGCAGCAGCTTGCGGGTAAGGTGCAGGGTGCAAACCGTGCATTTCCAGCTGGCCGCATTCGCAATGAGGGCGAGCAGATCATGCTGGTAGCAGGCGAAACGCTGCGCTCTCCCGCTGACATTGGCAATTTGTTATTGACCGCAAGGGACGGCAGAACCGTCTATGTGCGCGATGTAGCTACAATCGAGTTCGCGGCAGATACAGGCGACCAGATCGTATCAACAATGAGGCGGACTGAAAACGGAATAGAACGATCTCCATCGGTTACGCTGGCCATCGCCAAACGTGCGGGTTCAAACGCTGTGGTGGTTGCCGAAAGCATTCTCCATCGCGTCGAGCAATTGGAAGGCAGTCTTATTCCCGAGGAAATGACTGTCGAGGTAACGCGCGACTATGGAGAAACGGCTGACGAAAAAGCCAATGAGCTTTTGTACCACCTGGGGCTGGCGACAGTCTCGATCATCCTGCTGGTCTGGTTTGCAATCGGCCGACGTGAAGCATTGGTTGTCGCCATCGTCATTCCTGTGACGATCCTGCTTACGCTGTTTGCCTCCCGTCTCATGGGGTATACGCTAAACCGAGTTTCGCTGTTTGCCCTGATTTTCTCAATCGGTATTCTGGTTGACGATGCCATTGTGGTAATTGAAAACATTGCCCGCCATTGGGGCATGAATGACGGACGCAGCCGCAAGGATGCTGCGATTGCGGCTGTGGCGGAAGTTGGCAATCCGACGATTGTGGCAACCCTGACAGTTGTTGCCGCCCTGCTCCCGATGCTTTTTGTTTCCGGCATGATGGGCCCTTACATGAGCCCTATTCCGGCAAACGCATCTGCTGCGATGATCTTCTCGTTTTTCGTCGCGGTGATGGTTACACCCTGGCTGATGTTGAAGATCAGCGGTTCTGCCCCGGTCGGCGCTCATGGCGATCACGCCCATGGCGGCGTTCTCGGGCGCATCTACAAAAAGGTTGCAACACCAATCCTTGCCACAAAAACATCAAGCTGGACCTTCCTCGTTGTCGTTGGTCTGCTTACAGCAGGATCGCTCGTCCTGTTTTATACCAAGGATGTCACAGTTAAATTGCTGCCTTTCGACAACAAGTCTGAATTGTCGGTTACCATTGATCTGCCGGAAGGATCCTCTGTCGAGGCTACAGATGCAGTTGCGCAGGATGTATCGCGGTCGGTGCTGACACTCGCGGAAGTCAGATCGGTGCAAACTCATTCAGGCACTGCAGCACCATTTAATTTCAACGGGCTGGTACGTCACACATTCTACCGAAATGAGCCGCATCAGGGTGATGTTGCCATCAATCTTCTGCCAAAAACGGAACGAGACAGGTCAAGCCATGAAATCGCGCTCGAAATTCGCGATCGCATCAACAAGATTGCCTTGCCCGAAGGAACAAATCTCAAAGTGGTCGAACCACCACCAGGACCGCCGGTCATGGCTACGTTGCTTGCGGAAATCTATGGTCCCGACGCAGCTACAAGGCGCCAGATTGCAGCAAAGGTGGAGGAGGCATTTCGCTCCGTCGATTTCATTGTGGATATCGACAACTCATACGGGGAGGATGCCCGGCGGATGCGCGCGCGCATTTCCACTGACGATCTTGAATTCTTCAAGGTCGAGGAAGGTGATGTATTTGATACCATCGCTATTCTGAGCGGAGGCAAGACCGTCGGCTATTCGCACAGGGGCGAAGGCAGACAGCCAATCCCCATTCGGCTTGAACGTCCAAGGGGTGAGCGCCTTATAGGTGAGCGTTTCCTGACAACGCCCATTCCTGCAAATGTCTTGCCGGGGGATCGGGGTGTTGTTGAACTCGGCGATGTTATCCGATTGTCCGAAGAACGCAGCTCCTTTCCGGTTTTCCGTCACAATGGTCATCCTGCAGAAATGGTAACGGCTGAACTCGCCGGGCGATTTGAAGCTCCGCTGTACGGAATGCTTGCAGTGCAGGAGGCAATTGATGCCCAGGACTGGACGGGTTTGACCAAGCCTGTGATTTCATTACACGGCCAGCCGCTTGATGACAGCAAACCCGCATTGCTGTGGGATGGCGAATGGGAGGTCACATGGGTGACTTTCCGCGACATGGGAGCAGCCTTCATGGTCGCCCTTTTGGGAATTTACATTCTCGTCGTCGCGCAATTCGGTTCCTTCAAGGTGCCGCTTGTGATCCTCACGCCTATTCCACTGACTTTTATCGGTATTCTTGGCGGCCACTGGCTGTTTGATGCACCATTTTCAGCGACCTCAATGATCGGCTTTATTGCTCTTGCAGGGATCATTGTGCGTAACTCGATCTTGTTGGTCGACTTCATTCGTCATGCACCGCTCGAAGTGGCACTGACCCATGACGAGGAAATTGCGCTGACCGAAATGGCGATTGTCGCGCCGGAAAGCGATGATCAACCAGTTACTACAGGAGTTGCAATGCGCAAGCGCGATTTGACTGAAATTCTTATCGAGGCTGGTGCGATTCGTTTCAAGCCAATCCTGCTTACGGCCTTGGCAGCCATGATCGGTGCTGCGGTGATTTTGACAGATCCCATTTTTCAAGGGCTTGCGGTATCGTTGCTATTCGGGCTTGCGTCTTCCACTCTTTTGACCGTGCTGGTAATTCCTGCCATTTACAGGGTGCTTCGAACCTGATCCTGAAAGTGTGAGGGAATACAGAGCAACCAACCGATAGCAGTTAAACAGGCCAAACGGAATTGCCACAACAACACATTCGCAGGTGCCTATGCCGTGCGAATGTGTTCGCTACAGAAAGTCGATTTCAATCACTTAAAGTGATCCAGGCGGCGTTACGTGCAGTCGATCTTACACAGGCATCGACAAACTGCACACCCTTCAAGCCGTCATGTACCGTTGGATACACCACGCCATCAGGCAATTTGGTTCCCGACTGGTGTGCCCTGATTGCCTCTGCTGCCTCGGAATAGATATTGGCAAAACCCTCCAGATAACCTTCCGGGTGGCCTGGGGGAATACGGCTTACCCTGCCTGCGGCTTTTCCGGAACCTGCACCACCGCGCGTTATCAGACATTTTGTCTCGCCGAAGGGTGAATACCAAAGGTTTGTCGGGTTTTCCTGCTCCCATTCCAGCCCACCCTTGGTGCCATAAATGCGCAGTTTGAGTGCATTTTCGTTACCAGGGGCTACCTGGCTTGACCACAACATTCCACGAGCACCGCCTTTCCATCGCAACATGACATGGGCGTTGTCATCGACCCGCCTTCCCTCAACGAAAGCCTGCATATCCGCTGACAGGGATTCAAGTTCCAGTCCTGAAACAAAGCAAGCAAGATTATAGGCGTGTGTTCCGATATCGCCGATTGAACCGCCAGCACCTGAACGTTCCGGGTCCGTACGCCATTGCGCCTGCTTGCCATCCGAGGGTTCGGTCAGCCAATCCTGCGGGTATTCAGCATGAACAAGCCTGATTGTACCCAATTGACCCGATGAAACCATTTCACGGGCCTGGCGCACCATGGGGTAACCTGTGTAATTGTGGGTAAGGATAAAAAGCGCGTCCGCACTTTCCACTTCCTTGACCAGTTTCCTTGCATCGGCCAAAGTTGATGTCAGCGGCTTGTCACAAATGACATGGATTCCCCGCTTGAGGAATTCGCGTGCGGCAACGTAATGCACATGGTTCGGGGTGACGATGGAGACTGCTTCTATGCCATTTTGAAGACGGGCTTCACGCTTGGCCATATCCGCGAAATTGTCGTAAACGCGATCTGCCGCAATTCCCAGATCCTCGCCCGAAGCGCGGGATTTTTCAGCTGTCGAGCTGAAGCACCCAGCGACCAGTTCAAACCGGTCATCAATCCTTGAGGCTATGCGATGCACGCCTCCGATGAAAGCGTCACGACCACCGCCTACCATTCCCAAACGGATGCGGCGCTGCACCTGTGTGGTTGAGCCTTCAATTGCCATTTTCAGCCTCCAATTCCCAACATTTTTCGATTTGCCGCCTCGTTGGTCCCGCCGTCGGCAAAATCATCAAATGCCCTTGGTGTTACCCTGATGATATGGTCCTTGACGAACTGAGCGCCTTCACGGGCACCGTCCTCAGGATGTTTGAGACAGCATTCCCATTCGACCACTGCCCAGCCATCAAAATCATTTGCTGCCATCTTAGAGAAAATACCAGCAAAGTCGATCTGGCCATCACCCAGCGAACGAAAGCGGCCTGCGCGGTCAACCCAGCTTTGATATCCGGAGTAAACCCCCTGACGGCCTGTTGGATTAAACTCGGCATCCTTGACATGGAACATGCGGATACGGTCCTTGTAAATGTCGATGTTGTCCAGATAATCCAGACATTGGAGTGCGTAGTGACTAGGGTCATAGAGCATGTTGCAGCGCGGATGATTGCCCACCCGCTCAAGGAACATTTCAAAGGTGATCCCGTCATGGAGGTCCTCACCTGGATGAATTTCATAACACACGTCAATGCCGTTTTCGTCTGCATGATCCAGAATGGGTTTCCAGCGTTTTGCCAGTTCGTCAAAAGCGGTTTCAACAAGCCCGGCCGGACGTTGGGGCCATGGATAAATATAAGGCCAAGCCAATGCACCGGAGAAAGTTGCATGGCGGTCTATACCCAAATGCCTTGAAGCGGTAATGGCTTTCTTGACCTGTTCCACCGCCCATGCCTGGCGGGCTTTTGGATTGCCGCGCACTTCCGGCGCAGCAAAACCATCAAAAGCATCGTCATAAGCCGGATGGACAGCCACAAGTTGCCCTTGGAGGTGGGTAGACAAATCTGTGATCTCAATGCCATTTTCTGCCGCCTGTCCTTTCAATTCGTCACAATAGTCCTTTGACGAAGCGGCCCTGGACAAATCGAAAATCCTGGCGTCCCAGCTGGGAATTTCCACAGCCTTGTAGCCGCAATCAGCAGCCCACGCGGTGATGGATTTCCATGAATTGAACGGCGCTTCATCACCGGCAAACTGAGCCAGAAAAAGCCCTGGTCCTTTAAGAGTTTTCATTTTATTCCTCCCGTAAAAGCGGTTTCAAAGTTTCTGGCTTTGTGCCGTTGCATCAAATAGTAGTTGTACTTACAAGCCCGCAGTTGCCATACAATTTCTTATGTGGTCATAGCCGTCGCGGTATACGGCTTGCGGGCTTTCCGCAAAGTCTCTCCAAACCTTGGTTGCAGCTGCCAAATCCGGCAATCCGCGACCAAAGCTCTCAATTGTCAACCATTCATCATATCCGATCTGCTTGATGGCAGCGAAGGTTTCAGTCCAAGGAATATTGCCCCTGCCTGGAACGCCGCGATCATTTTCCGAAATATGGATATGCGATACATGAGCTGCATTCCTGACGAGAGCCGATATCGGATCTGCCTCCTCTATATTCGCATGAAAGGTGTCGTACATTGCGGTGATGTTAGGATGGTTTATTTCCTCAAGGTGACGGCAGAGATCGTCCATTGTATTGACCAGATAACATTCAAAACGGTTCAGCGCTTCAAGACCGATCGTAACGCCGTGCTTTGCAGCATAATCCCCGATTTCCCGTTGAGAACTGACAGACCATTCCAGTTCGCGACGCATCGGCCCCTCGCCTGTGAAATGCCCGAGCGTTGAGTGTAACGGTCCGCTGACCTGTGTTGCACCAAGGGCCTTTGTGCAATCAATCACCCATTTCATGTGTTTGATCCCGGCTGTGCGGACAGTCTTGTCAGGCGAAATCAGATTGAGTGACGGATCCCCATTTGCCGAGACTGCAGTGCGCTGAAGACCAATTTCATCCAGCATTTCGCCAATCGCGCCGAACGTCGCCGGATTGCCTTCGAAGACCGGAATCTCGACCCCGTCAAAACCGGTTTCTTTGATGCCCTCGAGCAGCGAACGATGTTCCTTGCCAATGTGCGTCGTCCACAAAAACATACACATGCCAATTTTCATTTTACTGCCTCACAAACCTTTTTCGCGCCTTACGCCTCAGCAGGCAAACCGAAACTAACTGAACCATACTGGTCTTACCAAATTTGAAATCACGACTTACCATTCTTTTTGAGAGGGATATCACTTTCCACAAATTTTAAACAATTTGCACAAATACAGGGGTATTTTATCAATTTAGCAACTAGGACTACTTGACCAGCTATTTTATTCATCGCAATCTGGTCTAACCAGTTTCAAGGCAAATCGTGGTTTCTGTCAAGAGCGCCACGGGTGTCAAACAGAAAAAAGAGGAGGATTGAATGCATTTATCAACCCATAACTGGATGCGGGCAGAGCCATTGGAGATGACGGTGCGCCGCATCAAGAAATTTGGTTATAAAAGCATCGAGATCTCCGGCGAGCCCGCTCAATATGATGTCAAGGAAACGCGCGCACTGTTGAAGGAAACCGGCATGAAATGCTGGGGTGCAGTTACGTTGACACTTGGTGAGCGGAACCTCGCCGCGAAAGACGAAGGACAGCGTGCCCGGTCCGTTGACTACGTAAAGAGCGTGATCACCATGGTTTCGGAACTGGAAGGCCAGATCATAACGCTAGTTCCTGCCACTGTTGGCAAAGTCACACCTGACGCCACGCCAGAAGAAGAATGGAAATGGGTGGTTGATGCGACAAGGGAGTGCTTTCATCATGCCCAGAAAAAAGGTGTCAGAGTTGCTATTGAACCGTTGAACCGTTTTGAGACGTATTTGTTCAATCGATGCGCGCAGGCTTTGGCTCTTGCTGATGCAGTCAGTCCTGAATGCGGCGTGTGTCTGGACGCGTTTCACCTCAACATCGAGGAAGACGACATCTATGATGCCATTCGCCTTGCCGGCAAACGCCTTTTTGATTTTCATGTTGCCGACAACAACCGCTTTGCAGCAGGTCTTGGTCATCTTGATTGGGCCAAAATTGTCGGAACTCTCAAGGAGATCGGCTATGACGGGGCATTGACCAACGAGTTTGTGGCACCGGTTGACCGCACTCCTGCTGCTCCCTATCCGGACATGATTGAAACCAATCCGGTAGATATATCGCCGGAGCAGTTGAAGTTTATCGAGGACCACGGCTCTAGCCTGCTGTCAGAGGAATTTTATTCTGACCAGATGCGAATTACCGCAGAGACATTACTGCCTCTCATCAAGTGATGAACAAGGAGACAACCCTGCCCCTGTTTGAGATTCTGAATCGGGGGAGTGAGGAGTAAATATGCGCATCAAATCAGCACAGGCGTGGTGGATTCAAATTCCCATCGAGACCAGTCGGCAACATGTCAGTGATTTTGGCAGGCTACAGACTTTTGATGCCGCCATCTTGAGACTTGAGACTGATGATGGACTGGTGGGCTGGGGAGAAGGCAAGAATGCAGCCGGAAGCTCGGGTCACTACTCAACCCTTGTCCATTTGTTAAATGATGAATTCTGTCCGAAAATCATTGGCCGTGACCCGGCGGATGTAACATTCATATGGGAGGATCTGTACAATGGCGTTCGCTCGAAGAGAGCTTCTGATGCAGGACATTCCATGCCGGAGATCGCACGCAGAGGCCTGACCATCGCCGCCATAAGCGCCATTGATATTGCGATCTGGGATATACTTGGCAAATCGCAAGGCAAGCCTGTCTGGCATTTGCTGGGCGGACGCAAGGCGGATCGTTTGCCAGCTTACGCATCCGGTGGATGGGAAAGTGCAGACGGAATAGGTGAACAATTGAACTCCTATGTAAAGCAAGGGGGATTCAAGGCCGTAAAAATGCGGGTTGGTGCGATGGACGTTGTACCGCGAAATTCTGCACTTCGGGTCAAAGCCGCTCGAAAAGGGCTTGGCCCCAATGTGGATCTCATGGTGGATGCACACGGTACTTACACTGTGGGTGAAGCCAAGCAGTTTGCCCACATGATCTCAGATTGCGACATCGCTTGGTTTGAGGAACCCGTCATTGCTGATGACAAATCTGGCATGGCAGAGGTGCGGGCCTCGACATCTATCCCTATTGCCGCCGGAGAATCCGAAGCCACCCGCTTTGCGTTCCGGGATCTGGCCATTTTGCGGGCTGTGGATATTTTCCAGCCAGACCCCGCTTTTTGCGGAGGAATCAGCGAGACAATGCGAATCGGCTCATTGGCAAGTGCGTTCAATCTGCGACTGGCGCCGCATCTTTGGGCAGGTGCACCCTGTTTTTTTGCCGGGCTGCAAATTTGTGCCGCTTCACCGGCAAGTTTCACAATTGAATACTCGCTTGGGGCCAATCCGATGATTCATGATTTGTCGAAGGATACAATCACTGTTAAAGACGGCATGATTGAGATACCAGAAGGCCCTGGCCTGGGGTTTGAAATGAACGAAGCGGCATTGAAGGAATTCATCAAGCGATGAGCGAGACTGCTGATAGTCAATTGCTGCCAATGCTGGCTTTTTACATCTTCTCCGAAGCCAAGACTAAAGATGGCAAAGCCCCGTCAGAGCGCGAACTGGCTGAACACTTTTCCGTCAGCCGCGGCCAGGTCCGAGAAGCGCTGGCAATTCTTGATGCCATGAAAATCATCGAACGACGGGCCAAATCGGGCATTTACCTGGCTTCGGAACAATCGGGCCTGCAGGCGATGGCTCTTTATGCAAGAGCAGGCATTCCACTTGAACCACAGCAGATATTCGAAGCTGTCGAGGTGCGGAAAATTCACGAGATAAAGGCAGCAGAACTTGCCGCCGAACGCGCAACTGATGAAAATTTTGCAACGTTGGAACGTATCCTGGAGGACTCTGAACAGCGCATCCGGAATGGTGAAGGACTTGCCAAGCTCGATCACGACTTTCATCTCGAGATTGTCAGAGCCACACAGAACTCTGTTTTCTACAGTATCTGCACAAGCTTTTATTTGCTGAGCGAAAAGCGCCTGCCACTTTATTTCCGTGACCCTGCCCGAAACAAGCAGTCCCATCTTGAACATCAGCAGATTTTTCAGGCTCTCAAAGCGCGCGATGCTGTGCTGGCGAAGGCATTGATGAACACACATCTTCGGGGCGCAAAGAGTTACTGGACTGAGCTTTTGGAGAATTCCAAGGGAATTGATCTGGATACACAGGCAAATGAAGAATAGACCGCTGATCTTTTCAACGCACAGTCTGCACCCCGATATCGCCGGACAGCTTGGTGAAATCGGCACACTCAAAATAGCCAGTGAACCTACAAGAACCGCAATTGAGAATGAGAGCAACGGTGCCCAATACATCGTGGTTCGTGCCAATATACCTGCCGAAGTCGTACAGCGTGAAAATGGCCTTAGAGCATTGGTGCGCCATGGCGCGGGCCTCGACATGATTCCCGTTGACCTCTGCACGCAGGCCGGAGTTCTGGTTGCAAACGTGCCGGGGGCCAATGCACTGACTGTAGCTGAGCACGTTATTTGGACCAGCCTAGCGATCATGCGCCACTACCCCATTGTGAATAAGGACATGCGAAGAAATGGCTGGGAAGCCGGACGGGCCCACTCGAATGCCGGAATGGAACTCAGCGGCAAGACAATCGGAATAGTCGGCATGGGAAATATCGGGCGCACCATTGCCCGAATGACTGCCTCTGCTTTTAATTGCAGGATTATAACGGCAACGCGATCCACTTCCAATCTTCCTGACAATGTGGAGCCGGTTTCCATTGCGGATCTACTCATGCGCGCTGATGTTATTGTGTTGAGTTGCCCGCTGACAGATGAAACAAGGGGCCTTATTGATGCCAATGCTTTTTTGATAATGAAGCATGGAGCAATCTTGATAAATGTGTCTCGTGGACCAGTGATTAACGAGACGGCTCTGCTTGATACCCTGAAGAGCGGCAAGCTGTGCGGGGTTGCCCTTGACGTATTCAACGAGCAACCGCTGGCGGCCGATCATCCTCTCTTTCAATTTGACAACGTTATCCTGACACCACACATGGCGGGCATAACCACAGAAAGCATGCTGCGCATGGGGCAAGGCGTAGTGGATGAAATATCACGGATAAACGCTGGCGGCCCACCGCTCAATTTCATCAATCCAGAAGCGCTCAGCCGCTATAACAAGCGGTTTCTCTAGCTAGAAAACCTTGGTTCACTTGCCGGACTTTATAAGGTTTTCGCCGGTGTTCTGGTCAAAAAACAGCACCTTATCGGGTTTCCATCCAAACCTGATCTGTTCATCCAAGTCAACTTTCGTGCGCGCCGGCACCATTGCATGCAGTTTTGTTTCACCGACATACATCGTCAAAATCTTGTTGACCCCATGATCCTCAACATCAAAGACTTTTGCCTCGAGAGGAGCACCACTTTCAAGAACAAGGTTTTCTGGCCGGATACCAAAAATGATGTTGCCGGGGCCGATCTTGGCAGGGTTATCTACACTCAATTTGTCACGGCCATCATTGACCAACACCTTTGATCCATCGAGGGTGCCTCTCAACAGGTTCATTGGAGGTGACCCGACAGAGCGCGCGACAAAGGTATTGCATGGTGTGTCATAAATTTCCTTCGGCGTTCCCACCTGGGCGATCTTCCCCTGATTTAGAACAGCAATCTTGTCACCCATAGACATGGCTTCCACCTGATCATGGGTCACATATAGGAAGGTTGCACCCAACTCACTGTGCAGACGTTTCAACTCAACACGCAGCGCTTCGCGCAGTTTTGCATCCAGTGCTGACAAAGGTTCGTCCATCAGGAAAACCCGGGGTTCGCGGACTATTGCGCGGCCAATTGAAACGCGCTGCATTTCGCCGCCTGAAAGCCGCTCGACCTTGCGGTCAAGCAAATGGGTTATCTGCAAAATCTTCGCCGCCTCATCAACACGCCTGCTTATTTCTGCGGCATCCATTCGCCGGATCTTGGCCTTGAGAGGAAACTCCAGATTGCCGCGAACTGTCAGACGCGGATAAAGCGAATATTGCTGGAGAACAAGTGCAACATCACGCTGGGCAGCATTCCATCCGGCGGCGTTTTCCCCGCCAATAAACACTTCACCGCTATCGGGTTTTTCCAAGCCGGCAACAATACGAAGTGTTGTCGTTTTGCCTGCCCCGGTCTGACCAAGGAGCACAAAAAACTCTCCGTCCCGAATATCCAGATCAAGCCCCCGAAGCGCAGTATTGCCACCAAATTTCCGGGTTACGCCCCTGATGCTGATATCAGCCATTATTTCGCACTCCGCATTGCAAGGCCGCTGTTGATATCAAAGAAATGAGCGTTTTCGGTATTGATCCCGACCCACAAATCCTTTCCTTCATCCGCAACAAAACCACTCTCGGTTCGCACCCTCAATGTGGTCTCGCCAATTTTGACGTCGACAATATCGTGAGAACCCAGAGGCTCTATATTCGTTGTGACGGCTTTGATCATTGCGTCCTTCTTTTGGTGGGAAAGATGCAGATCCTCCGGCCGTATTCCCAGCCGCAGGACAGAGGTATCTCTTAGATGACTGGTCAATTGAGGCAGGAATGAAAAACCCACGGTTTCTCCCGGCAACACTGCTACTGATTGATCCTTTTCACTATTGAAATTGATGTCGATAACGTTCATCACCGGGCTTCCGACAAATTGGGCAACGAACAGATTGCGCGGTTTGGAGTAGACTTCGTCGGGTGTGTCAATCTGCTGGAGGATGCCGCCGTGCATGATCACGATACGGTCTGCGAGTGACATTGCCTCGATCTGATCATGAGTGACATAGACGCTTGTCGAACCCCTCGAAACGTGCAGGCGCTTGATCTCTGCCCGCATCTGTTCCCGCAGTTTTGCATCCAGAGCACCGATTGGCTCGTCCATCAACAACGCTTTGGGATGGCGGACCAGCGCCCTGCCAATAGCGACACGCTGCATGTCTCCGCCTGAAAGCGCGGAAGGTTTTTTCTCCAAAAGAGTGCCAATCCGCAAAATGCCCGCAACTTCCTTTACTGCCTTCTCTCGATCAGCGGCGCTCATGCCAACAGCCCGCAAAGGAAAGGCGATGTTTTCGTAAACCGACATATGGGGATAAAGCGAGAAAGACTGAAAAACGAAAGCGATGTCCCGGTTGGACGCTTTCTTGTCCTGAATCTCTTCGCCATCAATCAGGATTTTGCCTGACGAGACAGATTCAAGCCCGGCGATTGCCCGCAGTGTAGTCGTCTTACCGCAGCCGGACTGACCCAGCATCACGACAAACTCACCATCATGGATGGTAAGGTTCATGTCTTTGATAACCTGAAAATTTCCGAAGAATTTTTGTACGTCACGAAGCTCAATCGTTGCCATCACATGGTTCCATCTTTTGGCATGTTTGGATCAGTCTCCGGCTTTTGCCTTGAACCTGCTCCTTCTATCGGATCATAGGCATACTCATCCTCTGCTTCCGGTTCGGGGGCGATTTTGGTCAATACGATAAACCCAACAAGACCCAACAGTATGATCGTCAGGCCATAACGATGGAGGAACAACACCCAAGGCTGGCACAATGCTATAATGCCGAGGATCATGAGTGCCTGCGCGCCCGGTATCAGGTATACTTGGTTGGCTTGCCTGAAGGTCATTTGCGAATTGCCCCGAATGACATTCCGCGCAGGAGGTGATTGCGCAACAGGAATGTGAAGATTGCAACAGGCAACAGGAACAGGAAAGTACCTGCAGCAATTACCGTCCAATCCGGAAGTCCGGAACCAACTTGACTTGGAATATAGGGTGGCGCTGTCTGTGCATTGCGGTTTGTCATGATCAACGCGAAGGCGTATTCATTCCAGGCGGTGATGAAACAGAATACTGCCGTTGCGGCAATTCCAGTCATCGCCTCGGGAAGCACAATCTTGAAGAATGCCTGCATGCGCGTATAACCGTCGACCAGAGCGGCCTCTTCATATTCCTTGGGAATCTCGTCAATAAAACCCTTCATGATCCAGACCGAAAATGACAGGTTGAACGCGGTATAAAGAATGATCAGGCCAAGATGGCTGTCGTTCAATCCAACGACACGATACATCAGATACATCGGAATAGCGACGACAACGGGTGGCAACATGCGTGTCGAGAGGATGAAGAACAGCCAGTCATCCTCGCCTTTGACCTTGAACCTTGAGAACCCGTAAGCGGTGAGTGTGCCCATCGAGACGGCCAGAAAGGTCGAAATGACAGAAACAATAATCGAATTCATGAACCGGTCGCCGTAGCCCGAGGACCGGATTTCCCCACTGCCACTGCGAACCACTTTCTCGCCGCCGTCCAGCACCATTTTTTCCCACCAGGGCGCTGCGGAATATTCCTCCTCTGGAACCGGCCCGCGCAATTGCGAACGCTTGACAAACAATTTCACCATTGGCGCCAATGTAGGCTCGAATGTTATTGTCGGTGGTATGGTTGTTGCAAGATTTCTGGGTTTGAAGGCGGTAGCCGTGATCCAGTAGATCGGTACCAGCATAACGACCAGGGCAACAAGAACTGCTACGATTGCTGTTCGATTCAGCCAAACCTCTTTTTGCGTGCGGACAGCAGACATCTCAGCGTTCCTTCACTTTGTTCAGATACTTCACGTAAATATTCGTAATCGCAACAACCATGATGAGCACGATGTAGGCGAAGGCGGATGATTTTCCGGTCTGCCATTCGAGGAACGCCATCTTGTAAAGCCGAATGGCAACCAGTTCGGCGTTGGGCTGGCTGGAGAGAATGTAGGCAAGGTCAAAGGTCTTGAACGCTTCCATTGTCCTGAAGATGATCGCTATCATAAGTATGGGAGCAACCAGCGGAAGGGTGATGCGGAAGAATGTGTAGAAACTGCTGGCACGATCAATTTCAGCTGCCTCGTAAAGATGTTTGGGTACTGCGGATAATCCTGCAAGTGAAAGCAGCATCACGAAGGGGGACCACATCCAGATATCTGTCAGTGCAATAGCGTAAAGTGCGACATTTGGATCGGCCAGCCATTCAAATTTTCCCAAGCCAAGGAAATAGTTGATAATCCCGAACGAGGGATCATAGAGCAATTTCCAGAACAAGCCGACGACAGCCATGGAAAGCATCATCGGCAACAAAAGGAGAGTTGTTACCAACCCCTTGAGGGGAAATTCACGATTGAGCAACAGGGCAAGACCAAAGCCTACGATAACCTGCCCGGTAACCGAGATGATCACATATTTGGCAGTAATGGTGAAATTTTTCCAGATGAACGGGTCGCTCAGCAGATCGCGATAATTCTGCAATCCGATATAATTGGCCGGCGCATTCGTCGACGCCCTGAAATCTGTGAAGGAGTAGCCGAGAGAATAAAGAAGCGGGAATACGTTGAAGATGATCAGAAATGCAATCGTCGGAATAATGAAGAGGTTTCTTATCGACAGATCACTTAAACCCCTGGCAGCCGCCGCGGACCTGGCATCCAGACGGGTATATATATTCTTGGTCACGGCAACCCCCGGGAATAGGATTTGAAAAATTCCGGGGGAGGAGAAATTGCCCCCTCCCCCGAAGGCGGGAGAAACTTATTTGGTACGTCCGTACTTTTTGAACGTCTCTTTCCAATCGTTGGCAAGAGCATCAAGTGTTTCCTTGGCTGTACCCTCATTTCCGACAATGAACGGATACAAACGCTGGTTTGCGGCAGTCAACAATTCGGCAAATTCGGGCACTGCCCAGAAGTCCTTTACCTTGAACATGGTCTGGTAGAAAGCTTCATTGTAAGGCGTTGCCTTGCGGAACTCATCGGACTCCAGCACCTTGGCAGAAGCAGTATAGCCACCCAGTTCAGCCCAGCGTTTCTGGGTTTCGTCCTTGATGAACCATTCGAGGAACTTTTTGGATTCTTCCTGTTTGGTTGAATAGCTGACAATCGAAATGCCTTGTCCGCCAAGAGCTGCATGCTGGGCACCTGTCGGGCCCGCAGGGTTGGCAAAAAAGCCGGTATTCTTGGCATTGGGGTTGGTCGCTTCGTTCAGCAATGCAGGGAAAAACGCGAAGTAATTCATTGACATTGCAGCGAGGTTTTCAGTGATCGCCTGGTTGTTCTCAACAAAGAAGGTTTTTGCCCATCCTGGAGGTGTAAAGCCGTAAAGCTTCTTGTAATTTTCCAGCGCGGCGACAGCAGCATCTGAATTGATATAGCCGTCAACTTCATAGGTTTCGAAATTGCCGAGTTCTGCACCATACGAGAAAATCGCATTCTCGACACCCATCACCATCGCATCGTAAGAGTTGTCCGTATATATGGCCACCCCGTAGCGGTTCTGGTCAGGACGGTGAAAGAATTCGGCGATATCAGTCAGTTCTTGCCAGGTTTTCGGTGGAGCAAGATCATAGCCATACTTTGCCTTGAAGGCTTCCATCTCTTTTGGATCTTCAAACCAGTCCTTGCGATATGACCAACCCACTGCGTCCCCTTCAGCAGGAATCGCCCAGTATTTGCCTGAGTTTCCAGGGTATTCGGCATAATACTTTACAGTGGCCGGAGCCATGATTTCACCGACCTTGTTTTGGTTGAAGAAATCAGTCAGGTCAACATAGTGACCGCCTTCCGAGGCTGCACCAAGCCATTGGCTATCCCCGACAATCATGTCGTAAGCCTGGCCCTTGGCATTGAACTCAGTAAAAGCCTTGGTTTGGAAGTCAGACCAAGGAGTTGTTTCAACTGTCACCGAAACGCCGGTTTCGGCTTCGTATTCGTTTACGAGTTCCTGCAAGAAATTAGCCGGATCCCACTCAGCCCAGAAGATCACAAGATCTTCGGCATATGCACTTGTTGCTGACAGTACTGATAATGCAGCCCCTGCCAGCAAACTGGTAAGCTTTTTCTTCATGCTCTTTATCCTCCCAGTTAAAAACATCCTTAAATCGCAGCGATGCGATCAGTTGGCTCGCGATGGAGCAATGTGTATTTTCCAACGGCCTTCCTACCCATATCTGGTAATACCAGTTTAACACATCTGTCAAGACGAACCTATTGGCTTCGATGGAGAAGTTTACCTAGATTGTTTTAAAAATAATGCCAATTTCTGCCTTTTCATTGTCAACTTCATTGTCAACAAGATCGAATGCCTGAAAAATGCAACCTTAAGCAGATTTTACCCGAAAGAATAATGTACATATCTGGCCGGACCAGATTGACTGGTTTATCCTTGATGAATACAATCAAATTTTGACGATAATCTGCCCCCTTCCAAAGGGAGAAATCGGATCAACGCCGCAAAACCAGGATCAAGAACGTGCCCAGTATTTATCTTGCAGGAACAGCCGATACAAAAGGCCCCGAATTGATGTTCCTGAAAGAGTTGCTGGAAACAGGCGAGAATACCGTAAGACTTGTCGATCTGAGTACACGTCCGATCGTCTTTGATTGTGATGTTACACCTGCTGAAATTGCCCGGTATCATCCACAAGGCCCGCATATCGTTTTGGGCACAAATGACCGGGGCAGTTCTGTATCGGCGATGGCAGTGGCGTTTGCCCAATTCTGTAAAGCCAATCAAAGCGAAATTTCCGCGTTTATTGGAATAGGCGGAGGTGGCGGCACATCAATGATTACTGCTGGAATGCGCGAACTTCGCTACGGCGTTCCCAAAATCATGATCTCCACCCTCGCCTCGGGCGACACCTCGCCTTACGTGGATACTTCTGACATCATCATGGTGCCATCGGTGACCGATATAGCGGGACTGAATTTTCTCAGCCGAATGATCCTGAAAAATGCAGCTTTAGCCCTCCTGGGCATGACAGCGTCTGGCCAGACATCGCCGGTGGCGCAGGTTGCAACAATAGGCATGACGATGTTTGGCGTAACCACGCCAGCGGTTACGCACCTGGTAAGCCTGCTGGCCGAACAGGAACAGGGGCGCCGGGAATCAATGGTATTTCACGCCACGGGCACGGGCGGACGCACCATGGAAAAGCTGCTGCTTGAAGGGCATCTGGAAGGTCTGATCGACTTGACGACGACTGAGATTGCCGACCATATTTGCGGCGGAGTTTTATCAGCCGGGCCGGGCCGGCTTGATGCGACGCGGATTACCAAAACGCCTTATGTGGGAGCGCCCGGCGCGCTTGACATGGTGAATTTCTGGGCTCCTTCAACCATACCGGAGCAATTTGCGGACAGGCAGTTTTACAATCACAACTCCAACGTCACGCTGATGCGCACAACACCTGAAGAGTGCCGGAAAATCGGCGAGTGGATTGGTAACAAATTAAACTCCTGCGAAGGGCCTGTGCGGTTTCTCATTCCTGAAAAGGGCATATCTGCGCTCGACATTGAAGGAGGAGCGTTTTGGGAGCCTGTTGCTGATGCAGCGCTTTTTTCCGCTCTTGAAGCGACACTTGAGCAGAATGACAACAGACAGTTGATCAGCCTTCCCTTGCATATCAACGACCCTGCTTTTGCAGCAGCTGCATTGAAACACTACACCGAAATCTCAAAGGCTTAAAAGATGCCGTTTATCAAGCGCGAAACGATACTGACAAAATTCCGGAAAATGATTGATGCTGGTGAACCCATTATCGGCGGCGGTGCAGGAACCGGACTATCGGCGAAAGCGGAAGAAGCTGGCGGAATTGACCTCATCATCATCTACAATTCCGGTCGCTACCGCATGGCAGGACGCGGTTCGGCTGCCGGATTGCTGGCTTATGGCAATGCCAACGAGATCGTCAAGGAAATGGCGGTTGAAGTGTTGCCCGTTGTCAAGCAAACCCCGGTTCTTGCTGGAGTAAACGGCACTGATCCGTTTATCCTGATGCCACAATTTCTTCAGGAGTTGAAAGCAATGGGATTTTCCGGCGTTCAAAACTTTCCCACAATCGGCCTGTTCGACGGGACCATGCGGCAAAGTTTTGAAGAGACCGGAATGGGATTTTCCCTTGAGGTTGACATGATTTCGATGGCCCATGACATTGATCTGTTGACGACCCCCTATGTCTTCAATGCTGAAGAAGCAAGGGCAATGACGCGGGCCGGCGCGGACATCATTGTTGCTCATATGGGCGTCACAACTGGAGGAGACATTGGAGCGACATCAGCCAAATCACTCGATCATTGTGTAGCCGAGATTGATCTTATCGCTGCAGCCGCACTGGAGATACGTCAAGATGTGATTGTTCTTTGCCACGGTGGCCCGATATCCATGCCTGAAGACGCAGCCTACGTTCTAAAGAACTGCAAAGTATGCCACGGATTTTATGGCGCAAGCTCGGCTGAACGTTTGCCTGCTGAAATAGCAATCCGTGACCAGATCAGGACCTTCAAGAATATCAGACCTTAACCTGCACACCAAAACCAACACCCAAAGGAAACTCCATGTCTGGCACCGACAAACTTTTCATATACCCTGACAATGTTGACAACTTCGGTTTTGACTGGGGTCGTCTTGCAATCACGATAGGTCCCAAAGTCAACGGGGCGAAGAATTTTTCTGCGGGTGTCGTCTTTGTTCCTCCGGGCAAAGGCCATGAGAGACACAATCATCCCGGGGCTGAAGAGATCATCTATTTTTTGGAAGGATCCGGCGAGCAGATGGTTGAAGACGAAAATGGCAAGCCGGTAACTCAAGAGGTGGAGGCTGGTTGTAGCGTGTTCATTCCCGAAAGCCGCTTTCATTCAACCCTGAATACCGGCTCAAGCGAAATGAAGATATTTGTGGTCTATTCACCGGCGGGTCCTGAAGAGTTGCTCCGTGAGCTTCCAGACTTCAGGCTGATTCCGGCGGTCAAAAAATAAGGAGCCCGCCATGATGAATTCCCTTCCTTCAAGTCCCGCCGATTTACCTTATTCGCTTTCAAAGCTGGATGATATGATGGCAAAGGCAGGCATTGATGTTTTGATGGCGACATCGAAACACAATGTGCGTTACTTGCTGGGCGGTTACCAGTTCATCTTCTTCTCAGCGATGGATGCGATAGGTCACAGCCGCTATCTGCCGATATTCATCTACGTGCGGGGCGATGCCGACAAGGCAGCATACATCGCCAACAAGATGGAAGGCGGTGAGCACGCCAACCATCCTTTCTGGGTTCCGAATTTTTTTCCAATGGCGTGGGGATCAATCGATTCAATCTCTCAGGCAATCTCGCATTTGAAATCGATCGGCATTACTTCCGGCAGGATCGGCATTGAACCACCCTTTATGCCTTCGGACGCCTTTCTGGCGATCACCGCGCAATTGCCGAACTTTGTCATTGCGGATGCAACGGGATTGCTGGAACGCCTGCGCGCAGTCAAAACTCCCGATGAACTCAAGTTGTTGAAGCAAGCATCGGAAGGCATTACCGAGGCAATGCAAGCAACCATCGCAGGTTCACAGCCTGGAGATACCAAGCATGAGATCATTCAACGCCTTCGACGCGAAGAGACCAATCGTAGCCTAATGTTCGAATATTGCCTGTTAACCCTTGGCTCGAGCCACAACAGGGCTGCCTCGAACCAGCAATGGCAGGAGGGAGAAGTGCTGTCGATTGATTCAGGCGGGAACCTGCATGGCTATATTGGCGACATATGCAGAATGGGAATATTGGGAGAGCCTGACAGCGAACTGGAAGATCTGCTGAATCAGGTCGAAACCGTTCAACAGGCTGCCTTCTCGAAAATCAAAGCCGGCGCAAAAGGTGGCGCGTTCATCGCCCATGCGGAAGGTATTCTCAGCCAGATGAACTGCAAGCCATACACAGATTTTTTCGCACATGGCATGGGATTGATATCACATGAAGCGCCGTTCCTGATGACCAATCATCCTGTCGCCTATGAAGGGTCAGATGCAGACCATGAACTGGAAACAGGGATGGTTCTATCGGTCGAGACAACCATGCTTCATCCGAGGCGCGGCTTTATCAAACTGGAAGATACATTGACGGTAACACCCGACGGTTATCAGATGTTTGGCGAGGATGGACGTGGTTGGAACCGGGGCGGCACCCAATAATGGCTGAACAATAATCATGTTACCAGTCATTCGCCAGGCACTGTGAGCAATTGCTTTAGGTGCATGAGTCACTTTGTTGGCATGACACTAATTTTACCTCTGCCGGCATCAGGCATTTTGCTTTTTTGCAGGCCTAATATGGATCAACTCAGAAGTTCACCATATCGCCGCCTTTCAAGGCAAGGGTTTCCCGGGCTTGAGCAGGCGTTGCGATGCTCATCCCCAATTCTTCGAGGATTGTCCTGATCTTGCGAACCTGCTGGGCATTGGAACTGGCGAGCTGGCCCTTGGCAATGAACAGCGAATCCTCAAGCCCCACTCGAACATTGCCACCCATCATGGCAGCCTGGGTTGCAAAGGGCATTTGAAAACGTCCCGCGGCCAGAACTGACCAGACATAATCTTCACCGAAAAGACGGTCTGCCGTCTGCTTCATGAACATGACATTTTCAATGTCTGCACCAATGCCACCAAGAATGCCAAAAATGGACTGCACCATGAATGGCGGTTTTATGAGCCCAAGATCGACAAAATGAGCCAAATTGTAGAGATGGCCTATATCATAGCATTCATGCTCAAATTTGACGCCGCATCCCTCGCCAAGATGCTTGATAATATAGTGGATGTCGCGAAACGTGTTTCTGAAAATGTTGTCATCGGTGTTTTCAAGATATGGCTTTTCCCAGGCGTGCTTCCAATTGTTATATTTTGAAGCAAGCGGGTGAAGCGCAAAATTCATAGATCCCATGTTGAGGGATGTCATTTCTGGCTTGGCATGCAATGCAGCTGCCAATCTGTCCTGCACGGACATACCCAGTCCTCCACCTGTGGTGATATTCAAAACGGCGTCTGTTGACTGCTTGATGCGGGGAAGAAACTCCATGAACAAGGCGGGGTCAGGGGATGGCTCACCGGTTTTGGGGTCGCGCGCATGCAAATGGATGACCGAGGCACCTGCTTCTGCGGCTTCAATGGATTGGGTAGCGATTTCATCGGGCGTAATAGGCAAGGCATCTGACATGGTGGGCGTATGAATTCCACCAGTGATCGCACAGGTGATAATTACGTTATTCGTTTTTTTGGCCATTTCGACTTTCTTTCCCAAAATGAAACAAATTCTATGTCGCAGCAAAACATCTAGTGTGAAGTGCCAAAGCAGGTCCTGAAATTTAGTTCATCCCCCGTTCCAGTCAGCCTAGGTGTGCCCTGGCAGCATCCCCTTTTTTCAACTCGTCAGCAAGAGCAATGAGCGCGAAAGCTGATTGTTGTCTTGGATAGCGCCATGCAATTCAGACCCGTCTCATTTGAATTTGAGGAAAGTGGATGACCTGTTGTCATATACGTGCGCATCCGGGTAAAACCGGGCATTGGCAAATTAGCAATCACAACAAAATTGTTTTAGGCAACGCCACCAGTTTTTGCGGTAATGTGGTGATTGGAACAGTTCACACTGGCCAATCTCATGCTTGCGGGTTTGGCTTGCATCCACACAACCGAACAAACCCGTTGTAACATGTTCAGCGCGGCTTTAACGCGCCGCGATGCTGAACAACTCCTGAGGCGGTCTCATGGGCAAAACGGACAGCGCCTTCAAGAGAATGGCCATTAAGGCGCATGGCAAGATAGGCGCCATTAAAGGAATCTCCAGCCCCGGTGGTATCTATCGGAGTGACTATCGTGATGTCATCAACATGGCAGCGCTCTTGTCTTGTTGCTGCCAATACCGGTCCACCGCCATTTTTTACCACAACTTCGTTGGCACCCGCATTGAGATAGCGCTTCATGACATCGTCAGATGTGGTATCCCCAAAATGATCTGACTGCTCATCAAGACCCGGCATGATGATGGTGGCGACGTTGGCTGCAGCCATGATGGTGTCGCACATTACCGAAACACTTTCCCAGAGCCGCGGTCGCATGTTGGGATCAAAGGCAATTGCCTTGCCCTGACTGCGCGCTGCGGCCAGAGCGCCAAGAACAGCCTGCCTGCGCTCGCTGGCCAGAATTGCAAGGGTTATGCCGGAGAAATAGATGCAGGAAGCAGCTTCCAGCGCCTGCGTAAAAAGTCCGATATCATCGGCAAGACAGCGGGCAGCCGAATTTTCCCGCCAATACGTAAAACTTCGTTCGCCTTCGATTGTTTCTATGATGTAGAGCCCGAGTTGCCTTTTGATATCTCTTTTGATCCATTGGGTCGAAATACCATTTTGATCTGTGAAATCGATCAACTGGCCAGAAATGGTATCTGTTCCAACACGGGTAAAATAGGACGTATTCCAGTTTTCCTTGTTTGGAGAATTGGCAAAGTGCCAAGCAGTATTGAAGGTGTCTCCGGCAAAATTCTTTTGCCACGAACCATCATCTGCCTGAGCAAATTCGATCATGCATTCACCGATTGCAAGAAAAACGGGTTCATCAGCCATGATCATTTTCCTGCCTTGCCGATTTCAGTTTTGTGCGCAATTGCTGCATGAACACCGCTGGTGAGCATGTCACCCAGAATTTGCTCTACCAATGACCGCCACGTGGCATCGTCCATCAATTCCGCATTGAAAAGATCTGGCAATGCATGAAGTGCAGCGGATATGTCGGCAGCCAAGGACAGACCTGAAATCGCAGATTCGATTTCAGTTTGCCTCGGATCTCTCAGTTCGTAGCTTAAGCCCTCGTCTGTCTTGCCAGTGCAATAACGCATCCAGGCAGCAACAGCAAAGGCATAGGGCTGCAAATCTCCCCCCTCTTCGAGCGTCTGCACCGCCGGTTCAAAAATGCGTTGGGGAAGTTTTTGGGTTCCATCCATGGCGATCTGATAGGTTTCGTGGGCAATTGCCGGATTGGCAAACCGCCCAAGCAGATCACCCCTGTATTGGTCGAGATCAATACCCGGCAGATCGGGCAGCGTCAGGCTGGCCGCACGTATGTGCCGGTCGACAAGGCTGGCAAGATTTTCATCCGCCATGACATCGCGAACATATTTGTGTCCCGCCAGAAAGCCTGAATAGGCAAGCATGGAATGGGCCCCGTTCAGCATCCTCAACTTCATCATCTCATAGGGTTTGACGTCCTCGACGAACAGTGCGCCGCCTGCTTCCCAGGCAGGGCGTCCGTTTGGAAATTTATCTTCGATTACCCATTGGCTAAAGACTTCAGTTTCGACTGCCGCATGGTCCGCGCATCCTGTCAGCCGCTCGGCCTGCCTGCCAGTTGCCTCAGTAACCGCCGGGGTTATCCTGTCCACCATGGAAGAGGGAAACAAGACATTGTCCGCGATCCACCCGGCAAGTTCAGGATCAATCCGCAATGCGTAGTCAACCACACCTGCCTTAAGCAGAAAGCCGTTCTCCGGCAGATTATCGCAACATAACACGACAAAGGGAGGCGTTGCATTTTTGCGTCTCAATCTTAATCCTTCCGTGATGAGGCCAAGAACACCTGAAGGTTCTCGCGGATTTGCAAGATCTGCAGCAACAGCCGGGTGGATGGGATCAGCCGCCAATCGTTGGCGATCAATGCCATAGGCTTTCTCCGTTACTGTAAGGGTGACGATGCGGGTTTCAGGAAGGAGCAGCGCCTCGAGCGCGGAATGCCTGTCCCTGCTAGCCGCAATTACGCGGTCTATCGAGGCAACAACCCTGCCCCTTGTTCCTTCTGAATCCTGTTCTATGAGAGTATACAAGCCGTTTTGCGGGTTCAGCGCGTCAGCGATTTCCGTTCCGCGCAGGCTGACACCGGTAATCCGCCAGTCGCCGCCTGCAGCAGCCAAGGCGTCGTCAGTATAGACAGCCTGATGTGCGCGATGAAAGGCACCAATGCCCAAATGAACGATACCACAGCCGTGAGCCGAGGGATTGTAGCCGGGAAGCCTTGTGTCTACGGTAACATCCTCCAGTGAAGACATGCGTTTTGTTACCCCGGACATCATTGTCTTTCTGTAACAAGTTCAGAAATTCCGGGATGGGAAAGTGCTGTCATGATGCCACGCAATTCTGCAAGTCCCTTCAGTCTGCCGATTGCAGGATAGCCCGGCTGGGCATTTCGCTTGTGATCGTCGAGAATGTTCTGGCCATGATCAGGCCGCATGGGAATTGAAGCGTCAGACCGCCCAGCCTTTCGGCGCCGATTTTCCTCATGCAACACGGCCGCAATTACCGCTACCATGTCTGTATCGCCGCCCAGATGCTCTGCCTCATGGAACGATCCACGAATGTTTCCTGATTCGCGTTTCACGTTTCGCAGGTGCAGGAAATGCACCTTCTCGCCCATCCTTTTCATCATGCCAGGAAGGTCATTGTCCGGACGCGCGCCGAGTGACCCCGTGCAAAGGGTAATACCGTTGGCCGGAGAATCGACAGCCTTCACCAGCGTGCGGTAGTCGCTTTCGGTTGACATGACGCGCGGCAGACCCAGCAGGTCAAATGGCGGATCATCGGGATGACAGCAAAGCCGCAAGCCAACTTCTTCAGCCACAGGGACAACCTCGCTTAGAAAATCGATGAAATTTTGACGGAGCCGGTCTTTTGAAATCCCGTCATATTCAGAAAGGTGCTGGCGAACATCTGCAAGTGAAAAATTTTCCGCTGCGCCAGGCAGTCCGAACACAACGCTTTTTGCCAGTGCTTGCTTTTGTGCCTCGGGCATTGCCGCGAAAAGCACCCTCGCCTGCTCGACAATTTCGGCAGGATAATCCTGTTGCGCATTTGCGCGTTCGAGAATGTGAATATCAAAGGCGGCAAAGACCGAATAGTCAAACCGCATGCAGGTGGCGCCGGTTGATACGCGATAGGCGAGGTCAGTTCGGGTCCAGTCAAGAACAGGCATGAAATTATAACAGATTGTCTCTATGCCGGCAGAAGCCAGATTGCGCAGGCTGCTCTTGTAAGCCGCAACATGCTCGCGCCACGCACCTTTCTGCTTCTTTATGTCTTCGGACACAGGGAGACTTTCCACCACTTCCCACGCAAGATGCGATTGGGATCCATCCACCCGCCTGCCTATCTCAGCCTGACGTTTTGCGATTTCTTCACTACCCCACACCGCCCCGGTGGGCACGTGATGCAAAGCAGAAACGACACCCTCCACCCCGGCCTCGCACATATCATCCACACTGACCAAATCTTTTGGTCCAAACCACCGCCAAGTTTGCCGCATATGTTCCACTCCATCCAAATGTCGCCGATGCACTTAACTTCCTGGTTCGGGTGCCTGTCAATTCACTAACAGGAAACCAAATTGTTGACAAGTATGGAAGTATGGCGTATGAGCAAAACAGGAGGCAGGGTTTATGACATTTCAGCAAAAACCAATTCAGATGCTTGATCTCAGCGTTGCAGTGGGTCCGCAATTATATCGGATGCTGCGGGAGCGTATTATTCGCAACAATCTTGAGCCTGGCGCTCGGATTTCGGAAACTGAAATTGCCGAGGAATATTCAATCAGCAGGCAACCGGTACGTGAAGCCTTCATCAAATTGTCCGAGGAGGGTCTTGTCGAGATCAGACCCCAACGCGGCACATTCGTTTGCATGATCGAGACCGCCGCAGTGATGGATGCACGCTTCGTGCGGGAAGCAATCGAGGCAGATATCGTCACTGCCCTCGCGGTAAACATCAGCGCGGCAACAGCGGAGCAGCTTAAGAACCAGTTGGCAGAGCAAAGAAAAGCGATCAATGATCCGGTTGCATTCATGAAACTTGACGATGAATTTCATGCCCTGCTGGCAGAAGCTGCCGGAAATGGGCGGGTCTGGAAGATAGTGGAATCTCTCAAATCGCAGATGGACCGGGTGAGGCATCTTTCAATGTTGCGCTTCCCGGTTCTCAAACTTATCGACCAGCATACCGCAATTGTTGATGCCATTGTCAACCGCGACGGAAACGCTGCTGCGGCTGCAATGCGCGGCCACTTGAAAGAAATTCTAAACGATCTTCCCGCAATCGCGGAAGCCAACCCCAAGTTTTTTGAGGAACGGCCATAAGGGCCTTTCCCGGAAACGATCCAACCAGGAGGAAAAAATGAAATTTTCTAATTTCGGAAAAACAATTATCGGTGCATTGACAGCAAGCCTGCTTGCAACATCTGCGTTTGCGGCTGACATGACACTTAAACTCGGCCATCTGGCCAACGAAACAAACCCGTGGCACCTGGCTTCCGTCAAGTTTGGAGATGAACTCAAACGCCTCACCGACGGGCGCATCGAAGTACAGGTTTTCCCGAATGAATCGCTCGGCAAGGAAGTCGACCTGATCAACGGAATGCAGCTTGGCACTGTCGACATGACAATTACCGGCGAAAGCCTGCAAAACTGGTCACCCATGGCAGCCCTGCTTGCAGTGCCCTATGCCTACAAATCTATCGAGCACATGGATGAAGTTGCCGGCGGAGAAATTGGCGAAAAGATAAAGGCGCAGATTATCGAAAAAGCGCAGATCCGTCCGATTGCCTATTTTGCACGCGGTCCACGTGAATTGACGTCCAACCGTCCGATCAAGTCACCTGATGATCTCAATGGCCTGAAAATGCGTGTTCCAAACGTGCCGCTCTTTGTTGATGTCTGGAAGTCGCTGGGTGCAAATCCAGGCCCGATGGCATTTTCGGAAGTGTTTACTTCGCTGCAGAACGGCACGATTGAAGCTCAGGAAAATCCGCTCGCCCTCATCCGTTCGGCAAATTTCAACGAGGTTCAGAAATTCGTCAACCTTACCGACCATGTTCGCTCATGGATTTATCTGACGATTGCAGAATCCGCTTGGGCCAAGCTGTCGGATGCAGACAAGAATGCTGTCATGGAAGCTGCAAAGACCGCACAAGCTTATGAACGCGAGCTTTTCAATGCTTCTTTGAGCGAAGATCGTGCATACCTTGAATCCAAGGGCGTGACGTTTGTTGAAGTGGATGGTCCTGCATTCCAGGCAAAGGCAAAGGATGCTGTTCTTGCCAATGTGAATGAAGAAATCAAGCCTATCGTTTCCGAGCTGTTCGGCAACTGATTTTTCTCCCTCGCGGTGTCGGGTCTTTTCTTGCCCGGCACCGTAACAGATCAGACAGGAGCGGTTTCATGTTGCGAATGATCGAGATGACAACAAAGGTGAGCCGAGCCCTGACAGGTCTTGCTTTCCTTGGCTTGATGATTGCCGTTCTAATCCAGGTTATCGGTCGCACGCTCATCAACAACTCCCCTGTGTGGACAGAAGAACTGACCCGCTTCGCCCTGCTTTACCTTGCTGCATTCGGCGCGGGACTTTCGTTCCAGTCAGGCGATCTCGTCAATGTTGATATCATCTCGGAATCCATGCCTGGCAAGTGGCCAAAACGTCTGCGCTTTCTTGGCGCTGCGGTAACGGCATTGCTGTGTGCCGCCCTTGTTATGCCGGCATGGAAATACACTTCCATCGGTGCGATGCAAACATCACCAGCACTTGGCTGGCGCATGGACTTCATTCATTCCAGCATGCTGGTGCTGATCATCTCGCTGATGATCTTTTCTGCAGCGCGCGCCATTTCCATCCTGACAGGTGCCAGCGAAGGCCAGCCACAAAACCGTTTGGAAGAGCTGCAATCATGAGCCTGACAATCCTGATCATTGTATTCATCTGCGGGCTTGGCCTTGGAATTCCTGTTGCGGTAACGCTTGGGCTCGCGTCGGCAGCCTATTTGCTGTCAGCCGGAATTCCCCTCGTCGTGATGCCGCAAAAAATGTATGCCGGTATGGATGTCTTTGTGTTGCTATGCATTCCCGGCTTTATTCTAGCTGGCAATTTGATGAATTCGGGTGGCATTACCGAACGTATCATTCGTTTTGCAAATGCCCTGGTGGGCTGGGCCCGCGGCGGCCTTGGCTTGACCAATGTTGCGGCTTCCATGCTGTTTGGCGGCATATCGGGAACAGCCGTCGCCGATGCGGCCTCTATCGGAGGTATGATGATACCCGGCATGAAGAAGGCGGGCTATCCTGCGGATTTTTCAGCGGCAGTGACTGCTGCTTCATCAACTGTGGGACCGATGATCCCTCCTTCTGTTCCGATGATCATTGTCGGTGCGCTGTCCGGCATTTCGGTCGGCAAGATGTTTTTGGCTGGCGCTGTTCCAGGCATAATGATGGGTCTGGCCATGATGGTGACAACCTACATCATTGCTGTGCGCAAGAATTTTCCGCGTCAGCCCTGGCAAGGTGTTGGCGAACTCTCCCGCTCCTTTTTTGGTGCCTTCTGGGCAATTGCGATGACTGTGCTGATAGTTGGCGGACTGATGACCGGCATTGCCACGCCGACCGAAACAGCGGTCGTTGCCAGCCTCTATGCCCTGTTTGTCGGCGCATTCATTTACCGCGAATTGCCACTTGCGGCGGTGCCGCGCATCGTCATCAACAGTGCTGTTTCTTCTGCCGCCATTCTTGCACTGGTCGGCTTTGCCAACGTGTTCGGCTGGATACTCGTGTCCGAGCGTATACCACAGACAATCGCCGATGCCGTGCTGTCTGTCACCGACAACAAATTCCTCGTCATTCTGCTGATCAACCTGCTGCTGCTTTTTGTCGGCATGTTCATGGAAACCATTGCCGCGTTGATAATCCTTTTCGTTCCTCTTCTGGCGTTGGCGCAAGGTGTTGGCATAGACCCGCTGCATTTCGCCACCTTCGCCGTCCTGAACCTGATGATCGGCCTGACCACCCCCCCTGTTGGTGTTTGCCTTTTTATCTGCGCAAACATTGCGCGACTGCCCCTAACCCCTGTGGTAAAGGCAATCATGCCTTTTCTGCTGACCAATATCCTTGTTCTGCTGCTGGTTTCATACGTACCGGCTTTCGCAACATGGCTCCCTTCTGTACTTCTCGACTAGGACCAATCCGATGCAAAACCGCGTCTGCATTCTTTATGACAAACATGATGTTCGTGTGGAAGTCGCCCCGGTCAGCAAGCCAGGCAAAAACGAGGTTCTGGTGCGCATGGGTGCGGGCGGCATTTGCGGCTCGGATCTTCACTACTATCATGATGGGGGTTTTGGCCCGATCCGTGTCAAGCAACCTATTATTCTTGGCCATGAAATTGCAGGCACTGTCGAATGCGTCGGTGAAGGTGTTTCAAATCTGAAGCCCGGCGATCGGATGGCAATAAATCCAAGTCATCCCTGCGGCAAATGCAAATATTGCGGGCAAGCAATGTTCAATCATTGCCTTGATATGCGGTTCCTTGGTTCGGCCATGCGCTTTCCACACGAACAGGGTGGGTTCCGGGAATACATGGTTGTCGCAGCTCCACAATGTGTTGCCGTTAAAGATCATGTAACAATGGGCGAGGCAGCATGCGCTGAACCGTTGTCTGTTTGCGTACATGCCGCCAATGCTGCAGGAGATCTAGAAGGCGCAAAAGTGCTTATCACGGGTGCCGGACCAATTGGCGCGCTATGCGCTGCGGTTGCCCGCCACAAAGGTGCAAGCGAGATCGTAGTAACTGATCTGCAGGAAGCCACCCTTGCAGTTGCAGGCCGGATGGGTGCAACACGAATGGTGAATGTTGCCACAGAACCCGCTGTCATGGAGGACTATGCAAAGGACAAGGGACATTTCGATGTCGTGTTTGAATGCTCCGCAGCCAATCCAGCCATCCGCACGGCGATAGCCTGCGTTCGGCCGAAGGGCCGGATTGTTCAGATTGGAGTAACGGGTGATGTCCTCGTTCCGCTGAACCTTATCGTCGGCAAGGAAATTGAATTTGTCGGTACGCACCGATTCCATGAAGAATTTGCTGAAGCGGTCATGCTGATCAATTCGGGCGCTATCGACGTGAAGCCGATTATTACCGGTACATACCCACTCGACGAGGCTTTTGCTGCATTTGACGCAGCAGGCGACCGTTCGCGTTCAGTGAAAGTCCAGTTCTCCTTTTGACGTTTACGACTTCCCGGATTTGACTTGATATCTATCGCTCGGGGAAACTGTTCCCGATCACTCCAGGCGTAGGCCAGTCTTGCGATCGAACAGATGAATGTTAGCCGCATCTACGCACAGGCGGATCGGGTTTTTGCCTTTGGAAAGATGATGCACGCCCGGAAGGCTGGCCGTAAATAAAGCGTCACTGCCTTCGAGCCGCCCATGCAAAAGCGTATTGGCACCCAGCGGCTCGTTGGAGATCACGGTCATCTGGATTGGGCCTTTGGGGTCAATCCGCACATGCTCCGGGCGGATACCAACGGAAACATCGCCAACGTGCCCCGAATTTGTCTTGATTTTCGAACCATTGAAAAGCGTAACCGTTCCCGATTTCAACGTGCCGTCCACCACATTCATCGACGGACTGCCGATAAACTGCGCGGCAAAAAGGCTGCGTGGGGTTTCATAAACCTCCAGCGGTGTTCCAATCTGCTCGGCAATACCGCCATTCATGACAACCATGCGGTCTGCCATTGTCATGGCTTCAACCTGATCGTGGGTGACATAGAGGGCTGTTACACCAAGATTGGCCTGCAGCTCCTTGATCTCCAGACGCATTTGAACGCGCAGTTTCGCGTCCAGATTTGAAAGCGGCTCATCAAAAAGGAAGACGGCCGGTTCGCGAACAATCGCCCTGCCCATGGCAACCCTTTGACGCTGCCCGCCCGACAATTGTTTGGGCTTTCTGTCGAGGTAGGGTTCCAGTTGAAGAAGCCTTGCCGCCTCTGCAACCTTTGCATCGATCTCGGCCTGGGGCAGCTTTGCGATCTTCAAGCTATAGGCCATGTTCTGGCGAACGCTCATATGGGGATAAAGGGCGTAATTTTGAAACACCATGGCGATGTCGCGATCCATCGGCTCAACATCGTTCACCACCCTGCCATTGATCAGGACTTCGCCCTCACTGACCGTTTCGAGACCTGCCACCATTCGCAGCAAGGTGGATTTGCCGCAGCCGGACGGACCGACGATAACGATAAACTCACCATCCTTCACTTCCATGCTGACACCAAAAATGACCTCGGTGCTGCCAAAGCGCTTCTTTACATTCCTGAGTTCAACTGTTGCCATTTATTTCTCGCTGTCGACCAATCCGCGGATGAAGAGTTTCTGCATGGAGATCACCACGATCACCGGCGGCACCATTGCCAGAATGGAGGTTGCCAAAACCACAGGCCAGTCCACCCAATCATCACCAGAGGGAAACATCTGCTTGATGCCCATGACGATCGTGTTCATTTCAGGATCCGTGGTGATCAGCAACGGCCACAGATACTGGTTCCATCCATAGATAAACAGGATCACAAAAAGCGCGGCAATATTGGTTCGGCTCATGGGAAGCAGAATATCAAAGAAAAAACGCATCGGCCCGGCACCATCGACACGGGCAGCTTCTGCCAGTTCATCAGGAACTGTCATGAAGAACTGGCGGAAGAGAAACGTCGCTGTCGCCGAAGCGATGAGCGGGAAAATCAGCCCGGAATAGGAATTGAGCATTCCAAAACCGGCAATCACCTCGTAAGTCGGTACAATTCTTACTTCGACAGGCAGCATCAGTGTGATGAAAATCATCCAGAAAAAAGTTCTTCGCCCGGGGAAGTTGAAGTATACGATGGCAAAGGCTGACAATAGCGAGATTGCGATCTTGCCAAAGGCGATGCCGAGCGCCATCACCAATGAATTGAAAAGCATGGTGGCGACTGGAACATTGACGCCGGAAAACAGCGCCCTTGTGTAATTTTCGATCATATGCCCACCGGGCAGCAAAGGCATTGGCGGCGAGGTCAGTTCGGCCTGGGTTACGGTAGATGCCACAAAAGCCAGCCAGATCGGGAAGAAAACGATGAGGACACCAAGGATCATCAGGGCATGGGTGAACCAGAGCGCACCACCACGCTTTTCAACCATTCCCGGAGCTGGTTCTTTTGTACGGGCAGCCATCAGTAGTGCACCCTCTTCTCAACGAACTTGAACTGCAACACTGTCAATGCGCCAACAACAACCAGCAGCACAACGGATTGCGCAGCAGACGAACCCAGATCCTGGCCAACAAATCCGTCTGAATATACCTTGTAGACAAGTATCGTCGTTGATTGCTGCGGACCTCCTCCGGTGATGGTGTGAATGACACCGAACGTTTCGAAAAAGGCATAAACCACATTGACGACCAGAAGAAAGAAAGTGGTCGGTGAAAGAAGCGGCAGAACAATCGTGAAAAACCGTCGCCAGAACCGGGCACCATCTATTGCCGCAGCTTCGATAACCGAGCGGGGCACGGCCTGCAGAGCGGCATAGAAAAACAGAAAATTATAACTGATACGGCCCCAAGATGAGGCAGCAACCACCAGGCCCATCGCTTCTGCACCATTGAGCACATGGTTCCAGTCATATCCCAATTGACCAAGATAGAAGGAAACGACCCCCACCCTTGTGTTGAACATGAAAAGCCAGAGGACACCAGCCACAGCAGGTGCAACAGCATAAGGCCAGATCAACAGCGTACGATAGGCTCCTGCCCCTTTGATCAACCTGTCAGCCAGTACAGCCAGGAACAGGGCTGGCACCATCGAAACGAGCGTTACAAGAATGGAAAACACCGCCGTTGTGATAAATGCGGTTCGGTAGAATTTGTCAGAAAACAGAAATTCGAAATTGCCGAGACCTACAAATTGCGACGACAGACCAAATGGATCGGGAATGAAAAGTGATTGCCAGATTGCCTGTCCTGCCGGATAAAAAAAGAAGACAGCCGAAACCAGTATCTGGGGAAAGACCAGACACAAAGGAAGCAACCAACCTTTGAATTTTACCCGTTTTTCCAAGCCGCACCTCTTCGCCAATTGAAGTTTCAGCTGGCGGGGTCATCCCCCGCCTGCCATTTCAATTTCGCGAATCCTCAGCGATTGGCCTGCTCAAAACGGCGCAACAACTGGTTGCCACGCTCGACCGCGCTGTCAAGGGCAGCCTGAGCTGGCTTGCTGCCGGACCAGACACCTTCCAATTCTTCGTCGATAATGGTTCGGATCTGGTCAAACGATCCGAGCCGGATACCCTTCGAGTTTGGAGTTGGTTCTTTGGCTGTCATCTGAACCACTGCGATGTCCGTGCCGGGATTGGCTTCATAAAAACCATCCGCCTTGGTCTTTTCTCCTGCAGCTGCGGTGATAGGCAGATAGCCGGTATCCTGATGCCACTTGGCCTGAATATCGGCAGAGGAAAGAAAGTTCAGGAACGTGGCAACGCCCTTGTAATCCTCTGCTTCATGGCCGGACATTACCCAAAGCGATGCTCCGCCAATAATGGTGTTTTGAGGCGCACCCTCAACACCTTCCCAATAAGGAAGCGGGCGAACAGCAAAATCAAATTTGGCTTCCGCCTTTATGCCTGCATAACCAGCAGAACTTTCGGTGAAGAGTGCGCATTCGCCGGACCGGAAATTTGCTCCGCCTTCATTGCGCCGCCCGGCATAGAAAAACTTGCCGTCCTTGGCCCAATCGCCCATTGTCTGGATGTGTTTGACATGAAGCGGTGAATTGAATGCCAACTCGGTGTCGAGGCCGGCAAAACCATTTTCCTTCGTGGCAAACGGCACGTTATGATAGGCAGACAAATTTTCCAGTTGAATCCAACTCTGCCAAGCAGTTGTAAGCGGGCACTTGCTCCCTGAAGCCTTGAGCTTGTCCAGTGCATCGCCAACCTTTTCCCAGGTTGAAAGATCCATCTCAGGGTCAAGGCCAGCGGCCTTGAGTGCATCCTTGTTCACCCACAGGACTGGTGTGGAAGAGTTGAATGGAAGCGACAACATCTGTCCGTCTGTGGTGGTGTAGTAGCCTTTGACCGAGCCTATAAATGCATTGGCGTCGAATGGAAGACCCGATTCTGCCATCACCTCATAAACCGGCTTGGTGGCTCCTTTTGCAGCCATCATGGTTGCTGTTCCGACTTCGAACACCATCAGGATTTCAGGTTGTTCCTTGGCCCTGAATGCAGCAATGCCCGCATTCAATGTTTCAGAATAGTTGCCTTTGTGGGATGCCACGACTTTGTAATCGCTTTGGCTTTTGTTGAAGGAGTCAACCTGCTCGGCAACCAGATCGCCCAATCGTCCGGTAAAAGCATGCCAGAATTGGACTTCCGTTTCAGCTGATGCATGTACCGGCATCATCAGCGCAGTACTTGTCAACAAACTTGCAAAAATGGTCTTCTTCATTTCTTCCTCCCGGTTCGGTTTTAAGAATTTATCGTCTGTGGCCGAATTAATAACAGTTGAAAGACTACAGTTTTGTGACTTCTTGGCAAGAGTTGATGCCGGACAAAATAGTCTTTTGTTGATGGGAAATTGTTTTCATTTCCGCAGGCAACAATCTGCCATCTGATCGCAGGTTATTCATCCGAGCCCTATCCCCGGACAACCAGTCTGCGCCTTTAACCGGAATACAGGGCGATCAGTTTTTAAATTAGATACCCGGAAAATCCGGATATTAAAGTCAAAAAGGTACACAGAATATATGGGGGTCACTGTCCGATACAGATTGACTTGTTTTGGAAACCGATTGTAACCTTGCCGCGTTTGATGGGAGAATTCGGCGTTGCCGATGCCGAAGGAGCAACCGCCTCGGAAACTCTCAGGCCCAAGGACCATCAGACGCGAACATACACTGGAGAGTGGTCCTGAATTTCGGACCCGCCGAAGGGATAACAATCTCAGGCAAACGGACAGAGGAGGCATCATTGCCCGCACATGCGGAAGGATGGATGCTGGGTTATTCCGGCTTACTATGAGGGTCGGATGACAGAACTTGATAAAACTGCACTTCATGATCTGCATATTGAACTCGGCGCGAAAATGGTGCCGTTTGCCGGATATTCCATGCCTGTCCAATACCCTGCGGGCGTCATGCAGGAACATCTTCACACAAGGCGGGATGCGGGCCTGTTTGATGTCAGCCATATGGGCCAGGTTATTTTACGCGGGGCCAAAGCCGCTTCAGAACTGGAGAAGCTGGTTCCCGTTGATATATCTGGCCTTAGGGAGGGTCGTCAGCGGTATGGATTTTTCACCGATGACACAGGTGGAATTCTGGACGATCTGATGATTGCCAACCGGGGAGATCACCTGCTTGTTGTCGTCAATGCAGCCTGCAAAACGTCTGATATTGCCCATATGCGGAAAAACCTCGCCTGCGAAATCGATGCAGTTCAGGATCGTTCGTTGCTTGCGCTCCAAGGGCCCGAGGCAGAGAACGCTCTTAAGAAAATCGTTCCCGGTGTCGAACCCATGAAGTTCATGGATGTTGGAACTTACCCCAGTCCGTATGGCGAATTATGGATATCCCGTTCCGGCTATACCGGCGAGGATGGTTTCGAAATTTCAGTTTCCAACAATCAGGCGACGGCGTTGGCGAGAGCCCTGATTGATCAGGACGCTGTATTGCCAATCGGGCTTGGTGCGAGAGACAGTTTGCGTTTGGAGGCTGGACTTTGCCTCTATGGCAATGACATTGATAAAACCACATCGCCTGTGGAAGCCGGCCTTGATTGGGCGATACAGAAAGTTCGCCGCGCGGATGGAGCCAGAGCCGGCGGATTTCCGGGCGCCGAGCAAATTCTCCATGAGCTTGAACACGGCACAAAGCGCAAACGCGTTGGTTTGTTGCCGGAAGGCCGCGCGCCCATGCGGGCCGGAACACAATTGTTTGCCGATGAAACAAGTGAACACTCCATAGGAAATGTTACTTCCGGAGCATTTGGTCCGAGCATTGAGTGCCCCATGTCCATGGCCTACCTTGAGGCTGGATACTCCGCCCCGGACACAATCATCTTTGGCGATGTCAGGGGAAAACGTCATCCGGCGAAGGTAAGCACGATGCCATTCACACCTGCGAATTTCAAACGCTAGTTAATCAGGAGAATATTGAAATGAAATATACTGGGGAACACGAGTGGCTGCGTGCGGAAGGCGATCTCGTTGTTGTCGGCATAACTGCCTACGCAACCGAACAATTGGGCGACATCGTTTTTGTTGAACTTCCTGAACCTGATACAGCCGTTTCAAAAGGCGACGAGATTGTTGTTATTGAAAGCGTAAAAGCTGCTTCGGACATTTTGGCGCCTCTCAATGGAACCGTGGTGGAAATCAATTCTGCCTTGGTTGATGATCCCACTCTCGTCAACAGTGACCCTTTGGGGGCGGGATGGTTTTTCAAGATGAAGTTGTCTGATCCATCCGAATTGGCCGGTTTGATGGAAGAAGCTGCCTATAATGACTTGATCGCATAGGGGAGCATCCATATGGCTTTCGTTCCGACCGACTACAAACCTTATGACTTTGCCAATCGGCGCCATATCGGCCCCTCTCCTGCCGAAATCAAGGAAATGCTCGATACACTTGGTGTCGACAGTCTTGATACTCTGATCGATGAAACAGTACCCAAAAGCATTCGTCAGAAAGAACCTCTCGAACTCGGCGTAGCGATGTCGGAAAGCCAGCTACTTTGGCACATGCGGCAGACTACAAAAAAGAATATCGTTTTTACCTCGATGATCGGACAAGGCTATCATGGAACTGTATTGCCGCCTGCAATACAGCGGAACATCCTTGAAAATCCGGCTTGGTATACTGCCTATACTCCCTACCAGCCTGAAATCAGCCAGGGACGCCTGGAAGCTCTGCTGAATTACCAGACCATGATTTGCGATTTGACCGGTCTTGATATCGCCAATGCCTCCCTGCTGGATGAAGGTACCGCCGCTGCTGAAGCAATGACGATGGCTCAGCGTGTTTCCAAATCCGGAAACAGCCGTTTTTTTGTTGATGAAGACTGCCACCCGCAAAACATCGCAGTTATGAAGACCCGAGCAGAACCTCTCAATATCGAGTTGATTGTCGCCCCGGTTGATGACCTCAACCCTGCTGAAGTTTTTGGTGCGATATTCCAATATCCCGGAACCCGCGGCAGAGTGCGTGATTTTACATCACATATGGAAGCTCTTCACGCGGAAAAAGCGATCGGGATTGTAATTGCAGACCCGATGGCTCTGGCATTATTGAAAGAACCGGGCGCAATGGGCGCTGATATTGCCGTCGGTTCCACTCAACGCTTTGGTGTGCCAATGGGCTTTGGTGGTCCCCATGCTGCCTACATGTCCTGCCGCGATGCGTTTAAACGCGCTTTGCCGGGACGCATTGTCGGGGTGTCGCTGGATTCGCACGGCAACAAGGCCTACAGGCTGTCGCTGCAAACACGCGAACAACATATCCGACGGGAAAAGGCGACTTCCAACGTCTGTACAGCGCAAGCACTGTTGGCGGTGATTGCCGGATTTTACGCAGTATTCCATGGTCCCGATGGCATCAAGGCAATTGCCCAGCAAATTCATTTAAAGACAGCAAGGGTTGCAAGAGGACTCAAGGCAAAGAGGTTCGAACTGGAAAATGATACTTTCTTTGACACGCTTTGTGTTGAAGTTGGTGCGCTTCAAGGCGTTATTCTGGAATCAGCCAGAGCAAGGAGCATCAATTTGCGAAAAATTGGTGATACCAAACTAGGCATTACGCTCGATGAAACCACCCGGCTTGAGACCATCGAAGAACTTTTCCATGCTTTTGGAATTACCGATGCAACACATGAAGAACCCGAATATCACTTACCCGAAGATCTGGTGCGTGAAAGCGAATATCTGACCCATCCAATCTTCCATTTGAACAGGGCCGAAACGGAAATGATGCGGTATATGCGCCGCCTTGCAGACAGGGATTTGGCATTGGACCGCGCCATGATTCCCCTTGGCTCCTGTACCATGAAGCTCAATTCAGCCGCTGAAATGATGCCAATCACCTGGCCGGAATTTTCAAATATCCATCCCTATGCACCCGTTGAACAGGTTGCGGGATATAGTCTCATGCTGGCAGACCTGTCAGAAAAATTGTGCATTATTACAGGGTATGATGCGATGTCCATGCAGCCCAATTCGGGCGCGCAGGGTGAGTATGCCGGCCTTTTGACCATTCGCTCCTATCACCACTCCCGCGGCGATACAAACCGCACTATCTGTCTTATTCCGGTATCTGCACATGGTACCAATCCGGCGTCAGCGCAAATGGCCGGAATGGAAGTTGTGGTTGTGAAATCTGCCGCCAATGGAGACATAGATCTTGATGATTTTCGCGCAAAGGCAGAAGTGGCGGGTGACCGTCTTGCCGCCTGCATGATCACCTACCCATCCACCCATGGCGTTTTTGAAGAAACGGTTCGCGACATTTGCGACATTACCCACCAATACGGTGGCCAGGTATATCTCGACGGAGCCAATCTCAATGCAATGGTTGGTCTTGCCAAACCGGGAGAGATCGGTTCAGATGTCAGCCATCTCAATCTTCACAAGACATTTTGCATTCCACACGGTGGTGGCGGACCGGGGATGGGACCCATTGGTGTCAAAAACCACCTCGCTCCGTTCCTGCCCGGCGATCCGGTAAATGGCGAAGGTGCTGTCTCCAGTGCCAATTTCGGTTCCGCTTCCATTCTTCCCATTAGCTGGGCATATTGTCTGATGATGGGCGGCGATGGACTGACCCAGGCAACCAAGATTGCGATCCTGAATGCCAACTACATCGCCAAGCGCCTCGAAGGCGCTTACAATGTTCTTTTCAGAGGAAGAAAAGGGCGGGTGGCGCACGAGTGCATTCTCGACACAAGGCCTTTTGCCGAAACAGCAGATGTCACTGTCGAAGATATAGCCAAGCGCTTGATGGATAGCGGGTTTCATGCGCCAACCATGAGCTGGCCTGTCTCAGGTACATTGATGGTTGAGCCGACGGAAAGCGAAACCAAAGCTGAACTGGACAGGTTTTGTGATGCCATGTTGTCGATCCGCAATGAAATTGCCTTGATTGAAAAGGGCGAAATGCCCCGTTCGAACAATCCGTTGAAAAACGCTCCCCATACCACGGCAGATCTGATTGCAGATTGGGACCGCCCCTATTCGCGTGAAGTGGGATGTTTCCCGACCGGTTCATTCAGGGTGGACAAATACTGGCCTCCGGTTGGCCGCATTGACAACGTCTATGGCGACCGCAATCTGGTCTGCACCTGCCCGCCTTTGGAAAATTATCTGGAGTAGACATCACGACCGGCCAATTCATTGGAATTCTGCAGGATTGCTGATTGCGCCATTGTCCGGTGTGAACTTCGATAATCGTCTCTATTGTCGTAACCTTCGCAACGCCTTGAAGCGACTGCGCAAAGTTTGAATTCCGCGCCTTGCGCAAAAACAAATATTACTATTAGCATTGCATGAAACCGCCGGGAGATTTTATGCCGCCGATTGCATCTCTGTTTGTAAGATACGTAGACAGGCTGAATTACAGTATCGGCCGACTGGTCATGCTCGGCATTTTCATCATGGTTGGCATCCTGCTTTGGTCCTCGATCTCCAAGACGTTTTTCCTGCCCTCCCTGTGGACCCTGGAGGTAGCCCAATTTGCCATGGTTGCCTATTATATGCTGGGTGGCCCCTACTCCATGCAATTGGGATCCAATGTCAGAATGGATTTGTTCTACGGTGAGTGGTCGACCAGAAAGAAAGCCAAGGTCGATGCATTTTCGGTGTTTTGCCTGATTTTCTATCTTGGCGTCTTGCTCTATGGCGCAGTCGAAAGCACCGCTTACTCCTTTGAATATGGCGAACGAAGCCCAACAGCCTGGCGGCCGGTCTTGTGGCCCATAAAGGTAATCATGGTCGTTGGCGTTTTTCTGATGCTGCTGCAGGCGATTTCCGAATTGCTGAAAGACCTCGCAAAAATCCGCGATGAGGAATTGTGATGTCATACAATCTCATCGCAATCCTGATGTTTTCCACGATGATGCTGATGATGATGACCGGTCAGCGCGTCTTTGGAGCCATCGGCGCTGTCGCAGCCATCGCAGCGCTTTCACTTTGGGGTGTTGGTGGTTCGGATATTCCTTTTGCTTCGGCCATGAAGCTGATGAAGTGGTATCCGCTGCTGACTCTGCCGATGTTTATTTTCATGGGCTACATCCTTTCTGAATCCAAGATTGCGGATGACCTCTACAAGATGTTCCATGTCTGGATGGGGCCGCTCAACGGCGGGCTTGCAATTGGAACGATCGGCTTGATGGTGCTTGTTTCGGCAATGAATGGTCTTTCCGTTGCCGGGATGGCGATTGGTGCGACAATAGCGTTGCCGGAATTATTGCGCCGCGGGTATGACAAGCAAATGGTCACCGGCGTCATTCAGGCGGGGTCTTCGCTCGGGATTTTGGTTCCGCCATCAGTGGTACTGGTTCTTTACGCCATGATTGCGCGCCAACCTGTTGGACAGCTCTGGCTGGCTGGCGTTGTTCCCGGTCTTATGATGGCCGCCATGTTTGTAATTTACATAGCTATCCGCTGCTGGATAAATCCTTCGCTAGGCCCTGCCCTGCCAAAAGAGGAACGCACGTTCACCCTCAAGGAAAAATTGTCATTGCTGCGCGCGGGAATCCTTCCGCTTGTCATTTTTGCAGCCATGATGATGCCATTTATAAACGGCTGGACAAGTCTTGTTGAAAGCTCGGCAATCGGCGCGATGACCGCCTTTGTCGCTGCCGTTCTGAAACGCAGAATGACAAAAGAAGTATTCGAAGTTTCTGTTCGTCAGACCCTCGCCATTTCCTGCATGTTCATGTGGATTATTCTTGCTGCGCTCGGGTTTGGAGCAGTGTTCGATGGATTGGGTGCGGTAAAATCAATTGAGAACCTGTTTACCGAACAGATGCATCTCGACCCTTGGACCATTTTGATACTTATGCAGCTCTCATTCCTGATTATGGGTACTTTCCTTGATGACACCGCAATGCTTGTGATTGTCGCACCACTCTACGTGCCGCTTGTACAGGCCTTGGGCTTTGATCTAATCTGGTATGGAATACTTTACACCATCACCACCCAGGTTGCGTACATGACACCGCCATTTGGTTACAATCTGTTCTTGATGCGGGCGATGGCTCCCCCGGAAATTTCGCTGCGTGACATTTATGGATCGATTCTTCCCTTTGTCGGCGTCATGATATTGGCATTGGCACTGGTCATGATTTTTCCGCAAATTGCACTTTGGCTGCCAAATCATGTCTATGGAAAATAAATTGATCTCCGAAAGGAGCAATACGAGGGCGAAACCGAAACTAGTAAACTCAAAAGCATGGAGAATTACATGATTACCAGACGCAAGTTTATTAAGTCCACCGCTTTGGTTGCACCGGCCGCAGCACTGGCGACACCCGCTATTGCTCAAACGAAAATCCGGTGGAGGATGCAGACCTATGCAGGTCCCGCTCTCGCGGAGCATGTGATCAAACCGGCCATCGACAGCTTCAACAAGATTGCCGGTGACGAAATGGAAATTGAATTGTTTTTTGCCGATCAGCTCGTCCCGACCGGTGAATTGTTCAGGGCCATGCAAAAAGGTACCATTGATGCAGTTCAGTCTGATGATGATTCCATGGCGTCCCCAACGGAAGTCACGGTATTTGGCGGCTATTTTCCATTCGCCAGCCGCTACTCCCTCGATGTTCCGGTGTTGTTCAACCAGTATGGGCTGAATGAGATTTGGGATGCCGAATATGCCAAGGTTGGCGTGAAGCATCTTTCTGCCGGCGCATGGGACCCATGCCATTTTGCCACAAAAGACCCAATCAACAGCCTGGCGGATTTGCAGGGCAAACGCGTCTTTACCTTTCCGACTGCGGGCCGCTTCATGAGCCAATTTGGAGTGGTGCCGGTAACCTTGCCGTGGGAAGATATTGAAGTTGCCGTTCAGACCGGCGAGCTGGATGGCATTGCCTGGTCCGGCATTACCGAGGACTACACCGTTGGCTGGGCAGATGTGACCAACTACTTCCTTACAAACAATATTTCAGGTGCCTGGGCAGGCTCTTTCTTTGCCAACATGGACCGCTACAACGAACTGCCGGATAAGCTGAAAGAGCTACTCAAATTGACCATGGACAGCTCCCATTACTATCGCCAGTGGTGGTATTGGGGCGGTGAGGCAGCACTGCGCGTCAACGGACCGAAATTGAAACTGACAACTATTCCGGACGCCGAGTGGCAGACAGTAGAAGACGCGGCAATCAAGTTCTGGGACGAGATCGCAGCTGAATCCGAAACGAAGGCAAAAGTCGTTCAGATTTTCAAACAGTACAATGCTGACATGGTAAAGGCTGGACGGCCTTACCGTTACAGCTAGCATAATAATTCAAGCCGGAGCTATCCAGCTCCGGCTTGAAGCATGTTAATTTATAAATATTCTGGAGAAAAGAATGTCCGGTAACCTTTCATTTGCCGAACTGAAAAAACAGGCCGGTGCTGGTAAGATTGATACAGTGCTTGTTTGCCTGGTCGATATGCAGGGAAGGCTTATGGGCAAGCGCTTCCACGTTCAAAACTTCATCGAGAGCGCACACAAGGAGACCCATTGCTGCAATTATCTGCTGGCAACGGATCTGGAAATGTCCACGCCCGATGGCTATGCCGCCACCAGTTGGCGGGCAGGCTACGGCGATTATGTCCTGAAACCGGATCTCTCAACGCTGCGTCTGGTTCCATGGCTTGAAGGGACGGCGATGGTGTTGTCCGACGTTCTGGATCATCACACGCATGAGCCTGTACCGCATTCGCCAAGAGCAATTCTTCAAAAGCAGATTGCGCGGCTGGAAAAACTTGGCTTCGATGCGATGATGGCAACGGAACTGGAGTTTTTCCTGTTTGAAAAAAGTTATGATGAAATCCGTAAAAACGGCTTCCGCGAACTTGTTCCGATCAGTGGGTACAATGAGGACTATCACATCCTGCAGACCACCAAGGAAGAGACGGTGATGCGTCCGTTGCGCAATCATCTTTTTGCAGCAGGAATACCGGTCGAAAACAGCAAGGGCGAGGCGGAAGCAGGTCAGGAAGAACTGAATATTCGTTATGCCCCTGCCCTCGATTGCGCTGACCATCATACGATCGCCAAACATGCGACAAAGGAAATCGCATGGCAAAAAGGACATGCGGCAAGCTTCCTGCCAAAATGGCACCATACAAGGACGGGCAGTTCCTCGCATGTTCACATGTCGCTATGGAAAAGCGGCAAGCCGGCTTTTGTCGATCCAAAGGCGGAATTTGGCATGTCGGCGCTGATGCGCAATTTCATGGCCGGGTTGATTGCTTTTGCTCCTGAATACACCGTTTTTCTTGCGCCCTATGTCAACAGCTACAAGCGCTTCATGAAGGGAACCTTCGCACCGACAAAGACGGTCTGGTCGGTGGACAATCGTACGGCGGGCTTTCGCCTCTGTGGTGAAGGCACAAAGGGCATTCGTGTTGAATGTCGCATAGGTGGTTCCGATCTTAATCCTTATCTTGCCCAGGCCGCACTCCTTGCAGCCGGCATCAAAGGCATCGAAGATAAAATGGAACTTGCGCCACCTACCCGCGGCGATATCTATGAAGACAGGAAAGCCGGGTACATTCCGAGCACATTGCGAGATGCAATTATTACTCTGGATAAATCCAAAATGTTGCGCGAAGCAATGGGCGATCTGGTAGTGGATCACTATGTACGATGCGCACAATGGGAACAGGAAGAATTTGACCGGGTGGTCACTGACTGGGAAATCGCCCGCGGCTTTGAAAGGGCCTGAATGGAATGAGCAACACCATCAAATGTATCTCGCCGATAGACGGCTCGGTTTATGTTGAACGCAAGCCGCTTGATCTTAAATCAGCGCGCGAAGCTGCAATGCGCGCGCGCAAGGTTCAAGCTGCCTGGGCAGCACGAACTCTCAACGAGCGGATCCGGCTGGTCAAAAAGGCAACGGCGATCATCGGCAAGCAGAAAGACCGGATGGCGCTGGAACTCGCCCATCAGATGGGCCGACCCATACGCTATGGCGGTGAGTTTGGCGGTTTTAACGAGCGTGTGCAATATATGGCGAGCATTGCCAAATCCTCCCTGGCGCCGATGGTTGTGGAAAAGAGCAAAAACTTCATCCGCAAGATCGAACGTGAGCCGCTTGGCGTCGTGCTGGTTGTTGCCCCATGGAATTATCCATACATGACGGCTATCAACACCATTGCTCCGGCCCTCATTGCAGGCAATACCGTCATGTTGAAGCATGCGGCGCAAACCCTGAAAGTTGGCGAACATCTTGCCGAAGCCTTTCACTCGGCTGGAATACCCCAAGACGTATTTCAAAATGTTGTCCTCGACCATGAGGTTACGAGTGCGCTAATTTCCGAACGCATGTTCAATCTTGTAAACTTCACTGGTTCGGTTGCCGGTGGCAGAGCGATGGAACAGGCAGCGGCAGGTACATTTACAGCGATCAGCACCGAACTTGGCGGCAAGGATCCTGGCTATGTACGCGAAGATGCGGATATTGATGCCGCAGTTGCCACCCTAATTGACGGGGCCATGTACAATTCAGGACAATGTTGTTGCGGTATCGAGCGCATTTATGTGCATAAAAGCCGCTATGCAGAATTCGTCAAAAAGGCTGTTGCACTCGTCAAAACCTACAGGCTCGGAAATCCGCTTGATCCTGAAACAACGTTGGGACCGATGGCCAATATCCGCTTTGCAAAGGAAGTTCGTGCGCAAATAGATGAAGCTGTCGCGGCAGGCGCCAAAGCGCATATCAAGACATTTGCTGAAGATGACGGCGGCGCTTACCTGACGCCACAAGTGTTGACCAATGTCACCCATGACATGCGGGTAATGCGAGACGAAAGTTTCGGCCCGGTCGTTGGCATTATGTCAGTGAAAAATGACGAGGAAGCAATCGCGCTGATGAACGATTGCCAGTTTGGTTTGACAGCCTCAATCTGGACCAGCGATGCCGTAAAAGCTGAAGAGCTCGGTGCCCGTATCGAAACAGGTACGGTATTCATGAACAGGTGCGATTACCTTGATCCTGCGCTATGCTGGACCGGTTGCAAGGATACCGGGCGGGGTACAGGTCTTTCCGTTCTCGGTTTCATGAGTTTGACCCGACCAAAATCCTATCATCTCAAGAGAGTGACAAAATGAACTTGAAAGCCAACTGGTCTTATCCGACCTCCATCCGTTTTGGAGCCGGCCGCATTTCTGAAATCGCAGACGCTTGCAATACAGCCGGGATCAAAAAGCCACTTCTGGTGACTGACAAGGGCCTTGCCAATTTGCCCATTACCCAATCAACTTTGGACTTGATTGAACAAGCAGGACTCGGTCGGGCGATGTTTTCCGATGTTGATCCCAATCCCAACGAAATCAACGCGGCGGCGGGGCTCAAGGCCTACAAGGATGGCGGCCATGATGGCGTTGTCGCTTTCGGCGGCGGCTCCGGACTAGATCTGGGGAAGCTTGTTGCCTTCATGTCCGGGCAAACCAGACCTTTGTGGGATTTTGAGGATATTGGCGACTGGTGGACCCGGGCTGATCCTAAAGGAATTGCTCCAATCGTCGCTGTACCGACAACGGCCGGGACCGGATCGGAAGTCGGCCGCGCATCTGTAATCACGAATTCGGTGACACATCAAAAGAAGATCATCTTTCATCCAAAGTTTCTGCCAAGCGTGGTCATCTGTGACCCGGAACTGACGGTTGGCATGCCCAAAATGATTACAGCAGGTACGGGCATGGATGCATTCGCCCATTGTCTTGAAGCTTATTGCTCTCCCCATTATCATCCCATGAGCCAGGGTATTGCGCTTGAAGGCATGCGGTTGGTAAAGGAATATTTGCCTCGCGCTTTCAAGGATGGAACCGATATCGAGGCAAGGGGCCAGATGATGAGCGCCGCGGCGATGGGAGCAACAGCTTTCCAGAAAGGGCTTGGTGCCATTCACGCGCTTTCCCATCCGATCGGCGCTGTGCATAATACCCATCATGGCACAACGAACGCGGTTGTGATGCAGCCTGTTTTGCGTTTTAATCGTGAAGCCGTCGAGATGAAGATTGAAGCGGCGGCACGCTATCTCGATATTCATGGCGGATTTGATGGATTTTATGATTTTATCGGCAGCCTCAACCAATTGCTTGGCATTCCAAAAAATCTGACTGAACTTGGTGTCAAAAATCCGGACATTGATGCCCTCGTCAAATCAGCACTTGAAGATCCCAGCACTGGCGGCAATCCAGTTGAAATGACGGCGGCCAATACAAAACCTTTGCTGGTAGCTTGTCTGTAGACTTGGCTGTTTGCAAACCCGAATGCGAAGTCCGAATCCTACCGATTCGGATTTCAGTCATTCAGCACGAGAATATCGCTCGATGCAAAATGCAGTTTAACCTTGTCACCAATGGCTGGCGGTTTGGTGTTCGGGCTGTTGAACATGTCGATCAGAATTGTCGACTTGCCAATTTCCACCTTTATCCAGATAACGGATCCCAGGAAGTTGAGATCAACGATCTTTCCGGAAATATCAGCATCCTTCCTGGATTCTGGCGTCAGGGACAGCACTTCCGGGCGCAGGGCAAGAGATACCGGTGATGCAGCACTCATGCCTGCCAAATTGTGTTTCAGTTGCAGATCGCTTTCGCCGACGCGGACCGTGCCCTTGTTCGCATCGACAACAACCCCTTCGAAAACATTCAGGGTGCCGACGAAGTTTGCCACGAAACGCGTGCTTGGCTGATTATAAATTTCAAAAGGTGACCCCACCTGCTCGGCTATTCCCTCGTGCATGACGACGATGCGGTCAGACATGGACAGAGCTTCTTCCTGATCATGTGTGACAAAAATTGTAGTGATGCCAAGGCGTTGCTGAATTTCCCTGATTTCGTTCCGCAAGCTGACCCGTATCTTCGCATCCAGCGCAGACAGAGGTTCATCCAGCAGCAGGACACGCGGCTGGATCGCCAGCGCCCGCGCCAGCGCCACGCGCTGTTGCTGACCGCCCGAAAGCTGGAACGGATAGCGCTGCCCAAGGTCTGGAAGGCCAATGATGCCCAGCATCTCGGCCACCCGGGCATCGCTTTGCTCCCTTCCAACGCCTGCTACCTTCAGACCGAAGGCGACATTCTGCGCCACGGTCAGATTCGGGAACAGTGCATAGGATTGAAACACCATGCCGATCTTGCGGCGGGCCGGCGGAATCCCGAGTATATCCTGCCCCTCGATCAAAATGTTGCCTGACGATGGCGTCTCGAACCCTGCGACCATGCGCAGAACCGTGGTCTTGCCACAGCCGGATGGCCCGAGGAGTGAGATGAACTCGCCCTTCTCTATTCCGAGGTTGAAATCCTTGACGACCCGGTTCGGACCAAAAGATTTCTCCAGATGGGTGATGTCAAGATAAGCCATCAGTGCTCCATTCCCTGTAGTGCGCGCGAATGTTTGGAAAGCCGTGTAACAAGCTGGATCAGTCCCATGCAGGCCCAGGTGATTGCAAAGGCAATTACTGCAAGCGCCGGCGGCTCATAGGCGCGGTTGGCACCAAGGATCTGCATATAGGGGCCAAAGGCAGGCCGGTCGAGAAGCGCCGCCATGGTGAATTCGCCGATCACGATGGCAAAGGTGAGGAACGCGCCGGATAGGACGGCGACAAGCACATTGGGCATGATGATCCTCGCCAAAATAGTGATCCATCCCGCGCCTAGGCTTTGGGCAGCTTCTGTCAGGGTGGCGATGTCCAGTGTGCGCAACCCGGTATCGACAGAGCGGTACATGTAGGGAAGAGCAAGCGTTGCGTAACCCATCATCAGCAGGATGTTGGTCCCGGTGATGGATCCTGTCATCGGGAGCCAGCTGGAGGTATTGTAAAGGCGGATATACCCGAACACGATCACAATGGCGGGGATCACCAGTGGCAGCAGCGTTATGAACTCGATGAAGGGGCGTGCAGCGGGCAGCTTCAGCCGGACCCAATAGGCGGTGGGCACGACCAGAAGCACGCCAAAGACAATGGTCGCAAGCGCCATAAGGACAGAATAGCCGAAGGTCTGCTGGAACTGCGGATCACCCAGAACCTTGGCATAGGCGTCGAAGGAATAGACCCCGCGACGCATTTTCAGTGAGAATTCGGTCATCCCGACAAGCGGCAGCAGGAAATAGAGAACGCCCAGGATGATCGCACCCCAGGCAGCAATGCGGGTCATCATTTCAGCCACCTTTCCGACCGCGCCCGCAGCGTGATGTAGATGAAATTGGCGATGCCGGTAATCACGATCATCCCGAACGCCAGCGCATAGCCAAGGTTCGGATTGCCCAGCACGTCGCCCCTGATCTGCGCGAACAGCTTGATCGGCACGATGTTGAGCTGCGGGCCGGTCAGGGCATATGCCGTCGCCACTGCGCCGAATGCATTGGCGAAGAGCAGGGCGAAAGTGCCCAGCAAAGACGGGAAAAGGATCGGCAACGCCACCATGCGCCAGTATTGTGCCGACGTGGCACCCAGAACCGTGGCCGCTTCGCGCCATTCACGTTTAAGCCCATCTATGGCGGGGGTGATGATCAAGATCATCAGCGGTATCTGAAAGAACAGATAGGTGATGACGAGACCCCAGAACGACAGGATATTGAAGCCCATGGCACGCAGATTGATGCCAAATTCAGTCCGAAGGTAGAGCGTGATCAGTCCCGCAGGACCCAGCGTTGCGATGAAGGCGAAAGCCAACGGCACGCCGGCGAAGTTCGATGCAACACCAGAGAAAGTGAGAAGCGGGCTGCGAACCGATTTCGGCAGGCCACCCAGAATCATCGCAGCCGCCATGGCAAAGCCCATCACGCAGCCGATCAGCGCCGTCCAGAGTGACAGCTTGATCGACGTCCAATAGGCGGAGCGTATCGAATCCGTGTTCAGGTCCAGGATATTCTGAAAGGTGAATTCCCCCGAGGGCGTTTGAAACGCGCCGATGACAATCTTCATGGTCGGCAGGATCAGGAACAGCATCGCGAACAGCACAAAGGGCAATATGCCCAGCCAATGCAAGGGCAATCGCAGCTTTCGGCGCGTCGCGGGAGGGGTGGTCATATGGGATCCATCCGGGAGGAAACGGGGCCACGCCTTCGCGCGGCCCCAATGCGTCACTGGACGTTGGCGCCGACGGTGGCATCCCAGCCGTCAACAACGGCCTTCTTGTTGCCATCCACTTCCTCAACAGTCGGGAAATAGGCTGCTTCATAAGATGCTGCCGGGGGCAAAGCGTCCAGCAGTTCCTTAGGGATCTTGCCTGCCGCTGCCATCGCGTTAAAGCGGGCGGGGTGACAATAGCCCTTCAGCCAGCCAAGCTGCCCTTCGTCCGAATAAAGGTATTCCATCCAGAGCTTGGCAGCGTTGGGATGCGGTGCATAGGCTGAAATGGCCTGCACATAGACGCCTGCCAGAACGCCGGATTTCGGCACCACGATCTCCACCGGAGGGTTGCCGGCAAGCGTATCGCGGGCAGCCAGCGCGTTGTAGTCCCACATTACCATGATTGGCGTCGTTCCCTGTGCCAGTGTGCCCGCCTTGCCTATCACCGGAACGAAATTCCCGGCCTTGTTCAGTTCAGCGAAATATTCAAGCCCGGCTTTGCCCGCAGCTTCCCCAGCCGCTGCACCTTTGGCAAGACCTGCGGCCTTGACGCCAAGGATCGCCTGGTTTGAAGCGCGAGGATCACCGGCAAGCGCGACCTGACCTGCATATTCAGGCTTGAGCAAATCAGCCCAATCGGCGGGCGTATTGGCCACAAGGTCCTTGTTCACCACAAAGGACATCACGCCATAATAATCGCCATACCAATGCCCTTCGGCATCCTTGATGGTATCTGGGATTTCGTCCCAGGTCGAAACCTTATAGGGCTGCGTCAGACCTTCGGCCTTGGCCGACGGGCCGAAAGCCAAACCGACGTCGATCACATCAGGTGCCTGCGGACCCTTGTTATCCTTGTTCGCCTTGATCGCTTCGATCTCATCGGCTGAACCTGCGTCTGGGTTCAGTTCGTTCACGGTGATTTCAGGGTATTTGGCCTTGAAGCCCGCTATCACCGCGCCGTAACCACACCAATCATGCGGCAAGGCAATTGTCGTCAACTGCCCTTCGGCTTTGGCAGCTGCAATCAGTTCATCCATCGACTGCGCATGAACCAAACTTGACGTGACCATCAGTGACGCCATCGTAAGTGAAACCATTTTTCCTGTATTTTTCAACATGTCGTTCTCCAAATTGGCACAAGCTAATCGGTGTGCTCTCTGATACAATCCAACTACTGATCGCAACGCATGACAACTGCATGACAGTGCGAGCGAGGGCGAAAACAAAATAGAGTTAACTCCCTTTCCTGATCTACTGCAATCGGCAAAAATAAAATTGCCAATGGCTGTAATATGCACTTGAATTGTTTTCTACCGGCAACAAAAACCTAACGCGAAGCAGTAACCGGAATGTCAGCATCCATCATTTTCATCAATCTAGCCGGGGCTGTTGCCCTTCTTCTCTGGGCGACCAGAATGATACGAACCGGCGTCGAAAGGGCATTGGGCAACAAGTTGCGTGTCTATTTGCGCACAGCTTTCCGCAACTCTCCACTTGCAGCCTTTTTCGGATTTCTTTTTGCAATCCTGATGCAAAGTTCAACCGGGGTTGTTCTTGTGATCACAGGTTTCGTAAGCAGTGGCATGATGACAACAGCGATAGGCATTGCCGCTGCTGCCGGAGCAGATCTCGGCTCTGCACTGGTCACCAGATTGTTGCGTTTTGAACTGGGAATACTGATCCCGGTATTTCTCCTGGCAGGAATGACCATATTTCGAATGAGCGAATCGCATCCATGGCGGCCCATTGCCCGCATATTGTTTGGATTTGGCTTACTCCTGATGTCACTTCAGCTCATCGGAGCGGCGAGCGAACCGCTGAGGGAGAGTAAAATTCTACCCATAGTGATGAACTATTTATCAGGTGACTGGATAACAGCCTTCGTTCTTGCAGCGATTTTGGCCTGGCTGTTTCATTCGAGTGTCGCTGCAATTCTGTTTCTCGCAACATTGTTTGATCGCGATCTAATTGCACCGGTATTGTTGTTTCCCCTTGTGCTTGGAATAAATTTCGGCGGAGCAATGATCTCGGTAATTCTTACAAAAGGCATGAACCGCGATGCACGAATGGTAACGGTCGGCAATCTCATGATCCGGGGTATTTCTGCAATATTCATCCTGATTGGCCTGATCTTTTTTCCGATTTCCTTCGACACAGTTCAGGGGCTGTTCGGCACCAATCCGGGCAATACCGTGGTCACGGCACATATCGTTTTCAATGGTGGAATTGCTATTTTGGGGATAATTCTCTCCGGATTGGTTGCACGTATTCTCAGGCGCGTGATGACTGTGGAACATACCGGCAATCACGATTTCTCCCGTCAGACTGCTCTCGATGAAGACGATCTTTCAAGCCCGCGCCTGGCAATTGCCAATACTTCGCGTGAGATGCTTGTTCTGTGTGACCAGATCAACCTGATGCTGAATGTCGTCATAAAGCTGCTGCGAAAGCGTGATGATGAAGAAATGCGTTCTCTGGTATTGCTGGATGATGAGGTCGACCGGGTTCACAACCAGATAAAAGCCTATTTGGCACGGATCGAAAACCTGCAGCCAGATTCCAAGGAAAACGATCAAGTGATCAATTTGATGATGGCAACAATCAAGCTAGAACAGGCCGCAGATATTATTACAAGCAACCTTGTCGCAAAAATTGACAAGAAAGCAACACGTTCCATCGAGTTTTCTGAACAAGGCTGGCAGGAGTTGCTTGCGCTGCACAAGGAGGTTTCCACCAATGCGAAATTGGCATTCAATGTCCTGATCATGCATGATCTTGAAATCGCCCGCCAATTGGTCAGCCAAAAAGAGATTGTTCGATCAATGGAACAAGCGAGCGAGGAAAGACATATTCAACGGTTGCGTGACGGGGATAGCAGAAGCAAGAGTTCCAGTTCACTTCACATAGATATCGTCCGCGATTTCAAGGAAATCAATTCACTCCTGGTTTCTATCGCCTACCCGGTTCTGGAATCGGCCGGAATGTTGAGGAGTTCACGTCTAACTTCACAAAATACCTGAAGTGGTGAAAAGGTTATTTCTCGAAAACAGCGTCTCCACCAGATGATGGGAAAACCCATCGATTTGCTGGATTGCTCCGAATTTGGACCAACTGACTCAAGTATTTTCAGGGGGGCAGTTGCAATCCAAAACACGAAGCAATCAAGCCGGTGAACTTTTCTCTTTCAAAGCCAAAGGCATTCTGAGTTCAAAGCAGGCACCCTTGGTTGATGAAACGAGCGCAATTGTCCCTCCATATCTCTCTGCAACCGCTTTTACGATGGACAATCCCAAACCGCTTCCCGCGATAGCGTGCTCTTCTCCACGATTAAACCGGTCAAAAATTTCATGGCGGTGTTTTTCGGGAATTCCAGGTCCGTTGTCACTGACAAGTACGGTTGCTTGTGCAGCTTCAACACCCACCGCGACGAGCAACTCTGCGCGATCTTGCATCCCGTATTTGAGCGCATTGTCGATCAGGTTATCAACCGCCTCGCCCAATGTAACCGGATCACACTTGACAAGAATATTGCGGGTCTCGGCGTTGAAGGTCATGTCCACGTCCCTGCGCAAGGCCGCTGGAGCATGACGACTGACAACTTCCGAGACAAGATCTACCAGATTGATTGTCTGAACCAAACTATCACGTGATTTTCCGGTGGCGCGGTCAAGGCTCAACAATTGAGTGGTAAGGCGGCTGGTACTGCGTGCAGCTTCCGCCAGGAGTTTCATTCGAACACGCAAAGCCTTTTCCGTTGGAGCGGTTTCTCCCGCTTCCGCCATTGCCTGAATACCGGCAATCGGGTTTCGAAGCTGGTGGGCTGCATTCGATATGAAAGTCTCGCGTTGTTCCAACTCATCTGAGAGGCGTTTGAACAGATAGTTGGTAGCGTCCACGATTGGTGCGATTTCCGTTGGCAAGGCTCGTTTTATTGGCTGCAAATCTTCAGGCGACCGTTCGACAATTGCTTCCCTGAAATGGGTCAGAGGCCGAAGTCCGCGACGAATGCCAAACCAGACAAGCAAACCGGCCGACACAATAACCACCGCCATGATCGCGATGGACTGCAGCAATAGCCGTTGTATAAGCCTGTTTCGTTCAGTTACTGTTTGCCAGACCTGTACGGTCATCCAGCCTCCAATCTCTGAATCAGAAATGAACTCCTT
>JBGSTD010000034.1:0-2561 GCA_041736675.1 Salaquimonas sp.
TTACCAATGCCCATAAAAATGCACACAATTATTGCTCACTTTGTGAGTTTGAAAGTCCAGTTTCATGTATTTCGCTGACCTGGTGGTTATTGCGAGATGGCTGCACCCGATCCCATTCCGAACTCGGCCGTGAAACGTCTCTGCGCCGATGGTACTTTGTCTTAAGGCACGGGAGAGTAGGTCGCTGCCAGGTCTGCCAAATACATGAAATGTTTCACGAAAATCTTCTAACGATGTAGAATTATAGAGCCGCTGGCCAAACACTTTTGGTGTGGCTGGCGGCTTTTGTTTTTTCCGGTTTTAATCGGATTACGGCGATACAAGTTTACCGGTGTATCGCCTTGGCGCGGGATGGAGCAGCCCGGTAGCTCGTCAGGCTCATAACCTGAAGGTCGCAGGTTCAAATCCTGCTCCCGCAACCAAATTTAATCAAATCAACCGTCAGTGTTCTCACTGGCGGTTTTTTTGTATCTTCATTTTACTGTTCGAACTGCATAAACCGCAGCGATCGTTGTTCAGTTTCAGTTTGAAGAACAAGCTGGTTTCGTTTCTAATGATCAGAACAAAGAGGCGGTGGTTGAAATGAATAGCGCAAAGACACATTTTTATTGGGATGAACGCTGTTTCTGGCACGGCGGTGGAAATTATGCCCAAATCCTTCCGGTTGGAGGCTGGGTGCAGCCGCTTGTTGCAGGTGGATTGCCTGAGGCACCAGAAACCAAGCGGCGGCTGAGAAACCTGATAGAAGTCACCGGACTGGCGCGAGAACTCCATTTGTCGGGCGCAGAAGCGGCTAGTGACATAGATCTTTTGCGAATTCATCCCCAATCCTATTTGTCGAATTTCAAGAAACTCTCCGATACCGGAGGAGGCGAAATTGGATTGCGAACGCCATTTGGGCCTGGCGCATATGAAATAGCGGCGTTGTCGGCGGGCCTGGTAAAACAGGCGGTCCGTTCCGTACTTGCCGGTTCGTGTAAAAATGCCTACGCCCTTTCGCGTCCTCCGGGCCATCATTGCCTGCCGGACTTTCCCAACGGATTTTGTCTGCTTGCCAATATCCCGATTGCCATCGAGGCGGCCAGGGCAGACGGGCTGGTAGGGCGCGTCGCGGTTGTGGACTGGGATGTGCACCATGGCAATGGTACAGAGGCGATATACTATGATGATCCCAACACTCTGACGATTTCCATCCATCAGGAGCGCTGTTATCCCCAGGATACCGGCATGCGGGAAAGTACAGGCGGCCCGGGTGCGCCTCAATCCAACATGAACATTCCCCTGCCACCCGGTGCCGGCCATGAAACCTATCTTGAGGCGATGGAGCGTTTGGTGCTTCCGGCGATTGACAGATTCAAACCTGATCTCACAGTCATTGCCTGCGGTTTTGATGCTGCCAATGGTGATCCGCTGTCGCGCATGATGTGTTCATCCGAAACCTACAGAATAATGACACAGATGATCATGGATGCCGGCAATGGCAAAGTTGCCGTTGCCCATGAGGGTGGCTACTCGGAAGTCTATGTTCCGTTTTGCGGACACGCGGTTCTTGAAGCAATGTCCTCAAGCGTTACAAGGATTGAGGATCCGATGCTTGCGCGCGTGACAGGTCAACAGCCCAATCAACGTGTGCGGGAATTTTTCAGTTCGGAGATAACCTTGCTTGCAGATTATTTCGGCTTGTAAGGCCAGCGGCTTACTCTGTCAGGCAATCCGCGAAGGATTGGGCCATTGCGGTCATGAGTGAGAAATAAAGGTCCGAACCGGGGGCAAGGCTGCTGCCCAGCGGATCTAGTATTCCTGTCCTGACACCGGTGTCGGAGGCAACCATCTGTAGAGACTTTGGGTCAAACTGTGGTTCGGAAAAGATGCAGCCTATTTTGCCTGCGCTTAGCATATCGTTTATTTTGTCTACTTTTTTCGCCCCCGGTTTCAACTCTGCATTTGTGGTAAAGGTGCCTGCTGCCTCCAGTCCGAAGGCCTGTTCAAAATACTGGTATCCGTCATGGAAAACCAGAAATGCCCGCCCTTTGACAGGCTCTACCAGCTTGGCCGTTTCGACTTGCAGTTGATCTATCCTGTCGGAAAATGCGGCATAATTGGTTTCGTAACGCAATTTGTTCTCAGGGTCTTTGCTCACGAGAAGTTCCATTACAGAGCGTCCGATTATTCTGGCATTTTCCGGTGACAGCCAGATATGTGGATCGTTGCCTTCGTGTTCGTCATGGGTGCTTTCCTGATGACCGTTTGCGGCATGGTCTTCACCTGCGTGGGCATCAATTTTCTTTTCGTGATCACTCCCCTCATGATCATGCTCATCGTGAAAATTATCATCCTGCCGCACCGGCAAGAGGGTTATTCCGGGCGCATCGGAAAGCTCGAGTTGAATGGAGTTACCGGCAATTGTTTCCAGAGGTTTTACCAGAAATCCTTCCAGGTTGTGTCCCACCCATATAATGATATCCGCCCCGGACAGTTCACTGGCCTGCGAAGGCTTCAGGGCAACGTCGTGCGGCGACACATTGGGTGCCAGCAACAATTCGGGCGTTGCAACACCATCC
>JBGSTD010000048.1:0-121504 GCA_041736675.1 Salaquimonas sp.
CGAACGCTTCTACAACCCGAAACGCCGCCACTCGACCAACGGCTATTTAAGCCCTATACAATACGAGGAGAGAGCGATGAAAGCTTAAGTTGCCGTCCACGAAACCGGCAGCAGCTCAGTTGAAAGAGTTTCCGGCATTGCGGGTATTCGGGTTTACTTCATGGCAACCGAATACAAAGATCGGATCAGCCATCCAGAAGCTACGGGATGACCAATGGGAGAGGTTTGCGATTCGGTTCTCAGACCAACCTGGTGAATCCCGGTCTGCATCGGTCATAGCTGACATCACAGACGGCCCCACAAAGGGCAATGGCATCATTTGTCCGGCTGAACTATCGAAGACCGAATGCTGTGGGACCTGCGGGTATTGCTGGAATAGTCAGCAGCCGGTCGTGTTTATCCAACACTGACAAATATTGACTTTTAGTGGCAGTTTGCACTATACCGCACCCAATGAGTGAGGGTCATCGATATGACAGTGAAATCAACAAAGTAACGACCTCAAACAACTCAAAACAATCTTTGACAATTGAAAACAACGTGTGCTGGACGCCCGAACGCATCCGCCATGAGTTGTTGAATCGCGGATTCACCTTGTCTGCCCTGGCAAGGCATCATGGGGTCAGCCCGTCAACCTTCCGCAATTGTTTAAGACGACCCTGGCCCCTGGCCGAAGAACTTTTGGCAAAGACATTGTCAACGCCGGAGCGCATCGTCACGCCTCAGGAGATGTTTCCTGACCGATACGATCCCGAGGGGCTGCCCATCAAATACCGAAGCCATCTGGGCAATCAGAATGCCCGTAAGAAGTCTCACCCTGGCAGATAGCTCACATTGGAGGAAACACATATGAAACCAGTCCACACCATAGCACTCGTTCTCACCGGCATGATGATGCTTCATAACAGCACTGTCTCCGTCGCTGGGCCAGTGCAGGAAGCTAGTAGCACTTCCAACGCGTCTGCCTATCTCGATGCCAATGAAGTACGCACGAAGATCATCGGTAATACGATGGAGGGAAAGGTATTCCTCCAAGGACCGGGGATCATCACCGGCAGGTTCTATCATCATCCCAATGGTTCTTCCATTGATCGCATCCTGGTCAGGAACTCGTACCGTCGGGCCACCGGCGTATGGCGGGTCCTTGATGATGGTGCCCTTTGCTCGACCTTCAAGGCAAGGAGGCAAGGCCGTGAATCGTGTCATTGGGTCAAACTGAACGGCAATCAGTTGATCCTCGATCCGGCAAACGACGTAGCGGTTCGGCTGACGGGCAAATTACTTCCTAGCAATCAGATACCGGACTGATTGCGACTAACTGGGTTTGAACTGCTGGAACAATGCGACCACGTCACAGTCTTCGATATTGTTGTCTTCTTCAATGAGGTCAGCCAGGGCTTCCACGGCCATCTCAAAGGCTTCTCCAAGAGAAACACCCAATTCATGGGCGAGGTCACGAAACCACTCAGCGACCTCGTAATCAACGTTCCTAATCGTAATACGATAATTGGTCATGATCCCGATATCCCCCTGAATATTTAGGGAGTGAGCAAAAACCCTTATCTAGGTCTTGATGTCGGGATCATTTTCGCTACTTCACCATCATGGCGGTGTGTCTGGTCCAATCCCAGGATACCGAAAAGTTGAATCACACATGAAAAATTCCGTCCGGTGATAAATATCATCGGTGGTGTTTGTTTGCCGCCAATCCTGCGACGTGGCTGGGACAAATGTCCCAGTCACACTTGCGGGGAATCCATGCAGGATTGGAACAACGAACATGAACAAACTAATCAACAAGGGTCGAAGACCCAGAAGGCAGAATGGCAATGCGAGAGACAAAACCCCTTGGACAATAAAGGGGTTGGGTAATACCACGCGTTTCAGGATTCAAAGCCTTGCTCAGCTATGCGGCACAACCCAGGCTTCCATCATCGAAGCCGGTATTGATCTTCTTCACGAACAGCTAGTCGGAACAGTTTCAGAAAAAAGAAAAGGTAATACCTTTTCTCGCAAATCATCAAATGACCTGATCAACGATCTACTGGATCGCACACCTTCCAATCACCCATCGGTATTGAAACTCGAACGCGAACTGCTTGAAAGGCGTAATCGCAGAAAAGCGTTTCTCGCCGAACATTTGCGTTCTGAGATTTGTCCCCACGATCCATCGGAGGACAAGTCCAGTGTGTAACAGTTGTTCACCCAAAAATCTTGTAGACCAGTACAAAAATACCAAACCCAAAAACCAAGGTAAGCCGATAATGGATTTGGTATTAAACGACACGCCCCTATACCTGTTGCCGGAAAAAATTCGAAAAGTATTTTCCACCTGGAGGAAGTGCGGTCTTCCATTCACACGAATCATAAATGGATTCGAAGTCCATTATCGAAACTACAAATGCCAACATCCTCTTTGTCCTCGATGCAACGAATGGGTCAAGAAGAAGATTGCGACCAAGACGGCCACTAAGTTCAAAAAGATCGGTGCATTACTAGCACCCAATGAGCACTTTTCTTACATCACCATAAATTGGGTAAAACTGCCTCTGGGGTCGGACTTCAAAAAATCCTGTGACGAATTGAAAAGAATTATCAGATACCGATTCACTAAAAAGATGACAGAAATTGTCTATCTGTCTGAGTTTGAAATAGCTGTTCAAAAAGACGAGGTATCTGGTGCTGTTTTTGGGATGCTGCATGTACATGGTTGGTGCTATCATCCGAAGTATGCTCGACAAGAAGTTCTAGATGATTTGCTAAGTGTGTTCACTGGACCCAATCAGATTGACGTTCAAGGTCCTCACAAGGACAAGGTTCTTTTTGATAACATCGAATACGCATCTGAATATGTCCATGACATTGATTTGGATATTGCACCAAAGAAGTTTGGCAATTTGACTGGTTCAGTACTTCTTAAACTTCTAATCTCTATCGAATCAATCCGCTCCAGGGGAAGAATGGGACTTCGCTTTGAAGTGGGATATCGCACAGCTTCAAGGCTTTATAAGAATAAGATTTCACTTGGATTGGGTCGACTTAAAAGTCGCCCAGTGAAAGATTTATCACAACTGGGATGTATTCGGACTGAACTGATAGAAAATGTCGTTGGGGCTGATCCGCCTGGTGTCAATCAGATCAAATTAACTGATTTCTCCCAATCAAAAACTTACCACATGCCATCTGAAATCTCACCGACTGCCCGAAAAATCGAGTGGTCTATTTGTCCTTGTCAAAGGTTCGGCGAATCGGAAATTGGCATAAACTGCGATTCTCGACTTCGAGCCGTCATTCCCAATTTGTTTTTTTCTACGGATTATCATTTCAGATTCGGAATCACACTCGAACGAAAAAATGAATAATTCATCCAATACAGCCAAGGCTAACTCTTACTGCTAACCCATACAGCGTGGTTGTCGAGCAAATCAAAAATCATTCTCAATACAAAACCTGGTATGGTACATATGTTCGATACATAAAACTAGAATAGATGCGTCATTATTGCGAATTAAGCAATTATTTCAAACAGATAAAACATCACTACAAAGATATTTGCACACTCCGGCGGGGGGCACTATTTGATTTTCCTGACCATTCTTTCACAGGAGGCCTGCTTCATCTGCCAGCCAACGGTTGGGAATGCGGTACACCTGATTGCCGTTAAAGGTTCCTGAGGCCACTGATCAAAATACCGGTTGCCAGTCTACCGTAACTTTCCCGGCTGATGCCTTTGCCGGGTGCCTTTAAGTGTCTGTGCCATTGGTAAAACCAGTTGAGCATCCCGAACAGCGACATGGTAACTGGATACAGTCGATGTTTGTCAGCAGCAAAATATTCAGGATGAATATTCACAATCACATCGGCAAAAACCTGAACGATCTTGCGTTGTACAAGCGCCAATTGCTTTTGCTGATCGGCGGTCAATGAACCCATGGCTTCAAGTTGCAGCCGGTGCTGGTGGTCTGCTCCACGATACTTGTCCAGAAGTACCAAAACCAGTTTTTCCAAATCAGCCTGCGCATCCGTTTCCTCGAGAACACAACCCTCCAGCGCCTTGAGAAGGGAGCCAAGATAACTTTCCAGAATATCAAACAGCAGCAACTCCTTGCCGGCATAATAATGATAAATCAGCGCCTTTGACACATGGCACTCTTTGGCCAATTGCGCCATTGAAGCTCGGTCATATCCGTTTTCCGCGAAAAATTTCGCTGCGGTCGCAAGAATCGCGCGCCGTTTCTCGTCGTGGTCCTTGGCAACACTGCGCGCCAAAACTCAGCGTTCCTTTTTTCGGTTGTCAATAATTCGCACCGCCTTGCCTTCCGAGCGGGCAACAGAATTGATCGGCCCGACGATCACTTCGGCAGAAATTCCAATATTGTTCTTGATCAGCTTTGCCAATTGGTCTGACGCTTTTGCAGTATCGCCAGAACCAACCGGTTCCACATGGATAATCATGTGATCCATCCGCCCTTGGTTGACCAGCTCGATCTGAAAATGCGTCGCCAGTACCTTTACTTTCAGCAATTGCTCTTCAATCTGGGTAGGAAAGACATTTACCCCGCGAAGGATCATCATGTCATCGCTTCGCCCTGTCACCTTTTCCATTCGTCGCATGGACCGGGCAGTTCCCGGCAATAGGCGTGTCAGATCGCGGGTACGGTAACGGATGATGGGAAAGGCTTCCTTGGTAAGCGAAGTGAAAACGAGTTCACCAAGTTCGCCGTCAGGAAGCACTTCACCCGTTTCAGGGTCAATCACCTCAGGATAAAAATGATCTTCCCAGATATGCAGTCCATCCTTGGTTTCAACGCATTCATTGGCGACACCCGGTCCGATGACTTCCGAGAGGCCGTAAATGTCAACAGCATGCATGTCGAAGGCCTGCTCGACCTCAAGCCGCATCGCATTGGTCCAAGGTTCAGCTCCGAATATGCCGACCTTGAGCGGGGTCTTGCGTGGATCGCGCCCCTGACGGTGATATTCATCAAGAATCGAGAGCATATAAGATGGGGTGACAGTAATTCCGGTTGCCTTGAAGTCCTCGATCAGGAGAACCTGCCGCGCGGTCATGCCGCCTGAAACCGGCACCACGCTCAAACCCATTTTTTCCGCTCCGCCATGAATTCCGAGACCCCCGGTAAACAGGCCGTAGCCATAGGCATTGTGCAGCAAGTCGCCCTTGCGCAGCCCGGAAGCACGCAGACAGCGGCTAACCACATCCGCCCACATCGCAACATCGTTGCGTGTATAGCCAACGACCGTGGGTTGGCCAGTTGTACCCGATGAGGCATGGACGCGAACAATATCCTCACGCGGTACGGCAAACATACCGAAAGGATAATTGTCGCGCAGATCACTTTTGACAGTGAATGGAAATTTGCTGAGATCATTGAGTGTTTGCAGATCGTTGGGTTGAACACCTGCGGCATCGAAAGACTTTTTATAGTGGGGAACATTTTCATAGGCATGACGAAGAGACCACTTCAATCGCTGCAGTTGAAGAGCTGAGATTTCATCACGGCTTGCAGTTTCAATTGGTTCGAGATCACCCGGCTTTGGCGATAGATCTTCCATTGGTAATTCCTCCCGGACACAAACTCCCCCGATCTGCCTGCTTGCTTGCAAAACCGGAAACGCGGCAGATCCTGTCAATTTTGATATTGCATAAACCGACCGGTTGGTCAATTATACTTTACAGCGAACTCAAACTTGAAGACAGACAACCGGGAGGACTGACATGACCCTCATGCAATTGGAGAGTTTTGCCAAAGGGCAGTGGATTGCTCCGGGAGGAGATCTTCGCCGGATCGCATCAGCAGTCACTGGCGCACCGCTGGCAATTGCAGGATCAGACAATCTCGAATTTGAAGGCATGATCGACTATGCCAAATCTGTCGGCGGGCCTGCCCTTCGTGCAATGACATTTCATGACCGGGCAAAAATGCTGAAGGCACTGGCTTCCCATCTGCAGGAACGGCGCAGCCCGCTTTACGAATTGTCCTACAATACCGGCGCTACCTTGTCAGACAGCAAAATCGATATCGATGGCGGTATCGGCACCTTGATGGTTTTTGCCTCGAAGGGCCGTCGTGAAATGCCCGATGACACAATCTATGTTGACGGCGAAGTGGAAATGCTCGGCCGCAATGGCACTTTCCTTGGCCAGCATGTCTGCACTTCACTGCAAGGCGTTGCTGTTCATATCAATGCATTCAATTTTCCAGTTTGGGGAATGCTGGAAAAACTGGCCCCATGTCTTTTGGCGGGAGTTCCGGCAATCGTGAAACCGGCAACCGTAACGAGCTACCTGGCAGAGGCCTGCTTCCGGATGATCATTGAGAGCGACATCCTGCCAGCGGGTGCAATCCAGTTGATTACCGGCAATACCGGCAACCTGCTGGATCATTTGGGTGCCCAGGACGTGGTTGCCTTCACCGGATCGGCAAACACGGCGATTTCCCTGCGCTCAAACCCGCGCATGCTGACGAATTCGGTCCGCTTCATGGCAGAGCAGGATAGTCTCAACGCGTCACTTCTCGCGCCTGATGCTGCCAGCGGCACGCCAGAATTTGACCTTTTTATCAAGGAAGTTGTGCGTGAGATGACCGCCAAGGCTGGACAGAAGTGTACCGCTATCCGCCGTATTCTCGTGCCTCAATCGGGTATCGAAGAAGTTGCATCAGCGATCAGCTCCAAGCTCGCGCAAATAGTTATCGGCAATCCGGCGAACAAGGATGTCCGCATGGGTGCACTAGCCTCAATGGATCAAAAACGCGAAGTGCTTGAGAAAGCAGAAATGCTGGCAAGTGAATGTCACACGGTTTTTGGAGATCCGGACAGTTTCGAGGTTGTCGATGCCGACAAGGGCGCAGGCGCTTTCTTGCCCCCCATGCTGTTTCACTGCGAAAATCCCGATACTGCAAAATGGGTTCACGACACCGAGGCTTTTGGTCCTGTCTCGACAATCATGGCCTATCGCGATCTCGACCACGCATCCAGCCTGCTGAACCGCGGGCAGGGCTCCCTGGTTGCTTCGGTGATTACCAATGATCCGGCAGTTGCAAGGCAGATGGTCGTCAAGTCAGCCGCATGGCACGGTCGGCTCTATTTCAACAATCGCACTTCAATGGCTGAAAGCACAGGCCACGGATCGCCCATGCCGCATATGGTTCACGGTGGGCCGGGCAGGGCAGGTGGCGGCGAAGAACTGGGCGGTATCCGCGGCGTGATGCACTATATGCAGCGGACCGCAATACAGGGAAGTCCTGATATTCTGACAGCTGTCACAGGCAGTTGGATAAAGGGAACAACTGAAACCAAGCCTGCTTCACACCCCTTCACGCGACCTTTTGAAGCGCTGGTAATTGGCGAAACCCTGCATACCGAATCAAGACAGATCACCCTCGAGGACATCGAACACTTTGCCGATTTTACGGGTGACAATTTTTATGCCCATATGGATGAGGAAGCTGCAAAAGCCAATCCGTTTTTTCCAGGTAGAGTGGCCCACGGCTATCTTTTGTTGAGTTTTGCTGCCGGATTATTTGTCGAACCCAATCCTGGCCCGGTCCTTGCCAATACAGGTTTGAATGCGCTGACGTTTCAAAAACCGGTTGTGGCTGGAGACAGCATCAAGGTGCGATTAACTGTCAAGCGCAAGACGCGGCGCACCGACACCTATGGAGAGGTTCGCTGGAATGTCACTTTGACCAACCAAAACGATGAACAGGTCGCGGAATATGAGCTGCTGACAATGAACGAATACAAAAAAGCATGATCGGGTCCTAACCCTTTATGTTACAAAAATTATTGACATTTCAATTTTAGTAACATTATAATTTGCGTGGTGAAAACTGGAGGAAAAACACATGTATTCCCAGGGATTGATTGGTGCCAAAACGGACAGCGATGAGTCAGAGGAATTCATGGCTGCATTTCAAGCGAGAATTGACCGTGAGGAAAAGATCGAACCCAATGATCCGATGCCCGAAGGCTATCGCAAAACCCTGATCCGCCAGATTGGTCAGCACGCCCATTCAGAAATTGTTGGAATGCTGCCTGAGGGCAACTGGATTACCCGTGCGCCAACCCTGCGTCGCAAGGCAGCGCTGCTCGCAAAGGTGCAGGATGAGGGCGGACACGGTCTATATCTCTATTCAGCTGCGGAAACCCTTGGCGTTTCCCGCAAGCAAATGACTGAAGAATTGTTGGCGGGCAAGGCAAAATATTCCTCGATTTTCAATTATCCAACGCTGACCTGGGCTGATATGGGTGCCATTGGCTGGCTTGTTGATGGCGCTGCAATCATGAACCAGGTTCCCCTTTGCCGCTGCTCCTATGGGCCCTATGCTCGCGCGATGATCCGCGTATGCAAGGAAGAGAGTTTTCACCAGCGCCAGGGCTATGAATTGATGATGGCCTTGTGCAAGGGCACCGATGTCCAAAAGGATATGGCACAGGACGCCCTGAACCGTTGGTGGTGGCCAAGTCTGATGATGTTCGGCCCGCATGACAGCGAGAGTCAGCACGGTGACAAATCCACCGCCTGGAAAATCAAACGCTTCAGCAATGACGAACTACGTCAGAAATTCGTCGACGCAACCGTGCCCCAGGCAGATTATCTTGGCTTGAGTATTCCTGATCCTGATTTGCGCTGGAATGCCGACAAGCACGGCGGCAAGGGTGGCTATGATTTTGGTGCCATCAACTGGGATGAATTCTGGAACGTTGTCAAAGGCAATGGCCCCATGAACAAGGAGCGCATTGCCGCGCGCCGGAAAGCCTGGGACAATGGCGAATGGGTGCGCGAAGCAGCGATGGCTCACGCGGAAAAACGCAGGACGCGTACCACGCTGCAAGCGGCGGAATAGGAAAATGACCATGACAACGAATAATCATTCAAAATCAGGCAGCGCCGGCGAAATTCCTCTTTGGGAAGTCTTTATTCGCCCCCGCAACGGCCTTGCCCATCGCCACTGTGGTTCCCTGCATGCGCCTGATGCAGAAATGGCGCTGCAGGCAGCAAGGGATGTTTACACAAGACGCGGCGAAGGCCTTTCAATCTGGGTAATTCCGTCAGCCCACATTGTAGCCTCCGACCCGTCTGACAAGGATGAATTATTCGATCCGGCAGAAGACAAGATTTACCGCCACCCGACATTTTATGATATTCCCGACGAAATCGGCCATATGTAGGAGCGCCTCAATGGATGCCGGTCAAGCCCTTTTTGCCAGCCTTTTGCGTCTTGCCGACGATCATCTGGTTTTGGGTCATCGCCTTTCGCAGTGGTGTGGCCACGCACCGATGCTGGAGGAAGATCTATCCATGCCAAACATCGCGCTCGATCTGATCGGACAGGCAAGGGCATTATATACCTATGCCGGCCTTGTTGAAGGCAAAGGCCGCGATGAAGATCAACTGGCTTATCTTCGACTTGAACGCGAATACCAGAACCTATTGCTGTGCGAACGGGAAATCGGCGATTTCGCTCATACAATGCTGCGTCAATTGTTCTTTTCCCTCTACATGGAACAATACTGGACTGCAGCAGCTTCATCCAAAGATGCAACAGTTGCCGCAATTGCAGCCAAAGCCCTCAAGGAAGCGCGCTATCATGTGCGCCACTCGGCCGAGTGGGTGATCCGGCTCGGCGACGGTACGCAGGAAAGTGCAATTCGCATCAAGGCCGCTCTCGACCAGCTCGCGCCCTATGTCGGAGAAATGTTTGAAAGCGACGAGGTGACTAAAGCTGTATCTGGACTGTTGCCGAATCCGGCAGATTTGAAGCAGCAATTCCTGTCTGAGCTGGCGCCAATCTTTGCCGAGGCCAATTTGACGATACCCGATTTTTCAAAAGGCCAATCGGGTGGACGCAAAGGCCGTCACGGCGAGGCAATGGGTTATCTTCTGGCAGAACTGCAATACATGCAGCGTACCTATCCGGGCATGAGATGGTAATAGCGTCCGTACAACTGACCAACCATCTACAGCAAAAAGCCGCCTGGGAAATTGCTGCAGCAGTTCCCGATCCTGAGGTTCCGGCGGTAACAGTTGGTGACCTTGGAATTTTGCGTTCGGTTGAAATTGATTCGCAAGGACATGCGGTCGCAAGATTGACACCAACCTATTCAGGCTGTCCGGCGGTTCTGGCCATTGAGTTTGCAGTTGAGGCAGCCTTGCGCCATGCCGGTTTTGATCCTGTCATCGAAAGGGTCATGTCTCCCGCCTGGACGACTGATTGGATTACTGCGGAAGGCCGCGAAAAATTGCGCGCCTATGGCATTGCCCCGCCAGTGGGATCTGCCAATTCAAAGCGGGCACTCTTTGGCGAGATCACAGTCAATTGCCCGAAATGCGGATCAGCCATGACAAGTAAAATTTCCGAGTTCGGCTCTACAGCCTGCAAGGCTCACTACCAATGCGATACATGCCGCGAACCCTTTGACTATTTCAAGTGCATCTGAAAACGCAATAACTGAGACCGGTCTCTTCAAAGCAAAATTACAAGGTTGATTTGAATGTCTGAATCACGGAAAATTCCCCTGACCTTCCACTCTCTGGAGATTGCGGATGTTACACACGCGACCGCCGATGCGGTCGTCGTCAGTTTCATAATTCCCGAAACGTTGCAGGAGACCTTCAGCTTCCTGCCAGGCCAGTATCTGACCCTTCGTGCTGTGATAGAGGGACAAGATGTCCGGCGCTCCTATTCAATCTGCTCGCCGCTTGGTTCGAAAAATTTGTCAGTGGGTATCAAGAAGATAACCAACGGATGCTTTTCGCAGTTTGCACAGGCACTGTGCAAAGGTGACACTCTGCAGGTCATGCCGCCGCAAGGCCGCTTTGTTTCACCGATCGGCGGGAAACACGATTATCTGCTTTTAGCGGCGGGTTCTGGTGTCACGCCAATCCTGTCTATAGCAACTTCCGTGCTCGAGCGAGAACCAGACAGCACTGTTACACTTTGCTATGCCAACCGAAATACCCAGAGCGTGATGTTCCGCAGTGATTTTGACAATCTGAAAGATCGCTACATGACGCGTTTTCTCCTTACCCATGTGATGGATGAGGAAGCACAGGACGTCGAGTTGTTCAATGGCCGTCTGGACGGAGAAAAACTGGACACAATGGCAACCAGGGGTTTGATCAAGCCTACCCAATATGATGCCATCTACATTTGTGGTCCCCAGCCGATGATAGAAGGCGCTTCCAAAAGCCTCACAGACATGGGTGTCGACAGGAACAAGATCAAGTTCGAACTGTTCACACCCTCAACACCCCTGCCGATAGCGAGCGACTCGGCAGTCAAAATAAACGAGGAGGGCGCGAGAATCCACGTGATGATCAATGGATCAAAACGTTCGTTCACCATGCACGGCGAAGAAACAGTCATCGATGCAGCCGCACGTTCGGGGCTTGAATTGCCTTATTCATGTGCCAATGGAATGTGTGCCACTTGCCGTTGCAAGCTAGCCGAAGGTAGCGGCCAAATGGTTCAAAATTTTTCGCTGGAAGAGTGGGAAACTGACGCGGGATATGTTCTTGCTTGCCAGTTCAGGCCTGCAACGCCAAGTGCCACTCTCGATTTTGACGCTGTTTGATCGTTTTAACGGCTCGCTTTCCGGTCTAAATATAAAATTCAAACTGGTAAATTAACCTGACTTTATCAAATCAACCTTACCTTACGTGAATCTGGAACAGGTGGGTCACTGCATGGTTACTACTGAAATAATCAATATCTTTGCCCAGATTGCAAAGGCGGACGGCCAAATTAAAAAGGTTGAAGATCTCAACGTCGAGGCTATTCTCGAATGCCTAGCAGCTGGTAATGCGCCGGATGCTATTTCGCGCTACCATGACAGGAAAAACTCGGTCGACCTTGCAAATGCGGCTGGGCCCATCAAAAAACTGGCGGAGATTGACCTTGCTAGGAAACTGGAAATCGTCCGGGCTTTGTGGCAAATAGCCATTTGCGACGGCGAGCTGCATGTAGAGGAAGAGCGCTTGATCTACCAGTTCATCGACACGATAAAGATGACCCGACGCCAGAGCATAGTTGCTCAATTGAGCGCATAATTCACGTTGCAAGACATATGGCTAAAGACTTAACCCTTATGTTGGCGCGACAGCCAGGTGCGGATCAGGTCGTATTGAACATTAGCCTGGGCCCAGTTGCGATAAAACGTGATCATGCCTGTTGCCGGTTCTGAAATTTTTGAGAACCCTGACAAAAACGCGACGAGTACTCCTATTGTTGTCTGGCCATTGATAACCAGATAACCGCCGACAATCAGAATGGTAATCGGAGCCAGGGCACCAAGCAAATTGAGAATGGCCTTCATTGCAAATTTCAGATAAGCAAAAATCGTCTTGTTCGCGAATAGTCTTGATGTAAATAATCTGGCGCGTTCCTGCTTGCCGTTTACGACGTTGTTGCCAAGCATCCGTTTCAAGAGCACCTGTTTCTTCATCAATCGGTTCAACCGGGCCTGGATGAGAGGGGTGAAAATCACCTGCGGTAACATCAGGCCAAAGGCGAACAGCGCGATAAACGGCTCGACATAAAACATGTAGATTGTGGTGCCGGCAAGCAAGCCCAAATCGACAAAAACCTGTGACGGGCCTTCTCCTGCAAACTCTCCAAATTTTTCAATCTCCGAAACCAGCAGAGACACCGTTTCCGCATTTTTCTGCGTCTCATTGCCTTCCGTCTTCAACAAAACTTTCTTCCGCAATTGCCTGGTCAGACTTTCCCCAATCCATACCTGTACCGAGTTGAGGGTGAACTTGCCTAATTGAACGGCCAATACTGAGCCTGCAAACGCCAGACAAAGAAAAACAAGCAGATCAATATCCCGTTTTCCGATTGCATCATCAATAGCCCGTCTTTGAATCTCGATCGGCAACAAGGTGAGAAAGGCAATAATCAATCCGAGCAGACAAGCCCATATCTGATACCAGCCGGTTGCTCGCCAAATAAGGGAATTCATCGTGTTTTCGATGACGAGACTTGTCTCAATGTTGATATCAGCAGGTTTCAAGCAATTTCCTTAAAAAGACAAAAATACCGACAACGAGCACCTTGAGCATATTAAAGATCTGCATCTTCACCTGAAATAAACTCGCCTATACCAGCCAGTCCATCAATATGTTCACACATGATCTTGAACGTTATCAGGATCGGAACTGCGAGAAACACACCAACAGGCCCCCAGAGAAAACCCCAGAATGCCAGTGAAACAAGAATGATGACCGTATTCATGGAGAAGCTTTTTCCAAGGATTGCGGGCGTGATAAACTGGCCTTCCGCCATGGTCAGCAGCAGATAGGTCAGGGGAACAAGCATGGCTGGCGCGATTTCAGGAAATGAAATGATCGCAACCGCCGCTGACGCAATGATGCCAAGGCCCGCCCCGATATAAGGAAGGAAATTCAGAAGCGCGGCAATAAATCCCCAAAGAAGAGGATTTGGCATTCCCAAAGCCCAAAAACTCAGGGCAATGAACATCCCCAGAAAGAAATTGATTAAGCTGACTGTCAATAGATAGCGCGACACATCCCGCTCTATTTCCTTTGATAAAAGTAGCGCCTTTCGCTTGTCGCTCAATTTCGGTGACACCTTGATAATCTTGCGAAGGAGCATGTCTCGTGAAGTCAGCAGAAAAAAGGTCAGGACCACCGTCAAGATCAGCATTCCGAAGAAGTTCTGCAAATCATCTGCGGCCCGCGACAAAAGGCTGGGAGCCTTTACCTGAACTTCTTGTAAAACCGGATCATCACCACCGTTTGCCAGCTTCTCAACTTCCTCGCGCGCAATGTTGAGTGTGTTGAGCGGACCCTTGAGCGTGGACAACTTGTCCCTGAGTTGCGACCCTATTTTCGGTGCATCCGAAATCAGATCGCTCAAAGGAGACGCAATATAAGTGCCGCTGACAAAAAGTCCTGAGAAAAAAACCAGAAGAATAAATGCCGCAGCCAAGGAAGTCGGGATCTTCATCCTTGTCATGATCTGGACAATAGGACTGAAAGTCACTGCTAGAAGCAGCGACAAAAAAATTGGTATAAAAAAATTCTGCCCCAGATAGAGCGCGCAACAAAAAATGAAGAGCGCGATAAACCTGATTGACAGACGTACACTTGATGTCAGTTCAACTTTTTGCTCCGCCGGATCGGCAACTTCAGGTTTATCCAATGGCGCCGATGTCTCCATTTGCAATTGTCCCCGCGAATACTTGAAAACCAACGCGTTGCGATCAAATGCGTTCCATTTTTCAGGGAAACAAAAATAGCCGCGGCTCCGACAGGCAGCACCCGGCCTTAAGGTGTTTGACAAGTTCAAATACAGCGAAGCTGCAGAATGGAACCATTTGTCGATTGTGACGTTTTTCCGGCAGAACAACTATTGAAAGGATTTTATCATGTTAAACTGGGCACTTGCATTTCTTGTGGTCGCTATTATTGCGGGCTTGTTGGGCTTTACCGGTATCGCAGGCGCTTCTGCAGGTATCGCGCAAACACTGTTTTTCATCTTTATTGTCCTGTTTGTAGTGGGACTGGTGATCAACATGATGCGAAGGGCATAACCGGAAACCGCAGCAGCAAGACAGACGCTGGAAGTTTCAGGAAGGCAAGGGCATGTACAGACCCAACATTGCCTTCCTGGCAAACAAATCATTGGCGACATCAAGACGGTTAGTGTGAGGTGAAAGGAAACCTCATGGTCACGACAAGGCCACTTTCATGAAAACTTCTGTCGAGCGTTCCTCCCAAATCCCCCAATATGTTTGCATCAATCAGCTTGGATCCAAAGCCGCCTTGGCCGGGTGGTGTTATTTTACCAGGCGAGGTTTCTTCCCAGATTATTTCAAGCCAGTTTGTTTCAAGTTTGCCACCACCCGGTTTTAGGGACCTCACTTCGCGATCGGACTTCACTTTGCCACCCGACTTCACTTCACAAAGTGACCAGACTACTTTCAACCCGCCCGCTTCATTGTCTATCAAGCCGTATTTCAGTGCGTTCGTTGCAAGCTCGTGAAATACTAGACCCAACGCCCTCGAAGTCTTTTCATCAAGCTCAATCTGCGGACCTTCGATAAAATCGGGATCAAATGTCTTGCCAAAAATCTGTTCGATTTCTTTTGCAAGAAGTTGCCGCAGCAAAATCCGACCGTTACCGGATCCCGCCAGCGCGTCCTGCGCATTTGCCATGGATTGTAACCGAGCAGAAAACGATTCTGAATATTCCTTCAAATCACGCGAGTTGGCAGCTGTCTGGCGCGACATCGCCATGATGCGTGCAATTGAATTCTTGATGCGGTGCTTCATTTCCTGAAGAAGCATGTCCTTTTCATCGCTGGCTTTCATGGACAAGGCCTGAAGCGCCTTTGAAGTTTCAACCGCTTTTAACTGCGATCTGGTTGAAACTGCCAGCGCAGCAGCAAAAAGCAGAGACAGGCTGCCAAGCATGAATACCGCAAGATAAGAAATTTGAGCCGAAAATGCATCTGTCTCATGCAGCGTCAGCATCCATCTACGACCGGCTATTTTCAATTCGCGTTTGACAGAAAATCTGCCATTGCTGGCATCAGTCTCAAAGTTTGCCGATCTGAACAGATCTTCCGGCTTGCCATCGGTAATATCCACCGTCTCGAGGGTTACTGGCAGCATTGGATGGCGGTCCAGTGCCGCCCTGTGCAAATCGCCTGCCCGAAATGCGGCATACACAAAACCTGCCGAAAGATCAAAATTGGAGCTCGTTGCAATATCAACCTTCCGCGCATCGCCAGGTGGCTTGTAAACCAGAAAACCCGCCTGTTTTTCTGCGGTGATCTCCTGCGCGAGTTCAACCGGACCACTGGCGGTCACCTGCCCCGTAACAAGAGCCTGCAGCATTGCGTTCCGGCGTGTCTGATCACTGAACATGTCAAATCCGAGAGCGGCCTGGTTTCGCATGTCATCAGGTTCAAGCAACACAATTGGTGTTCTTATTCGCTGGTTCGTCTGAGGTGTTACAGTATACTTTCTGCCATATCCCTCCAGCAATTGTCTTTCTGCAAGGGCTTCCTGACCGGTATGGATGATGCGGGCAAACCCGATACCCCTGACACCCTCATAGCGCTGTTCCAGTCCCAAACCATTCACAAACCCTGCAAATGACTGTTTTGAAAATTGCTTCGAAGAAACCATGTGAGCCTCGGTGGCGACCAGCAAGGCAATATGTTGGTTGATGCGCTCGTTGAGCCGGTCAACCGCTTCATTGGCAACAACCTCAAACCGGACCAATTCCGTCGACCTGGCGGAAACGTAAACAGCATAGGTCATCGCCAGACCGATCAGCGCGGTGAGAATAAAAACAATGACCGGAAGGTGTTTGTTCAATATAAAGCGCCCAAAAAATCAGTAAACTATCCTTGCACGAAGCCGAATGCATTTAAAAATGACATAGTGCCAATATGTAATATTCATTCATTTGCCAAAATGATGGCAAATTATCGACTTGAATCAAAATTCAGTTCATAGACCAGCTTTACCTCTTTGATTTCATAGACGACCTTCCCATCAAGTGACTGGGGAACCACCCGCTTAAGCAAAACACTGTCGAGATCAATCTCGCCAGTCTCGTGTCCTTGGGCGCTGTTTGCTAACGGTAAACCCTCTGTCCATCTCAAGGTAATATTTCCGGTTCTTTTTCGCTCGACTTCGAGTTTGACCGGGTAGCTGATATTGCCGTCCAGCGTACCTCGCGCCGCTGCATTCAAGGTCAGTTCGTGGATCGCTAGGCCAACATGGGTAACCCCGTTTGGAGTGAGGTGAATATTCTCGCCAGTTACCTGAATACCTCTGACACCTTCCCCAAGATAAAGGCTTGTCTGTTTTTCAATCAGCGTGAACAAATCGGCACCCCGCCAGCTTTCCGCCGTTACAAGGTCTTGGGAAAAAGACAGGGACTGGATCCGTCCCCTGAAAATCTTGATAAATTGATCAAGTGAACCGGCTGCTCTTGCGGTCTGGTTGGCCATGCTTTGAACAATCGCCAACATGTTCTTCGAGCGATGGCTAACTTCTCGCAACAGGGACTTCAGTACTGCTTCGCGTCGACGTTCCTCGGTCAGATCGATGATCGTGGTGATCACCGCCTTTCTCTCATCTGTCATTGAAACCATCTCGACGACAAACTGGTAAGTAGCCTCACCGCCATCACTTGCCTCCATCCTGCCGATCTGACCTGAAAGCAATGTGTTTTTCTTCAGTTCGGCAAGACGGGTTGCAATTTCCATACCAAACAGCGAGGTGTCACTGGGCGGTTCCAATGCTTCAAACTTCCAGGGGTAAGGGATGTTGGCAATAAACAGGAATTCCAGATCCGTATCCTGCAAAGTAATCACCGTCCCGGAACGAACTAGCGCCCTGATGATAATGTCACTGAGATTTAAGTTGTTCTGGTCTGCCTTTTGCCAGATTTTCTGGTTCATCATTCCTTTTGCCTCGGCACTAGCCTGCTACTTTTTTTGTTGTCGCACCACCTCTGCGACAAGGGATATCACAGCAAAAATCAGGAGGATGAAAAGGATTGCCTGGCCCATTTCGTTTGCAGCCCATTCATTTGGGACGAATAAGGCATTCTTGTATCCTAGAACTGCGGTCAAGCCCGCCAGAACAACAAAAACAAACGCAAAATATGGCATGATTTTCTCTATCTAATTTCCTTCATGACAGACAATGGTTCAACTGCAATATGGTTCCGTGCATCATTCTTTCAGGCGTTGGCCTTTTCCTGAAAAAACAACGCTTGACTGATCAAGGCCTTTACCATGTCGGGGCTGAAGGGTTTGGTTACCAGAAAGGCTGGCTCTGGTCGCTCACCTGTCAGCAGGCGCTCGGGAAACGCCGTAATGAAAATAACCGGAATATCACTTGACCGCAAAATTTCATTGACAGCATCAATTCCCGAACTGCCATCGGCAAGTTGAATATCGGCAAGGATCATTTTGGGCGATGTCTTGTTGAAAAGGGCAACTGCCTCATCCCTGGTTCTGGCAATCCCCGTCACTGTATGACCCAGTTCCTCGACCATTTGCTCGATATCCATGGCAATGAGCGGTTCATCTTCAATAATCAGGATATCGGTGACAACCTGTCTTGAAATTTCAAGAACAGCTTGCTTGCAAAGTTCGGCAAATTCACTTGCGTCAACATCCAGAATTTCAGCAGCATCAGCAGGTGAAAATTGCTCTACTGCCGTCAGCAGAAATGCCTGTCGGGCTACAGGTGGAATGGCCGCCAAATTGGTAGCTGCCCGCTTTTCCCAGGCAAAGGGAGAATCGATTTGGTGAATTTCGATATTTGTGGAACCAAAAAGGCTGGAAAAGACTTTATATAACGAAATGCGGTCATTTGAAGTGGTTGGAAAAATGCTGACATCTGCCACCAGGGCCTCAAGCGTTGCAGCAACATAAGCATCTCCGGACGTTTGGGATCCGGTAACCGCCCTGGCATATCGGCGTAGCATCGGCAAAAGGGGGGAAATACGCATAGAAAGGGTCGCCATGAACAGCTGTCTCCGTAAATTTGAAATCAAATCGTGTTAAAACGCGGTATTTTAAAATTGGTTCCAGTTCCATGGAACTTTTTTTCATTGAAATGCTTATCATGGAGATGAACTTAAATGAGATTTGAAACATGACATTCAAGAACAAATCAGGCGACGGCAAGGAAACTTCAGGCCAAACGTCGGAAACCAGTGATGCAATCACCCGCAAATTGCGGTCCTATTACGCATCGGTGCAGGATCAAGGCATTCCGGAGCGATTTCTCGATCTGCTGGAAAAACTTGACGAAGCGGAGAAAAAGCAATCCAGGGGTCAAAAATAATGACCGAAGACAAGAAGTCTCCCTTGCCCAGCTTCAAAACAACTTTACTCGAGCAGCTGCCGTCCTTGCGGGCATTTGCCATGTCGCTTGTACGCAACCATTCATTTGCAGATGATCTGGTACAGGATACCTTGATGAAGGCCTGGTCAAAGCAGGATAGCTTTGAATCTGGAACCAATATGAGAGCATGGCTTTTTACCATCCTGCGCAACGAGTTTTACAGCCAAATGCGCAAAAGCGGTCGTATCGTCCAGGATAGTGAAGGGGTCTTTACTGAAAACATGGCAGTGCCGCCTTCCCAAAACGGCGCTATGGATTTTCAAGACTTCAAACTGGCCCTTGAAAAACTGCCAGATGACCAGCGCGAGGCAATAATACTCGTTGGTGCCTCCGGCTTTTCCTACGAAGAAGCAGCAGAAATCTGCGGTACGGCAATCGGTACCATGAAGAGCAGGGTAAGCAGGGCCCGCACAAAACTTCAGGAATTGCTGGGTGTCAAAGGTGCTGAGGACTACGGCCCTGACGGTCAGTCCGCTTCTTCTGTCTCACGCTCGTTCATGTCCTGACGACTGAAAGCAGGCCAGGCTTTGGTATGCTGAAAACAGTTTTTCTTCATTGATCGGTTTTTGCAACAAATTGACCGAGCCGGAATAACTTCCATGATTGCGCGTCGTGCAACCGGTTGTGGTATAAATGAGGCAGCTTTCAGCTGTCAAAGCTTTGCGGGTTATGCGCAAAACAAGATCGGGCGGTTCATCAACATTGATGACAACGACATGATACCGGCCCCTACTCAAGACTGACAAAGCCGTCTCGAATGAAGCAATGTCCACATCGCAGTCAAATCTGGATTTCAAGATGGATTCCACATCAAGGGCAATCAAATACTCACGATCAATGGAAAGCACCCGGAGTTTGCTATGCATGGGATCCTCCTTTGCATTTCCATGGAATACGCGACATTGGGTAGGTACCACAGGATATCTGCCATAGAATACATCGTGGATGCTTGAGTCATTTAAAAATGACATGTCATGGCAACTATAATGGATTGTTTGGGAACCAAGTCTACTGATCTACGTTAAGCCGTAATAAAATTTATCGGGGGAACATGATGGCTAGTGAAAAATCGGTTTTGGGGAAACGGACACCATGTGAAAAATGTCCACTGATCGAGTGTAACCATTTCAGAAAGTTTACAGCGCCGGAACTCAAGTTCATTTCCTCTTTCAAGACCGGGGAGCTGGTTTCCGACATTGGCTCCACCATTCTCGTGGAAGGAGCGCATTCCGCCCATCTCTATACGGTATTGTCGGGTATCGCCTTCAGATACAAGATTCTGGAAGACGGCAGACGGCAAATTCTAAACTATGTTCTGCCTGGCGATCTTGTTGGTTTGCAAGGCTCCTTGATGGGAGAAATGCAGCACTCCGTTGAAGCACTCACTTCATTGACCCTGTGTGTCTTTGAGAAAGACAGAATATCCGATCTGTTCAAAAACCATCCTGGCCTTGCTTACGATCTGACATGGATTGCCTCAAGGGAAGAGCAGATGCTGGATGAGAACCTGCTGAGTGTGGGACGTCGCTCTGCCCTTGAGCGTGCGGCCTATCTTCTGGCTTTTCTGCACAAGCGATCCCAGGCTGTGGGTCTGTTTAAAAACGGCAGCAAACTGTTGCCGATAACCCAGCAGCACGTGGCTGACACGCTAGGCCTCTCGATTGTCCACACCAACAAGACTCTCAAAAAACTTTACGACAGGAAAATGCTCAAATGGCTTGATCGTGGATGCGAAGTATTGAACGTCGATGGCCTTTCGGAACTCGCCGGCTGGGATTTTTCGCCGCGTCCAGACCGGCCATATATCTGAACCCTTTAATCTTTGGAGTTGAACATGCAGGTTGAGGTGGTTTTGAACAGAGATGGAGGAACACTGAAAACAGTTGATCTGGAAGCTTTGTCCGACACGATCAGGTTTGAATTTTCAAAAGGCAGCCATACTGCAAACATCCGGATCTGTTCTGGCAACGATCTGCAGGCAGTATTGAAGGCAGCGGCAGAAAGCCCTGGCATCAATTGCATTTTGGCAGGCGGCGGAGATGGAACCATTTCCTGCGCGGCCGGCATCTGCCGGAACCATGACAAGATACTTGGTGTGCTTCCTGCCGGAACAATGAACCTTTTTGCCCGTACGCTGGCTATCTCCCTCAATCTCGAAGAAGCCATCACTCAACTTGCCACTGGACAAGTGGCAATGGCAGATGTCTCAACTGCCAATGATCAGGTTTTCCTTCATCAATTTTCCGTCGGCATGCAGCCGAAAGTGATTCGGGAGCGCTCACAACTAACTTACAAATCTCGCATCGGCAAAATGTTTGCCAGCGTAAAAGCAATCTTGATGACGCTCAACAATCCGCCTTCATTCCTTGCGGAAGTCACCCTCGATGACAATTCGAAGACGACGAGAACCCTGAGCATGCTGGCTGTATCAAACAATCCCCACAGTGAAGGGCACATGCCCTATTCAGATACATACGATGCAGGCATCATGGGTGTTTTCAGCGCCGGCAATATTTCAGGCGCGGAAAATGCCAAACTCATGACTGACCTGTTTCTGGGCAGTTGGAGCAACAATACCAATCTTAGCGTTGAGACAGGTCGGAAAATCAAACTGCATTTTCCGCATCGAAAAAAACGTGATGCCTGCGTTATTGACGGCGAAATGCTGAAACTGGAAGATACCGTAACCCTTGAGATTCAACCCAAATCGCTCAAGGTCATCGTACCGGCAAGCCCCAAGCTGCAACGCCCGTAAACCGATTTGAAATCTACACTCTTGAAAGAAGCACATGAAATTTCGATATGCGGGACAATCTCTTTTTGTATTGCTTACCTTGCCCGCGGGGATTGCTTTCTCGATAGGTGCCCTGGCGCCATTGTTTGTCATTCTTGAGCGCTATTTTGCCACTGGAAAACTCAGCCCGTTTATCCTCCAGTTCGAGGCCGAAAGCGCCCGGGCAGTCCTGTCCACCATCGCTGGTGGGGCGATGACTGCTCTAAGCCTTACCTATTCGCTTGTTCTGGTAGTCTTCACGCTGGCTGCAGGAAATATCGGGCCGCGCTTGCTGAAACGATTCACCTCGGAATTGGTAAATCAGGTTACAGCAGGCATTTTCGGTGGAACCTTTCTTTATGCCGTAGGCACCTTGTATTTCATTCAACAGGACTTCGTTCCAAAGATCACCGTTTTCATGGCAGGTGTCCTGGCTATCCTGTCCGTAATGCAGCTGATCTATTTTGTCCGGCACGTGTCACAAAGTATCACGATCGACGACGAGATCGCAGAAATCACCAATACCCTGATCACGACCTTGCGCCAATTGCATGACACAAATGAAGACAAACAGGAAATTCCCGACACTCTTGCCTTCAATGCGGAGATACCGATCGGCTCTACCGGATATATCGGCAGTATCGCAAGGGATACCTTGCTCAGGATTGCCGACAAGAATGATCTTGTCATAAAGATCAACAAACAAACGGGAAGTTTTGTGTTGGCAAACGAGCCTTGCATCCTGCTTTCAAGGGAAGTTGATGAAGCAGTCAGGGGCGAAATCTGCAGCTGTCTTTCAATTGAAAGGTCGCGATCGTCCGGAGGAACTGTTGAATTTTCAATCAATCTGCTGGTGGAAATTTCCTTGAGGGCACTCTCCCCGGGGGTCAACGACACCTTCACGGCTATTGCAGCGGTCGACAGCATGTCCAGTGCATTTTCGGAAGTTGCCAACATGCAACTGGATCAGATATGCGTTGTCAACGACGACGGCGTGGTTCGGGTAATACTGGCAAACGAGTCTCTCAAGGAAATGTTTGGCGGAGCATTCCATCCCTTGAGGCGTGCTTCGAGGAGCAACATCCTGATGAGCCAGTCCCTTGCCAGGGTCTATTCACGTTTGTTTCTGTCCGGCTCGAAAAATGTGAAGGACATCATGAGAAAACATGCAACGCTGTTGATGCGCGATATACAAGAATCGGACTTCCTCGAAGAGGATATCGCAAGTGTTCGGGAAATCATGCCGCAGGATTTGTTGTCCGCATCGAATGAATAATTCTCCACCCTTCGACCATGTATGATATTGGTATTGGGAAGCGTCAGATGCACGAAAAACAGGCCGCGCAAGAACAGAAATGCCGCATGATACTGCGAATCCAAAGTATCCTGCGGCAATATTCTGCTCATGCTACAAATTATTTGGCTACAATGGAGCGCAGCATCCACAATGCTTTTTTTCATGGAAGGTCAAACGCTCGGTCAACATGTCTGTATTGACGAAATCACCACCTTTTTCGGCAACTTCGGCGCCTTTTCGGAGCATTTTAGAGATAGTTTGATGATCGCTGATCAGATCATCCACCATCGCTTCAGCCGTCAGATGATTGACTTCCTTGGCGGTCGGCGCAAAATTTGATATGTCTCCAAAACGTACCGGCGAGAGATATCCGAGCGCTCGGACCCGTTCTGCAATGATGTCAGTCGACTTGAACAGCGTGTTGTAGTGCTCCTCGAGTAATTCGTGGATTGGCTTGAACAAGGGTCCAACAACATTCCAGTGATAGACGTGGCTCTTGATCAAAAGCTGATACGTGCTTGCAAGAATTTCGGAAAGGCTTTGGGCCATATCCGCCGAATATCTGGCATCCAGCCCAACATCGGTTTTCTGCTTCTTGCTCTTGGGAGCGAGTGTCGCTGATGAACTTGGCATATTGCTTCCTTTCTTTGAATTCAGTTTAGGAGACTCAATTGGCAGCGGGCGCAATTGTTTCGACCTGCGCAAAATCGCCAAACAGCGTGATTGCTCCAAACGCCAATACCGCGAGGGCAATCGACAGAAAGAGAATATTCCTGACTTGATGGCCGGATCGGCCGGCTCTGGCTTTTTCAGCATCCAGCTTCTTTTCCATCTCAATATTTCCTTTCACTTCATTTTGAATTGCGCATTCCCGCACCCGCCAATGCCGCCAGGCCCGCAACTGAAATGGCGACAAAAAGACCACGATGTTTTACGAGGCCCGGAAGGACTGAAAGCCCGGCTGCTACTGCAAGGGTATTGATTTCCGAGCGTTGCCTGCGCTTCCTTCGGATGTATTCAGTTCTTGCCTTCATCACTCCGATGGCGACAACCGCAAGAAACAGCGATGCAAACGATACCAGCAGCAGGGCACTAACAATGCCGTGTGTTTGCGCCAGATAAATCACGAGCGCAGACACTACTGAAACATAGGCCGTCAGCACCAGCACGCCTGCGAGAATGTAAAAAAGCATTCTCCAACGCAATTGCCGAACAGACTGACCTATTTCACCAGCCGCGGTCCCGGCAACAATCGACGCAATCGAGAACATTGGTTGGTCCTATTTTCTTGCGAGCATTGAAAGTACAAAACCAATGCCTGCGGCAATCGCCAGTGATTGCAACGGTTTGGTCCGAACCTGTTTTTCCAGTTTGCCCGAAAGTACCTCAAGCTGGTTTTGCAAATCAGTTTGCATGTCCTGCGAGGAAGCAATCAACTCACTGCTTTTGTCACTTGCCTTGTCCTGAAGATCGCCTGCCTTGGTCTTGCCATAGGTGGCAATGGTTTTCCCCAGGGAAGCTATATTGTTTCGTATTTCCTGAACCTCAGTCTGGATGTCTTCGGCTGAGATATCGCTGCCTGCGGCTGTTTTCATTTTCACTTTTGCAGATGCCGGTGATGACATGGTGCTCTCCTGTTTTAATATGATCGGATATTTGAGTTTCGTTCATTCAATTCCACAACGTGCAGACCGCAAAAGCGTTCCAACCACAAAGAATATTCCGATCCGTTTTTAAGATTCAGATGGGGTTGCCAGTTTCCTGGAGGTATCAACCGGAATTCAATCCGGCTGAGGGCCAGTTAAGGGCTGGCTGCAGGTCGGTATCGAACGCGATTCTGTCCTGATACCGGTGTTCCATTGTCTCAAAGATAGCCAAGCAAATAGGCAATGATGATCAGTGGCACAGGGATGCCGACACCCCAAAGAAGTAGACCTTTCAACATGACGAGTTCCTTTCCCTATTTAAATTACCGGATATGTTCAGGATTTGATGTTTGCAATTTTTGCTTTGAGAATATTTCCAGCGATCAAATCCTGCCCATGAGCGCCAGAATAATGACAATAAGGAGTATTGTTCCAAGGAGTCCGGACGGAGCATAACCCCAGTTTCTCGAATGTCCCCAATTGGGAAGTGCTCCCACCAGCACCAAAATCAGCACAATGACAAGAATTGTTGATAGCGTCATTTCTCAGTCTCCAGGTTTTGCTTTTCGCGGCGCCAACTGCGCCGTTGGTAATTGATTGATGGTAATTCGGCTTGGCCGATAAGCCTTCCTGAAAGAAATGTTTGTGCAACGAAATGGTTCCATCCTCGAAGCGGAATTGGGAAAGCGTGCGTCCCGCCAACGCAAAACAGTCTCTGGCGGACAGTCAAATTCGCTGATAAATATATGTGGGCAGGGCAGGCCGTCGTTTGCCTTTAGATCGGACATTTCATGAGTAACACATCAAGGCTGCTGCCTGAAAACATCAGGTTACTTCTGGCCGACAATTACAGGCTGGCTGCGCTGAAACAGTCCGGAATGATCGGCAGACAAAAGCTCGTTGCCTTTGAAGGTATCGGTAAAAAGGCAGCGGAGATTTTTCAGGCACCAGTGGCTCAAATCACATTTCTTGAAAAGGATGAGCAATGGATTTCGATGAGCCTCGGATTTGATATCCAGTGCGCCCCGACCGCTACCTCGTTTTGCGCGCACACAATTGCAGATACGCACAAACCGATGGTGATTCTGGACGCACTGCTGGATGAGAATTTTCGCGAAAACCCGTTTGTAAGGCATCCACCCTATGTCAGATTTTATGCAGGCACCGTGATCAGATACAATGAACAAAATATTGGGACACTCTGCATCTACGATTTCAATCCAAGATTGGCGATCACCAGTCAGCAGGCAACAATGTTATTGCAACTGGCACGCGATGCAGAAGGGGTGATAGCAGAGTTGGAACTGGACAGGGCGCGGTAGACCGCGGCATAACAAAGTCCGTGATGCCTCAACTTCGCGATAGCACCAATCACGCCAAGGATTTCGCCTGGGGTTTCCACAAGGAAATATATTGAGAAAACGCCAAGCTGGAAGATTACCGATTGCATTTAACTGGTAAATCTGGAGCGGGCGATGGGATTCGAACCCACGACCCCAACCTTGGCAAGGTTGTGCTCTACCCCTGAGCTACGCCCGCTCACTCACCCGGATTTGCACCCGAGGCGAACCGCGTCTCTATGAAGGAAGTTTTAATCGAATGCAAGGCCCTTCAATGAAAAATGATACGGTTTTGGCAAACATCTTTGTCTGGGCCCATACCCCCCTGACATGCCTTTGACATCCGGTTCTGGCGTGGATAATCGGCGCTGCCCGCAACATGTGGCAAGAAACCAGCTTGAGAGGCTTGCCACCGGTTGACTATTGAAAGGTGCAGTACCAAGAAGTATTTCAAAAACAGGATAAGACCATGAATGAACTACCCCCGGTTTCAACCCCGGCAACACCACAGGAACTGCTTAATCTGCTGGATGCAATGGGCTTCAAGACAGTCACCCATCGCCATGAGGCGGTTTTCACTGTCGAGGAATCTGAAAATGTAACGGCGTCAATTCCAGGCGCCCACACCAAGAACCTTTTTGTAAAAGACAAGAAGGGGAATCTCTTCCTGATGGTTGTTGGTAACAAGGCGCGGGTTTCGCTCAATCACGTTCACAACATTATTGGAGCAAAAAGCAGGGTATCGTTTGCCAATGCGGAACTACTGATGGAATATCTGGGCGTAAAACCGGGTTCGGTAAACGCATTTGCTCCACTCAACGATACGCGCGGAGCAGTAAAGGTGATTATAGATGCTCCCTTGATGGAAAGTGAGTATATTAACTGCCATCCATTGATCAACGAAATGACAACCACCATTTCAAGGCATGATCTGCTGACGTTCCTGAGAAAGTTCAATCACGATCCAATGATAGTCCAGGTTTCTGACGCCGAATAGAATTAGGTTTAAACCCGATGGGCCTTGGCCAATGGCTTCAGGTAATCTGCAGATAGCGGGCAGATATTGGTGCCCAATAAAACGATGTGAGTATGGAAAAGGTATCAAAATGAGCGGAAACGATAATCAGTACAGGACCGGATTTGGCGGTCAGTTGTCTGCCGGCGTAAATTATTCAACCACTCAACCGCCAGCAGAAAGGAATGCTGCGCAAACCTCCTCTCAGGCGCAGCCTTTGCACGGAATGGTAAATTTCGGTGGTGCGCCGGAACAGGTGCTGGATATTTCCACCGACCAGTTTGAATCGGAAGTTATCGAGGCATCCAATGAGCGGCCGGTGTTGATTGATTTTTGGGCGCCCTGGTGCGGTCCCTGCAAACAGCTGGCGCCTGCCTTGGAGAAGGTGGTCGCAAAGACTGCCGGCAAGGTGAAGCTGGTGAAGATGAACATAGACGAGCATCCGGAAATTGCCGGACATATGGGTATTCAGTCCATCCCCGCAGTCGTGGCGTTTGTCGGCGGGCGTCCCAAAGATGCCTTCATGGGCTCCAAGTCTGAACGGGAAATCGAACAGTTTGTTGCAAAACTGGCGGGCACTTCCGGCCCGTCACCCCTCGAGCAGGCGCTCGAACAGGCCGGCGATCTGGCCGCCCATGAGGCATATGAACAGGCAGGACAGATATATTCGTCCATTCTTGCGCAGTTACCTGATAATACGGAGGCGCTGGTAGGATTGGCGACAGTGGTTTTCCGGTCAGGAGATACTGGGCAGGCAAAGGAAATACTCTCCTCTGTTTCCGGACAGGAAGGCAACCGCGAGATTGCTGCTCTCAAGGCAGCGATCGACCTTCAAGAGCAGGCAGCCGGAATTGGCGGGGATATCGCCAAACTTCAGGCGGAGATCGAAAATGATCCCAAGAACCACAAACTGCGTCTCGATTTGGCTATTGCATTGAATGCAACAGGCAACAAGGAGGCTGCTGCGGATCAATTGTTGGCGAGCTTGCGCCTCGACCTCAATTGGAATGAAGGAGCTGCCAAAACCCAACTGTTGCAGTTTTTCGAGGCCTGGGGCCCGAAAGATCCTGAGACACTCTCAGCCAGAAGGCAATTGTCTTCACTGTTATTTTCCTGAACTGCTTGAGAATTATAAGATGCGCCCCAAATTTAAGGCTGAGACCAACGGGTGAAGAGATCAACGCAATGAGAGCCGGGAACAAGCATTACATGAAGTTGGCGGATTTGCCGGATTCAATTCCCCTGTTTCCGTTGTCCGGAGCGCTGTTGCTGCCTGGCGGCAACTTGCCTTTGAATATTTTTGAGCCACGTTACCTTGCCATGACTGACCACGCGCTTGCAGGGGATCGTTTGATTGGCATGATCCAGCCCTCACTTTGCCAAACTGTTGGTTCCAACGGACCAAACCTTTGCAGGATTGGTTGCGCAGGTAGATTAACCGGATTTCAGGAAACTGGTGATGGCCGCTACATGATCAATCTTAACGGCATTTGCCGCTTTGAGCTTGTTGGCGAGTTGGAGATGATTTCCGGATTTAGAATGGCGAAGGTCAGGATGGAACCTTTGGATCTGATCCCGGCGGAAGGCGAAAAGTGTACCAAGATAAATCGTGAACTGTTGCTTTCGACCTTCAGAAAATATCTTGCCGTAAACAACATGGACACCGATTGGGAAGCTGTGGAACGTACGGACGACGAGACCCTTGTCACGGCGCTTTGCATGATGAGCCCTTATGGCCCAGCCGAAAAACAGGCGCTTCTTGAGGCAGCCGATCTGAATCTGCGGGCAGAAACGCTCGTTGCCATTACTGAAATCGCCCTTGCAAAATCAACAAATGAGCATGAGAATTCCATTCAGTGAAAATGCACGAATAACTACCGGATAATCTGAAAAATGGATTGGATGGCGTTTGATGCTAGGGAACGGAAGCCGCTTTGCCAACTCGAAACACTTCAGTCGCCGCAGACCGTCATTTGTTGACACTTTTGGTATGTCCTGTGACGGGCAGCCCCCTTGTTCTTTCAACCGACAGGAATGAACTGATATCGCGCTCGGCAAAAATCGCCTTTCCCATCCGCGATGGCATCCCCATTCTGGTCGTTGGTGAGGCCAGGGATTTGACCCCACTCGAATTGAAGGAATGACGCTGTCCGGTTTTCAGATCATCTCACCACGCAGCAGTTTAGGGGTTCCTGGGCTGTTTCCTGCCGCTTGGGCAATAAACGCCTTTTTGAGGCCGGGCATCCTATCAACCATTCCAAGGCCAACGTCCCTTGCAATACGCAGGAGCGGGTTATCATTGGAAAACAGACGATTGAGCACATCAGTCACAACACCCATCTGAACCGTGTCGAACCGGCGCCATAACTGGTATCGCTCCAGTACTGCGAGTGAACCAATATCAAGCCCCAACCTGTCTGCATCAATGATGGTTTCTGCCAGCGCAGCGGCATCCTTGAAACCAAGGTTCAAGCCTTGTCCGGCTATGGGATGAACGCCATGCGCTGCATCCCCGACCAGCGCCACACGCTCAACTACAAATTCCCTTGCAAGTGTGAGTCCAAGCGGAAAGGCCTTTCTGGGTCCGGCAACGGAAATTTCCCCGAGCTTGTGTCCAAATCGCTGTTCGAGTTCCAGTTCGAATGAAAAGTCGTCCAATGCCAATAACCGTTTTGTATCCCGTTCATTTTCGGTCCACACCAGCGATGATCGGTTGCCTTTCAGCGGCAAAATGGCAAAAGGGCCGGCGGGAAGGAAATGCTCCTCGGCGCGACCTGCATGCGGTCGTTCATGGGCTACAGTCGTAACGATACCCCATTGGTTATACGGCCAATGTACCGTCTTGATGCCGGCAATATCCCGCATCCGAGACCTGACGCCGTCCGCAGCCACCAGCAACTTCGCGGTTATGCGCCTGCCATTGCCAAGTTCGATCTCAACGCCTCCATTTCCATTTTCATAATTTTTGACACCAGTTTCAAACAATTGGTCAATTCCCAGATAGCTACCCTTATTGCGCAATGCCTTGACGAGCGATCGGTTCGGCAACATATGCGCAAACGGCGCCTTCTCGCCGGAGGGGGCCACATCATTGGCAAAAGTCAGAAACACCGGACGGGTCACATCGGCAAGTTTCGAATCGGTTACAATCATTTCGTTGATGGGTTGTGCATCGTCAAGAACCTCTTCCCACACACCAAGGGTTGAAAGCATGCGGCTGGCAGCAGCGGCAATCGCCGATGCCCGCTCATCCTTTTCGAGGGCTTCCGCCGGAGCGGCATCAACTACCAGAATCTTCAGATGTTTGGCCTGATGAGCAATAGCAACAGCAGTTGTCAATCCGACATAACCACCACCAGCCAAAACAATATCATACTCGTCCATCTTTTCTTGTCTGAGTTTGGAAGCAGACATCGCCATCATCCTTTAAAAAACCCTTGATACTGACCAATGGGAAATATCAATTCGGTTTACTTGGGTTTGAACCTCATTCAATTTAAGACAAATGGACCAATGAGTCGATTGAACAAAAAACTTCAAATCGTCGCATCATCTTTTGTGCAATATGTCGCTGCGACAACAAATAACTGGAAATTCTGTGTCACAATCTGTCAAAACCTTGCTTGCCACGCTGGATCTTGAACCGCTTGAAATAAATCTTTTCCGCGGACGTAGCCCGAAAGTGGGATGGCAACGTGTTTTCGGTGGGCAGGTAATTGGTCAGGCGCTTGTTGCAGCCCAGCGAACAGTTGAGGCGGAACGGCGGGTACACTCGCTTCACGGCTATTTCATGCGTCCCGGCGATCCCGAACATCCAATCATCTATGAAGTCGACCGGATTCGCGATGGCGGCAGCTTTACCACTCGCCGTGTGGTCGCCATACAACACGGTAAAGCCATTTTCTCCATGTCGGCCTCTTTTCAAATATTGGAAGAAGGTCTCGAACATTCCTTTGAGATGCCCGATGTTCCCCGCCCGGACAAACTGGCGAGCGAAAGAGACCTTGCCGAACAATATATTGACCATGCGCCAGAAAATATCCGCAATTACTGGCTGCGCGAGAGGCCGATCGAATTACGTCCCACTGATCTCACCCATTATGTTTCCGACAAAAAACTGCCACCCAGGCAGAATGTCTGGTTTCGTGCCACTGGCAAATTACCTGACGATCCTGCAATTCAGCAGGCAATCCTGGCCTATGCTTCCGACATGACACTACTCGACACATCACTCTTTGCCCATGGCAGAGCAGTATTTGATCCGATGCTACAGATAGCTAGCCTTGATCACGCAATGTGGTTTCACCGGCCGATCAATATGGAAAAATGGCACCTTTACTCGCAGGACAGCCCTAATTCCTCGGGTTCACGCGGTTTGACCCGCGGGAGTATTTTCAGTGAAGATGGCCATTTGGTAGCTTCCGCTGTACAGGAAGGCCTGATCAGGGTCCGCTCCGACAGGAAATGATGAATGGATATTCCAGGAATCACTTTGCCTAATTAATATGCATATAAGAAACATTGATTATTTTTTGATCTGTTAATGCATCGTTAAGAATCATGCAACAATGAAATTTTCTAGAAAATACATTGAAATCAATATTTTAACTGTTTTTTTGCCAATTGGCACAAAGCTTGAATAAGAGTTTGTGTCAGGCCAGCAATCTCGGTCTGCAGAAGATCAACCGGGTACTATTGATGGTAGTCCCAAAAAAAACGGGTAAAACATGAAACTCATTACAGCGGTAATCAAACCGTTCCGTCTGGATGCTGTTCGCGAAGCGCTGACAGGATTGGGCGTCGAAGGGTTAACAGTCACCGAGGTGAAAGGGTATGGCCGTCAAAAAGGACATACCGAGATTTACCGCGGCGCAGAATATGCAATTCATTTCCTTCCCAAACTGAAACTGGAAATCGCCGTCAAGGCAGATTTGGCTGCAAAGGCAATCGAAGCCATTTCCGAGTCAGCAAGAACCGGTCAGATCGGTGACGGCAAGATCTTTGTCATGGATCTTGAAGAAGTTGTCCGTATTCGTACCGGCGAGAAGAACGCCGAAGCCCTCTGATTTTTTATCTTCGAACAAGTTCGATACCTATCTGGAGTTCAACATGAACCATTTTCTTAAATCCCCGGCGCTGCGCACGCTTGCAATCACTGGATTGCTCGGCCTGAGCGCCATTTCACCGGCCTTGGCCCAAACAGCAGAACCAACCATGGACAAGGGCGATACCGCCTGGATGATGGTTTCAACTGTGCTCGTTCTTTTCATGATTTTGCCTGGCCTTGCCCTTTTTTACGGCGGCCTGGTCCGCAGTAAAAACATGCTTTCCGTTCTGATGCAGTGCACCATGATCACCGCTGTCGTCATGGTGATATGGGTTGTTTACGGTTATTCTTTCGCATTCGGTGGTGGCACTGGCGCTTTCTTTGGCGGCTTCGGCAAGTTGTTTCTTGCGGGCGTGACCACTGATTCAATGTCAGCCACCTTCACCGATGGCGTTGTAATCCCTGAATATGTGTTCATCGCCTTCCAGATGACCTTTGCCGCAATCACCCCGGCACTGATTGTTGGCGCCTTTGTCGAGCGCATTAAATTCTCCGCATTGATGGCTTTCGTCATTTTGTGGGTAACTTTCGTATATTTCCCGGTCGCTCACATGGTTTGGGACGCAGCAGGTTACATCTTCAACCTCGGCGCTCTTGATTTTGCCGGTGGTACAGTGGTTCACATCAATGCCGGTATTGCCGCGCTTGTCGGCTGCATCATTCTCGGCAAACGCGCAGGTCTCGGACGCGACAACATGGCTCCACACTCAATGACACTGACAATGGTCGGGGCTTCCATGCTTTGGGTTGGCTGGTTCGGCTTTAACGCCGGTTCAAACCTTGAGGCAAACGGCGGCGCAGCACTTGCCATGATCAACACCTTTACCGCAACCGCAGGTGCCATCATCGCCTGGGCAATCATCGAAGCCGTATTGCGCAGCAAACCATCAATGTTGGGCGCGGCATCGGGTATGATCGCTGGGCTTGTTGCAGTCACGCCTGCAGCAGGCAGTATCGGCCCTGTTGGTGCAATCGTACTTGGTGCCATCGCCAGCTCTGCCTGTTACTTCTTTGTAGCTGTGGTCAAACAGAAGTTCGGCTATGATGACAGCCTTGATGTCTTCGGCATCCATGGTGTTGGCGGTATCATCGGTGCGATCGGAACAGGCATTTTCACAGCGCCAGGACTTGGCGGAACTGGTGGTGACGACTATTCGATCGCCGGTCAGACCTTTATTCAGGCTGAAGCTGTTGTAATTACCATCTTGTGGTGTGGCATTGCCTCGACAATCCTGTTCATGATCGTCAAGGCCATCTTCGGTCTGCGGGTCAATGAGGCGGACGAATCGGTCGGCCTCGACCTTTCCTCCCATGGAGAGGCAGCCTATCACGGCTAATCGGCAACAAACAGGACTGGACACGATATCATTGACGGGGGCCTTCGGGTCCCCGTTTTTTTGTGCCCGTTTTCCGTAAAGAGAACCCAAATCGACCGATTCCACATTGCCTGCAAATTTTCCGGGCAAATCCTGCCCAAATACCTGACAACTTACCCATGGTTAACAGGTGATTAACCTTCCCGCACTAGTGTCAGAGACTAAACAGGATTGCCAAACCAAGGTTCGGAGTGAACGCGCATGCAATTAGCCAATTCAAGAACGAGATCTGTCTCATCAAGACAGGTTTCTTATCAGGCTGAAACCTACCAGAGCCGTTTTTCCGGACAAGTTGGCGTGCTTGTCGGACTCGTCATTCTCGCAATTGTTGCCATAGCTTTCGGCAGCCTGGCAACCTGGTCAGTCGATGATCCCAGTTTCTCCAATGCCAACGGCCGCGAGATCCAGAATGCCGGTGGATATTGGGGCGCTTCCTTTGCCGATATTCTTATCCAGTTCACCGGGCTTGCCAGCATCGTTGCCCTTGTTCCTCCTGCAATATGGGGCTGGTTGAAACTGGTGCAAAAACCGATCGGTATTCTGCAGAAGCGCCTATTGGCCTGGCCTTTTGCCATGATAGTCTGCGCCGCGGCATTCAGCTGCCTTCCCCTTTCCGACAACTGGCCTTTGCCATCAGGCCATGGCGGAATACTCGGCGATCTGGTTCTCAAAGGGCCTTCGCTCATTTTGGGTGGATATCCCTCCGGTATCCTTGCGCTTGTCTTCTTCACCATTCTTTTGATTCCGGGCACGCTGATTACCCTGTTTGCCAGCGGGTTGGTAAACCGCCCGGCAAAATCAGATGCTGATGGTTTTGTCGTGGACCCTGAAACAGGGGAAGTCTTTGAGAATGATATTTCATCAGGCTGGGTACTTGGCGCAATCGCCCACTTTTGGCTGACAGCAAAAATGCTCTTCAAGCGTCGCTGGACAAAACCGGCAATACTGGGCCATTCGTCTCATCTCTCAAACAACAAAGTCAAAAACACGCGTGTCAACAGAAATGACCACAGAATCGAGCCCGACCTTCAAAATGAAGAATACTTCGAGGAAGCGATGGGCGCAGGACCAAGACAATCAATCCTAAACCGGGCCAAGTCCGCATGGAATGCGCTGACGATGCCGCCCGATGATGGACTTGAGGCATTTCACGCAAACGATCGCGGTGAACGCGATTTTGACAGGCAAGCAAATTATCAGGCAGGCGACAGGGAAAAAAATCAGCCTTCCGCTGGCGCCCGCAGGATCGAGCCCCAGGATTTTTCAGGTCAGGAATTCATCACTGCCCCTGAAATGGCACCCAGCTATGGCGAGGAAATTTTCAGTACGGATATCGAGGAAGAACGTTTTGATGCCGGTTTTCAGATGCCTCAGTATACAAGAGGCACTCCGGCAATTGTCGAAACTCCGGCTGCAAGAGTATCTGAGCCTGCCCCCAAACCCAAACCGGGTAACCGAATCAATCGTGAGGCACAACCTTCACTACTGGGTTCCAATGATTTCGAGCTGCCACATCTAAATTTCCTTAGTGAGCCGAAGAACATCGTCAAGGACCACACGCTTTCAACCGAGTCGCTCGAGGCCAATGCGCGATTGCTGGAAGGTGTCCTTGAGGATTTCGGTGTCAAAGGCGAGATCATCAAGGTTCATCCCGGCCCTGTCGTGACCCTCTATGAGCTGGAACCGGCGCCAGGCATCAAGTCTTCTCGTGTCATTGGACTAGCCGATGACATCGCTCGTTCGATGAGCGCGATTGCATGCCGTGTTGCTGTTGTTCCAGGGCGAAATGCGATCGGGATCGAACTGCCGAACGCACGACGCGAGACAGTTTACCTGCGGGAAGTGCTTCAGGCCCAGGATTATGAAAATACGAAGCAAAAACTTGCCCTTGTTCTCGGCAAGACAATTGGCGGTGAACCTGTGATTGCGGACTTGGCAAAGATGCCGCATCTGCTGGTGGCCGGTACCACCGGATCGGGTAAGTCGGTTGCGATCAACACAATGATCCTGTCCATCTTGTACCGTCTGTCTCCAGCCCAATGCAAAATGATCATGATTGATCCAAAAATGCTGGAGCTTTCGATTTATGACGGCATTCCGCATCTGCTGACGCCTGTGGTGACTGATCCGAAAAAGGCGGTTGTAGCCCTCAAATGGACCGTTCGCGAGATGGAGCAACGCTACAAGAAAATGTCCAAGCTCGGTGTGCGCAATATAGATGGATACAATCTGCGTTTGGAGCAGGCGCAACAGAAGGGTGAAACACTTACCCGCACGGTCCAGACCGGCTATGACCGCGAAACTGGAGAAGCTATCTTTGAAACGGAAGATCTGGAATTCGAGATCATGCCTTACATTGTCGTGATCATCGACGAGATGGCTGATCTGATGATGGTAGCAGGCAAGGATATTGAAGGTGCAATCCAGCGGCTTGCCCAGATGGCACGCGCTGCAGGTATCCATGTCATCATGGCAACCCAGCGCCCGTCAGTGGATGTGATCACCGGTACCATCAAGGCGAACTTTCCTACCCGTATTTCTTTCCAGGTTACCTCGAAAATTGATTCGCGCACCATTTTGGGCGAGCAGGGTGCAGAACAGCTGCTCGGAATGGGTGACATGCTTTACATGGCAGGCGGCGGGCGCATCCAGCGCGTGCACGGACCATTTGTTGCGGACGAGGAAGTCGAAAAAATCGTCAATCATTTGAAAACCCAGGGCGTTCCGCAATATCTGGAAGCTGTCACGCAGGATGACGACGAGGAAGAAGGAGAAGGCGGAAGCGGCCCGGCGGGAACCGATGCCTTGTCTGAATCAAACGACATCTATGACCAGGCAGTATCCGTTGTACTTCGCGACCGGAAAGTTTCAACCAGTTATATTCAACGCCGCCTCGGTATCGGCTACAACCGCGCCGCATCGCTCATAGAAAGAATGGAAAATGAAGGCTTGATCGGCGCACCCAATCACGCCGGAAAACGCGAGATTCTGGTTCCAGATGAAAATGAAGCTTTTTGATGCGAAGCTGGAATTTCGGGTTCATCGCCATTATTTGGCCTAAAGAACCCATAAAAGGTAGGAATTCGATTACCGCGCGGCGGGCAAGAAATTTTGGAGCAGTGGCATGAAAATATCCGGTAAGTTCTATGTTTCCGGCAAGCGGATAACGCAAACAATTTGCGCATCATTGATGTTTTCCGGTCTGGCGATCCTGTCTGCCCAGGCGGATCTCAAATCAGATACTTTAGACGCCTTGCGAACCCATTATGCCAAGGTACCCACCATGAAAGGTGAATTCCTTCAATTTGGACCAAAAGGCGATCAATCGGGTGGAACATTCTCAATCAAACGCCCGGGCAAGGTTCGATTTGACTATGAAGATCCATCGCCGGTGGAAGTCGTTTCAAACGGCCTTGCTGTCATTGTCATCAATAACAAGTTGAAAACATTTGATTCATACCCGCTGAAAAACACCCCTTTGAAATTGCTTCTCGACGACAAGCTCGACATCAGCGCGGACGCCATCCTTGATATCAAACAGGAAAAGGATTTGACGACCGTGGTGCTCGGCGACAAACAGATTTTCGGCAATTCGATTATCACCCTTATGTTTGAGCCGGAAACCTTCGAACTGCGGCAATGGACCATCAAAGACGCCCAAGGCAAGGAAACGTCTGTAATGGTGTTCAATGTTGAAGACAATGTCGAAATCTCGAACAAGACATTTGAAGTCAACAAGGCCAAGTACAAACGCAGCAATTGATACTGCGTCGTGTTCGCATGAAAGGCTTGCAGTTATAAGCTTACTGTTGGCCAGCATTCTGTTGAAAAGACAGCCGGGTTGATAATCATCCCCCCCAGAGGTCTTGAATCCACAGTCGGGCCAAGACAAGGTGAAAACCTCAAAGTCAACGGAGTCGTTCATGCCTGTATCCATCGCCACCTGGAACATCAATTCCGTTCGCCTGCGCGCACCGCTGGTCGAAAATTTTCTGAAAACTCATCAACCCGATATCTTGTGCCTGCAGGAAATCAAATGTATGAATGACCAGTTTCCCGGCAAGACTTTCAAGAAGCTTGGCTATGAATACCAGGTTGTGCATGGCCAAAAAGGCTATCATGGGGTTGCGACCATTTCCAAAAGACCCTTGAGCGAGCATTATTCTACAGATTATGTTTCAATGGGTGACACCCGTCACCTTGCCGCAAGTTTCACCATGGGCGGCAAAAAAGTGCGGCTTCATAATTTTTATGTTCCTGCCGGAGGCGATGAACCCGACATCGCCATCAATCCAAAATTTGCTCACAAACTGAAATTCATCCTGGAAATGGAGGCATTGCACTCATCCAGCAATGACATTCCAGCAATTCTTGTCGGTGATCTGAATATTGCGCCGTACGAAAACGATGTCTGGTCCCACAAGCAATTGTTGAAAATTGTCAGTCACACCCCGGTCGAGACCGATGGACTGTTATCGGTCATGAAAAAGGGGGAATGGATCGATCTGATGCGCAAAATGACCCCGATGGATGAAAAACTATATACCTGGTGGAGTTACCGTTCAAAGGACTGGGAGACCAGCAATCGCGGACGCAGGCTTGATCACGTCTGGAGCGCCGCAGAATTGGCCGAAAGCCTGATTGGTGTTGATATCATCTCCGGCGCACGCGGATGGGACAAGCCATCCGACCATGTTCCGGTTATTGCCCGCTTCGATCTCGACTGAAACTTATCCCTGTTCGCGGGTACCTGTTGTGAGTGGAGGGATGGTGTGCAAACGCTGTTCCACCTGTCCCATTCTGGAAAGTAATTGCTGAACTTGCGCAAAAATTCGGCCATGCATCAACAGGGCAAGTTCAGGATATTCTCCAAGCATCCGTTTGAATACATCGCGCGGGACATGAAGCAGTTCGCAATCGGTCCTCGCGAGCGCATCAGCTACTCTTTTATTGGCGGTTATCATCGCCATCTCACCTATAACGCTGTTTTCCAATTGGCTCGCAAGAATAATCTCACGTCCTTCGCGCATGACAAGAAGATCAACCTGACCGGAAACTACAATATAGCCACCGTCAGACATCGCCCCTTCGTGATACAGGAATTCACCTTTGCGCAGAAAAATACGTTTTGAGCCAAATGCCAAAAGACGCAGTTGCTCTTCGGGAAAATCCGCAAATAGCGCAACGCTGAAAAACCGGTTAATATCGTCATCAAGGCTCATTGTGCGGTCTTATCACAGCAGCCATATGTTTGACATCAGCCTTTTTCACTAAACCTGCCATGATTCCGGCTGCAGCAATTACGTCTCCTGCTCAGGGAACCAGTTTGTATCCGCCACCCTCAGTTACCAGCAAACGCGCATTGGAGGGATCTTTCTCAACCTTCTGACGCAAACGGTAAATATGCGTCTCAAGGGTATGGGTGGTTACCCCTGAATTGTAACCCCAAACCTGCTCCAGCAGTTCATCGCGGCCGATGATCTTTTCTTCAGCCCTGTAAAGATATTTCATGATTGCAGTTTCTTTTTCCGTCAGACGGATCTTGCCGCCATCCTCTTCAAGAAGCATTTTTTGTGCCGGCTTGAAAGTGTAGGAACCAATCGTGAAAACCGCATCCTCGCTTTGTTCGTGGGTACGCAACTGCGCGCGAATTCTGGCGAGCAACACTGCGAAGCGGAACGGCTTGGTAACGTAATCATTTGCGCCGGCTTCAAGACCGAGGATCGTATCAGAATCGGTATCATGCCCGGTAAGCATGATAATCGGTGATCTGAACCCACCCTTCCGCAGCAGCTTGACTGCTTCACGTCCGTCAATGTCCGGCAGTCCAACATCCATCACGAGAAGGTCGATATGACTGTTTCTTGCCGCCTGAATACCTTTTGTCGCGCTGGCTTCGCTTGAAACATCAAATTCCTCATACAGGCGTAATTGCTCGCTCAATGCCTCGCGAAGATCATCATCATCATCCACCAGCAATATTGTCCGTGCAGTCATTTAAAGCTCCCTTTTGGGCCATCACCACATTTGCTGTTGATCAAATTCAAAAAACAAAAGCATTCTCAGTGGAAGTTGAATCTGTGAATATTTCTACCTTTAAAACATGATATGGGAAACCCCGTGAAGTTTCCCATCAAGCGAGTGTGATTATTTCTGCCAAATTGTGAAGTCTCCCGATACCGGTATAAAGATGCTATATTGCTATCAGAACTCATTAACGGGGAAAATGCGAAATAATAATGTCATTTGATAACACGATCCGCGTGCAGCGCGGTTTTTTTGGCAAACCATCCAAAGGTCTCCTGCATTTTCAAGGCAAGGTTTGGCCATGCCTGCTGGGAAAGAACGGTATCGCCACAAGAAAACTTGAAGGTGACATGAAAACACCCTCAGGCACTTTTCCGCTGCTTTTTGGATTTTTTCGAAAGGATCGCCTTGCAAGACAGCCTGGCCTGCTCGTCCTCAAGGCCACAAAGTCTGACGATGGATGGTGCGATGCTCCCTCACACCCAAACTACAACCGGCCTGTAAAATTACCATTTTCAGCGTCCCATGAAAAAATGATGCGCGATGATAATCTGTACGATGTGGTGATTGTCATGGACCAGAATTTCAGCCGGCGAACAAGAAACCGCGGCAGCGCCGTGTTTTTTCATCTCGCAGGTGACAAGGATCATACTGCTGGCTGCATTGGGGTTACACCAAAGGTGATGAAGTTTTTACTCGCCCGAATCAATACGAAGACACGAATCGTCATTAAGCCCTGATTTGACGATCACACCGCTTCCCGGCTCCCGAATATTGCACTGCCAACCCTGACATGGGTCGCGCCAAGTTCGATCGCCGTCTCAAAATCTGAAGACATCCCCATCGAGAGGGACAGGAGACCGGCATTTGCCGCAAGTGTGCGAAGCATGGCAAAATGGGGTCCGGGATTTTCATTGACCGGAGGAATGCACATAAGACCTTCAATGGTGAGACCGTATTTTTTGGTGCAAATACGATAAAATTCCTCGAATTCAGTTGGATCAATACCGGCCTTTTGCGACTCTGATCCGGTATTAACCTGGATAAACAATTTGATTGCCCGGTTTTGACTCTTCATTTCCTTGGCCAGCACAGCCGCAATTTTTTCCCGGTCCACTGTGTGAATCACATCAAAAAGGGCTACAGCGTCTGCCGCCTTGTTGGATTGCAACGGACCAATCAGATGTAATTCCACATCATTGAACTGTTCTTTCAATAATGGCCATTTGCCCTGCGCTTCCTGCACCCGATTTTCACCAAAAACCCGCTGGCCGGCGTCAAGAGCCGGACGTATCTCATCCGCATCAAAGGTTTTAGAGACAGCAATCAGCGTAATATCAGTCAGATCACGGCTGGAAATCCTTGCCGCATTCCGGCATCGGACCCGGACAGTATTCAGATTTTGCGCTATTGAAGTCATATCGTTTCCAAAAGGATTGAATATTTTTGTTCGTTCATCATATTACCCCCCAAGGAACTCTTCACCAAGAAGCCAGCCAACAGTTGACCCAAGCACCAATTTCTGGTGAAGCAGGCAGGAATTTATCATGATTTGTAAACCGTGATTCATTTCAATAGGCATAATTTTTTTCAAAGCAAGTGAACGATGGCAACCGAACGTTACAATCCAAGGGTAACCGAACCAAAATGGCGCAAATCATGGGATGAGGCAAAATTGTTCGAAACGAACAATGACAGCCCGCTACCCAAATATTATGTGCTGGAGATGTTTCCCTATCCTTCGGGCCGAATTCATATGGGCCATGTTCGCAACTATGCCATGGGCGATGTCGTTGCTCGATACAAAAGGGCAATGGGATACAACGTCCTTCATCCGATGGGCTGGGATGCGTTCGGAATGCCGGCTGAAAACGCGGCGATGCAAAACAAGGTGCATCCAAAAGAGTGGACCTATCAGAACATTGCCGCCATGCGCAGTCAGTTGAAATCCATGGGTCTTTCAATTGACTGGTCCCGCGAATTTGCCACATGTGATGTTGAATATTATCATCGCCAGCAAATGCTGTTTGTCGACTTTCTCGACAAGGGTCTCGTTGGCCGCCGCGTCTCAAAGGTGAACTGGGATCCTGAAGATCAGACCGTCCTCGCCAATGAGCAGGTAATTGACGGCCGCGGCTGGCGTTCAGGAGCCATTGTCGAGCAGCGCGAACTTGCCCAATGGGTTTTCAAGATCACCGATTATAGCGAAGAGTTGCTGAGTGCGATCGACACGCTTGATGATTGGCCTGAAAAGGTCCGCACCATGCAGCGGAACTGGATCGGAAAATCCCGCGGAGCCCGCATCCACTTTCCTTTTGTCAGAAAGGCCTCGGTCGTTGATAAGGATCTCGTTTGCTTTTCAACAAGGCCTGATACCCTTTATGGCGCTAGTTTCATGGCGGTCTCCGCCGAACATCCGGTATGCCTCGAGCTGGCAGAAGACAATCCCGATCTTAAGGCATTTATGGAAGACTGCCGTAGAATGGGCACGTCGACAGCCGACATAGAAACAGCCGAAAAGAAGGGCTTTGATCTTGGGCTTACCGTTGCCCATCCATTCATTGAAGGCAAAGAGCTCCCCGTTTATGCCGCAAACTTTGTTCTGATGGAATACGGAACAGGTGCCATATTCGGCTGTCCGGCGCACGACCAGCGCGATCTTGATTTTGCCCGCAAATACAATCTGGAAGTCACCTCTGTGGTTGCTCCGCTGTCTGATCCGGAAACTCCTGCGGAAATCGGCAACATCGCTTTTGTTGACGACGGCGTTCTGATCAATTCGGGCCTGATGAGCGGTCTTCGCAAGGACGAGGCAATCAACAGAGCAATTGATCTGCTCGCTGCCAAAGGATTGGCGAAAGAGGAAATCAACTATCGTTTGCGCGATTGGGGAATTTCACGTCAGCGCTATTGGGGATGCCCGATCCCTGTAATTCATTGTGATGATTGCGGTGCTGTTGCTGTGCCAAAGTCTGATCTGCCGGTAAGGCTGCCTGAAGATGTTACCTTCGACATCCCTGGAAATCCACTGGACCGGCACCCGACCTGGCGTCATGTCAATTGCCCCAATTGCAATAAGCCAGCCATTCGTGAAACGGACACGATGGATACTTTTGTTGATTCTTCCTGGTATTTTGCCCGTTTCACAGCGCCTTGGGAGAACAACCCGACTGACCCTGAAGCTGCCAACGCCTGGCTTCCCGTGGACCAATATATTGGCGGCATCGAGCATGCGATTCTACATCTTTTGTATTCGCGCTTTTTTACCCGGGCCATGAAGGTTGCCGGACACCTTGATATTGACGAACCTTTCAAGGGTCTTTTCACACAGGGAATGGTTGTGCATGAAACTTACAAGGGTGTAGGCGGTTTTATCACCCCGGCTGAAATTCGTATTGAGGAGACAGAGGGAAAACGCCGCGCTTTTGAAATTGTTTCAGGGAGTGAAGTTTCAATCGGCAGCATCGAAAAGATGTCAAAGTCGAAGAAGAATGTCGTCGATCCAGATGATATCATTGCGTCTTATGGCGCAGACACAGCTCGTTTCTTCATGCTGTCAGATTCTCCTCCTGAACGCGATGTGATCTGGACTGAATCCGGGGTGGAAGGTTCCCATCGCTTTGTTCAGCGGGTTTGGCGACTATTGAGCGAGGCAGGCTCAGTTCTTTCGGCAACTACTGCTGTAACTGGCAAAGAGGGCAAAGCGTTGGATATTTCCCGCGCAGCCCACAAGACCTTGAAAGCGGTTGGTGAGGACCTCGACAAGCTGGCTTTCAACAAGGCTGTTGCACGTCTTTATGAATTGGTCAATCTGATCGCGGCTCCCCTTGCTGAAGTAGCGGCGCAAAAATCTGATCCCCAAACAACAAGTGCTGTGAAACAGGCGGTTGATTTTTTGATATCGATGTTTGCTCCGATGATGCCGCACCTTGCCGAGGAGTGCTGGCAAGTTACCGGACATCAGACCATGGTTGCCGACACCCCTTGGCCAAAATATGAAAATCAGCTGGTTCGCGATGACCAGTTGTTGCTGCCGGTTCAGATCAACGGGAAAAAACGCGCTGATATATCAGTAGCAGCAGAAGCTGGCGAAGATGAGATTATTGCTGCAGTATTGGCACTTGATGTGGTAAGGGGATATTTGGATGGCACACAGCCGCGCAAAGTCATTGTGGTGCCCAAAAGGATTGTTAACATCGTTCTATGACGATGTGATGCGGGATGGAAATTGATATGGTGATTAGACTGGTTCGAGATTGGACAAAACCAACCCGTCGTGCTGCTGCGCTCGGCCTGGCTCTCATCCTGGTGGGTTGTCAGTTCCAACCACTCTATTCCACCTCAGGCGGGACAATTGCGGGTTCAAATGTTGCTCTCTCGGCGGTATCGGTGAATGAAGTTGAAACCAGGGAAGCCCAGCAGGTCCGCAACCATCTGATTTTTCTTTTGACCGGAGGCGCATCTCCACTAAACCCGGCTCATTCGGTCAATTTGCGTGTCTCATCAAACGTGGCGACCAATGCCAGCGCAATTTCCAGCTCAACAACAAACCAGCTTGGTAATACCGCTGGCAGTGTCAGAGTAAATGCCAGTTACGAAATTTTTGACACCGCCAAAAATGAAGTGATTGCCCGGGGCAATCGTGAGACATCAGCTAGCTTCGACAAGACCAGTCAGAGCTTTGCATCAAACCGCGCCCAGCGTGATGCTGAAAACCGTGCAGCGAGAGAAGTCGCTGAACAACTTCGTCTGGCTATTGCTGCCGATCTGGGCAAGGTCTGATTTTTTGAAATGGACACCTGATGGTTGCCATCAAGAACCATGAAGTCGACCGATATTTGGCCAAGCCTGATCCGGCCTTCAGATGTATCCTGCTTTTTGGCCCTGATGCCGGCCTTGTCAGCGAACGGGCTGATTTTCTGGCAGGCAAGACAGGTGTAGATCAGGCTGATCCCTTTTCAACAATACGGCTTAACGCAGACGATGTCGCTGAGGATAGATCCCGTTTGCAGGATGAGGCCTTTACTGTTGGAATGTTTGGGGGTGAACGGCTTATCCGTGTCAGCGGATCCACCCGGCGAAATCTGACAGAGGCTGTAAAGCCGATATTGGAAGTCGCACTTGAAGATGTGTGGATTATCATTGAGGCCGGAGATCTTGACAAGAAATCTCCCCTTCGCACAGCCTTTGAGAAATCCCGCCATGCATGGGCGCTTCCTTGTTATCAGGACGATAGCAAGGTACTTGAGCAACTGGTTCGCGAGGAAATTACCGATCAAGGTTTTCGGATATCTGGCGAGGTGATCGCTTTTCTAAAACCTTTCCTGGGCGGCGACCGGATGGCAAGCCGCAACGAATTACGCAAACTTGCCCTATATGCCCTTGGCGAAAGTGAAATTACCAAGGAACATGTGATCAATATTGTTGGCGACGCTTCCAGCTTCGATGTCAATGATGTTATTGATGCTGTTGCCGCCGGAAACATGGAACAACTTGAAAAAAATCTCGAGCGTGTGCTGCTTGAAGGCATTTCACCCGACATGGTCTTATTGAACGCGCTGCGTCATTTTCAGCTGTTGCACGAATTGCGCGGAAAGATGGAATCTGGCCGGATTTCCGCTCAGGTTGCTGTCGATGGCGCTCGGCCACCGATTTTTTATGCTCGAAAATTTTCTGTGTCGCAATCCATCAGCAAGATGTCACTGCCTACGTTGACAAAGATACTAAGCCGTTTGCAAAATGCTGCCTTTGAGGCAAGAGCCCATCCTGAGCTTGGTCATTCCATTGCAGGAACCAGCCTGCTCGCAGCTTTGCTTGAATCGCGGCGAGGCTAAACTCACTGTGGTACCTGCCAAATGCCAGGACTATTTGTTGCGCAGACGCTGGCAAATATCTTCCAGCTGATCAAGATTTTGATACCGGATACGGATCTCGCCTTTTCCGTTTTCATGATGACGAATATCAAGCTTCAGGCCCAGTATATCGGAGATTTCGCGCTCCAGCGCTCTTGTATCAGCAGACTTGAAATCAAGGCTTTTTGTTTCTGGCGCCTTCTTTGAAACTTCATCAAGAAGACTTGCCTTTTGCTGGCCCAGCTCTTCCGCCTGGCGAACCGACAGTCCTTCCTTGACAATGCGAATGGCAAGTTTGAGTGGATCATCCGCAGTCACCAGGGCGCGGGCATGCCCCGCGGACAATTCGCCTGTCGTGACAAAATCACGGACCTTTTCCGGCAATTTCAGCAATCGCAATGTGTTTGCCACATGACTGCGACTCTTGCCGATCACGCCGCCAAGATCAGACTGTGTATAATCATATTCATCAATCAACTGTTGATAGCCAAGCGCTTCCTCGACAGGATTGAGATCAGCGCGTTGAACGTTTTCAATAATGGCAAGTTCCAGCGCCTGCTTGTCATCTACATCGCGGATGATGATTGGAATTTCATGAAGGGAAGCCCGTTGGGCGGCCCGCCAGCGTCTCTCACCGGCAATGATTTCATATTTGGCACCGCCAAGATCCTGACCCTTGATCGGACGCACCAAAATTGGCTGAACAATTCCGTGCTCAGAAATTGAACGGGCAAGTTCAGCAAGATGTTCCTCGACAAAATGACGCCGCGGGTTGTTGGCATTTGCTCGGACAAATTCGATAGGAACCTTGCGATCGGCTCGCAGATCAATTTCCGGTTTTGAGGCAACAACCGGAGCAGAAACATCGTCCATTTCCCCGATCAGGGCTGCAAGCCCGCGGCCTAGCCGTTTCTTTGATCCGCTATCAGACATGATTCAACTCCCGATTATTTTCTGGCAAGCCAGTATTCACTAGATTCAAGGCCGGCATTACGCTGCCGTCAGCTTCTTTTCCATCTGGATGACTTCAGAAGCAAGACGCAGATAAGCCTGACTGCCTGTGCATTTCAGATCATACAAAATTGCAGGTTTTCCGTAAGACGGCGCCTCGGACAACCTGACATTCCGCGGAATAACTGTTTGATAAACCTTTTCCCCCATGTAATCACGTACATCATTTTCGACCTGTGATGCCAGATTATTGCGAGAATCGTACATTGTCAGGACAATGCCATGCAGATGCAATTCGGGGTTAACACTGCTTTTTACCTGCTCCATCGTTTCAAGAAGCTGACTTAAGCCTTCCAGTGCAAAAAATTCGCACTGCAGGGGGACAAGCAATGCATGGGCAGCAGCCATCGCATTGATTGTCAACAGATTGAGCGACGGCGGACAATCGATCATAATGTAGTCAAACGGCCGTTTATTAGGATTATATTCCTCGATAGCCTTACGCAGTCGAAAGACCCGGTCGCCCGCATCCGAAATCTCCATTTCAAGGCCCAGCAAATCGAGCGTCGAGGGGGCAACCGAAAGGCGCGGGACAGCGGTTTTTACGATAGCATCATCGAGGGTTGCATCACCGCGCAACACATCGGCTGTCGAAATCTTGCGATCTTTACGTTCAATGCCAAGTCCCGTGCTGGCATTACCCTGGGGATCAAGATCGACAATCAGAACGGTCTTGCCGACAGCAGCCAAAGCCGTTGCGAGATTGATCGCAGTAGTTGTCTTTCCTACGCCGCCCTTTTGGTTGGCAACGGTCAAAACCCTGGAATGTGTCTTGCTGCCCATGATCTCGCAACTTCGGTTATGTCAATTAAATGATGTTTTTCAATGATGTTTCAGCCAAACTGCAAACATCGGTTACTACTGTACAGACATGCGCCCTTGCGAAGAGAGCCCTCAGGATTTCAATTTCTCCACATTGGAAAACTCGAGAATCACCGATTCTGCATCAACTCTGCTTTGATGTACTACCAAATCAAAGTTCCACTTGCCATGACAATCTTCCAGTTCACTGCGGTATTCACGGCCTTTGTGAAAAAGAGCGCGTCTTTTTCCAGCAATGGTTTTGTCAGTTAGCTCTAGAAGTTTTGGCAGAGCGGCGAGCGCCCGCGCTGTAATCACTTCTGCGGCAATAAGTTGTTTCGAGGCCGACTCAATACGTAAATTGTGGACCTCCACCTTTACGCCGGTTGTGATGCCTACCCTTCGAAGAAACGCGCATTTCTTTTGGATGCTCTCCACCAGCCGGACACTCGTTTCAGTTTCCAGCTGCGCCTCTACCTGTTGCATCAAAATGGCGAGTACAAGCCCGGGAAAACCTCCACCGCTTCCGATATCAGTCCAATGCCTGGTTTCCGGGGCAATTGCCAGTAATTGTAAGCTGTCTGCAACATGGCGGCTCCAGAAAGCGTCGATCGTTGATGGTGCCACCAGGTTGGTTTTAACCTGCCATTGGCGCAAATTGGCTTCAAACAGCGACAACCGCAAAATTGTTTCACGTGAAACAGGGTAAATAGAATTGAGAAGCTGGATGATTCCCTGATCCGGGAAAGCTATATCCTGCATGGACACTTCCCTGCTATCATTATCACGGAAAAACATGGAACTAACATATCCCTCATGCCGACATTTCACCATTGCCGGATTTGATGGATGAAATTCCGCTGCCTTTACGGATATACGAAAGGATTAGCGTCAGTGCGGCGGGAGTAACCCCTTCAATCCTGGCGGCCTGGCCAAGATTGACAGGCCTTACCCGCTCCAGCTTCTGGATTAGCTCGTTAGACAAGCCGGAGAGGATCCTGTAATTAAAATCAACCGGGATTGCGCGCGCCTCTTCCTTGCGCATCGCAATGATATCAGCTTCCTGCCGTTCCAGATAAACGGCATAGGAAGCTTCAATTTCCATTTGTTCCGCTGCCCTTGGAGAAATGGTGGCGAATTTCGGCCAAATAGGCATCAGCGTTGCCAATCCTATATCGCCATAAGACAGTAAGTCATAAGCAGATCGGCGCACGCCATCCTTGTTGATCTTCAAACCGTGATCATGGGCTTCATTGGGCGTGAGCGCTACAGATTTGAGCATGTTCTCCGTATTCGCCAGCTCAATTCTCCAATTTTCAAAAGCCTTGGCCCGCTCAAATCCAATACAGCCAAGCTCCAAACCGAGAGGTGTCAGCCGCTGATCAGCATTGTCCGACCGCAAACTCAAACGATATTCAGCCCTCGAAGTGAACATACGATAAGGCTCGGAAATCCCTTTAGTTGTCAGGTCATCAATCATGACGCCGATATAGGAATTGGTCCGACTGAAATGTACCGGATCACTTCCCCCAACCTGCAAAGCCGCGTTAAGGCCGGCAACCAAGCCCTGCGCTGCCGCTTCCTCATAACCGGTTGTGCCGTTTATTTGTCCTGCAAGATAAAATCCTCTAATTCGACGAGTTTCGAGGCTTGGTAACAATTCTCTTGGATCAACATGGTCATACTCGATTGCATAGCCTGGTTGGAGGATCTTGACCTCCTCCAAACCCTCAATCGTTCTGATAAACGCGACTTGAACATCCTCTGGAAGTGAAGTCGAAATACCATTCGGATAAACTGTACTATCATCCAGCCCTTCAGGCTCCAAAAAGACCTGATGACTGTCACGATCACCAAATTTTACGATCTTGTCTTCAACCGAAGGACAATAACGCGGACCCACACCCTCAATCTGCCCAGAATACATCGCTGATTGATGAATATTATCTGCGATTATCTTGTGGGTCCGCTTGTTGGTACGTGTAATCCCACATTCTATCTGCGGATTGGTAATCCGATCCGTCAATGTTGAAAAAGCGACAGGAATGTCATCGCCCGGCTGCATTTCGAGGTCAGACCAGCGGATTGTTTTTCCATCAAGTCGTGCGGGTGTGCCTGTTTTGAGCCTGGAGAGCTTGAACCCAGCTTCCAGCAGGCTTTTCGATAGGCCCATCGATGGTGCTTCGCCCATCCTTCCCGCCGGAATTTTTCGAGTACCTATATGGATCAGGCCGCGCAGGAAGGTTCCGGTCGTCAGAACCACAGCGCCGGCAGAAAAAGTTCTGCCGTCTTCCAATACCACACCCGTCACAACACCCTCTCTCTGGAGCAGCTCTCCGACACCGCCCTCAACAATGGTGAGGTTGGCTGTATTGGCAATGGCATCCTGCATGGCTTGACGATACAGTTTTCGGTCAGCCTGAGCCCTGGGACCGCGAACTGCCGGACCTTTTCGGCGATTGAGCAAGCGAAACTGAATTCCTCCGCGGTCTGCAACCCTCCCCATCAACCCATCAAGCGCATCCACCTCACGAACTAAGTGACCTTTTCCCAGTCCCCCAATTGCAGGATTGCAAGACATCACACCAATTGTGTCGAATCGATGCGTAACTAAGGCTGTCTTGGCACCCATGCGTGCCGAGGCAGACGCTGCCTCACAACCGGCATGCCCTCCGCCAATAACAATCACATCATATTTAGTCATCCTGACCGAACTCCAAACACTGAATTGAAGTGTGCCATAGCCCTAAATAGGCTGCAGGTAAACTCTCCTCAGAGATATACGACTTGTCAAAGTGTTTCACGTGAAACAGGTAAACCCGAAATCCGGTAAAAGTGTTTCACGTGAATCATTTTCCAATACAGAATTGGGAAAAAATTACATCGAGCAAATCCTCTACACCGACCGCTCCAGTTAACCGGCCAATTGCATCGCAGGCGATGCGCAACTCTTCGCCAGCCAAAACCGAATTTGCATCAAGCAAATAACCGACTTTCTGCAATGAAAACAGAACGTTGAGCAACTCAATCCTATGTCTTTCCCGCGTTATCAGGGCTTCATTGCTCGAATCAGCTATTAAACGCACCTCAGTTTCCAGAAATGCAAGCAAACGATCAATTCCATCAGGCGAGATGACATTGAAAGACAGACCAGCAATTGCATCATCATCTGAAATATCAGCGGCTAAATCATCCTTTGAAAAGACAAAAACAACATTTGGCAAATCTGTTTCAGGCAAAGATCCCAACTCATCACTTGCTATTAGCCATAAAACCAAATCTGCAAGCGCTCCAACTTCACGAGCCCGCCTGATGCCTTCAATTTCAACGACATCGTCAGTAAAACGAATTCCAGCAGTATCAAACAATACTACTGGCATTCCACCAATATCCACTTTGCATTCGATTACATCGCGTGTGGTGCCTGCTATATTCGTAACTATTGCAATATTGCGACCTGCAAGCGCATTCAGCAAGGAAGATTTCCCGGAATTGGGAGCGCCCATCAAGGCCACGCGAAATCCGTCACGGATGATTTCACCTTTGGACCCTGAGGAAAATTCGCGATCCAATTCATCAATTAAACCGGTAACCTTACTGAGAATGTAATCCCGCATTGTATCAGGAACATCGTCTTCATCACTGAAGTCGAACTCCGCTTCAAGGAAAGCCCTACACTGAAGCAACTCCGAGCGCCAACGTTCCAATTTAAGACGAAACCTGCCACCTGCCTGCTGGACAGCCTGGCGCCTCTGAAATTCAGTTTCAGCGGCGATTAAATCCCCAAGGCCTTCTATCTCTGTTAGGTCAAGTTTACCATTCTCAAAGGCCCGCCTGGTAAAATCGCCAGCTTCAGCCATACGCACATTCTCGAAATTACCCAGAACCTCAAGAAAACGAGCAACAACCGCCTTTCCGCCGTGAACATGCAACTCAACGCAATCTTCACCCGTAAAACTGTACGGTGCCGGAAAAAAACATACCAAACCTTCATCGAGAATATCTAGGGTTAAAGGATCAAAAAACTGACGGAGATGCATTTTTCGTGCGGTAATTTTACTAACACCAAGGGAAGTCAGTATCAGTTGGCACGCACTACCTGATAACCGAAGCACAGCCACACCACTCGGCAGACTGCCACTGGAAAGCGCAAATATGGTATCCTGTTCGCTTGTCATCTACTTCAGCCTGACAGAAATAATTTAAGCGCTAAATGGACCGAAGATATTACGTGGCCGAATCAATTTCTGGTAAACCGCACAAAAATACGACCCGGATCAGGTATTCATCGTATCGAAGAAATCAGCGTTGTTTTTGGTCTGTTTCAACTTGTCGATCAGGAATTCGATAGCATCCGTTGTACCCATCGATGACAAAATCCGCCTTAGTACAAATATCTTCTGCAGATCTGACTTTGGTACGAGAAGGTCCTCTTTTCTTGTTCCAGACTTGAGAATATCCATCGATGGAAACACGCGTTTGTCAGCCACTTTGCGGTCAAGCACGATCTCAGAGTTGCCGGTACCCTTGAACTCCTCGAAAATAACCTCATCCATTCGACTACCAGTGTCGATAAGTGCAGTAGCAATAATGGTCAGAGAACCACCTTCTTCGATGTTTCTAGCAGCACCAAAGAAGCGCTTCGGCCGTTGCAATGCATTGGCATCAACACCACCGGTGAGCACTTTACCCGATGAAGGAACCACTGTGTTATATGCCCTGCCAAGGCGCGTGATAGAATCAAGCAGAATAACAACATCGCGGCCATGTTCCACAAGACGCTTTGCCTTTTCAATTACCATCTCGGCAACCTGAACATGGCGAACTGCCGGCTCATCAAAAGTCGAAGAAACAACCTCTCCTTTAACCGAGCGCTGCATATCCGTTACTTCTTCGGGACGCTCGTCTATCAAAAGCACTATCAGGTAACTTTCGGGATGATTTGCAGTGATTGAATGAGCAATATTTTGCAACAGCACCGTCTTGCCGGTCCTGGGTGGTGCCACTATCAAACCACGCTGGCCTTTACCGAGCGGAGCGACCAGATCTATCACCCTCGCAGACAAATCCTTGGATTCACTATTTTCAATTTCCATTTTGAAACGCTTGTCGGGATAAAGCGGTGTCAGATTGTCAAAATGAATCTTGTGTTTGATCTTCTCAGGATCATCGAAATTGATTGTATTCACCTTGAGCAGCGCGAAATAGCGCTCACCCTCTTTCGGTCCACGAATCGGGCCTTCAACAGTATCACCGGTCTTCAATGAAAAACGGCGTATCTGTGAAGGCGAAATGTAGATATCATCAGGGCCAGGTAGGTAGTTAGCACTGGCTGAACGCAAAAATCCGAAACCATCATGCAAAATTTCAACCACGCCTTCGCCGATAATCTCGACTTCCTGTTCTGCAAGGCTCTTCAAAATAGCAAACATCAGTTCCTGCTTGCGCATCGTACTGGCGTTTTCTACCTCGACACCTTCGGCAAACGTTACCAGGTCCGTTGGTGATTTGGCTTTGAGTTCCTGAAGTTTCATCTGTTCCATGAAGTTTTCTTTCAACGCACCTGAATAAGAAATTCCAGATGCAGAATGATTTATGTAAGGTATTGATTTTTAACGGATATATGCGCTTTTTCCGCATAACCGCCTCAAGATCGATCGAATAACAGTTAACAAACGACCGCGGGTCTGGGAAACCCTGAAACTCCCACTACTCAAATAAGTGGAAAAATTCAAGAAAAATATTCAAACCTGCAACAGAGCGCATTCAGTCAAACTGGATCAAAATGGTTTTACGACTACGAGGATAACAATCAAGATCAATAAAACAGCAGGTATTTCATTTACAACCCTAAAAAACTTGTGCGTCCTCTTTCGCAAATCCTGATCAAATTCCCGAACCCAACCGACAGCCAAACCATGAAAAAAACTAAGGATAAAAACCAGGAAAAATTTTGCCATAAACCAGCCCTGGCTCCAGGCCTCCAAAAGATACATCAGCCATAGACCGAAAATCCAGCTGGCTATCATGGCCGGCGTCATGATGGCTTTCATCAGACGCCGTTCCATGACTTTAAATGTCTCAGAGCTGTCCGATCCAACAGCAGTATTGCTATGATAAACCATTAGCCGGGGTAAATAGAGAAAACCCACCATCCAGGAAATAACTGAAACAATATGCGCAACTTTTACCCACTCATACATGAACTTGCCTAACCCCTGATTTGCTTCAGCATGGCTTCAACATGCTCTATGGGAGTATCAGGTGTGATGCCATGTCCAAGATTGAAAATTAACGGACCATCACCGAGATGATTCAATATTCGTTCAACGCCAATCCTCAGTGCATCGCCACCCGCAATAAGTCGCGTCGGGTCTAGGTTACCCTGAACAGCACCTTCTCTCTGCAACAACTCGGCAAAATCCAGCGGTACAGCCCAGTCGAGCCCAAGTGCATTCACACCCGTTTCACTACGATACGAGGAATACTGAATACCCGCGCCCTTTGGAAAGCCTATAATTTTTGCGTCCGGAATTATTTTTCGGACTCTATCCACGATACGCCTGACCGGCTGGACACAAAAAGCCTGAAAATCTTCACGACCCAAGACACCAGACCAGGAATCAAAAATCTGAACAGCATCAGCGCCTGCTTGCAATTGTGCCACAAGATAATCTGCAGAAACATCAGCGAGCTTATTCAGCAAATCTTTCATTTCATCAGGATGACGATGACCAAACAAACGGGCCGGAGCCTGATCAGGGGTCCCATGACCGGCAATCATGTATGTAGCGACTGTCCAGGGAGCTCCACAAAATCCAAGCAATGTGGTTTCATCGGGAAGTCTGGCCTTGATACCCCTCACCGCTTCGAAAACCGGTTTCAAATGTTCAAGTGATGTATCACTAGTCTCATTGCTTTTGAGCAAAACATCAAGACCGTTCAAATCAATCGGTTCAAGAACAGGTCCACGTCCTTCCTCAAAACGAACATTTCTGCCTAGAGCATCTGGTATTACGAGAATATCAGAAAACAGGATGGACGCATCAAATCCAAAACGTCTGATCGGTTGCAAGGTTACTTCAATCGCATATTCCGGGGAGTAACACAGATCAAGAAAACTCCCGGCTTTCTTCCGGGTTGCTCTGTACTCAGGTAAATATCTTCCCGCCTGCCTCATCAGCCAAATAGGCGGTATTTCAAAGCTTTTACCATCGAGAACTTCCAGAACTTTTCTGTTTGAGCGAGTTTTCACAGCTTCCCCTATAAAAGTTTTTTTATTGTTTTTGTTTTCTATTGTTTATTGCCTGTGAATAACGGGTACAAAAAAATGATACCGGTTATTCACAATTCAAAAAATCACCATAATTCCAATACCATTTCCAAGCCAGCCTGTGAATAATAGGGAGAACGTAAAATAATCTTATTTTACAACCAGTTAGAAAAACAGTAACCTGCCATTTTTGTGGAAAACTGTCCGGTCTATCAAAGCGACCGGATTTATCCCCGGTATTCACATTATACGCAGACCGCATTCCAAAAATGAATTCGGTTGATGTTTTCTGGCATAACTCTAGCAATTATTCCACCTCTACCCATCAAGTCACAGTTATCCACACTTCTCCCCAATAAACCACACAAGATAGATTGACCCAATGTCTGACAGCGAACGCTACTTTCACCTTCATCTAATTTCAGATTCAACCGGTGAAACATTGATTGCCGCCAGCCGCGCAGTGGCTTCCCAGTATAGCAAGACCCACGCCATCGAGCATGTCTATCCTGCCGTCAAAAGCAAAAGCAGGCTTTTGGAAATTATTCACCTGCTTGATGAAAAACCGGGAATAGTATTGTTTACCATCGCAAACGAAAATCTCGCAGCAACCCTTCAAACAAAATGCAGGGAAATGGGGATTCCATGTGTTTCTGTACTTGAACCAATCTTTCAAACTTTCCAATCATATCTGGGGGTACCAACGGCACGCAAAACCGGGGCACAGCACGATCTGAATGCAGAATATTTCAGCCGGATAGATGCAATCAACTTCACCTTGATGCATGATGACGGCGTATTGCCTGACAATATTGAGGATGCAGACATCGTTCTTTTGGGAATTTCGAGGACATCAAAAACGCCAACTTCGATTTATCTCGCGAACAGGGGGTTGAAAACAACCAATTATCCGCTTGTTCCAGGATCTGTAATCCCTGAAAAAATCATCGAGGCGAAGAAGCCTCTGGTGGTTTCCCTCATTGCTTCGACAGACCGCATTTATCAGGTACGACAAAATCGCCTTTTGGGAACTGAGAACCATCAACGCAATCATTTTTATACTGATCGTGCGGCCATCGCCGATGAGTTGGCCCAGACGAGAAAATTGTGTAATCGTTATTCTTGGCCAATGATTGATGTGAGCCGGAAATCGATTGAAGAGACATCAGCGGAAATCATGGCACTTTGGCAAAACCATTGTCAAAATCGCAGATGACCTAATATCATCCTTTGCCATGCAACCACATCCATAAAAAAGAGCCAAAGTCATGAAATTGATCCTAGCATCAAAAAGTCCGTATCGAGCGAAAATGCTTGAAAGTGCAGGCCTCAAGTTTGATTGTGAAAACGCCAGAATTGATGAGCGGTCAGTTGAGGCGCCTTTGCTGGAAGTCGATATGGCTCCAGCAGACATAGCTGAGGTTCTGGCATTGGCCAAGGCTGAAGAAGTTGCGCTCCGATTTTCATCGGCCCTGGTAGTTGGAGCTGATCAGGTATTGGAATTTGAAGGTGGAATATTACACAAGCCAGCTGATATGGAAGAAGCCAGGCGCAGGCTGCTCGCCCTTTCGGGTAAATCCCATCAATTGCATTCGGCGGTCGTCCTCTTGCGCGAAGGGCAATTGATCTGGAGCCATGTGGAAACAACCCATATCAAATTCAGGACGCTTACCCCACAATTCATCGGCAGACACCTCGCCCGTGTCGGCGAAAAGGCACTTACCAGCGTTGGTGCATATCAGATTGAAGGGGAGGGAATTCAACTCATCGAAAAAGTAGAAGGTGACTATTTTTCAATCATTGGAATGCCACTGCTTTCCCTGTTGGAGCAATTGCGGCAAATAGGTTTTCTGGAAAATTGAAAGTAAAGGCATAAATGTGAACCCTTCATTTAAAAAGGCATTTGTCTGCGGATGGCCGATTGCTCATTCCAGATCTCCACAGATTCACCAGTTCTGGCTGAAGCAGTTTCAGATATCCGGCAGCTACGAGAAAATTGCCGTGAAGCCGGAAGATTTTGTCAATTTTCTACAAACAATAAAAGCTGATGGATATTGTGGCGGCAACGTTACGATACCGCACAAGGAAACCGCACTTGCCTGTGTATCGCGAACAGATGACGCGGCAACCAAAATCGGTGCGGTCAATACACTCTGGCTTGAAGAGGGTGAATGGGTGGGCGGCAATACCGACTGGCTGGGATTTACGGCAAATCTTGATGAGTGCGCGCCTGGTTGGGATAAACCGGAAAAATTGGAAAGACCTGCAGTGATACTTGGCGCAGGAGGTGCAGCCCGCGGTATTGTCTATGCGCTTGTAATGCGGGGCTTCAAGGACATTGTCCTCGTCAATCGAACCATCGAAGCCGCGCAGCGGCTGGCATTGGACTTTTCGCTTCCATCACCGGTGGTTTCACTATCGGATCTCGATCAGGTGTCCGGTGATTTATCGCTCCTGATCAATACCACAAGTCTAGGGATGGATGGAAAACAACCCTTGCCCGATTCGGTTGTCAGATTGATTGGCCGGGTATCAAAAAAGACGATTGCCAGCGACATCGTCTATATTCCGCTTGAGACTGAATTTCTGGCAAAGGCACGACATGCAGGATTGGTAAGCGTTGATGGACTCGGCATGTTGCTGCATCAGGCAGTACCTGGGTTTCAACAATGGTTCGGGGTAAAACCTGAAGTCACTTCCAAACTGAGAAATCTCGTAATTTCCGGCATTGAGGGTCATAAATGATCATTCTTGGTCTGACTGGTTCTATAGGCATGGGAAAATCCACCACAGCCGAAATGTTTCGCAAAGAGGGAATTCCAGTCCACGACGCCGATGAAAGCGTTCATGCGCTTTATGCTGGGGAGGCTGTTCCGCTGATCGAAGCCGAGTTTCCAGGAACCAGCGCAAATGGCATTGTTGACCGACGCAAGCTTGGCGAATATGTCGTTGGAAAACCTGAGGCGATGAAACGGCTGGAAAAAATCGTTCATCCGCTGGTGGCCAGAAAGCGTGACCAGTTTCTCCGGCAGTCACAAGAACACGGTGCTGTCGTTGTGGTTCTCGATGTACCGCTATTGTTTGAAACCGGTGGTGACAAATATTGTGATTATGTGGCGGTGGTTACCACATCGTTTGAAGAGCAGAAAAAGCGGGTATTATCCCGTCCGGACATGACGATTGAAAAGTTTGAGAAAATCCTTGCCAGTCAGATCTCGGACGATGAAAAGAGGAAGAGGGCGGATTTCCTGATAGATACAAGTCAGGGTATGGAAGGGGCACGCGAACAGGTAGTGTCAATTTTGAAAATACTGAGAAACGAGGGTGTCAGCCATGCGTGAAATCATCTTCGATACCGAGACAACCGGATTTCGTCCCGAAGAGGGTGAGCGGATAATCGAGATCGGTGCCATTGAATTTGAAAACCGGCTCGAGACCGGACGTACCTTTCACGTCTACATCAATCCCGAAGACAGAATGGTCGATCCGGGTGCTTTTCGTGTTCATGGCATCAGCAACGAATATCTTGCGGACAAAAAAACCTTTTCACAAATTGCAGAAGAATTTTTGGCCTTTATTGGCGACGCCCAACTTGTCGCTCACAATGCGCCGTTTGATATCAACTTTCTCAATCATGAGTTTGCGCGGATAAAAATGCCACCTGTTGATCCGGCGAGGGTTATTGACACTCTGGACATTGCCCGGCGCAAACATCCGATGGCCCAGAACTCCCTTGACAAATTGTGCGAACGTTACGGAATCAACAACAAGCACCGAACCTTTCACGGTGCCTTGCTCGATTCGCAATTGCTGGCCGAAGTCTACATAGAACTTCTGGGTGGCCGGCAAGCTAGCTTGGAGCTGGTATCGCAAAACGATACTGAAAAAGGTCGTCAAGTCAGCAGAAACCCTGCATCCTCGGAAAAACCCATCCGCGCTGTTCCTCTATTCCCGCGGCTTTCGCAAGATGAGCAAATCGCCCATCAGAGGTTTGTAGAAGGTTTGGGTGATGCCGCGATCTGGAAAAAATATCAGTAAACAGCGCCGAAAAGACAAAAATAAAGCGGCATGTCGAATGCCGCGTTTTTTGTTTGAAAACCTGACTTGCAAGTCAGTGGTTACTGATCAGCTTTTGCCAATCAGCTTTTGGAAGACTTTGCAGCTTCCGCCTGTGCCATTTGTGCCATGCGGGTTTGATACAGGCGGGCAAAATCAACAGGATCAATCATCAGCGGCGGATAACCGCCATTGCGGGTTGCGTCAGATACGATCTGGCGCGCGAAAGGAAAGAGCATCCTTGGGCATTCGATCAGAACCGCAGCCGCGCGTGCTTCTTCCGGAATGTTGATCAGACGAAAAATACCGGCATAGGAAAGTTCACAATTGAACATCATGTCCTTACCCTGACCAGCCTTGGCTTCGAGATTGAGAATTACCTCAAAATCCGTTTCGGAAAGCGGATTGGCATTCACATTGATGTTGATACCTATTTCCGGCTGTTTTTCCTTCGGCAACAGGGAATTGGGTGAGTTCGGATTTTCAAACGAAAAATCCTTTATGTATTGGGTCAGAACGCTGAGCGAGGGAGCTGCCGCTTCACCGCCGGTTGTTGTGCCGTTTTGTTTTGGTTCATTGCTTTCAGCCGCTTTTGCCATTTTCTATTCCGCTTGTTGCCAATTTTTCAAAGTTCAGTATCACTCCGGCCAATAGGTCTGATAGCCGGGTTGAAAGGTAATTTCAGGAAGAGTGGCTAACACGTCCACCCAGATGAAACAACCCGCCGAAACTAGCCTTTGTTTCCACTTTCCTTCTTTCTGTTTTTTCTGTCGACCTGGTCGTCTTCCTCTAATCGCTTGTTCCAAGGAGAGGTGGTATTGCGTATACTTTCGCTGTCAAGATCTTCAAACTCGTCCGGGTCAAGGTCAACAATATCTTCATCATCGCGTCGATAACGAGTGTAACTCTGGTTTGGTCCGCTTCCAAATCCGCCTATCGGTCCAACAAATCGCACTTTCGACGCAATAAGAGACCAAATAAAAGTTCTGACAAATGGAATGAACAGCAAGAAGCCGATTGTGTCGGTAACAAATCCCGGAGTAAGCAACAGGATGCCTGCCATCAATATCATGATCCCGTGCCCAAGTTCCTTGCCGGGAATTCGTCCGGCATTGGTTTCTTCCCGCAACTTGTTGAGAATCTGAAATCCTTGCACCCGTAAAAGGATACTGCCAATTATTGCTGTCAAAAGGATTGTTGCAAATGTCCAAAGCACGCCGATTTGCCCGCCAACAACAATAAACACGGCAATTTCCGCAACCGGGATGGCTAACAGCAGAAAGGGTATGAGAGAAAATGGCATCTGGATGTTCCGAATCTGAAAAATACGCACTGCATATGGGGTTTTCCAACAGACTTTACATTGACCGCTTTGAATCTTTTATTCAAACCCCTATATGTAAACCAACTTCCTCATAAATGGCGAACCTGATGTCTGAAATATTCGATACCACAACCCTAGTCACCATTGCCATTGCGGTGATCATTCTTTTGCGGCTGCGCGCAACTCTTGGGACCAGAAACGGCAATGAACGTCCACCGTTTGAGCCCTATGAAATTGACCGCAAGACGCGCAAGGCCAAACCGGCGAAGACAGCTTCACCCTCTGCAGAACATGCGGCAGATGTTGAAAACGAACAGGGTAATGTCATCGCGATGCCAAACCGCGATGGTGCAAAACGGGCAACCGCCAAGGTGGTTTCAGCCAGCGATCAAGCGATTAACGAGTATGCCAAGACCGGCACCAAACTTAATGCGGGTCTGAAAGAAATTGCCGCAACCGATCCTTCATTCACCCCACTGGCATTTATTGATGGTGCCAAGATGGCATATGAAATGATTGTTACCTCTTTTGCTGACGGTGATCGTAAAACGCTGAAAAATCTTCTCTCACGCGAAGTCTATGATGGTTTTGCCGCTGTTATTTCCGATCGGGAAAGTCGCAAGGAGCAGGTTCGCTCAAGTTTTGTCGGTATTGAGGAAACGTCAATCAAATCAGCTGGTGTTTTCAACAATGATGCCCAGATTACCATCGAGTTTATCAGTCAGATCATCTCCTCGACGATCAATTCGGCTGGCGAAATCATTGATGGGGATCCGGAGCATGTTGGTGAAGTTCGGGATATCTGGACCTTTGCCAAGGATGTTCGTTCCCGTGATCCAAACTGGAAACTGGTCGCTACCGAATCCGATTCCTAAGTTGAGTATTGGCCGAGGCAGAGACCATGGCAGTTCCGGCCCATCTGATAGAAACCACTTTTGACAAGATAAAAGGTTGGCAGGATGAAGATCATCTTGCAGCGCTTTCCTGTTTCAGGGTTAGCGCCCGTCGGATGAGAGAGCGTCACTACTCGACGAAGCTATTGGGTATCGACGGAGAAACCTTGGCGGATCTGGCAAAAAGTGCGCTTGCAATCGATTTGCAATCAAAAGATGTTGCCGCAATTGCCCGGAAGTTTTTTGAAAATAACTTTGTCCCCCATGCCATTAAACCCGTTGAAGAAAAAGACCGGGGTTTTGTAACGGCCTATTATGAGCCGGAGATCGCCGCATCCAAGGTAAAGACTGCAAAGTTCCGCTTTCCATTGCTCAAACGACCGGATGATCTTGTTGCAATTGATGATGAAACACGGCCACAGGAGATGGATCCAGCCTATTTCTTTGCGAAAAATGAAAATGGCAAAATTACGTATTATCCTGATCGCAGGCAAATCGAGACTGGCATTCTGGATGATCGGAAGCTGGAATTGTTCTGGCTTGAAAACCGGATTGATATTTTTTTCATACACATCCAAGGCTCTGCCCGACTGATCATGCCTGATGGTGCTGTCAAACGTGTTTCTTATGCTGGCAAGACCGGTCATCCTTTTACGCCGATCGGGAAAATACTCATCGATCGCGGTGAACTTGATCTGCAGAATGTGACCATGCAAACTATCCGTGCTTGGCTTGAGCAACATCCTGATCAGGCTGATCAGTTGATGTGGCAAAACCGATCTTTCATTTTTTTTCAGGAAATTGATCATCCTGATCCTGATCTTGGGCCGGTCGCCGCCGCTGGTGTGCCGCTGACTCCAGGACGAAGTCTCGCAATTGATCACCGGTTGCACACATTTGGCACGCCGATATGGGTGGCAACTCGTATGCCGATACCTGGTCAGTCGCATCCTTTTGCCCGCTTGATGATCGCCCAGGATACCGGTTCGGCCATTGTTGGCCCCGCGCGCGGTGATCTATTCATTGGTACAGGACTTGAAGCAGGACAAATAGCCGGCGGCGTGAGAAACCAGGCTGATTTTATTGCATTGGTGCCCTCTCCAATGCGAGCTCCAAATGAAAATCCGGTGAATGGCGCGGTTGAAGATGATGTGTTGCCATGAAGGAAAAATCCCGCACACAACTGCCCTCCAATTTGAAAAAAAAAAGAGCGCTGCACCCCGAAGAGGAAGAACTTTGGCACAGGGTCAGAAAAACTGTCAGCCCAATTGATGCCAAGAGACAGGATTTGATGCATTGGCTAGATGCACAGGAAGCAGACAATCCCGATACGGGCATCAACCCATTGCAAAAAATCGCGCTGCCCGCGGGTGACAAGCCTGCGCCCAAAATTCCCTCGCGGCTTTTCCCGGTGCGCTCCTATTCTCCTCCGGTCAGTTTACCATCACCGCAAGGCCAGTCTGGAACGATTGATGACAAGACCGCAAGAAAACTGTCGCGCGGCAAGCTATCAATTGACGCTAGGATAGACCTCCATGGCATGACACAGACGCAAGCACATGCAGTTTTGAAAAACTTCCTCTTTGATTGCTTTTATCAAAATTCCCGCATGGTACTTGTTATCACCGGAAAAGGCAGGCTTCAGGAGGGAGTTTTAAAACAGGCGGTTCCCCATTGGTTGCGCGAACCTCAAATAGCCCAGTTTGTCTCTGCTTTCCGGACCGCCAATATCACCCATGGCGGTGAAGGTGCTTTGTATGTCCGTCTGCGTAAACGCGACAAAGTGAACAGTGATAAAGTAATCAGGGATAAACTCCGATGACCCCTTTCGGATTGAGAATTCGCGAATTGCGGGCTGAAAAAAAAGTTACCCAAAAACAGATGGCTGAAGAGCTGGGTGTATCGGCGGCTTATCTTTCAGCTCTTGAAAAGGGCAATCGCGGCGCACCAAGCTGGCAGTTTGTCCAGCGAATTATCGGCTATTTCAATGTGATCTGGGATGATGCCGAAGAGTTGGAACGCTTGTCGGTAACCTCTCATCCAAGGGTAGTCGTTGATACGTCCAAACTATCTGTCGAGGCAACAGAACTTGCCAATCTTCTTTCCAGAAGAATCAATGAACTCGACAAGCAGGATCTGGTTGAAATCGCTCATGACATCAAGGTTCGCGCCAATCGCCGCCGCTAAGGACGAATTACTTTAAAAGCGTGCGCAACTCTTCAATCTTGTCGTTGACCAGCCAGCCGTAGTAGTTTTCTTCGGGTTGGGCATTTGGGTCGGTGGCCCGCTTTTGGGCAAGCATGTCTGCCCGGTCACGTACATCTCCAAGATTGTAGAGCGTTGCTGTAATACCGGGGTTGTTGGAAATGTCGAGATTGGCGCGGGATTTGTAGGCATCAATCGAAAGGCGGATAATTGCAGCCATGTAATCCAGAGTTGTATCGGGCCGCATGATTGTGGCATACACCTCAGGGGCGTTTCCGGCATCAAGCTTTTTGGCACCTGTACGCGCCGCAACCATGTCGGTTGCGCCAAGAGCAGTTAACGGGTTGAGTTGCCCCAGTCCGAATGTCTGTCCGGCATAATAGGGCTGGAAAAAAATCTTGCTGAACCGGTCATTCGGCCACGACTTTCCGTCAAGGGATTTTCCCTCAAACTGTTCTTGCCAGACTTCCTCACGGCAATCCCACAATTGATAACTGTCCTTGAGTGCAGCACATTTGGAAAATTGCGGCCTTTTGACGAAATCAACAACCGTTTCACCGTCATAGGCAAACTCGATTCCGCTTTTCAGATAGGAGGCAGCTTTAACAAAATAGGTTTGCAGAAAATCGAGGGCATCCACGTTGTATGTGTGCTCACCAACGAGCGCACCGACAATGTGGACCGGATCAATTCCAAATTTTTTGGCGGATATCTTGATCTGGTTCTGGAGTTTCTTGTCACTGGAAATCAGATCACGGATTTTTTCATATTTTTGCTGAAAGCTTCCGTTTCCCGCTTTGGTTCGCGACGCGGAGGTATTTGGTATCGTTGGCTGGCTTGCGTTTCTGTTCCCCGCAGGCACTTCAAAAAGTTGTGCCTGAGCCAAACCCGCAATGCTGGTTAGCACTAAAATTCCAACCCATTGCACAACACGCCGCATCTGTTTTCCGAAATATTGCGACCCTTCTATCATTTGGAAAATGACGAAATGATCTGGTTCCTGTTGTGATCAAACAGCGTATGTATCCGGCTGTTACCAAGGGTCAAATAGCAAATCTTGAAGCCATGAGTCGATAGCGCATGGAACAATTTATTTTGAGTGCCATATAATTTTTCTCTAAAGAATATAGCGGCTGAGATCGATATTCTCGGCAATATCGCTGAGCGCCTTTCGTACGTAATCGCCGTCTATCTTCAGCGATTCACCTGACCGCTCGGGAGCATTGAAGGATATGTCATCCAAAACCCGCTCCATGACAGTTTGCAGCCGGCGTGCACCGATATTCTCTATCGCGGAATTGAGATCAACCGCAATCGCTGCCAATGCCTCGATGGCATCCTCAGTGAATTCAAGCTTCACTTCTTCTGTCAGCATGAGGGCAATATATTGTTTGATGAGGCTGGCTTCAGGTTCGGTCAGGATGCGCTCAAAATCATTTTTGGTAAGCGCGCGTAATTCAACACGGATGGGCAGTCGGCCCTGCAATTCGGGCAAAAGGTCCGATGGTTTTGAAACGTGGAATGCGCCTGATGCAATAAACAGGATATGGTCGGTTTTCACCGCTCCGTATTTGGTCGCAACAATAGTGCCTTCCACAAGGGGCAAGAGGTCGCGTTGCACACCCTCACGTGAAACCCCGCCGCTGCCGCGGCTGTCACCAACAGCGATTTTGTCTATTTCATCCAGGAAGACGATACCGTTGTTTTCAACGGCCGAAATCGCCTCTGCCACCACCTGTTCCTGATCCAGCATTTTCTCTGATTCATCCTCGATCAGCAGCTCATACGATTTGGAAACGGTAGTCTTGCGTTTCTTGGTGCGCCCGCCAAAAGCCTTGCCCATGATATCGTTGAGATTGAGAACGCCGATCGACCCGCCTGGCATTCCCGGTATATCCATGCCGCCGCCCATCGGATTGGCGTTGTCGGCAATCTCTATCTCGACTTCCTTCTCGTCAAGAGAGCCATCGCGAAGTTTCTTGCGAAACGAGTCGCGTGTTGCCGGGCTTGCAGTGGCACCGACCAGCGCGTCCAGAACCCTCTCTTCGGCCGCAAGATGGGCTTTTGCCTTCACCTCGTTGCGCTTCTTTTCCTTGACCAGCTGAATGCCAACTTCGACCAGGTCGCGGATAATCTGTTCGACATCTCGCCCGACATAGCCGACCTCGGTAAATTTTGTTGCCTCAATTTTGATGAAGGGCGCATTGGCGAGCTTGGCAAGTCGTCGGGAAATTTCCGTTTTGCCAACCCCTGTCGGCCCGATCATAAGAATGTTTTTCGGCAATACCTCTTCGCGCATCTGGCCTTCCAGCTGCTGACGGCGCCAGCGGTTGCGGAGCGCAATGGCAACCGCGCGTTTGGCATCGTTCTGGCCGATAATATACCGGTCAAGCTCGGAAACGATTTCACGGGGGGAAAAATTGGTCATGTACAGGCTGCTTTCTCTTCAGTGTCAGTCAGTTCAAATATGCCATGATCAGGCAATCGGTTACTTGTCTGTTGTAGGCTTCCACAGGTCTGAAACCTGCTTTTTCATAGGCGCGAATAGCCCGGGCGTTTTCAGGATCGGGATCAATGATGATCGTGTCATGCCCAAGCTCGAGGAGAATTGCGACAAATTTCTTCAAGGTCGCAGTTCCTATCCCCCTGGAAAGATTTGATGCCTCTCCAATGGACAGATCAACACCAATGGCATTACGCGGCAAATCTGCAAGCCAGGGGTATCGTGAAATCCAGCTCGGGTTCTGATGATGCCCGACATGCCAGTATTGAATATAGCCTGCGGGTTTTTCATCAACCAGAAACAGGAATGGCCGTGTTGTGTCCTTGCCTTCGATCATGTCGCAGATGTGTCCCAACTCAGCTTCCGCTTCACCCCACCATTGACGCCAGTGCGGCAATGCCATCCAGCTTTCCAGCCGGGAAAGATCATCCACAGTAACAGGCTTGAAGGTGATGTGCATCTGCGTTCACTCTGCCGCATCCATGCTTTCCAGCACAACATTGTCATTTGTATAGATACAAATCTCGCCCGCGATCTTCATTGCCTTGCGGGCAATTTCCTCCGCGTTCATCTTTGTATCTGCCAAGGCACGCGCGGCCGCCAGGGCGTAATTGCCCCCTGAACCAATGGCCATGATCCCGCCTTCAGGCTCCAACACATCGCCGTTACCTGTCACGCACAATGTGATATCCTTGTCCGCAACCAGCATCATTGCTTCCAGATTGCGCAGATATTTGTCGGTGCGCCAGTCTTTCGCCAGTTCCACACAGGCCCGCATCAGTTGGCCCGGATATTGTTCCAGCTTTTTTTCCAACCTGTCGAGCAGTGTAAAGGCATCAGCCGTTGCGCCGGCAAATCCGGTGATGACCTGATTGTCCTTGCCTATCCGGCGGACTTTGCGCGCATTACCTTTCATGACCGTGTTTCCAAGACTGACTTGTCCATCTCCGGCAATCACCACTTTGCCGCCCTTGCGGACAGTGACAATCGTCGTGGCGTACATGGTATTGGGCTTGTGCTGGTCGGTCATGGTCTGCTCCGGTAAAACTTGACAATTCTATTTATGTCTTCCTGCGCGTCATGCAAGGTCGAACTTTTCCTGCCTGCGCCAAAATGGCCCGACATGGTCAGACATGGCCCGACATGGCCCGACATTGAATGACACCCCTGATAATCGCACCGTTATGGCTTTCGTAAGATTGGGGTGATATATCGAACCCCAGACGAAGAAATATCAAGCGAGTAAATCCATGGCCAATGGCACTGCGCGCGCGGCAAAAATAGCCCGCAAGACCAAGGAAACAGACATCTCTGTCGAGATCAATCTTGATGGTACCGGTCAATACGATATCCAGACAGGCGTCGGATTCTTTGACCATATGCTGGACCAGTTGTCTCGTCATTCGCTGATCGACATGACAATCCGGGCAAAGGGCGATTTGCACATCGATGCCCACCACACGGTTGAAGACACAGGAATTGCCATTGGACAAGCTCTGGCCAAGGCGCTCGGAGAGCGTGCGGGCATCAATCGCTATGCCTCGATTGACCTTGCAATGGATGAAACGCTGACACGGGCAGCACTTGATGTTTCGGGCCGTCCCTATCTCATCTGGCAGGTCGAGTTTTCAAGGTCCAAGGTTGGGGATTTCGACACGGAATTATTTCGGGAATTCTTTCAGGCGTTCTCGCAAAATGCCGGAATTACCCTGCACGTGACCAATCACTATGGTGAAAACAACCACCATATTGCAGAAACCTGTTTCAAGGCCGTCGCAAGGGCATTGCGTCAGGCTATTGAAATTGATCCGCGCCAGATAGGTGTCATCCCCTCAACCAAGGGCACACTCAAAGGCTGAACCTTGATGTGTGATGTTTGATCTTGGCAAGTGCCATGATCGGTATTAAACCTGAAACACCAGCTTGGGCCAGTTCAGGAAACAATATCCAATGGCGACCTACGAGGTCTACGCGTCAGTAAACCACCGCGATGTGGAATTTGTAAGGGACAAGGCCTCCATCCTGGCCCTCGCCCTGCCGGGCTTGTGGCTGCTGTGGAACCGGCTCTGGTTTGAATTTGCGGTTTATCTTGTCATTTCCTTCTTTCTCATTGCTTTGGGCAATGTCATCGGAAATGGCTCGGGAAATGCACTGTGGGCGCAAACAATTACGCTGATTTCGCTTGTTCCTGGCATCTTTGTATATCTGGAAGGAACAAGCTGGATAGCCTCCAGAAAAATTCGGCGCGGATTAAGTATTGTGGAACTTGTTGACGCCGAGACCCTTGAGGCGGCAGAATTGAAATATTTCTCAAAAACTTCTGGATTGGCGGGCGAAAATAAGTCACAGGATTTTGCGCCTGAAAATCTTTCACCTACAACAGGAGCTTCGGGGGTTTTCAGGGTCTCCGGTCACGACAAACCGGAATTTGGGCTTTTCGCAGAAGAGTAAATCATGAAAGTCGCCATCATTGATTACGGATCAGGCAATCTGCACTCCGCAGGCAAAGCCTTTGAGCGTGCCGCCCGTGAAGCAGGTATCACTGCAGAAATCAACGTTACCGATGATGCTCAATATGTAAGTCGGGCTGATCGCATTGTACTTCCGGGTGTGGGAGCATACGCAGATTGCCGTGCAGGCCTTAATGCGGTTGACGGAATGGTTGACGCACTGGAAGAGGCCGTACACAAGAACGCCAGACCATTCCTCGGTATTTGCGTCGGTACGCAGTTGATGGCAGAACGCGGCCACGAAAAATACGTTACCGAAGGTTTGGGATGGATTGGCGGTGACGTGGTCAAAATTTCGCCTGATGATCCTGCGCTGAAAATTCCCCAGATCGGCTGGAATACGCTTGATCTGGTTCGTGACCACCCACTGCTTGAACATATACCGACCGGCCCCACGGGATGGCACGCATATTTTGTTCATTCTTATCACATCGTAGCCGCCAACCGTGACGAGATTATTGCAACGACCGATTATGGTGGAGCAATAACTGCGATCGTTGGCCGAGACAATCTGGTTGGCACCCAGTTTCATCCGGAGAAAAGCCAGAAACTGGGCCTTGCTCTCATCAGAAATTTTTTGAAATGGAAACCATAGTTGATGAGTAAGATCCTCTTTCCTACGATTGATTTGAAAGATGGCCGATCGCCATGCCCGCAGCAGCCGTGCTGCGAGGACAGGCAAACAGAAAAAGGCTTTGGCCATGAGTAAGATCCTCTTTCCTGCGATTGATTTGAAGGATGGCCAATGCGTCCGTCTCAGGCTCGGCGATATGGATCAGGCAACGGTTTATAATGACAGTCCGGCTGCGCAGGCCAAAGCCTTTGAGGACCAGGGCTTTAACTGGCTTCATGTTGTTGATCTCAATGGGGCGTTTGCTGGCGAAAGCGTCAATGGAACTGCAGTCGAGGAAATTCTTAAGGCAACCAGAAATCCGGTTCAGCTGGGCGGTGGTATTCGAACACTTGAACATATCGAAAGTTGGCTTGCGAAAGGCCTGACCCGTGTAATTCTCGGCACGGTTGCGGTCAGAAACCCGGCGCTGGTATTTGAAGCATGTACCCATTTTCCTGGCCATATTGCCGTGGGCATTGATGCAAAGGGCGGCAAGGTGGCTGTCGAGGGTTGGGCTGAGGCATCAACCCTCGGGGTAATTGAACTAGCCCGAAAATTTGAGGACGCGGGAGTTTCGGCGATCATCTATACCGACATCGACCGCGATGGTGTGCTGACGGGGATCAACTGGGACGCGACCATTGAACTTGCCAATGCTGTCTCCATTCCGGTTATTGCCTCGGGTGGTCTCGCCTCGATTGATGATGTCAAACGCATGATGCAGCCAGATGCAGCAAAACTGGAAGGCGCAATTACAGGGCGCGCACTTTACGATGGCAGGCTGGACCCTGCTGAAGCTCTTTCCGTTCTGCGAAGGGCTGGAAAATGACCCTCAAGACCCGCATCATACCCTGCCTTGACGTCAAGGACGGTCGTGTCGTCAAAGGTGTCAACTTCGTTGACTTGATTGACGCTGGAGATCCGGTTGCAGCCGCCATTGCCTATGATGCGGCCGGGGCCGATGAGTTGACATTCCTTGATATCACCGCATCTTCCGATGGTCGCGCGGCAACTTTCGACATGATTGCGAGAACGGCAGAGCAGTGTTTCATGCCTGTAACTGTCGGCGGCGGTGTTCGTGAAATTGCTGATATCAGAAAGCTTCTGCTGGCAGGGGCAGACAAGGTTTCAATCAACACCACCGCAGTGCAAAATCCTGATTTTGTTGCTGAGGCGGCCGATAAGTTTGGCAATCAGTGCATTGTCGTCGCGATTGATGCCAAGAAGGTTTCCGCGATGGGGGAAGTTGACCGCTGGGAAATATTCACCCATGGCGGACGCACACAAACCGGTATTGATGCGGTCGAGTTTGCCCGTCTGGTTGTTGAAAAAGGAGCTGGAGAAATCCTGCTGACTTCGATGGACCGCGATGGCACCAAGTCCGGATATAACCTGCCGCTGACCAGAGCGGTTGCCGATGCGGTCGAAGTACCGGTGATCGCCTCAGGCGGTGTAGGCACGCTTGACCATCTGGTTGATGGGGTAAAGATCGGCCATGCGAGCGCTGTCCTTGCCGCCTCAATTTTTCATTTCGGTACTTATACAATAGACGAAGCAAAACGGCATATGCAGAAAGCCGGAATTCCGGTAAGACTGGATTAGGTCGCATTTCACAGGATATGCGAGCGAATGCAGGCAGCAGATAAAGGTAGTATCCATGGCTCGATTTACCCTTGGCAGTTTGGAAAAAATCATTGCGGAGCGCGCAGAGGTTACAGACGGTTCCTCCTATACGGCAACACTGATTTCCTGCGGTATCGAGAAGTGTGCGCAGAAAATGGGAGAAGAGGCGGTAGAGACTGTTATTGCCGCATCTATACGTGATCGCAGTGAACTCACCAAAGAGGCGGCTGATCTGCTTTACCATTTGCTGGTGGTATTGAAAGCAAGCAATATTCCTCTCAAGGACGTCATGGGCGAGCTTGACCGCCGGACCAGCCAGTCCGGCATAACAGAAAAAGCCTCCCGTCCGGCGCCCGCCCGTCCTGTTCCCGGTAAAGGATCAGCAAAAGCCAAGTCGCCTGCAGTATCTAGAGCACGGAAGACCAATACAAGATGAGCCTTGCGGATGAAAAACGATCAAGAGCGATCTTGAAAGCCGTTCGGCGCGGTTCAACAATCAAGCAGGATGAATTCTGGAATCCAAAGGATCCCGATGCTCTGGTATCGCCTTTTCTGACCTTCACCACGGAAGAATGGTCAAAGTTCAGGGCCGATACTCCAATGACCTTGAGCGAGGAAGAAATCAAGCGGGTCCGTTCGCTCAACGATCCGGTTTCCATCGAAGAGGTGGAGCGCATTTATCTTTCCCTGTCGAGACTGCTTTCCGCTCACGTCGAATCATCCATCAGTCTCTTCAAGCAACGCGCCCGCTTCCTCTCATTGCGCGGTCAGAAAACACCTTTTATCATCGGAATTGCCGGTTCGGTAGCTGTGGGAAAATCCACGGTTGCACGGTTGTTGAAAGAGCTCCTCGCCCGCTGGCCCTCAAGCCCCAAGGTTGAGCTGATTACCACCGATGGTTTCCTGTTACCCAACTCGACCCTGCGCCGCCGCCGCCTGATGAACCGCAAGGGGTTCCCAGAGAGCTATGATTTTGGAGCGCTGCTGAGATTTCTTTCAGCCATCAAGGCTGGGGAACCTGAGGTTCATGCGCCTCTTTACTCACATCTGACCTATGATGTCTTGAGGGGCGAGCAGCGCACGGTGGAGCGGCCCGATATCCTGATTTTCGAGGGTATAAATGTTCTTCAATCGCGTGAACTTCCCAAAGCGGGAATGAGCGTGCCGTTTGTTTCGGATTTTTTTGATTTTTCCGTTTACATTGATGCTGATGAGCGGGATATCGAGCGTTGGTATGTCGAGCGTTTCATGCGGTTGCGCAATACCGCTTTTACCAATCCCAAATCCTTCTTTCACCGCTATTCGGCATTGTCGGAAGATGCTGGTTATGCCATTGCCCAGGGCCTTTGGGACAATATCAATCTGATCAACCTGCATCAGAACATTTTGCCAACCCGCCCGCGCGCCGATCTGGTCCTGCGCAAGGGTTCAAACCACATGATCGAGCATGTGGCATTGCGGAAACTATAGGCGCAAGCGCCATGTGTGTTGGTTTGAATTCTGCCCGGGTCTTAAAGTCAGTTCTGTGAACTCAGCTTTTGCTCTGCAGGTTCCCACAGCTTGTAGCGCAGGGCGTTGTCATATTTTATGATCGAGTTTACCCCGCCGATGCCTATCTGTTCGATCAGGTTTTTTTGTTCGCCAAAAAGCGACACGCCAACTCCGGCTCTGTGGTTGGCGAGCTCAAACCCCAAAGCTTCCAGCAGGGTTGGATAAACATCCGGCATCATGGCACTGCGTTCTTCAATTTTGGCCGAAATACCATCACCAAACATGAAGAACAGATTTTCGCGCTTTTGTGAGATGAGGCTCGAATAGACTTCATTTTTCATGGAAAGATGGTCGCTTTGGACAACTACGATTGTGTCCTTGAGAAGACCTTCAGCACCGGCCTTTTCCATAAACTCCTGCAATAGCAGATTTGTGCAATAGATTGCGGCAGGCGATGGACTGTTTGTCATCTCAAGCTCTTTGCGTCCCTTGCAGGAAGATGAAAGATTGCCCAGAGGCGCATGTCCGCCCATGGTGAGAATCGAGATTCCAAACGGTTTTCCGGAAGCCTGGCCCTTGCGCAGGAGATCGTAGCTGGCTTTGAAAACAACATCATCATGTGAACCGAAACTCTCCCTGCCGTCTTGCAGTATGCTCTTGGCATCATCGGGATACATCTCGAGCAACTGCTCGAAACCAATCACTGTCTGATAGCCGTGATCTCCAAACAATTTGTCTGTTGCGGCGAATGTCTTGTCCGCCCCCAACAGGATTGAGAGCTGGTAGTCGTGACTTTCCAGAACATCTCCAAGGCAGGTCGCATTCGGCATGAATTTCGCATAGATATCAAAATAATTTCCAGTTCCAAGACCGACTGATGACAGGGGTACGCCACAAAGGGATGAGGAAAGCCCGGCGGCAGTCCAACCCGTATCATGGGCTTGAATGATATTGTGGGCCGTGAATCCGGTTTTTTCCATTTGCGCCAAAGGTTGCATGATGGGCCCGAATACGGCTTCGTTAAAATAAGTCCGTTCCGTGCTTTCCAGAAAAACATGGATGAAGTTTTTCGGCCTTCTACCGTTTGCAAGATTGACCGAGGGTTTCACATAATTCTTCAACAAGGTGTCGTTGGCCTCGGCTGCCTTGCCTGACACAAGGTCAATTCCGGCAGTGGCTACAGCCGGGTTGATTGCCAGTATCGCTACCGCGAGTAGCTTATCAAATCTGGATACCCATCCGAGCCGGTTTTTCAAGAGCAGCAGCCCGATGCAGATATAGGCAATTGCAGAGATCGGCTTGATCGTCCTAGCCAGATAGTTCATCACCACATCAGACCCACCTATCCCGGTTGAAAAATGATAGAGGATCGACGACCAGTCAAACATGCCAAACTCGGCAATGAAATAAACCCAGAAACCCAGAAGCAGCAAAGGCAGGAATGAGTAAAGAAACCTGCTGCGCGTTGTTGGGGCATTTCCCATCCGCGTGAACGGGTAGATGATCACAAAAAGACCCAATGTGATAATGAGCGAAACATTGGGCGTTAGCCAGAAGGCGAGACGCAACAGGATGCCGGTTCCCATGGCGAGGAACAAAGCTGCAATCAGCGGTACCAAACTGGATATTTCAAATTTTTTGCTGTTCATTTCCAAAGTTCCGATAAATTCTCATGCGCTCGGAAAACGGATACACTTATTTCGTTAAAATTGGGTGAGAAGTCCGGCTGCTTAAATCAACTAACTTAAATTGACACGCCGGAGGGTGAGATTGATTCTGCCGCCGTTTTTAAGCAGGGTCGAGGTATCAGGATAGATCCTGTCAACGCCGTGGAAGGCAAGCCGTGACTGTCCTGTCAGCACCACAACATCCCCGCTTTGCAATTTGAACGAACTGGTCTTGCCGCCGCGTTCGGTGCCGCCAATGCGAAACAGGCAGCTGTCTCCAAGAGAAATAGAAACAACCGGAGCACTGAAATCCAGTTCATCCCTGTCCTGGTGAAGTCCCATCCTGGCGGCTTCATCATAGAAGTTGACGAGGCATGCCTCAGCAGCATGCGGGTAAGCTGAAACATCCTGCCAGATATGCTCAAGGCTGGAAGGCATCGGGCACCAGGGCTCGCCGGTCTGTGGATGATGGTCCTGATAACGGTAACCGTTTTCCTTGTCGCTCACCCAGCCCAAAATTCCGCAATTGGTCATACGCACCGACATTTCCTTGCCGGTTTTTGGCATTTTAGGTACAAAAAGCGGAGACTGGCGGACAATTTCCCGGATTTCCGCTACGATACTTTCCTGTTGCGTCCTTGAAAGATAACCGGGAATCCATTTGGCCCCGTTGGGTAGCACCTGCATGGTAGTCTCCGCTTGTTTGCCCTTGAACAAAAATAGGGCCGAGCGTGTCAAAAAAACAATAATAAGCCGTCAATTACGCAAAATAATCAAAACTTGTCGAGATTCGTTGCCTTGCATCCTTGCACCTCTCAAAGAGCCTCCTTATATACGCCGCAACGCTTCGGATCATGGATCAGTGGTTCGGGCAAAACCGGTAATATTCCAAAGGTTCTGTCCATCAATGCCGGCTTGAGGTTTAAACCAAGGGCCATATGGGTTGGGACAGTTCGCTACAAGGAGAAGAAAACATGGCTAAAGTAATCGGTATCGATCTTGGCACAACAAACTCTTGTGTATCTGTAATGGATGGCAAGGAAGCAAAAGTGATTGAAAATGCGGAGGGTGCACGTACAACCCCTTCCATCGTTGCATTTACCGAAGACGGTGAACGTCTTGTCGGCCAGCCTGCAAAACGCCAGGCCGTCACCAATCCCGAGAACACTCTTTTTGCGGTCAAACGTTTGATCGGCCGCCGGTTTGACGACAAGGCCGTGAAGAAGGACCAGAAGCTTGTTCCTTTCGAAATCGTCAAGGCAAGCAATGGCGATGCATGGGTAAAAGCCCATGGCGAAGAATATTCTCCATCACAGGTTTCAGCCATGATTCTTCAGAAAATGAAGGAAACTGCAGAATCCTATCTTGGTGAGAAAGTTACCCAGGCCGTTATCACTGTTCCTGCCTACTTCAACGATGCCCAGCGTCAGGCAACCAAGGATGCCGGCAAGATTGCCGGTCTAGAAGTCCTGCGCATCATCAACGAACCGACAGCGGCTGCTCTTGCCTATGGCCTTGACAAGAACGATGGCAAAACCATTGCCGTGTACGATCTTGGCGGCGGTACCTTTGACGTTTCCGTTCTTGAAATCGGTGACGGCGTGTTTGAAGTCAAATCCACCAACGGCGACACATTCCTTGGCGGTGAAGACTTCGACATGACCCTTGTGGATTACCTTGCCGACGAATTCCGCAAGGATCAGGGCGTCGATTTGAAAAAAGACAAGATGGCTTTGCAGCGTTTGAAAGAAGCTGCGGAAAAAGCCAAGATCGAATTGTCCTCCTCTACCCAGACAGAGATCAACTTGCCATTCATCACAGCAGATGCGTCGGGCCCAAAACACCTGACCATGAAGCTGACCCGCGCCAAATTCGAGTCACTGGTTGATGAGTTGATCAAGCGCACAGTCAAGCCGATGCAGGATGCCCTCAAGGACGCTGGCCTAAAGGCCGGTGAAATCGATGAGGTTGTTCTGGTGGGCGGCATGACTCGCATGCCAAAAGTTCAGCAAACCGTGAAAGAGTTTTTCGGCAAGGAACCTCACAAGGGTGTGAACCCCGATGAAGTTGTTGCGATGGGCGCAGCTATCCAGGCTGGTGTGCTTCAGGGCGATGTCACCGACGTTCTCCTTCTCGACGTAACACCGTTGTCGCTCGGTATTGAAACCCTTGGTGGCGTGTTTACCCGTTTGATCGACCGTAACACGACAATTCCGACGAAGAAGAGCCAGACTTTCTCGACTGCAGATGACAACCAGTCTGCCGTGACCATCAGGGTTTCCCAGGGTGAGCGCGAAATGGCAGCCGACAACAAGATGCTCGGCCAGTTTGATCTGGTGGGTCTGCCACCGGCACCGCGCGGAGTTCCGCAGATCGAAGTGACGTTCGATATTGATGCGAACGGCATTGTGAATGTGTCCGCCAAGGACAAAGGCACAGGCAAGGAGCAGCAGATCTCGATCAAGGCTTCTGGCGGCTTGTCCGATGAGGAAGTCGAGCAGATGGTCAAGGATGCCGAGGCAAACGCCGGGGCAGACAAGGAACGCCGTGCTTTGGTTGAAGCGAAAAACCAGGCTGAGGCAATGATTCATTCTGCAGAACAGTCTCTCAAGGAGCATGCCGACAAGGTTTCTGCCGGCGACAAGGCGGACATCGAATCTGCTATAGTTGATTTGAAAGCCTCCATGGAATCAGGCTCTGCCGAAGACATCAAGGAAAAGTCCGAGGCATTGGCAAGCGCCAGCATGAAAATGGGTCAGGCAATCTATGAGGCTTCCCAGGCTGAGGCGGCCTCTTCTGACGCTGCACGTGATGCAGCCAAGGATGACCGTGATGAAGATATCGTTGACGCCGACTTTGAAGAAGTCGATGACGACGATGAGAAAAAGTCTGCCTAAGGTTGACACAGTGATAAGCCTCGCCTTGAAATCCAGCGGACTATGTCCCGGATTTTGGGGCGGGGTTTTTATTTTTTACTGATATGGATAGATAGGCGGGCTAGGGATAATGGCCAAAACTGACTACTATGAATTGCTGAGTGTCGAGCGCACTGCAGACGAAAAGGAGCTCAAAAGCGCCTTTCGCAAAATGGCAATGAAACACCATCCTGACCGCAACCCGAACGATCCGACGGCCGAAGCCAAATTCAAGGAAATCAACGAAGCCTATGATGTGCTGCGCGATCCGCAAAAACGCGGGGCGTATGACCAGTTTGGTCATGCGGCGTTCGAGCAGGGCGGCGGCTTTGGCGGCGGTCAGAACGGAATGGGCGGTGGCTTCTCGGATATCTTTGAAGACCTTTTCGGCGAGATGATGGGCGGCCGTGGCCGCCGGTCTTCGGGCGGGCGCGAGCGCGGTGCCGATCTTCGATACAATATGGAGATTACGCTGGAAGAGGCCTATGAAGGCAAGACCGCGGAAATATCGGTTCCAACGGCCATGAGTTGCGAAACGTGCTCGGGGTCAGGTTCAAAGCCCGGAACAAGCGCAAAGACCTGTTCAACCTGTTCCGGCTCGGGAAGAGTGCGTGCGGCTTCCGGTTTCTTTTCAATCGAGCGCACTTGTCCGCAGTGCCAAGGCCGCGGTGAAGTCATTTCCGATCCTTGCGGCACTTGCCGCGGACAAGGCCGGGTAACCAGGGAGCGCTCCCTTTCGGTCAATATTCCCGCCGGTATCGAGGATGGCGTTCGCATCCGTCTTGGCGGTGAGGGCGAAGCCGGTGCGAGGGGCGGACCTTCAGGTGACTTGTACATTTTCATTTCCGTCAAACCTCACGCCTTTTTCCAGCGCGATGGTGCCGATTTGTATTGCCGGGTTCCTGTATCGATGATCACAGCCGCGTTGGGCGGTCAGTTCGAGGTAACAACGCTCGACAGTACCAAGTCGCGTGTCAAAATTCCCGAGGGAACCCAAACCGGCAAACAATTCCGCCTGAAAGGCAAAGGCATGCCCGTCATGCGCTCGACAAATCTGGGTGATCTGTATATTCAGGTTGTCACTGAGACGCCGCAAAAGCTGACAAAGCGACAGCGCGAATTGCTGGAAGAATTTGAAGAAATTTCTTCCGATCAAAATAGCCCCGAATCGACCGGATTTTTCTCCAAAATGAAGAGTTTCCTGGACGGTCTTGCAGAATAGGACTCCTCATTTGGGGAGAAAAAAATGAACCAGATTATTTCTTTCAAAGACCGGTTCCTGAACGATTTTCGCTTCTTGAGAGAGTGGGCCCGCACCCCCAAATCCATCGGTTCAATTACCCCTACCAGCAAAATAGCTGCAAAATCCATGGCGGCACTCATCCCCGCCAATTCGACGCTCCCGATTCTGGAACTTGGTTCAGGCACCGGTCCGATTACCCGCGCAATTCAGGCCTCGGGCGTCAGGCCGGAAAGGCTTGTTTGTGTTGAGTACAATCCCGATTTTTGCAGGCACTTGCGGCATAATTTTCCAGGTATCAATGTGGTTGAAGGAGATGCCTTCGCACTTGAAACAACCCTTGCAGCCTATGGTGATCAGAAATTCGCCGCCATTTTAAGCGGGCTTCCCCTGCTGAACTTCAACCCGCAGCAACGCATTTCCTATATCGAAAACGGGTTGAAATGGCTCAACCCGGGCGCTCCCTTTATTCAACTGTGCTACGGACCCAAGCCCCCCGTAAAAGCGAAGCCGGGCGTATTTTACACCGAGCCGACAAAATGGATATTGTCAAATGTTCCCCCGGCGAGATTTTGGGTATACCGGTCCGTCCTTGCGGAGTGAGTGAAAATATCAAGTGAGGAAAATTGCACAAGAGGCCTGAAATTCTTATCCTTGCCGGCTCAACAAGGGCAGGCTCCCACAACCAGAGCCTTGCAGATGCCTTTGCCAGCGAACTGGTAAACCATGACTGCGATATCACCCGCTTGTCATTGGCCGATTATGATCTGCCGGTTTTCAATCATGACCTTGAACAGGAAAAAGGTGTTCCGGAAAACGCGATGAAACTGGCACGCCAGTTTCACAGACATTCAGCAATCATACTGGTCTCACCTGAATATAACGGCTCGTTCACGCCATTGATGAAAAATACCATAGACTGGATCAGCCGTGCCCCGTCGTCCAACAAATCACTGGCACCCTTCAAGAACAGGCTGGCTGCAATCGCTGCCTGCTCTACAGGGGCGATGGGCGGGATATCAGGTCTTGGCCATCTGCGCGATGTGCTGGTGCGCCTGGGAATGCAGGTAATCAGCGAGCAGACAGCTGTCGCCAATGCAGAAAACGCTTTCGACGACAGGGGAAACCTGGTCCAAGAGCGCGCTGCCAGGCTGATGAAGCAGGCCTGCCATTCGCTGGTTGAAAAGGCGACACTGCTTGGCTAGTAAGCGGACGGCGATCCATCCGCGCAGTGATCCGGCAGAAAAACTTTTAGGAGAATTGGAATGACTGCATCGGCAAAGAACGTCTCACCATCTGATCGCCTTATATTGGCTATGGATGTGCCAACCGTCAAAGAGGCTGAGGTCATCATCGCGGATCTGGGAGACACGGTTACATTTTACAAAATTGGCTATCAACTGGTCTTTGCAGGCGGCCTTGAATTGGCGAGAGACCTGAAGGTCTCCGGTAAAAAAGTGTTTTTGGACATGAAACTGCTTGATATCGACAACACGATTGCCAAGGGCGTTGAAAACATCGTGAAAATGGGCGTTGATATGCTGACTTTGCACGCTTATCCAAAGGCCATGCGGGCAGCGGTCGAAGCGGCCAGGGGTTCAAATCTTTGCCTGTTGGGGGTAACGGTCCTCACTTCGATGGACGATGGTGATTTGCGAGCCGCGGGATATTCGGCAAGCGCCGAAGAACTGGTTTTACAGCGCGCCCGTGATGCCAAGGCATCCGGAATGGGTGGAATTGTGGCCTCCGCCCTCGAAGCAGAAAAAATTCGGGCGGCAGTCGGCAGCGATTTGGCGCTCGTGACACCGGGTATTCGCCCTGTTGGCGCTGATGCTGGCGATCAAAAGCGAGTTATGACTCCCTCCAATGCCTTGAAGGCGGGTGCATCGCACCTTGTTGTGGGCCGGCCAATTCTGGAAGCGGTTGACCGCAAGGCTGCAGCCAGCGACATTCTTGCCGATATGATGAGAGTGCTTTGACATAACCATTTCGAAGACGGCCGTCAAAAGGTTACAAAAATGTAACCTCGCGGTAATTTTCCAATCTTGAAATTGCATCTGCCCGTTCTTAGGTGAATTGAAGCGGGCGGTATGGTCCGTACCACGTTTCTTGCGAAGCTTCCGGGTAAAACCGGATCGACCCTTCGAAAGGCCAATGATTTGGCTTCGAGAGCAGGGTGGCATGCAGGAACATTGTTTAGAGGGCAAACACTATGAATACGACTTACGACAATGACACCAGATCAGGACGCATCGCCAAGGCGATGATCCGCCCGGCCTGGACTCCTGTGACCATTGCCATGATGATCATTGGCTTTATGATATTCTGGCCGCTTGGTCTTGCCATGATTGCTTATATCCTTTGGGGCGACAGGCTTGAAGAGTTCAAATCCAGCGTAAATGAAAAGACAGACCGGTTTTCCAAAGGCTGGAGCCGTGATTGCGGATCACATCGCAACCATTCGTCACGTTCAGGCAATGTGGCATTTGACGAGTGGCGTGACGCCGAAATCGAGCGCCTGCGCGAAGAACGCCGCAAGCTTGAAGAAATGCGTAGCGAGTTTGAAGATCACATCCGCGAAATGCGCCGTGCCAAGGACAGCAAGGAGTTCGACGAATTCATGTCCAGATACAAGCGCAACACTGCGACAGGCGAAGACAGCGCAAGTCGCAAGCCCGGCAAGAAATCAGTGCCAGACGTTTGAGACCGGCAATCGGATAGTTTCAGGACGGGGCTTTTTGCCCCGTTTTTTTTGATGGCTTATCAACTTGGTTGGGTTGCCAGAATCAGCTAGAATTTTCAGATGGCATTTGGATTGTTCAAATCATTTTCCACTCCCAAAAAACAGGTTTCCAGAGATCGCATTCTGGAAGTCGACGGCGAAGCAATGGCTGTGAAGGTTGTTGAACATCCCAAATCCAGAAGGATCACCTTGCGGTTGCTGCCCGGGGGAAGCAGTCTCAAGGTGACAATGCCCGCCCATGTCAGCGAAAGAGAGCTTGACGATTTTCTTCATCGCAATCGCAACTGGGTCGCAGCCCGTAAATCCCGCCTGCCTGACAAGATAGAAATTGGCGAAGGTGCCACCATTCCGTATCTCGGGATTGAACACTCGATTGTTCATCTTGATCGTCTGCGCGGGGTCGTCGAACCGAAGGTGGTTTCAGGCGTCCCCACAATTCTTGTCCCTGGCGATATAAGGCACATAAAACGCAAATTGGTGGATTTCCTCAAACAGCGTGCTCGCGAGGAGCTTAACGAAGCCGTGGCACGCCATTCAAGCGCACTTAACGTCCGCTCCAAGCAAATCAGGATAACCGATTCAACCAGCCGCTGGGGATCGTGCTCATCAACCCGAACCCTTTCGTTTTCCTGGCGTATCATCATGGCTCCACCCGCTGTATTGGACTATCTTGCAGCGCATGAAGTTGCACATTTGCGGGAAATGAACCACTCGGACCGTTTTTGGAACCACGTCCGAAACGTCTGTCCGCAAATGGAAAGCCACAAAGCCTGGCTGCGCAAGAATGCCGCGATGTTGCATGCCGTCAGTCTGGATTGAACCGCGCAGTCAGCGCTTCCCGGTTTTGCTACCGGTCTGGACTCAATGACGTTTTCGTGCGACTTCAAATCCGAAAACCCTGGCAGCTTGCCAGGTCTGATGGTTGGGTAATTTTTCTCGGCCCGTTTTGACTAGAACCAGAGCGTGATCATGCACACTGATATCAAGATTTGTGGTCTGTCGACAGAACAGGCAGTGACCTCTGCCATTGATGCGGGCGCAGAAATGATCGGTTTCATATTCTTTGAAAAAAGCCCCCGGCATTTGGATATTGAGGCTGCTGCACAGCTCGCGCAATTGGCAGGAAACCGTGTGGCCAAGGTTGCAGTAACTGTCAATGCAGATGACGGTTATCTGGATGAAATCGTTGCAAGCGTCAGACCAGATTTCCTGCAACTTCACGGAAATGAAAGCCCGCAACGTGTCACCGAATTGAAAAAGAGGCACGGACTTCGCGTTATCAAGGCTTTTGCAATCAGGCAAGCTGCAGATTTTGACAAGTTGGAACCTTATGAGGGCATTGCCGACAAGTTTCTGCTGGACGCCAAGGCTCCGGAGGGTTCGGTTCTGCCGGGCGGCAACGGTGTCTCTTTTGATTGGAGACTTCTCGGGCAATTGCATACACCTACACCTTATCTGCTGTCCGGCGGCCTCGACGAACTCAATATTGCAACTGCGCTGGAAATTTCCGGCGCAAAGTCAATTGACGTTTCGTCTGGTGTTGAATCGGCACCCGGCGTAAAAGACATTGCAAAGATTGCAACATTCATTAAGACCGTCAGGGCAAGGGATCTGTCGCAAGGCAATTCCGGCACAAGGCCCGAGAGCATACCAAAGGCGGGATAACACCTGTTATCAAACGTTCGCAAAAACAGAGGCAATACGTTGAACAAGCAAACAGCACCCAATTCATTTCGCACCGGCCCCGACGAAAACGGTCATTTTGGACTTTTCGGTGGCCGCTACGTTGCAGAGACCCTTATGCCGCTCATTCTTGAGCTTGAGCAGGCCTACAAGGATGCGAAAGCAGACCCCGAATTTGCCGCCGAACTCGCCTATCTCAACAAGCATTACACCGGGCGTCCCTCGCCGCTCTATTTTGCCGAACGGCTGACCGAGCACCTCGGCGGTGCAAAGATTTACTTCAAGCGGGATGAGCTCAACCATACCGGCTCTCACAAGATCAACAATTGCCTAGGCCAGATATTGCTTGCCAAGCGCATGGGCAAGAAGCGGATTATCGCTGAAACCGGCGCTGGACAACATGGAGTAGCCTCCGCAACAGTTGCTGCACGGTTCGGTTTCCCCTGCGTTGTATACATGGGCAAGACCGATGTGGAGCGCCAATCTCCAAACGTTTTCCGTATGAAATTGCTGGGTGCGGAGATTGTCCCCGTAACAGCTGGCGCCGGAACCCTCAAAGATGCCATGAACGAGGCATTGCGCGACTGGGTAACCAATGTCGAGGATACCTATTACCTTATTGGCACGGCAGCAGGCCCGCATCCATATCCCGAGCTTGTTCGCGATTTCCAGTCGGTTATAGGCAATGAAACCCGCACCCAGTTGATGGAAGCCGAAGGCCGCGCGCCTGATATGCTGATTGCTGCCGTTGGCGGCGGATCAAACGCGATCGGCCTGTTTCACCCATTCCTTGATGACAAGGACGTTCAGATTGTCGGCGTTGAAGCAGGTGGTCACGGCCTCAAGGGGAAGGAGCATTGTGCTTCTCTGACTGCGGGCCGCCCGGGCGTTTTGCATGGCAACCGCACCTATTTGTTGCAGGACGATGACGGCCAGATTTTTGAAGGCCACTCGATATCGGCAGGACTTGATTACCCAGGTATCGGACCAGAGCATTCCTGGCTGAAGGAAACAGGCCGGGTCGAATATATCCCAATCCTTGATACCGAGGCTCTTGAAGCATTCCAGCTACTGTGCCGTGTCGAGGGAATTATCCCTGCGCTTGAACCATCCCATGCCTTGGCCGAAGTTGTAAAACGCGCACCAAAAATGAAAAAAGACCAGATTATTGTCATGAACCTTTGCGGCCGCGGCGACAAGGATGTGTTTACTGTTGGCAAGGCACTTGGCTTTAACCTTTAATTCCCAATTCAGTTTGCAAAGACCGTTTTCATGAAAAAGACGAGAATAGATATCCGCTTCGCTCAATTGGCAGAAGAATCCCGCCCGGCTCTGGTCACCTTCGTGATGTCCGGCGATCCCGACTATGAAACGTCCCTCGAGATCATCAAGGCGCTTCCTGCTGCAGGTGCCGACCTTATCGAAATAGGCATGCCGTTTTCAGATCCGATGGCCGATGGTCCTGCCATTCAAAAAGCAGGTCAGCGCGCGCTGGCAGGCGGGCAGACATTGAAGAAAACTTTGAAAATTGTCGGTGAGTTTCGCAAGTCAGACAAGACAACCCCAATCGTTTTGATGGGGTACTACAACCCGATCTACAGTTATGGCCCGCTGGATTTTGTCAAGAAGGCCAAGTCTGTCGGGGTTGATGGATTGATCATTGTCGATTTGCCTCCGGAAGCAGATGATGAGCTATGCCTGCCTGCGATGGAAGCGGGAATCAGCTTCATCCGCCTGACAACGCCGACCACCGATGCCAAGCGTTTGCCGACAGTGCTGCAAAATACTTCCGGCTTCGTCTATTATGTTTCAATCACTGGTATTACCGGCGCAGCAGCACCTGATCCTGAAAAGGTCGCCGCATCGGTTGCCCATATCAAGGCAAAAACCGATCTTCCTGTCTGTGTTGGCTTTGGGGTCCGCACAGCAGAGCAGGCAGAAGCCATCGGCAGGGGCGCTGACGGAGTGGTTGTCGGCTCGGCGATCGTTTCCACACTGGAAGCCAGCCTTGACAAAAAGGGCAGGGCAACAGGCAAAACAGTCGAAAAAGTAGTGAAATTGGTCCGTAAGCTGGCCAAAGGTGTCGCAAAGGCAGGCAAACAGAAGATATCGAGATAGCTGATACAGAAGGCAAGATCGCTCACAATTTCGCATTACTGAATTTTCAGGTGGCGATTTGAGAAATCAAACCCCATCTGTTAAAGACACCGTTGATGTGAACTTGCCCGAGGCAAGCAAAATCTGTATTCCCGAAAGAAATTTGGCAGCCATTGCCGGGGCAAAAGACCATGAACTGGATTACCAATTACGTCAGACCGAAATTGAACTCTTTCCTGCAAAGGAAAGACATGCCGGAGAATTTGTGGATCAAGTGCCCGCAAACCGGCGAAATGGTTTTCCACAAGGATCTGGAAGCCAATATGGGCGTGATTCCGGCTTCCGGTTATCACATGAAGATCTCGGCAAAGACCCGTCTTGGCTATTTCTTTGACGATGGTAAATATGAAGCCCTGGCTCAGCCTCCCGTGGCACAGGATCCTCTGAAATTCCGCGATCAGAAAAAATACACAGACCGCCTTCGTGACAGCCGGGCAAAAACCGGCATGGAAGATTCAATCCTCAATGCGGTTGGCAGTCTCCATGGCATGAAAGTCGTCGCATCGATCCATGAGTTTTCATTCATGGGAGGCTCACTCGGTATTGCTGCTGGGGAGGCGATCATCAAGGGATTTGAAAAAGCCATCGAGTTGAAGACGCCTCTGATCATGTTTCCGGCGTCAGGCGGGGCAAGGATGCAGGAAGGTATCCTCTCGTTGATGCAATTACCCCGCACTGTCGTCATGGTTGAGCGTCTCAAGGAGGCCGGACTTCCCTATATCGTGGTGCTGACCAACCCGACTACTGGTGGCGTGTCTGCATCCTATGCGATGCTGGGAGATGTGCACATTGCCGAACCCGGCGCTGAAATTGGCTTCGCTGGAAAAAGGGTTATAGAGCAAACCATCCGTGAGCGCCTGCCGGAGGGATTTCAGACAGCAGAGTACCTGTTGGAGCACGGCATGATCGACATGGTGGTCCCCCGCAAGGAATTGCGGGAGACGATTGCAAATCTGCTGCATCTTTTGATGAAGAAACCCGCCTTCACACACGACAATGTTGAAGATACCACAATTGAAACAGGTACTGCCGAGACCGGCCAACAAAATACAGTCGAGGCAGGTCCGGATATTGTTCCGGACGCCGACACTGTCGAACTGGTAAAGGCACCTGATACAGCGATTTCAATAACTGGCCAAAACGGCAATAGAACAGAATAACCTCTTTCCAGATCAGGTTTGCAAATGAGCACTGCCGCCGCCCTTGACCGGTTAATGGCAATCCATCCCAAGGGCTTCGATCTGTCTCTTGAGCGGATTTCCGCCCTATTGGAAAAGCTGGGTAATCCGCATCTGGCGATTCCCCCTGTATTTCATGTTGCCGGGACCAATGGCAAGGGTTCCACCAGCGCATTTTTGCGTGCAATCATCGAGGCTGCAGGAAAGACAGTGCATGTGCATACATCGCCGCATCTGGTTGGCTGGCATGAGCGTTATCGCCTCGGACAGGAAGGTGGGGGCCGTTTTGTTTCCGATGAAGTGCTTGAAGAGGCTATAGTTCGCGCTGAAAACGCCAATGGTGGCACGCCGATCACGGTTTTTGAAATCATGTCGGCGGTTGGATTCATTCTGTTCGCCGAGCATACCGCTGATTATTGCGTTATCGAAGTGGGCCTGGGCGGCCGTTTTGACGCCACCAACGTCCTGCAAAATCCGGTTGCCTGCCTGATCACGCCCATCGGGCTTGATCACGAAGCTTATCTTGGCGACACGCTTACCAAGATTGCTTTTGAAAAAGCCGGGATCATCAAGCCGGCTGTACCCCTTTTTGTCGGTGTACAGCCTGATGAAGCATTGGCAGTTATTGAACATATAGCTGCAAGAAACCGGTCGCCTGTCAGTATTGCCCGTCAGGATTATGATTTTTACGAAGAGAACGGGCGTTTTGTATATCAGGATTCTATTGGCTTGCTGGATTTGCCCAAACCTGGCCTCATCGGTGATCACCAGATCACCAATGCCGCTTTGGCAATATCAGCCTGCAGGGCTGTGTTGCCGGTGCTGGAAAGTTCGGTTTATGAAACAGCCATGGAGAAGGTTTATTGGCCAGGCCGATTTGAGAGGTTGAAACCGGGTAATCTTGCCGCCGGTATATCGGCGGTAATGCTGAAGGATACGAGCAGCGAAACCAATTCCGAGACTGGGCCTGAGATATGGATTGACGGCGGCCACAATCCTCATGCCGGAATTGCGATATCGGCTCAATTGAAAAAAGCCGGTTACCGCAAATCCATGCCATTGGTGATGATCGCTGGCATGTTGACCACCAAGGAGCCAAATGGTTTCTTCGAAGCATTCAAGGGGCTTGTCGACCGTGTTGTCACAGTTCCGGTAAACCAGAGTGATGCCGGATTTGATCCTACGATTCTAGCTTCAATCGTCAGGAAAACCGGTCTGCAGGCTGACGCCGCAACAGACATTGAATCAGCTTTGAAACTGGCGGTAGGACTTTATCCTGGCCAGCAGATCAGGATATTGATTTGCGGATCGCTTTACCTCGTCGGTGAGGTACTTCAGAAAAACGGAACGCCTCCCCAATAAAGCTCGACTGAATTCCGTCTAAAAGAAAAACGCGGCTGGTGTGAACCTCGCCGCGTTTTATTGATTAAGTATAAAACAAATCAGCTTGCCGATTTGATCCAGTCAGCCAAAGCGCTTTTCGGCTTGGCACCAACCTGCATTCCGGCGGGAGCACCATTCTTGAATATCAAGAGGGTCGGAATTGAGCGGACGCCAAACTGGGCTGCAAGGTCCGGATTCTCATCGATGTTCAATTTTGTGATCTTGACCTTGCCAGCCATTTCCACTGACAATTCTTCAAGGCTTGGTCCGATCATTTTGCACGGTCCGCACCATTCTGCCCAAAAATCGACAACTGTCGGAATGTCACTCTCCATAACTTCCGATTTGAAATTGCCGTTGTCCACTTTCACCGTTGCCATGTTGTATTCCTTTCCAAAGGGTATCCGAAAACCGGATATACCCGGTTCATTTGTATCTTAGTTAAGAAGCCTGATCAGGTTCGTCAAGAACCTCATTTTCACGTCTTGTTGAGTTTCTCCATCTGTTGGTCAAGCAACTCATCTTCAATTGCCATAATCGCGGCATTTTGTGTCCAGACAATCAGACAATGGACGGCTTTGTCGGGGTAGAGACTTGTGATCAATTCGCGGTAAAGTGCCATTTGTGCAAGATAATCAGCAGGGATCTGAGTTGCATTTTGAGGAACCACCCGGTTTGTCTTGTAGTCGGCGATTGTCACCGTGTCATCCGTGATCACAAGGCGGTCGATCTTTCCACGCACCAGATGCGCCCGGTTTGAAAGTTTGATCTTGCCGGATATTTCAACTTCTGCTTTGGAGCCGCTGCCAAAAAGGAAGGAAGTCTCGGGATGATCCAGTATTTCCACAACCAGTCTTTGGATTTCACTTTCTGTTTCCGGCGGAAATCCGGCTTTTGAGAGCTTGAAATAGTTGGTGATTACCCCATCCCGCCGGTCAGCCGCTATATCTGGCAGGATTTGTAAAAGGTGATGCACGCCATTTCCGCGCTCCATGGCGAGCGAATTTTCGATTGTGCCATAGCGTTCCGGCTCTTCCCCGATATTGAGCAACTGCAGCACGCCGGAAGGGCTGAGCGGACGCGGTGCGCTCGGCTCAGCCTTGGCGCGCGACACCCAGTCTGGCAGGCCAAGGCTCCTTTCCGGTGCTTTCGTTGAAATTTTGTCAATCGGGGTCTTTTCGCGGTGATACCTGTTTTCAATTTCCCAGTATCGGCCAATGCTTATGCCATTGTCGTCTGTTCGCTCAATAAACCGTCCGTTCAACTTCGGATCAAGTTGCGTCGCCGACAATCCCTTGCATATCATCGAATGCCAATGCTCGAATTCTTTTTCGCTGTCAGAGCGATATCCGCACACGATCAACCGGTCTGCCGCCCTTGTCATTCCAACATAAAGCAGGCGTCGATACTCCTCTTCCGCAGCCGCTTCGATGTCATCATATACCTTGGCGGTTGCCAGAAGGCGTTCCTCCTTTTGGGTTTGCCACAAATATGTCTGACGATTCTTTTCATACTCATACTTGATCACGGGTGGCGCATGTTTGGTCTCGAAAGCCTTGGTTCCCGGATCGACAAGAAATACAATGGGCGCCTCGAGGCCTTTTGACGAATGGGTAGTGATTACCCTGATCTCATCGGTTTCCATGTTGATTTCGCGTTTTAGTTCCGGCTTGGCAGAAGAAAGCATTTCCACAAAACCCTGCAGTCCCAGCCCGGTTCGCTCGTCATAGTGAAGGGCGGCCTGAAAGAATCCGTCTATGATTTCCTCAACCTCATGGCCTAGGCGGGCTATGTATTTTTTGCGCAGGTTGTTGGTGGCAAAAATCCGCGCGTAAAATTCAAAGACCGAAAGTTCAGCAGCGCTTTTACGGATTGTCTTCAAGATGGCATGTGCTTCAATCAGTTTCGATGAGGCTTCGCCGATGCTCACTTTTTCACCAATGCATTCATAAAGGCTTGTCTTTCCCCTTGCATGGGCAAGTTCAAACAATTCGTCTTCGCTGAAGTCAAAAACCGGAGATTTCAAGATACCGGCAAGTGAGAGCTCATCCAGTTCCATGGACGCAAAACGGCCAAGCGCAAGCATGTCCTCCACGGCGATGTGCTCGGTCAGCTTGAGGCGGTCAGCTCCGGCCGAGACCAGCCCGCGCAGTTTGAGCGCGCGGTTCATGGCCGAAACAAAACGATCCCGCTTGCGCACCAGTATCAGAATATCGCCATAGCGGATGGGTACATCCCTACCAGGCAAGACTTCTTCTCGGTCAATCCACCCCTTGATTGTACTGGCGATTTTCTCTGCCAGTTGCACTTCGGCATCAAGTGCGGTCAACTCGTCCGGTGGATCGCGCCAATCAGTCTTTTCAACACGCTTCGGCTTGATGAAGAGGTCCCATACAATGACCTCGCCGCGGTCAGTCAGCCGGTTGGCCGAATGGGTCTGCAGCGAGCCTTCGATCCCAAGCCCTCTGGCATTTTCCGGCAGGCTGAAAACCTGATCAACCGCGCTTAGCACTTCTTCGGTTGAGCGGTAGGATACTGTCAGGGGAACCCGTTTGAAGGCACCCTTTGCAGCGCTGACCTGCCTTTCCAGATCATGGAATTGCCGATTGAACTCCTTTGGCTCAGCCCCTTGGAAGGAATAAATTGATTGCTTCTCATCGCCGACGATAAAGACCGTCCGCAATTTGTCGCTGGCGCTTTGTCCGGCAAAAAACTCGCTGGTGATGGATCTGATGATTTGCCATTGCAACGGGCTGGTATCCTGAGCTTCATCTACCAGAACATGGGATATGCCTTTGTCGAGTTTGTACTGTATCCAATTGGCAATCTCGTTGCGCATCAGAAGATTGGCTGTCTTTGCAATCAGGTCGTTGAAATCCAGCAGCCCGCTCTGCTGTTTCAAGCGCTCGTATTCAATAAGGATCGCCTCGCACACCAAAAAGAGCGCCTCGCTTGCCCTGAAGTTTGCAAGGGTGTGCATACGGTCAAGCTGCTTTTGCAACAGTTCCTGTTCCTTGTGGAAAAGTTCGAGCTGATGCGGCACCGGTTCCAGAAAACTGGAATGCACAAGTGCTTTGCGCGGTTTATCACTGTTGGTGAGATAGGTTTGGCGGCGCAAACTGAATTTTTTTTCCGCATCGTTTGTTTCGGCAATTGTCTGCAGTGTATCGGCAAGAGGCTTGTAGCTTTTCGATTTCATGCCTCTTGCCATTGCAACAAGTTCACTCAATTCGGATTTTGAGTAGACATTCTCAGCTGCAAACGTTTCGTAAAGCTCAGCCTCAGTTGATTCCCTTGCAAGCGATACCGACTGCCACATCGGCGAATACGCGTCGCGTACGCTTCCCCCGTTTTCTTCGATCCACCGGGTGAAGTTTTCGCGGTCATGAACAATCTGGTGTATCGCCTTGTCAATCGCATCATCGCTGGCATGATTTCGCAATACCACAAAAGCATCCGCCAATTGATCAGCAGTCACCGAAATGCTTGGTCCAGCCTTTTCTGAAGCACCCGGAATTTTACCTATACCAAGGCTGGCCATGATCACCCTTCGGCGCGCTTCATCCAAAAGCAGCGACTGGTCAAGGTCGTCCATCATTTCAAAGTGGCCGGGTATGTTTGCCTCTAGCGGAAACTGATGCAGCAGCGATTCACAAAAGGCGTGGATCGTCTGGATGCGCAGTCCGCCTGGTGTGTCGAGCGCCATGGCAAACAGTTTGCGGGCCCGTGACACGCGCTTTTTGTCAGGTTTGTATCCGGTCAATTCGGTAATTGCTTCTTCAAGCTTGCTGTCAGCCATCATGGCCCATTCGCCAAGTGTCTTGAATACACGGTTCGCCATTTCGGCTGCTGCGGCCTTGGTGAAAGTCAGACACAACAGATCCGACGGTTTATTGCCTTCAAGCAGCAATCGGATCACCCGCCGCGAAAGCACATAGGTCTTGCCTGAACCGGCATTGGCTGAAACCCACACGGTATGGGTCGGGTCGGTCGCAACAGATTGTAGATTATTGGTTGGAAGATTGATTGCGCTCTCGTTCATGCCTCCACCCCGTCTTCTTCCGCAGTGTTGAGTGACCATTCGCGGATGCGGGCAAGATGATCATAGTCACCGGCAAAAGTGCGGCCTGATAAAGGTGCATATTGCGATACGTATGGCTGGCTCTCGCTTTGATAGGCGATGATATGTTTGATCAGGTTCTCATAGGCGGTATCGCACAGATCAGCTGCCGTGAGGTCTTTTGGCACTCCATTGCCTTTGGTTATGTCATCGCCTTTAAAGCCGTCTCCCTCTTTCAGGCGCACATAATATAAATTGGCGATCGGAGCAGCATCAATTCCGGCAGCAGCTCCGCGTGCGGCCAGTGCGCCTTCAAGGGACAATTGCGGGGAAAGCGTTCTTGCCTGCTTTTTGCTGGGATTGCCCCCGGTTTTGTAGTCTATGACAGTCAGACCTCCATCATGATGAACATCAATCCGGTCAGCCCGGCCACGCAAGACAAATCCGGTTTTCTCGATTTCAGCGCGCATGTCGATCTCGCAATGACTTGCCTTTATTGAAGTTCGACGCGGGCTTTCCCAACTGAGAAAGGCTTCTCCCACGGGTGTAAATCTTGGCCGCCATCCTGCCTGAATTTCCGCCGGTATATTCTGTTTTTCAAAACAATCATCGGCAATCGATTCCATCACTGCGCCAGCAGTTTCAGTAATCTCGCCGCGCCATGTCGCAACAAATTTGGCGAGGATATCATGATAGATAGTGCCTCTGAGCGCTGGATCAGCCTCGCGCACAAGCGGTGGTAACGGCACAATTTTCAGGACATGCTTGGCATAAGTTGCATAGGGGTCCCGGATCCAGGTTTCGATCTCCGTGAATGAAAGACTGGTTGGCCGCAATGCAACCGGCGGGCAGGGTTCCGGCCGTTTGCTGGACACAGGCGGCCCTGACGCCTCGTCAAGGCTTTGTGCAAGATCAAGATACCAGTTGCCCCGTGCAACCAGCTTGCCACTTTGCTCTTCACCCAGGAATGTCTTGAGCCTTTGCAGCCAACGTGAGGCGATTGCAGGTGTGTCACCCATCCTTCTTGAACGCGTATAATATACTTCCTCAGCGCCGGAAAATTGCCCAAAGTCATGTGCTGCCAACCCGATGCGCCGCTCAGGCAGAGGCAAATGCAGCTCCGAACGCATGGGCCGGTTCAGATAGGGGTCATTGCGTGAACTTTGTGGCCATATCCCTTCGTTCAATCCGGCAAGAATAACAACGTCTGCGTGTTGAAGACGCGCTTCCAGGGTTCCGTATATTTGCAGGCGCGGGCGGGTGCGCCCCGCCTTTCTTGTCCTTTTGCCGGCGATCATGGCATCGAAAACTGCAACTGCCTCGTGGGGTGCAAATTCGAACCTTGTGTCAAAATCAGCACCATGTGCAATAAGGATGGACTGGAGCTCTTCTCCTCCTGCATCATCATAAAGAACCGTTCGTCCGTCAGCGTCCGAACTTAGCGCTTCTCCGCAATGTCTGAGAACCAAGGCCAGTTGCGCCACGGTCATCGAGTTTGACTGGCTGAAAAGCAGGTGTATGTCCTTCAGACAGTTGGATATCCATGCGGCAGATGTCTCCAGTTCCTGCCATTGTTCGCTTGTCAGTTTGCGCAGGAGTTGGGGAACGTGCTTCTTTTCTTCGGTATCCTTTTGCCGCCTTTTCACAGCTTGGGCCAGATCGTCAATTCCCGGCAGGATGATGACATCGCGGATGAGGGCGATTTCCAGTGCTTCCTTTAGGAGCGTGGTTTCGTGTCGTTTCTCGCCGAGGCAAACAAGATCACTTTTCAAAAAGGAGGAAAGGGACACAGGATCATTGCCATTGGTTGCTGCACGCAGGATTTGTCGCAGGAACCCGGCCGGTTTTGAAGCCGGGAGAGGATTGCCTGCCGAATCATCAATCTGGATGTCAAAGCGTTCGAGTTCACTCGAAACCCGCCTTGCCAGATTTCTGTCAGGAGTTATCAGGGCGGCTGTCCTGTCGCCATCTTGAAGGGTCTCACGCAGGACAAGACTGATCGCCAATGCCTCCTGAAATTCGCCCGGCGCCTCAATCAGGGATACTTTATCAAACGCTTGCTCGATTGAACTGCCGGTAAACCGCTCCTTTTCCAGGATCCAGTTTTCGCTGTCTTCTGCAGGCACCATTACGGTATTGAGAATTTCAGTCCTCGTCTGCATTGGCAGCGAAATCTCGCCAAGCTGACAAACATCCCCGTGGGGCGTTTTCAGTTTTTGCAGCAACTTGACCAGTCCGAATTGCGCATGGGTGCTGGAAACACTCTCATCAGTCATTTCATTTGTGTCAGCAAACCGCTGAATAATGCCTGGGGATAGCGATGTGTCGAGACCGGGCAGGACGATACGGCCGCGCTCCATGGCCCTGATTGCCTGCAACAACCGCGCGGTGGCCGGAATGGAGCCGGTGGTTCCTGCTGCAATCACAAGACCTGCAGGTGGATTTCGCTGCAGTTCACTGATCCTGAAATCAATAACGCGGTTTCTGAATTCAGATGGATTGACGAGGTTTTTTTCAGACAGGTATTGCGGCCATGTCTGCATGATGATCTTGAGAAAATCGAGGGTCAATTGCCACCATTGGTCAAATCCGTCCGGAGCAATTTTTGCAATTAGTTGCCAATCGGTTTCCTCGGTCTCCACCTGATCCATGAATCGTGCTAGGTCAGCGGCGAGGCGCAGCGCGTCGCTGGCGGAGGAAGGCAGGGCGATCTCTTCCTTGCCTAGCAGGTCCCTCGTTGCAGGCGACATTGCCTGCACCCATTTCTGGGTTAGTTCCGCAAGGACCAGTTGGCGCTCCACGGGTTCGATCACCATCCGTCCATCAGGCAGATGTGCCAGAACGTCCGGATTTTCTGCGCCAAGACCGTAGAGGCTTTCCTCATTCTCAAGATCGCCAATGGTTCTGATCCGCGGAAGAATTAGTGCATTTGAACCGCTGTGCCGCTGAACCGCCTCCAGCAGTTCGACACCAAGCGCCCGCGCTGCCCTGCGTGTGGGCAGGAAGATCAGTGACTCTGAAAGCTCAATCTTGCCACCGCCTGTATCACGCGCCAATGTGCCGTCAACAAGCGCTTCAGCAAGAGTTCTCAAAAAGGGTGCGCCCGGAGGAATTGAAAAGACATTGCTTTTCTCTTCCAATTTTCCTTCAGGCTTGACAAGGTTGTTTATGGACACGGCAAATCCTGATTTGCGCCAAGGAAAAAATCCTTGGACAGGTGATTCTCATCCGGCAAGGATTGCACAACCGCCCGTTGTCACAAAGGCTTTTGAAGTCTTTTGCGTTCAATCGTTAAAAAGTCAGGAAATCCAAAAGTTCAGGCGGCGCTGCGGGCTATTGCCTGTTCAGCCTCGACAATCGCTTCGGGTGTGCCGACATGCAGCCACAAGCCTTCCATCCGAATCCCGTAAAGCCGTTGATCCTCGATGGCCTTGTCAAAAACACGATTGAGTGAAAAAGCTCCCTTGGGTGAATCCTTGAAAACCTTCGGGTGAAAAATAGCGGCTCCTGCATAGGCAAATGAAGCCATTTTCCGTTCGCCGCGACGGCAAAGGCGTCCTTCTTTATCCATGTCAAAATCGCCACTGCCGTGATAACCGATCGCATTGGTCATGGATGAGAGCAGCAGCAGAACATCCATTTTCTCTTCGTCAAATGCATCACCAAGAAGTTCGAGATTGGGTCTCGCTCCTTCCAGCCAGAAACTGTCGGCATTCAACACAAAGAACGGACGATCACCCAATTCGCCAAGTGCCTTGACGACACCGCCGCCTGAATCAAGCAGGCTGTCGCGCTCATCGGAGACATGAATGTGCGGCTGAACACGGTTTTTCAAATGGCTTTCCATTTGGTCGGCCAGATAGTGAATATTGACAACCGCCTTGGCAACATTTGCCTTTGAAAGAGCATCAAGTCCATAATCAAGCAAAGTCTTGCCAAATACCTTGACGAGCGGTTTGGGGATTGTGTCTGTGATCGGTCGCATTCGGTTGCCAAGTCCGGCCGCCAGCACCATCGCAGTGTTCGGCATGGTTTTGGAAGAAGTTTCGGACTTGGGGTTTATTTCTTCGCTCACAATTGTCTCCTGTTGTCAGACTGAGGCGCTATAGAATGTTCATGACAAATCCATGACGGATTCATACCAGGTTTTGTAGTCTGCAAGAGCCTCATGGCGCATTGCCCGTTTGATATAATCCTGCATTCTTGGCAAATGTTTGAGATAATCGGGTTTTCCGTCGCGTTCGTCGAGGCGAACAAATATACCCAAAATCTTCGTCGCACGCAGTGCAGCCATGATCGCGTAGTCGGCAAGAAATCCGGCTTCGTCAAAATCCGGCTCCGGTTTTCTCAAGCTGCAATAATGCGAAACTATTGCCTCTTCCAGATCGCCCGGTATGTCGATACGGGCATCCTGGGCCAGCGAGGCCAGATCATAGGCCGACGGCCCCATCACAGCATCCTGAAAATCAATCACAGCCACTTTGCGGTTGCCTTGTTCCTGATCGCGCCAGATGATGTTGGGAGAGTGAAAATCCCGCAGGTTCAGACGTTTTTCGCTGGTTTGCAAACGGTCTATCAAACTGTTCCAGATTTCAACAAATCGCTGGTACTCGCGCTCTTCCAGCATTGCGCCCTTGAAGCGTGGCGCATACCATTTGGCAAGCAGATCAACTTCGATCAACATTGCCTCCCGGTCATAATCCGGCACGGTATGGCGGTTATTTTCATCAATATTGATATGGTTTTCACAACGTTTTTGATGAAATTCAGCCAGCATGGCAGCCGAAGCCAGATACCGTTCCCTGATCGGTTGGCGCTCACTGGTAATAATCAGGCCTTTGCCAAGATCCTCCAGCAGCAAAAGCCCGTCGCCAAGTGATTGGTGGTATAGCTCAGGAACACGGACACTGCAGGCCGCCAGTATTCTGTCAACACCAACAAAGGCGGAAATATCCTCCGCCAGCCGGGCGATTTGGCTGTACGGTTTGCCGTCCCTGATGACAGGGCCATCGGGTTGGCGGGGTGCATTCATCAATATGCGCTGTTCGCCGTGAAGTATGACAGTTTCATAAGACCGGCTTGAGGCATCTCCCATCAACGGAGAACGCTCCACTCCCTCACCCCAACCTTTTATGAGAAATGCTCGGATCAGCAAGCTGCGCCTGACAGCAGAAAGCAGAGCGGGATTGCCGCCCAGTATCGCACTGCGCGCTTCATTTTCCTGCCCTTCGTTTTCGGTCTCAAAACGAATTTCAAGATCGGGTGAAGGAAGATGTCCCTTCCCCTTTTGCGGCCACTCGACAAGCGCAATCACGCCGGTTTCCAGCGGATAAAGGCCTAATTCCTCGACCTGTGAGGAGCCGCTCAAGCGATAAAGATCAACGTGGAGTATCTGTACCAATCCAGCCGAGTGGTCCAGCTCATAGGGCTGCACGATGGAAAATGTCGGACTTGGTACTTCAAGCTCCGGCTCGCGGCTTAACTGCCTGATTAAGCTTCTTGCAAATGTTGTTTTTCCGGCACCCAGATCGCCCTCGAGAAATATCAGAGCTCCGCCATTGATTGCCATGGCGACATCGACAGCAAGCTGCTTTGTAGCATCTTCATTTCCAAGCGTAATTGTCAGCGTATCGTGAGAATGGGTCAGCATCACGCCTCTATTGTGCGGCTTGCAGATTGGCTGCGGGTTCTACCGGAAGACAGCAAATGAATCTTGCGCCCTTTTTGCCGGCATTTTCGACATGGACGCTGCCACCATGCAGTTCGGAGAAACTCTTGACAATCGAGAGGCCAAGTCCGGCTCCACGTTTGCGTTCCGAGCCCTGCACGGTTTCGAAACGCTCAAAAATGGTGGCCTGATTGGATTGGGATATTCCAGGTCCCTGATCAGTAACCACCAATTCAATCATGGTTCCGTTTCGGCGGGCATCCAGTTCAATCAATCCGCCATCAGGTGAGACATTTGCCGCATTTGACAGCAGGTTCGCCAACATTTGCTTGATGCGGTCGGGGTCTCCAATCATACGTCGCGCATCGTCAGAAACCGTAATCGTGGTGCTGATCTGGAACCGTTCCAATTGCTCGGCGACTTCTTCAACACTGGCGCGCATGATCTGCTCCACATCGACGGTCTGCAAATCCAGTTGCATGGCTCCCGCATCAATGGTTGCCAGATCCAGAATATCATCAATAAGCGCTTTCAGGACATCCGATGACCGCGAGATATATTCCAGATACTCTGCCTGTTTCGGATTGAGCGCGCCTGGTGAGCCGGTTGCGAGGATCTCCGCAAAACCCGATATGCTCGTCAGAGGGGCCCTCAGCTCATAGGAAACATGTTGAATGAAGCGTGTCTTGAGCGCGTCCGACTCTTCTAACGCATCATTGCGTTCCTTCAGTGCCCGTTCGATATTGACCGCAGCCGTCATGTCGGCAAGTGTCAACATTGATTGGCCCTCTGGCAGATAAACAAGGTGATAATCAAGAATGGCGCCTGAGCCGAGCTCCAGCCTTCCGGTCAGATCATTGCGGTCATCATCGACGCCGGTAATTCCAAGACAGATACGTGACCAGCCCTCTGCCTGATCGTCATCTTTTTTCGCCAGGTGCTTTTCGATCCGTTTCGACATGGAGTTGACGTGCAGTCCTTCAACGTCCTGAGGTGTCTCGAATCCCCACAGGCTGAGAAAGGCAGGATTGGTCAATCGCACTTTGCCGTTTGACCCGAACACCGCCACCGCCTCGTTGAGATGGTCGAGCGTTTCACCTTGCACCCTGACAAGGGAATTGTAGTTGGTTCTTAGCGCCAGTTCTTCTGTCACATTTTCAAAAACCCAACTTGCGCCACCATGGTTTTGCGGATTGACAATGACCCGCAGCGTCTGCCCGTCAGCCAGATGCCAGGTTTCCGTTCGTGTCTCGGTAGCATGATAAATGCCCAGTTGATGTTCTTTCCAGCGCCTCCAGTCAGGTTGTTGGGGAAGTTTGCCATGATCACGCAACGTATCGAGCATGTGCGAATTGCTGGGTTGTCCCTCCAGATCAGCTAGGCTTAGACCCCATAGCTGCTGAAAGCTGGAATTGTGGAATTGCAGTTTCTGATTGGCATCAAAGATCGCGATTGCAGTACCAAGATGGTCAAAGGTCTGCTCATGACTGGCAATGGCGTGTTTCAGAGTCGCCCTGATTGCTTCCACATCACCCCGGTCAATGGCAATTCCGCAAGTGCCACCGCTTCCAGATACACTGATTGTTTCCATGGTACGCCTGTCACCGGCCACGACAACAGGCAATTGTGTGTGAATGCTGCCGCTTTCCGCAAGGCTGACAGCGATGGTTGTGCGTTCACTCTGGTCAAAAAGCGATTTGTTGTGTTTGACAGCGCTATCAATATCCTTTGCTTCCACAGCATGCGCGTAGGCAGGATTGACGTAGGCAAGATCGCCGTCCCTGTTGCGAATCCACACAGGCGAGGGAATCTTGTTGAAGAGGTTTTCAAGCAATTCAAACCGGCTCAAAAGAGATTGGTGGTTTTGTTCAAGTTCAGCCAGTTCCTGTTTTGGCCCGTCAAGCGGAATAAACCGTGCAAATGCCTGGCCGCCGGATACACGTCCCTGCACTTCGATATATTTGTTGGCGAGTGTCGTCAGTACAAAAGAGAATTGTCTGGCCTTGCCGCGAAGTTCCTCGACCGCCTTTTCCAGTTTGATTGCCGATCCAGGTGTCAGCCATTTGCCAAATGCGAGAAAATCGGAGCGCGATTTCAACCGCAATGTTTCAGGGGCCAGCATGCCGAGAATCTTGTGATCGTTTTCCACATTGTCCCAGACAACCAGACACTGGTCTTCCACTTCCGCAATGGCTGCCAGTTTGTCGCGATCTGCCCTGACGTCAGCAAAGTTTTTGCGTAGAAGTTCGTTTTCGATGCTTATCCTTGACCGCTCCCGGATCATCCAGAAAGTGGAAAGAAGCGCAAAACTGACCGCGCCACCAAAAATCGCCAGAAGAAGGATGGAGGTTTGGTCGAGAAGGCCCAGTGCAGTCATGACAGCAGGTTCGCCAGCAGCAAATCCGCTTGTGACAAATGCTGGACTAAGACTGAAGCCCAGCGCGCTTGCGAGTATTTTCAAATGGCCTCCATCGAGCCGCGGTTTTTTCTTGTCGCGACAGTGCAATGTCAGCCCCTTTGAGTGAGGAAATAGTTCCCGCCCGCCTCTTTTCAAAGAAAAGAAGTCGAAAAAGTATCCAAATTTCAATTTGCCTGCCCTGTTGGCAGGCCTTTTGTTGTGGGTGTCCCCTGGCATGCCCGGGTCCTCTGCCGATTGATTCCCAAGACCACCCTGCCGCATTCGCTCCAGTCTTATTGACCGGTTATCATTTTGATTCGCTTTACCTTACATCATTTAGCGAATCGGATTGAACAAAAAATGCGCATAAAAAAAGGTTATCTGATTTGTCAATCAGATAACCTCAATATCTTGTGGGTAATGGTACGAAACCTAATACCTGTAGTGTTCAGGCTTGAAAGGCCCTTCGGTTTTCACGCCGATATAATCTGCCTGCTCCTGTGAAAGTTTGGTCAGTTTTACGCCAATTTTTTCCAAATGCAGTCTGGCGACCTTTTCATCAAGGTGTTTTGGCAGGATGTAGACTTCATTCTTGTACTGCGCACCCTTTGTCCACAATTCGATCTGGGCCAGAACCTGGTTGGTGAAGGAAGCCGACATCACAAAGCTTGGATGTCCTGTGGCATTACCCAGATTTAGAAGGCGGCCCTGCGACAGGAGAATCATGCGGTTGCCCGAAGGCATGGTGTACATGTCAACCTGGTCCTTGATGTTTGTGACCTTGTGATTTCGCAGGCCGGCCACCTGGATTTCATTGTCGAAGTGACCGATATTGCCGACAATTGCCATGTCCTTCATCGCATGCATGTGTTCCATGCGAATAATGTCCTTGTTGCCGGTTGTCGTAATGAAGATGTCAGCAGTTGATACGGCATCTTCCAGCGTTGTGACTTCATAGCCATCCATTGCCGCCTGAAGGGCGCAGATAGGATCGATCTCTGTCACCTTGACGCGTGCGCCTGCACCGCTAAGTGAAGCGGCAGAGCCTTTTCCGACATCGCCATAGCCGCAAACCACAGCGGTTTTTCCAGCCAGCATCGTATCTGTTGCACGGCGAATGCCATCCACCAGCGATTCCTTGCAGCCGTATTTGTTGTCAAATTTGGATTTGGTCACTGAATCATTGACATTGATGGCAGGGAAAGGCAGCAAGCCTTTCTTGACCAGTTCATAAAGGCGGTGAACACCGGTTGTCGTTTCTTCCGATACACCCTTGATGGCATCGCGCTGCTTGGTAAACCAGCCGGGATGTGCTTTGAGGCGTTTTTTAATCTGGGCAAAGAGATATTCTTCCTCTTCCGAATGCGGTGTTTCGATCAGGCCTGTTTCGCCATTTTCGACCCTTGCACCAATCAGGATATACATTGTGGCATCGCCACCATCATCCAGGATCATGTTGCAGGTGCCGCCTTGGCCGCCAAAATCAAACAATCTGTCGGTGTATGCCCAGTATTCTTCCAGTGTTTCGCCCTTGATTGCGAAAACAGGAACTCCAGATGCTGCAATCGCTGCGGCAGCATGGTCCTGGGTTGAATAGATATTGCAGGAAACCCAGCGCACTTCAGCGCCAAGATGGGTCAGGGTTTCGATCAGCACAGCGGTTTGGATGGTCATGTGCAATGATCCTGCGATACGCGCACCTTTGAGTGGTTTGGAAGCTCCGAATTCCTGGCGAAGCGACATTAGCCCAGGCATCTCGGTTTCAGCGATATCCAGCTCCTTGCGGCCATAATCTGCCAGGTTGATATCTTTTACGATATAGTCGTTTTGCATGATGATAATTCCATGATTATTATTGAGGGCTCAAACATCCCTCTTGGTAAATGATCTCTCCAATCAGGAGAGCATACGGGATGAACTTGCAGACCGATTATCAGCAATGGCGGTAAAAATCAATAACATATAAAGAAATCGTTATGTCTTGATAGGAGTTGGCTGAAGGGTTTACTCCTCTTCGCCAAACCGGTCTTCCACCAGAGCCTGTATCGCTTTCAGAGCCGCAGCGCCATCTGGACCGCTGGCGCTGACATGGATGGTGCAGCCGGGGCTGGCCGCCAGCATCATCAATCCCATGATCGAGGTGCCGCCAACCACATGCCCGTCTTTTGAAACGCGGATATCGGCATCAAATCCTTCAACCAGTTTCACAAATTTGGCTGATGCCCTGGCATGCAGTCCGCGCTTGTTGATGATCTTGATCATTTGCTGGGCTTGCGTCATTCGGGGTTATTCACCGTTGAGGAGGGCACTTGCGACATTGATGTATTTGCGGCCTGAATCCTGTGCCGCCTTCAATGCCGCCGGCATGTCATTATTTTCGCGAATACTGGCAAGCTTGATCAGCATGGGGAGATTGACGCCGGCAATAACCTCGACCATATCAGCCTGCATCACTGAAATTGCCAGATTGGAAGGAGTGCCTCCAAACATGTCGGTAAGGATGATCACGCCATTCCCGGCATTTACCCTCGAAACTGAGTCGAGAATATCCTGGCGGCGCTTTTCAATATCATCGTCCGGACCGATTGCAATCGTCTCCATCAATTCCTGTGGCCCCACCACATGTTCAACTGCCAATTGAAATTCATGGGCCAGTTGCCCATGGGTAACAAGAACGATACCGATCATATTTGCTCCGTCCTCTTGGACTTTTGATTTTCTGGTGCCCCTTTTTCCTTGAAAATCAGTTTCGCGCAAGGAAAAGGTTACTCAAACAGTGAATTCAGTTTTGCCACAACGATCCTGACAGATTGTGTCTCGTGGCGTTCGGGAACTTCTATAGCCGAAATCATGTGGCCAAGTATATTGATTGATTTTGGTTCCGGCATTCTATCAATTGCCTCATCAGGCACCAGTGTTACCTGCAGATCCAGCCTGCAACTTGCCATCGTCTCGCATTCCACGATTCCAAATCCGTAGATTTCGACCTTGCCTGATATCGATTCTGGCGCGCGGGCGACAAGATTTCCGCCTGCTGCTTGCAGATAATACTGGTCATCAGCGACAAGAAATGCCGATTTCCTCATATTCCTGAAATGTTGGATAAGGCCAAGGGCAAGCGAGCTTTTTCCGGAGCCGGAACGGCCAGATATCAAAACACCATGCCCGTCAAGTTCCACAATGCAGCCATGATGGTTCATGCTTTGAGAATCCCGCATTTGACTTGCATTCATGTTGTATCCGTTCGGTGTCATGAGTGAGACCGGATTTTGGGCTGTTGTTCCTGACGCTGCTCGGAATGGGAATTCTTGTCTTTTCGCGAGGCCGTTACAGGCAGGTGGACGATAAACACGGCCCCGGTTTGTGCCCCCGATTTGTTCCTTGCCCTGATTTCCCCGCCATGGGCTTCCACAATCTGGCGCGAAATGGAAAGGCCCAATCCGGAGTTTTGCCCAAAGCCCTGCGATTCTGGGCGGTCGGTGTAGAACCGCTCAAAAACCCGGTCGACATTTTCCGCCGATATCCCCGGGCCGTTATCCGCAACGATCAGTTCAATTAAGGCGTTTTTACGTGAAAGTGAAACCGAAATCCTGCCCTGGTTTTCAGGAACAAAGGTTTTTGCATTCTCGATCAGGTTGATCAGCACCTGTGCCAGCCGGTCTTCATGACCCAGGATGGTGTAGTCATTTTTTCCAGCTGGTTTGATGTTCAGATCGATTTCGATATTCGCTGCGCCCCGCTTGGGCTGACGGGTCATGGTAACTATGTTCTGGACGATGGTCGATATGTCAACATAGCCGGCCTTTTCACGCGCCAGTTCAGCATCAAGTCTTGAAGCATCCGAAATGTCGGTAATAAGCCGATCCAGCCGTCGTACATCATGCTGAATCACCTCGTGCAGACGGCGCTTGGCATCGTCGGTTTTTGCCAACGGCAAAGTCTCGACGGCACTGCGAAGCGAGGTAAGAGGATTTTTAAGTTCATGACTGACGTCAGCAGCAAACTTCTCAATTGCCTCGATGCGCAGGTACAGTGCGTTGGTCATTGCCCTGATCGAACTCGAAAGCGTTCCGATCTCATCCTGCCGGTTGGAAAAATCAGGAATCTCTTCACGTGATTCGACTCCCTTGCGGACCCTGTTTGCTGCTTCCGACAAACGCCGCAGCGGGGTGGCAATTGTTCCCGCGAGGAGAACTGAAAGGACAATCAGCACGATTGCCGCGACCAGAAATATCCGCAGGATTGCGAGACGTTCCTGTGTAACGATCTTGTCGATCTCGTTTCCCTCGGTCGAAAGCAGCAAAACCCCGGATATGATCCGCAGGCGCTGAACGGGGACCGCAACCGAAATGACCTGCTCGCCTTTCTTGGTCATCCGCACAACGGTCGTGGGAGAGCCGGTAAGGGCATAAACAACCTCGGGGTAGTTTATTCCCGAATTTGGGTGCTCTTCATAGGTTGGCAAATCACTGCGTTGCAAAATTCGGTTGAGGAAATTTCCAAGCGCATTACTGGACCACCAGCGTGAGCCTTCCGTCGGATCGGGAAGATTGTATCGCAAAACCTGGCCCCCGGCATAAAGAAATTTCGAATCAAGGATCAACACACCATCGCGGTCATAAATGCGTGCTCTGGTTCGGTTTGGCTGAACCAGATTGCGCAACAAGGGTGCAACGACTTCCGGGTCGATGGGAGAAGACAAGTCATCGAGGGACTTGATTGAAGGGGTGGAACTTTCACCCGCCTGCAGTTCCAGCAGCTTGTCCGGGTCAACAGTAATGGCGTTGATTTCGATAGTGGCAGATGCGGCAATCGCAGCTGCAATGATCTTGCCCTGGGCTACCAGACTGTCCTTGTAGGCCTCAACGAGACCTTCGCGAAACTGGTTGAGATACAAGATGCCTGAAAGCAAAACTGCAAGCGCTGACAAGTTGAGAAACATGATGCGCTTTGTCAGTGATGAAAACATCACCTGCCGCAATCGCCGGAAAGTCGGAAAATAACCGGCGGAAACCTGGGGAGGATTTTCCCGCCCGTCGAAAAGTGTATCGGAATTGTCACCGGGTCGATCAGGTGTTCCCTGGCGGTGATCAGGTTCAATCACATCGCTTTGCAGAGGCTTGGATACGAAATGCGCGTCATGGGTTTCATCACGCGCCACGGGCAAATCAGTCAAAGCAGACCGGCTCTTTGATAGGCGTGCATCCTTGCCGGTTGTTTGCCCGGGTACCTCCGGCCGATCTGCCATATCCTTGCTGTCAGAGCCAAGCTCCATTTGAGATCCATTTGGCGGCGCCGATCACGACTCTCTGAACCGGTACCCAACACCGTAAAGGGTTTCGATCATTTCAAAATCATCGTCTTCGACCTTGAACTTCTTGCGTAACCTTTTGATGTGGCTGTCAATCGTCCGGTCATCGACGTAAACCTGATCATCATAGGCCGCATCCATCAACGAGTCACGGCTTTTGACAACACCCGGCCTTTGGGCGAGGGCGAAAAGGATAAGGAATTCGGTTACGGTAAGGGTTACGGGTTTGCCGCGCCATGTACAGGTGTGCCTCTCCTGATCCATGATCAGATTGCCGCGCTCAAGCAGCTTGGCCTCCCCCTCCTTGGTGCCGCGGGTTCCCGTTTCGCCAATTGCTGCCGCGCGCCGCAATACCGCCTTGACCCGCTCAACCAGAAGGCGCTGGGAAAAAGGCTTTTTGATAAAGTCGTCCGCACCCATCTTGAGGCCAAACAATTCGTCGATCTCGTCATCCTTTGAAGTCAGAAAAATGACCGGAAGATCGGACTTCTGTCTCAGCCTTCTGAGCAGTTCCATGCCGTCCATGCGGGGCATCTTGATATCAAAAATCGCCAGATCCGGGCGTCTCGCCGACAAACCATCGAGGGCGGACGCACCATCGGTATAGGTTTCAACGCGATAACCTTCCGCTTCCAGTGCAATGGACACTGAAGTCAGAATATTACGATCATCATCGACTAGGGCAATCGTTGGCATATCTCAAAACTCCAGGTTCGGCCATATTATGTGCGGCCTCAAAAACTAAAGAAAAAATAGGGTCGTAGGCAAGTCCTGCAAAAATGCGCACAAATTGTGGCGTTTGGCCATTTCTAATATGGATGCTCTGGCAAAACGCATCTTGTTGACGTTCAATCTTCCAGAAACTAGGTATTTCCACCAGATAAAACAAGATGTGGAGCCCTGATAGCAGCGGCAATGCTTTCAATCGTTTGAAAATCTTCAATCGATTTATTTTCTAAAATTTTTAAATTTACCAAAGCCGTTGATTGTTCGCTAAGACCTTTTCCACTAAGGGAAAGAACCTGTTATGCGGCAAAGGACAATTTGAATCTGTGGTTTTTCATAATCTGGAAAACAATGAGCACGACAATTGTCAGGGAGAGAAAAATGAAACAACACGGCATCCATAATTCCAGCCATGATCTTGGCCATTTCGGCTTTTCAGGCCTTGAGGCTGTTTATTGGAACTATGAAGCGCCGATGCTTTATGAAGAGGCGATATCCCGCAATGAGGGCCGTATTGCGAAGGGTGGGGCATTTGTTGTCGAGACCGGTCAGCACACGGGTCGCTCCGCCGCTGACAAGTTTGTAGTGCGAACAGCCGATACCGAAAACACCATCTGGTGGGATAACAACAAACCCATGTCTCCTGAGGCTTTCGCACTTTTGAAAGCCGACATGATTGAGCATGCAAGGGGCAAGGAACTTTTTGTCCAGGATCTTTACGGCGGTGCAGACCCGAAAAACCGGATCGCTTCGCGCGTTGTATCCGAGTATGCTTGGCATTCCCTGTTCATTCGCAACCTCCTGATCAGACCGGAAGCTGCCGCGTTGGCCAGCTATGTACCAGACATGATGATCATCGCTTTGCCGAGTTTCAAGGCGGATCCGGCCCGTTACGGTTGCCGCACCCAAACCGTTATAGCCTGTGATCTGATCAATCGGATTGTTCTGATTGCAGGTACTTCTTATGCAGGTGAAATGAAGAAATCGGTTTTCACCGCTCTCAACTATTCATTGCCGGAAGTAGGCGTAATGCCGATGCATTGCTCTGCGAACCTAGGCAGCAACGATGATAGCGCGGTGTTCTTCGGCCTATCGGGTACCGGAAAAACCACCTTGTCAGCCGATGCATCCCGCACCCTTATCGGTGACGATGAACACGGTTGGGGCCCTGATGGCATCTTCAACTTTGAAGGCGGTTGCTATGCCAAGACCATTCGTCTTTCTGCCGAAGCCGAGCCCGAAATTTTCGCAACAACCCAACGTTTTGGAACCGTTCTTGAGAACGTGATCCTCGATGAAAACCGGGTTCCGGATTTTGATGATGGCTCTTTGACAGAAAACACACGCTGCGCTTATCCTCTCGATTTCATACCGAACGCATCCGATACCGGTCTTGCTCCGCATCCCAAAAATATCATCATGCTGACAGCCGATGCATTCGGTGTCATGCCTCCGATCTCCAGATTGACGCCTGCTCAGGCCATGTTCCATTTCCTGTCCGGATACACCGCCAAGGTTGCCGGTACCGAAAAAGGCGTTACCGAGCCGGAGGCAACATTCTCCACTTGTTTTGGTGCGCCATTCATGCCGCGTCATCCTTCTGAATATGGTGACCTGCTGCGTCGCCTGATTGCCAAACATGATGTCAAGTGCTGGCTGGTAAACACCGGCTGGACCGGCGGAGCATATGGTACCGGCAAACGCATGCCAATCAAGGCAACCCGCAAGCTGCTCAGCGAAGCGCTTAACGGCAATCTCAACAATGCTGAATTCCGTATTGATCCAAGTTTTGGGTTTGAAGTGCCAATAGCCGTGGATGATGTTGACAGCACCATTCTCGATCCGCGCCAGACCTGGTCTGACAAGGCTGCCTATGATGCGCAAGCGGCAAAACTGGTCGATATGTTCCGCAAGAATTTCGTCAAATTCGAAGCCCATGTGGACAGCGAGGTTCTTGCCGCTGCCTCAATCAATTTGCAGGCAGCCGAGTAAGGCCGGGCTCGATAGTTCCGGAATTTCCGGCTGAAAATTTCAATGGGCGCATCCTTTTTCGGTTGCGCCCCTTCTTTTTGTGATACTTACTGGCCAAGCGCCTGAATTGATCCTGAAAGTCTTACGGCGTTAACGGACAGGCAGAATAAAAGCTAAAAGGAAATACCAATGGGAATATTTGATTTTGTGAAGTCGGTTGGCAAGAAACTGGGTATTGGTGACGACGAGGCACCGGATGCCGAGGCTTTGAAAAAGGAACTCGACAGCTATGATCTGGGAACCGAGAAACTTCAGGTTTCAGTTGAAGGTGACAAGGCTATCATCAAAGGCGAAGTGGCTGACCAATCTATCTTTGAAAAAGCGATCATCGCGGTCGGAAACACTCTTGGCGTTTCAAAGGTGGAGGCCAGCGAAATCCGGATTGCCGATCCAAAGGTGGAAGATGCGCCAAAGGATCCCCGTTTTGTGACAGTGAAAAAAGGCGACAATCTCTGGAAAATCGCAACCAGCGTCTATGGGAAGGGCAAAGGTCCAAAATATACGGTCATTTTTGAGGCCAACAAGCCGATGCTGAAAGACCCCGATCTGATTTATCCGGGTCAGGTCCTGCGTATTCCTGATATTGACTGATATTGGCGCGGCCACAAGATCAATACCAAGGCTGGGCGGGTGACTCACTTGCCCAGCAGAATATCCAGAATACCTTTTGGCTTGTTTGCCGGACGCTGGCCAACATCGCCTGAGGGCCGCGGCGTGCCCGTGATGATATTCGAGATTGTCTGTCTTTTCACCGGCGCCTCCGCCCGCTTAACAAGGTTGTGTGATGGCTGGGGCTTGTCCGGTCCGGTTTTCGGATTGCGGGCAGGGATAACCGCGATGTCCTGCGGAATATAGTAGCCGGGCAATTCTGCCACCGGAACACCCTTGTGGGCAATCGTCATGAACTGGGAGAACGTTTGTGCCGGCAAAGTGCCGCCGGTAATTTTCCTGGTTGGAGTACCATCATCATTTCCAAACCAGACACCGGTAATCAGATTGGCTGAATAGCCGACAAACAAGGCATCACGAAAACTTTGTGTCGTTCCGGTTTTTCCTGCTATCTGCCAGTTTTTCACCCGGGCACTTTTTCCGGTCCCTTCTTCGACCGTGCGTTTCAACATCTGGTTCATCATCCCCACTTCGGCAGAATCAATGATTTGCGGCGCATTGGTGGCGTTGCGTTCATAAAGCACCTCACCCTTGAGCGTAGTCACCCTTTTGATCACAAAGGGTTCAGCCAGATAACCGCCATTGGCAAACGGAGCGTAAGCGCCGGTAAGTTCAAGCAGGGAAACTTCTGAAGTGCCAAGGGCGATCGAGGCATTTTTGGTCAGTTTGGAATGGATGCCCAGTTTGGTCGCTGTATTGATCACGTTTTGCGGGCCAACCTCTGAGACCATCTGCACAGCGATGGTATTCAGCGATGTTGACAATGCTTCTGACAAAGTCACCGGGCCGCGGTATTTCCTGTCGTAGTTTTCAGGCTTCCAGCTGCCGATAGTAACCGGCCGGTCAACCCTTACGGTTTCCGGGGTCAACCCCTTGTCCAGCGCGGCCAGATAAACAATAGGCTTGAACGCGGAACCCGGCTGGCGCTTGGCATCCACTGCACGGTTAAACTGACTGTCAGCATATTCCGTTCCGCCAACCAGTGCACGAATGGCACCTGTTCCGTCGATTGAAACAAGCGCCCCCTGGGACACATTGAGCTTCTTGCCATTGCTGGCTATTGTCTCGTGGACCAGCTTGCCCGCCTGTTTCTGCAGATCAAGATCCACGGTGGTATCAACCACGATGTCGCTGCGCATTTCTCCAATAAGGCCGGGCAGGCGTTGCATTACAAGATCCGCCACATAATGTTCTGATCCGCTCCAGAACCGCTTCGCCTTTTTTGCTTCCATGGTCAGCGCTGTCGTCACTTCACTGTCGGTGACAAACCCTTCGCGCCGCATTGCAGCAAGCACAACCTGCGCCCGCTCTTCGGCGCCTTTGGCATTGCGGGCCGGTGAAAGAGTTGTGGGTGCTTTCAGGAGGCCGGCAATCATCGCAGCCTCAGCCAGATTGACGTCACGAGCCGATTTGGAAAAATAGCGCCGGGCGGCGGCCTCAACTCCGTAAGCCCCCGAGCCAAAATAGACACGGTTCAGATACAGTTCGAGAATTTCATCCTTGGTGAATTTGTGCTCCAGCCACAGGGCAAGAATGGCCTCTTGTATCTTCCGTTCAAGATTCCGGTTTGGTTCCAGAAAAAGGTTTTTGGCAAGCTGTTGGGTCAAGGTTGAACCGCCTTGCACCAGTCTTCCTGCCATCAGGTTGGTAATCATTGCCCGGGTAATACCGAGTGGATCCACACCAAAATGTGACTTGTAGCGTCGGTCTTCGATGGCAATCACGGCCATTGGCAAATAAGGCGACATATCATCGAGCGAAAGCGCCGAGCCGCCTGTCAAGCCGCGATTGGCAATCAGTTCGCCATCAACCGATACGATTTTGGCATTGGGCGGACGCTGCGGAACCGTCCAGTCGGAAGCCTGCGGTAGCCGCATACCATAATAGGCGACAATTCCGGTTACTCCGATTGCACCCCAAAGACTCAGTACGAAGGACCAGTAGGTAACAAAGCGCAAAAATCCGAACAGTCCGCCCCGTTTCTGTCGCTGTCTTTTGGCTTTTGATTTTTGGCCATCCGGACGCGCATTTCGCGCAGCAGGCTTTGCGGGTGATGCTTTTTTGCCCCTGTTGCCACTTGCCACGGCGCGGTCATCATAGGACAGACGCATCCCGCCGTCGCTGGTTTTGCCGGCAGGCGCATCAAAACTTGGTTCGATACGCTGGCTGGGGCGTCCTCTTCCGGCCATAAAATGCTTCTTTACGGTTGCTACGCGGCTTTTGGGCCGCCTTTGGTTCAGGCAAATGTAAATGAGCCTGTTTAATGAGCGGTAAATTTATCGGAAATTAGGCCGAAAGCAGCCAAACTTGTGTCCAATCGGGACGGGTCGTTAAAATTTTATCGACTTTTGTCAGTGGCTCTTAGGATAAAAGCACTACGCTTGCACCAGATTAAAAATTGCAAGCAACCGGCGGGTCCAGTGATGGCAAGGCATGTTCTCAGTACGACCAACGCAATGACGTCCAAAGATGAAAACTGCGCCCGATCTGTACCGCGTAGTGATTCAAGTCTTTTGGCCAGTCGTGTCGATTGGGTGGATTATGCCAAGGGCATTTGTATCTTGCTCGTCGTCATGATGCACTCAACCCTTGGGGTAGAAAAAGCAGCGGGATCAGGAGGGTGGCTTGGACTGGTCGTCGAATTTTCAAGGCCTTTCCGTATGCCGGACTTCTTTCTGATTTCCGGTCTTTTTCTGGGTCTTGTAATTGATCGTTCCTGGCTGCGATACCTCGACCGCAAAGTTGTTCATTTCATTTATTTCTATGTACTCTGGCTAACGATTCAGTTCGCCTTCAAGACACCTGGCTGGATGGCAAACGGCCTTGATGGAAGCAGTCCGGGGCTTGGGCTTGCAGACCTTTTCGCGGTCTATCTGCATTCTTTCATTGAGCCATTTGGCACGCTCTGGTTCATCTACATGTTGCCGGTGTTTTTCGTTATTACACGTCTTGGTAAATCAATTCCGGTTGTGATGTTGGGTATTGCCGCAATTCTTGAAATTTTGCCGATTAACACCGGCTGGCTAATGGTTGACGAATTTGCAGCGCGTTATGTTTATTTCCTTGCCGGTTACCTTTTCGCTTCGAAAATATTTGCATTTGCAGACTGGGTGCGCGTCTATCCAACAAAAGCAGCGACGGCTTTGCTCTTTTGGGCGGTTTTCAACGCGGTGCTGGTGTTTGCCCCGGTAAATCCGCTAATCAGTTCAACTCTGCCCACAGGATTTGATCTTTACACCTATTCACACCTGCCATTTGTTTCCCTGATACTGGGAATGATAGGCGCATTGGCGATTATCTGCGGGTCTGTCCTGTTGTCGCGGCTCCATTGGGCCGGATTTCTGGAGTATCTTGGCCGCAACTCGATCGTCGTCTATTTGGCGTTTTTTCTGCCAATGGCGGTTTCAAGGGCACTACTGCTGAAATTTGCCCCGTTTCTAGACATAGGTACCGTCTCTTTGCTGGTAACATTGTCAGCAACCCTGGGCGCAGTGATATTTTACCTTTTGATCCAGTGGAGCGGTATCGGGCATTCCCTCTTCAAACGCCCGAAATGGGCAATTGTCGAGGGTAAGCAAAATCCTGCCAAATCAGGGGTCCAGGCCGCTGAATAACTGCGGCTAAGCCAATGCCTCGAGGATCCGCGCCCAGCTTCTGGTGCCTTTGTGGAAGCTCGTCAATTCATACTTTTCGTTTGGCGAGTGAATGCGGTCATCATCCAGAGCAAAGCCGATAAGCAGCGATTGCATATTCAGCAAACGCTGGAAATGGCCCACAACCGGTATCGATCCGCCCATGGCGATCAGCGCGGTTTCCTTGCCCCATTCATCTTTCAGGGCTTTTGATGCCTTCCCCAGTTCCGCAGAGGTGTAATCGAGTTGAATGGCACCGCTGCCACCTTCTGCATGGAAGGTAACCGTGCAGTCTTTCGGCAAACGCACTTTGACAAAGCTCTGAAATGCCTTTTGGATCCTTTTAGGGTCCTGTGTTCCCACAAGGCGGAATGAAATTTTGGCGCTCGCCTTGGCCGGGATCACCGTCTTGAACCCTTCGCCGGTATATCCGCCGTAAATTCCGTTGACTTCAAAGGTTGGCCGCGACCAGATCATTTCGAGTACTGAACGGCCTTTCTCGCCGGCCGGTATTTTCAGGCCGATTTCGCCAAGAAACGCTTTTTCCGAGAAGCCAAGCCTGTCCCATTGTTTGAGTATATCGGCAGGAATTTCAGGCACGCCATCGTAGAAACCCGGAAGGGTAATTTTACCGTCCGCATCCCGCATTTCTGAAATAATGGAAGTCAACAAGTGGATGGGGTTACGGGCCGCAGAACCATACATGCCGGAATGGAGATCATAATCTGCGGCGTGGATGGTAAATTCCATCCCGACAAGGCCGCGAAGCGCCGTAGAAATTGCCGGTGTTTTGCTGTCCCACATCCCTGTGTCACAAACCAGTGCAAAGTCGGCCTTCAGCTCATCCTTGTATTCCTTCAAAAAGGGTATCAGCGACGGTGAGCCGGATTCCTCTTCGCCTTCAAAAAGGATAGTCACATTCACCGGAAGGTTGCCCGTTTCCGATTTCCATGCCCGGCACGCCTCAACAAAGGTCATCAACTGGCCCTTGTCATCAGAAGTGCCCCGCCCGACCATCTGCTTGGTTCCGCCTTTGCCGGTGATGATTTTCGGATCGAACGGCGGATTGTCCCAAAGGTTCAGCGGGTCAACAGGCTGGACATCATAGTGGCCGTAAAATAGAACGGTCGGCGCGCCTTTTGCCTTGTGATGATGTGCCACCACCATTGGATGGCCTGGTGTCTTGATGGCCTTCGCCTTGAACCCGATTGACTTGAGGTCTTTGACAAGCCAGTTGGCGGCGGCTTTGCATTGAGCCGCAAAAGCAGGGTCGGTTGAAATACTCTCGATACGCAGCAGGTCAAACAGGCGTCCGATGGAAGGCTCAAGCGCTTGATCTATACTGCCCAAGACTTTCCCGAGATTTTCACTGCCTGCATTTTTCATCTGTCTGCTCCTGAATCTGTTACATCGAGGGAAGAGAATTGCACTGAAGAAACCGGAAATACAAGGGTAGAGAAAAATGGATTTGATGAAACAGGAAGACAGGGAGCGCCGTAGAAAAAGTTCGGAGCCACTCTGTTCCTAGCGGGTGGGGAAAATGAACAAAGCGGCTCCGACTTATGATAGCGACTGCGCTTGGGCAACACAGTCGCGACACGAGCAGGGATGGGGGATTCATCCACTCGCATCAGCCGATTTTAAAACGGCGTGGTTTAGACTTGTGTATTTGCCGGGCAGATTTCAATACACATTCCATCAAAAATAATTGATTGAAAAAAAGCCATTGAAATATGATGGTAATTTCTGTTTCAACCTGGAAAAAAAATGAGCAAGCATCCAATCTATAAGGCCAGAATTTGCTGGACGGGAAACCGTGGCAGCGGAACCAGCGCCTATCGCGCCTATGACCGCAATTGGTCCATGCAATTGCCGGGGAAGGCGGTTGTGGAATGTTCAAACGATCCGATTCTGGGCGGTGATCCTTCCAAATACAATCCGGAAGACCTTCTTTTGACGGCCCTTTCCTCCTGTCACATGCTCTGGTATCTGCATTTGTGTTCAAACGCAGGCATCACTGTCCACACCTACGAGGACGAACCGGAGGGAACCGGCGAGCTGGAAGCCTCGGGAAAAGGTAGATTTGTTGCCGCCTGCCTTAAGCCGAAAATCACGATTTCCACGGGAAATGACATCGAAAAGGCCATGGCCCTGCACGATGAAATCCATCAGTATTGCTTCATTGCACGCTCGGTGAATTTTCCGGTGATCTTTGAACCGCAAGTCACATTTGCAAGTCAGGATTGACTGAGCAAGGCCTGTTTGACGAAGCTGATCCGATCCTGCCCCCAGTGCATGATCTCCTTTTCGCCTTCCCTGACAAAGAAGGTCGGAGCACCAAATGCGCCGCGCCTTGCAAGCTCTTCGTTGATCGAGAAAACCTTCTGTTTTATTTCGTCATTCTGAATTGCTGACATCCATTCTTCCGGATCAACACCTGCAGCGGTGACAATCGCCGCCATCACCTCAGGATCGGTCACATCCTTGTTTTCCGCCCACATGGCCTTGAAAAAACCATCCCCCAGCGCCACCAGTTCGGGCCTGTCCACAAATGCAATCAGGCCGCGCATGATGTTGAGCGAATTGAGCGGAAACTTGTCGTTCATCCAGAAGGGAACCTCGTACATCCTGGCAAACCGGCGCAGGTCGTGAAACAGCCACTTGCCTTTGGCGGGTACGGTGATCGGACTGGCGCTTCCGGCTGCCTTGAACAGGCCTGGCAGGAAAAACGGCTTGTAACGGATGGTTGCCCCGGTTTCTGCCGCCAGTTTCGGCATCTGTGTCCAGGCAAGATAACTGGCCGGACTGACAATATCGAACCAGAATTCAACTTCCTTGCTCATGCATTTCTCCCATATGATATCCCTGTCAGACAGGGTAAACCTTTACACAAACCTTGCATTTCAGCGCCTGCTGGGCAATCGTCAAATTTAATGCAACCCATCACTTTGCGGAGATTTCCATGAAAGAAGGCGACCACCTGTTTCTGGTCGATGGCTCGGCCTATATTTTCCGGGCTTATCACGCCTTGCCGCCGCTTACCCGCAAATCAGATGGTTTGCCAGTCGGCGCAGTTGCAGGATTTTGCAATATGCTGTGGAAACTGCTGCAGGAGGCCAGAGACACTTCCGTGGGAGTTGTGCCTACCCATTTTGCCGTGATCTTTGACTATTCCTCCAAGACATTCAGAAATGAAATCTATCCTCAATACAAGGCGAACCGCTCTGCACCGCCGGAGGATTTACGCCCGCAATTCGGATTGATCCGCCAGGCAACGCGTGCCTTCAATATCCCCTGCATAGAAACCAAGGGATATGAAGCCGATGACCTGATAGCAACCTATTCGAGGCAGGCATCTGAAAAAGGCGCCGATGTAACAATCATATCCTCTGACAAGGACCTCATGCAGCTTCTTGGCCCAAGGGTGTCGATGTACGATTCAATGAAGGACAAGCAGATTGGCGTTCCTGAAGTCATCGAGAAATTTGGTGTGCCACCGGAAAAAATGATCGACCTGCAATCCCTGTCAGGCGATTCTACTGACAATATCCCGGGTATTCCGGGCATTGGACCCAAAACAGCAGCACAGTTGCTGGAAGAGTTCGGTGATCTTGAAACCTTGCTTGCGAGGGCATCGGAGATCAAGCAGCAAAAACGCCGAGAGAACCTGATCGAGTTTGCTGACCTTGCCCGTATCTCGAAAAGGCTGGTGACGCTGGTTACGGATATGCCGATTCAAGTGCCACTCGACCAGTTGACACTCGAGGCGACAGACGGACCCAAATTGGTCGCCTTCCTCAAGGCGATGGAATTCAACACGCTAACCCGCAAGGTCGCTGAAGTGACCGGAGCCGATGCGTCCCAAATTGAAGCGGCAAGTGTTACCTCCGATATCTGGGATGAAATGCGCGGCCCCGATCTTGATGCAGCGGTGGAGGCAAAATCCGCAGCAATGTCTGGTGAAATCAATCAGGTTTCCGGCGCTACTTCTGCCACAGGCATGTTGGCGGACACTTCTCTTACTCCGAGCGCGCTCGCCGAACAGCGGGCATCAGCTGCAATTGCGACCGGTTTCGATATAGATGAATATGAATGCATCCGTACCCTGGCAGACCTCCATAGATGGGTTGAGGTGATCTACGAGGCAGGTGTTGTTGCGGTTGATACCGAGACTACATCACTTGATCCGATGATTGCCGATCTGGTCGGTATTTCACTTGCAGTCGATGCCGGCAAAGCCTGTTACATTCCAATCGGTCACAAGCAGGGCTTCGGAGATTTGCTGGGCGGCGGTCTTGCTCCGGACCAGTTGGATGAAAAGGCAGTATTGCAAGTGTTGCGACCTGTCCTTGAGGATCCTTCAATTCTCAAAATCGGCCAGAACATGAAATATGACTGGCTCGTCTTCAAGGAGCATGGAGTTGACCTGCGGCCATTCGACGACACGATGCTGTTGTCTTATGTCCTTGATGCCGGACGCGGCAATCACGGCATGGACGAATTGTCAGAGCGCTGGCTTGGCCATCAATGTGTGTCTTACAAATCATTGACAGGTTCAGGCAAGGCAAAAATCACGTTCGACCAGGTGGAGATTGACAAGGCGGTACAATATGCCGCCGAGGATGCCGATGTGACCCTTCGCCTATGGAAGGTATTGAAAACCCGGCTCGCAGCTGAGAAAATGACCAGTGTCTACGAGCGGCTCGAGCGCCCGCTGGTCGATGTTCTGGCAAGAATGGAACGGCACGGAATCTCGGTTGACAGACAGATATTGTCGCGGCTCTCCGGCGAATTGGGGCAGGCGGCAGCTGCCGTTGAGCACGAGATTTATGCCCTGGCGGGCGAAAGTTTCAACATCGGATCACCCAAGCAGTTGGGTGATATCCTGTTTGGCAGGCTAGGACTTCCCGGCGCCTCGAAGACCAAAACGGGACAGTGGTCGACGTCAGCGCAAGTTCTTGAGGATCTTGCTTTGGAAGGTCACGAATTGCCGCGCAAGATTGTCGGCTGGCGTCAGCTGACCAAACTCAAATCCACTTATACCGATGCGCTGCCCGGCTACATCAATCCACGTACAAAGCGGGTACATACTTCATATGCCATGGCATCCACATCTACAGGCCGCCTGTCGTCATCTGAGCCCAATCTTCAGAATATCCCAATTCGGACCGAAGAAGGGCGCAAGATCCGGACCGCCTTTGTGGCTGAAAAAGGCAACAAGCTGATCTCGGCTGATTATTCGCAGATCGAATTGCGCATTCTTGCCCATATCGCTGAAATTCCCCAATTGCGCCAGGCTTTTGCCGATGGTCTGGACATTCACGCCATGACCGCCTCGGAGATGTTTGATACCCCGATAGAAGGCATGGACCCAATGGTACGCCGCCGTGCCAAGGCGATCAATTTCGGAATTATTTATGGCATTTCCGCTTTTGGTCTTGCCAATCAACTCGGCATAGATCGGTCCGAGGCGAGTGATTACATCAAGAAATACTTCGAACGCTTCCCAGGCATCAAAGACTACATGGAAGAGACGAAAAAGTTTTGCCGTGAGACCGGTTATGTGGAGACTATTTTTGGTCGCCGTGCCCATTATCCTGAAATCAAGTCGTCCAATCCGCAAATGCGTGCGTTCAACGAGCGCGCCGCAATCAATGCCCCGATCCAGGGATCGGCAGCCGATGTTATCCGCCGCGCGATGGTGCGGATGGAGGGTGCATTGAGTGGCGCTGGTTTGGGTGCGCGAATGTTGTTGCAGGTCCATGATGAACTGATTTTCGAAGTTGCAGAAGGAGAGGTTGAGGCTACCCTGCCTGTCATCAAGAAAGTCATGATTGATGCGCCGTTTCCAGCTCTCGAACTGAGAGTGCCCTTGCAGGTTGATGCCCATGCTGCCGACAATTGGGATGAAGCCCACTGATAAAAGCCCGCTAATAAAAGGCCGCTGAGAAAAGATGGATGAGCTTCTGTTGACGATCCATGCGGGCCTCACAGTTGAGATCATGGCCCTGCTTGCCTTGGCGTCGATATTGATCGAATCCGCGTAAAATTGTTTTTGATAGGCAATTTGCATCTGATATCTTGCGAAAATTGGAAACACAGCGCATCATTGGGTCAGGAAAGGAGTGTGTCATGTTACCAGAAACCAATCCGGCCCCCGGATTTGCCAAGCATCCCGATCATGAGGTTGCCGTTCACCCCTTTGATGGAACTCTCATTGTCACAGCAGACAATATCGAGATAGCCCGTTCATCGGATGTGCTGCTGGTTAATGAAACAAACCACGCTCCGGTTTATTACATCCCACTTGAGGATATTGATGAAAAATTCCTGCGGGACTCAAACCATGTGACCCGTTGTCCCTTCAAGGGCAAGGCGCGCTACTGGAATATCCGGATAGGAAATCACGAGATTGACAACGCACTCTGGGGCTATGAAATGCCCTATGATGAAGTTCTGGAACTCGCGGGAATGGCAGCTTTTGTCGGCAACAAAGTCACAATCGAGGCGAAGCCTGGTTCCTGATCAGCTTCAAATTTTCTGGATCCAGAAAAACCGGCCGGAGCATTGCGGCAGTCTTACAAATAGGTAGCCCGTTCAAGTGGTGTAATCTCATTGAGAAATGCCGCGTGTTCCACTTTCTTGATTTCGGTAAAGATCTTCTGCAAATCCTTGCCAATCAACTGCCTGATGAATTCTGATTTTTCAAAATCCAGAATCGCATCGTCCATATCGTCGGACAGCTGCTCCATTTTCCGGTTGTATGCATTACCCACCACCTCGGCAGGTGGAAGAATCTTTTCCTCGAGGCCTTTCAACATGCCGCCGAGGACACCTGCCAAAACAAAATACGGATTTGCATCCGCGCCGGCCAGCCGGTGTTCAAGCCGCACGGCGGCATCTTCCGAGGCTGGCACACGAACAGCAACTGACCGGTTGTTGCGTCCCCAGGCGATGCGTGTGGGGGCATAAGAACCAGGCTGCAAACGCCGGTAGCCGTTAAAGCCCGGAACGTAAAACAAAAGCGTATCCCGCATCGTCGACAAAAGCCCGTTTGCAGCATGACGAAGCCGTATATCGCCTTCCACACCCGAAAATATGTTGTCCCCTGCTGAATCCAGAATACTGGCATGAACGTGCATACCGCTTCCTGGCCATTCCAGAAACGGCTTGGCCATGAAAGTTGCCCGCAATCCGTGGTTGTTTGCACATTCCGAAATGAGGCGGCGCAGGAGCACCGTATCGTCAGCAGCAGCCAGCGCATTGTCGCGGTGTTTAAGATTGACCTCGAACTGACCGGGTGCCGCTTCCTTGATGATGGTGTCAATCGGCAGGTCCTGCTCCATCGCAGCAGATCTGATGTCGGCAAAAAGATCTGATTGTCCGGTCAATTCTGACAGTGAGTACATGTTCTGCGGCTCCGGGCCGCCATTGTCGCTGTCCTTGGCAATCTTGCCTGTACGCTTGAAAGCGGCGGGATCAACCAGATAAAATTCGAGCTCAAATGCTACGACCGGATTAAGGCCAATCTTGTCAAATCGTTTGAGCAGGCTTTTGAGGGCGTTGCGTGGGTCAGCCTTGAAGGGCTTTCCTTTTTCATCGTGCATGGTCATGAGAACCTGCGCTGTTGGCCGTTTGGCCCATGGCGCTCGTGAAATCCGTCCGTCAATGGCATAGCAAAAACCGTCAAGATCACCTGTATCGATGTGAAGACCGGTCGATTCCACTTCGCGGCCCCAGATATCAAGGCCAAACAGCGACATGGGAAGATTTATTCCTGGATTGTTGATCTTCTTCAACGCCTCTGCCGGTGCCCACTTGCCGCGCATCACACCATTGATGTCACTGATCAAGAGATCTACCGATTCAACATCCGGATTTTCTTCCAGAAAACGGGTTCCGGCTGTCAACCTGTGTTTGACTTTCTCGGCTCGTGAACCCGCTTTAAACTTGGGTTCTGTGCTTGCTGGAACAGGCTTTGCTAACTTGATACCGATGGGGGACTTCAATTTGCGATACTCTCATCTGCGGTAATTGGAACTACCTGGCAAACTGGCTCTCTTGCCGTTTGGAACGAAATATGATTTGCCAGTGCTGCCGGATCCGAATTTCGGATCCCGACAAATTACTCTAAGGGAATTGCCATGAACGTCAACCTGTCGACAAATGATCTTCGCGAGAAGGACGCAGCCTACCATTTTCACCCCTTTACCGACCATGGAGCGCTCACTCTCGGTGAGCGTCGCATCATTGTTCGGGGTGATGGTGTCTGGATATGGGACTCTGAAGGCAATCGGATCATGGACGGCATGGCCGGACTTTGGTGCGTCAATATTGGTCATGGACGAACCGAAATCACTGACGCTGTGCGAGCCCAGATGGGCGAACTTTCCTTTTACAACACATTTTTCAAGACCGCCCATCTGCCTGTGATCGAACTGTCTGAAATGCTGGTTGACCTTGCGCCTTCCCAGTTCAAGAAGGTATTTTTCGGCTCGTCGGGGTCCGATGGAAATGACACAATTCTGAGAATGGTTCGCACCTATTGGGCAATGCTTGGCAGGCCTGAAAAGAAGGTCATCATATCACGGCATAATGCCTATCATGGCTCATCTGTGGTCGGCGCGGCACTTGGCGGAATGGCGGGCATGCACGAACAGGCAGGCACTCTGCCCGGCATTGAGCATATTGCCCAGCCCTACTGGCTGGCTGATACATCGGGAATGACGCCCCATGAATTTGGTCTTTATGCCGCCCGCGAACTCGAGCGCAGGATTGACCTGATCGGTGAAGACAAGGTCGCGGCCTTTATTGCCGAACCCATACAGGGAGCTGGGGGAGTCATTATTCCGCCTGACAGCTACTGGCCGGAAGTCAAACGCATATTGGACGAGCGGGACATTCTCTTCATTTCCGATGAAGTGATCTGCGGGTTTGGTCGAACTGGAAACTGGTTTGGTTGCCAAACCTTCGGAACCGAGCCTGATCTAATGACAACAGCAAAAGGCCTGTCTTCGGGGTACCTGCCCATTGGCGCGGTACTGGTTTCAGAAAAGATTGCAGATGTGTTCAACGTGCCCGGCAATGAGTTCAACCATGGATACACCTATTCGGGTCATCCGGTTGCCTGCGCTGCTGCTATCGCCAATCTGAAAATAATCAAGTCTGAAAAACTCGTGGAACGCGTCCGTGATGACATTGGACCTTATCTGCAAAGCCGCTGGCGCAAGTTGGCCGATCATCCTTTGGTTGGCGAAGCTGTAATGACCGGACTGATGGGCGGCCTCGAAATGGTGCCGGACAAGAAAAACCCTTCGAGAAGATTTCCGAATGAGGGAAGCGTTGGCGTCATCGCCCGCGACATCTCGATCAACAACGGCCTCATCATGCGGGCAGTGCGGGACCGTCTTGTGATTTCGCCACCCTTGACGCTGACGCGGGAAGAGGCTGATGAGCTGATCTCAATGGCAATCAGGACACTTGATGAGACCCATACCAAACTGATCAAACTGGGGCTTGTCTGATTTCACGCTCCTCCCGCTGCCTAATTTGAAGCTTTTGCTTCCATCTGACGTTCATTGGCTGTCACCTCGTTTCGAGAAACCAGGTGGCGCGCAGCGTGATTGTTTTGGCAGGCCATCGCAGCTTTTGACCACTTTGCCCAATTCAGCGATTGAAGACCGGCAATGTTTGGGTTAAACCCGATTTATCCGTCGGAACAAAGTTGGTTCCGGCCAAGGCACCCGTAGCTCAGCTGGATAGAGTGCTGCCCTCCGAAGGCAGAGGTCACTGGTTCGAATCCAGTCGGGTGCACCAAATTTCCATATGAGCTTGATTTCTTGCATATAATTGAATTTAATAGGCTTTCCAAGTTACTAATGGTACATGGGGCTGGTACACATGCCATCAATTTCAAGAGTTAAGGGCTTAGTCAAGCATCCCAATTCTCGGGTTTTCTGGTTTAGAAGAGCCGTGCCTCTTGAATTGCGTGGTCCAGAAAAAATCGGCAAAACCGAAATCAAATTATCACTTAGGACATCTGATCTGCGCGAGGCGGAACTTAGAGCAGCGCGACTGTGGGTCGAATGGGCGCATCGCTTTGATGATTTCAGGAAAAATAGAGAGCCTGGGGGAACACAACCGACCCGCGAACAATTGGCGGATATTGCGATCTGGTGGAGAGACCTGTGGGACCCTGCGGATCAAATCGAGCGACGGGATGGTGTTGTCGAAGAACAGGTCATTGATCCAGATGGGAAGTTGGCCATTAAGAAACGCGCGTTCACTCAGGATGAATTGTTTGAGTATGAACGCGATAGATTAGAAAAGGCAGAAAGGGAAGTTTACGCTGGTGAGACATCACATGTAAGAGATAC
>JBGSTD010000037.1:0-31293 GCA_041736675.1 Salaquimonas sp.
TGTGCTGTATGTCGGCAAGGCAAGGAGCCTAAAGAAACGCGTCGCCTCTTACGCAAAGACGGGCGGGCACAGCAACCGAATTGCGCGGATGATCGCAGATACTGTCAACATGGAATTTGTCCGCACCCGAACGGAAACCGAGGCGCTGCTGCTCGAGGCAAATCTGATCAAGCGGTTGCGACCCAAGTACAATGTGTTGCTGCGCGACGACAAGAGTTTCCCCTATATCGTCATTACCGATGACCATGTGGCTCCAGCGGTATTCAAGCACCGCGGCGCGCGGCTTAAGACACGGAAATATTTTGGTCCGTTTGCCTCGGCTGGTGCTGTGAACCGCAGCATCAATGCCATGCAGCGGGCATTCCTGATCCGCACCTGCGCCGACAGCGTCTATGAAAGCCGAACGCGCCCTTGCCTGCTCTATCAAATCAAGAGATGCTCGGCGCCTTGCACTGGCGAAATTTCGGTGGAGAAATATGGTGAGTTGGTGCACGAGGCCAAACTGTTCTTGTCGGGCAAGAGTTCGCGTATTCAGGAGAGCCTGTCAGCACAAATGCAGAGTGCGGCAGAGGATCTCGATTTTGAACGGGCGGCTGTTTACCGCGACCGCCTGTCTGCGCTCTCGTCTGTTCAGAGCCATCAAGGTATCAATCCGAGTGGAGTTGACGAGGCGGATGTGTTTGCCGTTGCCCAACAAGATGGTTTGACCTGCGTTCAGGTGTTCTTTTTCAGAACGGGCCAGAACTGGGGCAACCGTGCCTATTTCCCCCGTGCCGACAAGGGACTTCAGCCCGGCGAAATTCTAAGTGCCTTTCTTGCCCAGTTTTATGACGACAAGCCCTGCCCCCGCCAGTTGCTTCTGTCGCACCCCATTGAGGATGAGGAACTGATGTCGGAGGCTCTTTCCTTGAGAGCGGAATACAAGATTGCCATCAACATCCCGCAGCGCGGGGAAAAACTCGATCTCGTCCGTCATGCAACGATGAATGCGCGTGAAGCACTTGAACGCCGCATCGCCGAGAGTTCGACACAAACCAGACTGCTGAAGGGTGTTGCCGAGGCATTTGGTCTGGAAAATCCGCCAAGACGAATTGAAGTTTATGACAACTCCCACATTATGGGAACCAATGCTGTTGGCGGGATGATTGTCGCAGGGCCTGAAGGTTTTGCCAAAAACCAGTACCGGAAATTCAATATAAAGAGCGAGGATCTGGTTCCTGGCGATGACTATGGAATGATGCGGGAAGTGCTGACCCGCAGGTTTTCACGATTGCTGAAGGAAAGCGGATTGCGGGACAAAAAATCCGATGATGATTTGGATGCAACCGAGATCATCTCCAACGAGGCCGCCATGGCTGCCTGGCCAGACCTTCTGTTGATTGATGGCGGACTTGGCCAGCTCAACGCGGTCATGGAGGTCATGCGTGACCTTGGCATAGAAAAAGAGGTTCCGGTGGTTGGTATTGCCAAAGGACCTGACCGCGATGCGGGGCGTGAAAAATTCTTCATTCCAGGCAAGCCTTCCTTCATGTTGCCGGAGAGGGATTCGGTCTTGTACTTCGTTCAGCGCCTTCGCGATGAGGCACACAGGTTTGCCATCGGTTCACACCGGGCAAGACGCAAAAAGGAAATGGTGAAAAATCCGCTCGACGAGATCGGCGGCATCGGCCCTTCGCGCAAGCGCGCTCTTCTGCATCATTTTGGCACCGCAAAGGCGGTCAGCCGGGCCGCGCTCAATGATTTGCTGGCAGTCGAAGGCATTTCGAAGGAACTGGCTCAGACTATATTCGATCATTTTCACGACAATGCGTGATCCGCGCTTGATCGGTGGTTGAATATGTGTGCAATCCTGCCAATATGGGCAGATATTCGATAGTTTCGTTTGATGTATTGCCCCAAATCAGTTTCATTGCTCCCATGACCAAAAAACCAAAAAAATCTGACGCCCACTGGCTTGCACTACCGAACCTGCTTACCTACGGCAGGATTATTGCTGTCCCCCTGCTGGTGATCTGCTTTTTTCTCGAAGGCAAGCTTCAATCGAGTGATTTTGCCCGATGGTCGGCGCTTGGCATTTTCATCGCGGCCAGCATCACGGACTATTTTGACGGCTATCTGGCGCGTGCATGGAGGCAAACGTCAACCATTGGCCGGATGCTTGATCCGATAGCCGACAAGCTTTTGATTTCATCCTGCCTGCTGCTTTTGGCTGCCGATACCGACAAGACCATTGCCGGCTGGTCCCTGTGGGCTGCCATAATAATCCTGTGCAGGGAAATTCTGGTTTCCGGTTTGCGCGAATATCTGGCTGAATTGAAAGTCAGCGTCCCTGTGACGCAACTCGCCAAATGGAAAACGGCCGTTCAAATGGTCGCCATAGCATTCCTGCTTGCAGGTTCCGCCGGAGACAAGATAATCCCTTACGTTACCGAGAGCGGGATCATTCTGCTTTGGGTCGCCGCAATTATTACCCTATATACAGGCTATGATTATTTTCGTGCCGGTATCAAGCATGTGATCGAATGAGGGTAATGAATTGAAACTGGTTTATTTTGCATGGATCAGGGAAAGACTGGACACAAGTGATGAAACGGTCACGCTGCCGCAATCTGTGAAAACGGTTGGCGACCTGTTGCAATGGCAAAAGTCACGCGGCGAAGAGTTTGAAGCTGTCTTTGAGCACGACAGGGTTATTCGCGTTGCAATCAATCAGGAACATGTAGATGACCGTGCAACAACCATTGTTGGAGCAACGGAAATCGCATTTTTTCCGCCCATGACCGGCGGCTGATGTGACTGTCTCACCAGACATACGCATCCAGCTGGAAGATTTTTCCATTGAGAGCGAAATTACCCGTCTCACATCCGGGCGCAGCGATATTGGTGCAGTTGTGACCTTCAGCGGTTTGTGCCGAGATGAAGGCGGCATGCTGAGTGCACTTGAACTCGAGCATTATCCCGGAATGGCCGAGGCTGAAATCCAGCGCATTGCCGAAGATGCGATCAAGCGTTGGCATCTGAGCGCACTTACGGCCATACACCGCTATGGAAAAATTGCGCCTGGCGAGAACATTGTGCTGGTGATTGCCGCCTCACCGCACCGCCAGGCGGCATTTGACGGGGCCAACTATCTGATGGATTTTCTCAAGACGCGTGCACCTTTCTGGAAAAAGGAACACCGCAAAGATGGCAGCATGGGCGAATGGGTTGATGCCAAGGATGCCGATGATGCGGCGCTTGAGCGCTGGAAAAACCGCTAGAGGTCGTTTTATGGCGTCAAAACAGCTTTGACGAAAGACTGGGCTTCGTTCATGAATTCCGAATAAAGCGAATTGATAGAAGGCTTGAGGCTGACAATCCGGCCTTCCACCCAATCAATATCATATTGAAGAATTGCCTCATATTTGGAGGCAAGATGCTGCATTTTTTCGTTGTCTTTCAGACAGATCATGCACAATTGCCGGATGCCTCGATTTTGGGCGGTTGCCAACAATCGTTGCAACAGGGCATCTCCCAGACCGAGATTCTGCCATTCCATTTCAACAGAAATCGCCGCCTCCGCGATCGAGGTCCAGGAAGATGGCAGACCACGTATCTCGGCTACCCCGCGCAATTTATCATCAACAAATGCACCATAAACTATCGAGACTGAGTCAAATATTTTCTCGGCATAGGAGTTAAGAAAACCGTCATTGACCGCATTGCCAAAACGCAAGCGACGGCTGTTCTTGTCGAGGCAGGTAAAGTGCTTTCGCACATCATCTATATCCGCTGGACCTAGCCGACGTATTTCCGGAACAACTTCATGGGTGTTCGTTTGCATGGCAAGTTCACTTTCAAAAGAATCAACCTCCCAGACTCATTCAATGTGGGCCTTGATCATGACAATTTCAAGAAATTACGCCGCGCTGCGGCATTTAATACTTTATGTGCTTTCAAATTTCGCGTTCAACCAAACATGCAGGCTGATGCAAAAACTTGGAAATATTAGCCGCCAAGAAAATACCTGGCTAAAAAATCATTTCCTTTCAGCAACTTATCTTACTGTGTTGGGAAAATGATTCTGCATTCGGGCGTAAAAAAAGCAGCGCTGGATTCAACCAGCGCTGCCTCAATCAAATTCATTCAAACTGTATAGCCCGGCTATTCAGCCAACAATTTCGCAACCCGCAAACCAGAAGGCGATTTCTTCTGCCGCTGTTTCAGGCGCATCTGAACCATGAACCGAGTTTTCGCCAATTGAAAGAGCGAATTCTTTGCGGATTGTTCCTTCGGCAGCATCTTTGGGATTTGTTGCGCCCATGACTTCGCGGTTTTTCAATACTGCATTTTCGCCTTCCAGAACCTGAACTACAGTCGGGCCTGAAGACATGAACTCTGTCAGTTCGCCAAAGAACGGACGCTCTTTGTGAACTGCGTAAAATGCTTCAGCTTCGCGCAGGCTCATGTGAACACGGCGGGAAGCAACAACGCGCAGTCCTGCGGCTTCCAGCTTGGCGGTGATTGCGCCTGTCAGGTTGCGTTTGGTCGCATCTGGTTTAATCATCGAAAAAGTACGTTCAATGGCCATTGGGTCCACCTTTATTTATGTTGATATGAAGAGGAAAAGTTGCGCTTCTATAACGGCGAACTGACGGATTGCCAAGCATAGTTTTGCCGGATGTGACTGCCTTTATGCCAATGCTTCGGGGAAGGATCGCCCCACGCCGTCAAAAAGGTCAAGCATGCGTTCAAACCACTGTGTTACCAGATCATCCTTTTCAAGCATTTGAACGCCTGAGCAAATCCGCAACCACTGGAACGCGCCGAAAGGAATGTAATCAGCGAACATTGCATCCTTTCCGCCAATAAAGTCCTGGTTTTTCAGAAGGTTTCGGAGCGGGACCAGCAACTGGTTGAATTGGGGGAGCCTTTCTTCACGACCAGCAACCAGTTCCTCAAGTGTTACGCCGAACAAGGCTTCGCGTTTGGTGCGGAAATAGTCCTGATCTTCCTTGCCAAGCATGTTGCAGATATCAAGCGCCGACCATCTGACAATCCATGGATGCAACTGGCTCTGGGTCCAGCTTTCGACAAATCGTGTCACCGGAATGCTTCCTGCTCCATTGAAGAGACCCGGACCGCGGTCAGGATAAGCGTCCCTCAAATAGAGCGCGATATTGAAGGAGTCTGAGATCAGTTTATCGCCATGACGGATTACCGGAACAATATTCTGGCCTCCGTTTTCAATTTCCTTGATCTGTGTGAAGCCAACAGGAATTGCCTCATAGTCGAGCTTTTTATGCTCTAGCGCCATTCTGGCTTTCCAGCAATGTGGACTGAAGGGACGCGCAGGGTCTTTTCCGACTAATTCGTAGAGCTTTATAGGCATAAAAAATCCATGTTACTGATTGTTTAGGCAGCTATAATCGAAGGCAGCCAGTATTGCACCCGAAAAGGTGGAAGACCCTTAACATTTCACAAAACAGAAAATCACATCCGGTTATGATCTGTGGAATGACTGAAGCGGCAAAGCCATTCCAGTATTGGCGGATACGTTGCCAGACCTATCAGGTCTGATGATCGCGTATTTTCATCAAAGATTTGCGTTCGCCTGTACGATGGGTCTTGCCATTGCCGCATAGCTGCTTCATTAGAGCGCCATGATCGCTATAAATGAACTTACCTTTAGAATGATGGGCCGTTTGCTTTTTGACAAGGCAAGCGTGACCGTTGATGTCGGCGCAAAAGTTGGCCTAGTCGGGCGCAACGGAACCGGCAAAACCACCTTGTTCAAGATGATTACCGGAGAATTGCATCCCGAATCCGGCGATATCAATGTCCCCAAAGGCGCGCGCATCGGCCAAGTTGCCCAGGAAGCCCCGGGGACACAGGACACACTGCTGGAAACCGTTTTGAAGGCTGATCTCGAGCGTACCGCCCTGTTGGAGGAAGCCGAGACCGCTACCGATCCCGAGCGGATTGCTGACATTCATGCGCGCCTGATTGATATTGATGCCCATTCAGCCGAATCGCGCGCCGGAGCAATTTTGCACGGCCTTGGCTTTGATGCCGAAGCACAGCAGCGCCCTTGTGCCGATTTTTCTGGTGGATGGCGGATGCGGGTTGCACTTGCAGCGATCCTTTTTTCCGAGCCTGACCTCTTGCTGCTTGATGAGCCGACCAACTATCTCGACCTTGAAGGTGCCATGTGGCTTGAAAACTACGTGGCCAAATATCGCCACACCGTGATTATCATCAGCCACGACCGTGACTTGTTGAATAAGGCATGCAATGCGATTGTTCACCTTGAACACCAGAAGCTGACATTTTACCGCGGCGGCTATGACATTTTTGAGCGTACCAGAGCCGAGCGGCTGATGCTGCAATCTAAAATGAAGGAAAAGCAGGACGCCAAGCGCGCCCACATGGAAGCTTTCGTCAACCGTTTTCGCGCCAAGGCGTCCAAGGCCCGTCAGGCCCAGAGCCGCCTCAAGGCACTTGAAAAAATGCAGGAAATTTCCATCGCGGTTGACGAACGGGTTGCCCCGCTGTCTTTTCCAAGTCCGAAAAAGCCGGTTGCCTCACCGATCATCAACATGGAAAGCGTCAGTGTTGGCTATGATCCGCAAAAACCAATTTTGCGCCACCTGAATTTACGCCTTGATGCCGATGACCGGATAGCCCTTCTGGGTGCGAACGGCAACGGCAAATCAACCTTTGCCAAGTTACTCTCCAACCGGCTGAAAGCCCAAGAGGGCAATGTCACGCGGGCTGACAAATTGCGTATTGCCATGTTTGCCCAGCACCAGTTGGATGATCTTGTTCCCGAGCAGACACCCTATGACCATGTTCGCAAACTGATGCCGGGTGAACCGGAAGGAAAAGTGCGTGGCCGCGTTGCGCGGATGGGACTTGGTGCAGACAAGATGGACACCAAGGCGCAAGATCTTTCGGGCGGTGAGCGCGCAAGGCTCTTGCTAGGCATTGTCACCTTTGATGCGCCGCACGTGCTCATTCTCGACGAACCGACAAACCATCTGGATATAGACAGCCGCCAGCAACTTGTCATGGCGCTCAATGAATACTCCGGCGCTGTTATCCTGATCTCGCATGACCGCCATCTGGTGGAAGCCAGCGCGGACAGGCTTTGGCTCGTCAACAAGGGTACGGTCGGGCCGTATGACGGCGACATGGAGGATTACAAGAAGCTGATCCTCAAGGGCGACGACAGCGACACAAGGACAAAGAAAAAAGAAGTTGAAGCGGTTTCTCAGCCTGTAAAAAAACAGGAAAAGCGGAAAGACGCAGCGCAATTGCGCCTTGAGCAGGAAGCCAACAGAAAGCGCATCAAACAGCTTGAAGGTATCATAGAAAAGGCAACCGATGCTGTCAAAAAGCTGGACAAGCTTCTCGCTGTCGCCTCGACGAACCGCGAAGTGACACGTATTCGCGAACTTGCAATCAAGAAAGCTGAAACCGAGCGTCGCCTAGCTAAAGTTGAAAACGAATGGCTCCAGCTAAGCTCGGAAGTCGATCAGGCAATGGCCAGCTGACACTGGTCGGGTGCCTGATCCCGTTGCTGCGAGGCTGTCAACTCATCTTTGTCTTGAGCGGAACTCCCACGGGGTCACGATACCATCGCCATTGGTATCGGCTGCTGAAAACCTGGTCTGACCTTCAGTCATCCACTCTACCTGCGAAACCTTGCCGGATTTGTCCGTATCCATGGGTGCAAAACGCGCCTTCTTTGCCTGCTGGCGCTGCTCGACGCGTTCGGCATTGCCGGATGCTCCCTGCCCCATGAAAACGCCCATGAACTCATCTTCTGTCAATTCCTCGTCACTGTCTGCATCCATGGCAGCAAAGACCATTTCCCTCTGGGCAGCTGCCTCATCATCACTGATTTTTCCATCCTCATTTTGATCAATCGTGGAAAAGCGTTCCATCATACGGGATCCGCGGCCTTCGCCCATTTGGCTCTTACCCATTCCCTGGCCCATTCCCTGGCCCATTCCTTGCCCCATGCGGCCATGCCCCTGACGGCCATTATCATCCGAGCAGTTGCCACGGCGGTAGTCATTGTTGTCTGCCAATGCAGGCGCTGCTGTAACGGCCACGGTCAAGCCAAGTATTGCGGCCAGTGTTGAATTTCTGATGCCAGTTTTCATTTCACTTCTCCTTTTGGTTTGGATGAGTGAAAGTAAACCCGACCATCAACGAACCGGTTGATCGAAATCAATATTACGGATGTTTAATATGCCAACAGATGAAACCTTTTGGCATGACCTACCGCCTGCCCCATCGCGATTTTTCCGGCTCGGATTTCACTGGTGCTGATGTTCCGGACGGCTTGCGCCGACGGCTGACGATCAGCAACAACATGCCTGAAACAAACATTCCAAGTCCAACATCGCGGAATTGATTGTCAACAAAGTTTACATTTTCAATGAAGGTCGCATCCATCGTCAAAAGACTGAAATCCTTGTCGATTTCGAGTTTTGATGTGAGGGTGTGTTTGCCGCTGGACAGAATTCCGAATTCGGGAGTGTTCGCAAAAACCGCCTTTTCATTTCCCCTCGAATTGTCATTGTTCTCGCGGTTGTTGATTTCGAGAAGTGTCTCAAACACTTTGCCGTCAGGGCCATCCAGTTCCAGTTTCAATGGCAATACGTTGTTCTGAAAAAAGGCTCCCGATGAAATTGTTCCTTTCAAGCGGATGCGAACGGGGCTCTGGCTCTCCATAATCTCAAGATCAATTGTGTTCCAGCCATTTTGCCAGCCCCCCTGCGCGCGATCAAAGATACGTTTCTCGGCAAACACCTTGCCTGCCGACTGTTCCTGATACAAGGGGTACAGATAGGCAAGACCAACCCCTGCCAACATCAAAAGAAATGCCAGTTTACGCATCCATTCTCTCCAGCCTGTCTTGCATGAAAGCTATTTTTTACGCCATTCCATAAATGCATGCGGAACCTTCCGCAAGCTCCGCTCAACTTCAAAGCGGGTGTCTGCCAACAGGTCAAAGTCCAATTGCGAAAACAGAAAAAGTGCCTTTTCCTCCAACGGCCAGGGCGGCCCGTCTGTCAACGTGCCATCCTTTCTTGAGCGGGTAAAAATCAACAATGTTCCGCCTGGCTTGACAAGGGAAGCGATTGCAGCAGCAGTTCCCGGCAACAATTCAGGCGGCAAAGCCTGCAGTGTGTAGCACTCACGCACCAAGTCAAATCCGGATATCCATTCCATAGGAAGATTGAAAAGATCAGCCTGCTGATAGTTGACGCGTGTATCCGGGAACCGCTTCTTTGCCCAGGAGATAGCGTCATGGGCAAGATCAAAAGCGGTCGTATCATAGCCTGCCTTTGCCAGCGCCTCGGCGTTGTCGCCAAGCCCGCAGGCAATATCAATCGCACTTGGCGAGGTTAAGGAATTGATTCCGCGGTTTTCTGCAAGCCATTGCTCCAGCTTGTCTTTTGGCTTCAGGTCAGCCCACGGAACGTAAGCGGCATCTCCGTCCGCCTGTGCGTAAACAGCATTGAAAAATCCCTGGCGCTCGGGTTCATCGTGCAGGACATCCTTGTCCATGGCATTTATTTTTGATCGCGCTTCATCCCGTCGTTTGAAAAACGCCTCGTCCAAATTTGTCTGAAGCTGCTTCTTGTCACTCAAGCTTTTTTCTCCCACCCGCCATTTGACTTTTGCTGCCAATAGGTGACCTCATGACTGGCCGCTTTTTCCTCCCGCCAGCGAGCGCGCGCATAGGTCAATTCAGCTTCATTGTGGCCGTCAAAAATATAGATCCCCCTTTTGTAACCCTCTAGAATGGGTGGTACAGCTCCAGCCACCATGAAGCGAATTTCTGCCTCGTTGGGATTATCTGCCTCATGTGTCAGAAATATCGGCTGATCTTTTTCTGTGCCATCGCGCTCGGCGGAATGGGCGAGGAAGCCATCTTCACGATAAGCCCAAAGAAGTTTGTCCAAAACCTCGATACGCTCGGGCGACCCAACCTGGACAATCGAGCGCCAATTGCGCTCGACACACTTTTCCAGAAGTCCGGGCAATGTCTGCTCCAGCGTTCGCTCGGTCAGATGGTAGAACAGCACTTCGGCCATTTGCCCTTTACGCCCTATTCGTAGTCATTGGCAACCAACCGGTCGAGCAACCGCACTCCAAAGCCTGAGGACCATCCCTGACTATACTCAGTCTTGGGCGATCCCATCGCGGTTCCGGCAATATCAAGATGCGCCCATGGTGTTTCTTTTACAAAACGCTGCAGGAACTGCGCCGCGGTGATGGATCCGGCCATGCGTCCGCCGATGTTTTTCATGTCTGCATTCTTTGAGTCGATCAGTTTGTCATATTCGCTGTGCAGCGGCAGACGCCACAGCCGCTCCTCTGTATCCAGCCCTGCCTTGGTGAGTTTGGTGCTCAGATCATCACTGTTGGAAAACAGACCAGCATGTGTGTTGCCAAGCGCAATGATGATTGCGCCAGTCAGCGTCGCCAGATTGACCATGAATTGCGGAGCGAACCTGTCTTCGCAATAGTCAAGGAGATCAGCAAGTACCAGACGGCCTTCGGCGTCGGTGTTAAGCACTTCAATGGTTTGGCCCGATCTGGACACAACAATATCACCCGGGCGCTGGGCATTTCCATCAGGCATGTTTTCAACAAGACCGATAACGCCGACAGCGTTGACCTTTGCCTTGCGGCCTGCGAGAGCGTGCATGACACCGCAAACGGCAGCCGCGCCGCCCATGTCGCCTTTCATGTCTTCCATTCCTGCAGCCGGTTTGATCGAAATGCCGCCTGTGTCAAAAACGACCCCTTTGCCGACAAAGGCAACCGGCTTGTCTTTTGTCTTGCCGCCATCCCAATGGATAATTGCTACACGGGCCGGACGAACCGATCCCTGTGCAACACCCAAAAGCGCTCCCATTTTTTCGGTTTTCAATTTCTTTTCATCAAGAATTTCAACTCTGCAACCAAGCTTTTTAAGGCTTTCGGCTTTTGCGGCAAACTCTACCGGACCCAGAATATTTGCAGGTTCATTGACGAGATCACGCGCAAAGATCACACCGTCGCTGATTGCATCAAATGATTTCCACGCCTTTTTGGCCGCTGCATCATCCTGCGTCGCGAAAACGATCTTGCCGGCAGCTTCCTTTTCCTTTTTTTTGGTCAAATAGTTGTCAAAGGAATATGCTCGCAATTTTGCCCCAGCGCCCATCGCTGCAACTGCATCGGCAGAAACAGTATCAGAGCCAGCCAATTCGCTGACTACATTGATCTGCGTGGATTTGCCTTTTGATGCAAAAATCTTGCCGCCAAGCCTCATCCAGCGGTCTTCGTTCATTTCGTCAAGATTTCCGACACCAAGGATCAATATGCGATCCACCCCTTTGACTGGCGCTATGACCTCTACGCTTTTTTTGAAGGCTCCCTTGAAATCCGCAATTGCAATGGCATCGCTCAACCGGCCATCCTTGTTGAAGTCCTTGGCAGCATTAGGTAATTTACCGTTTTCTACAACAAGAAACACAATTGTTCCTTTGTCATTAAGTGTGGTTTTCGCAAAAGAAACTGCTGGCAATTTGGACATGAAGGCTCCTGAAAAGACGGGGGCAAGAATCCCCCAAGGGCGGGTATGCAAGATGAATAGCACCTGGGGCAAGGATGGAAAAGACCAGATACAAGTGACATAGCGGCAACACCTGCATAAAAAAGGGATTAACCAGCTGTTAACCAGACTTTTTTGTCCAATTTTAGCCAAATCAGGCTTTAATGATTAAAGTGCAGTTAAGGGTATCGATTCTGGCGGTTCTGATCGCAGCCAATGTCCCGTCAACCGACTTCCCCCTGCATGGTACTTTCAAATAGCCACAATCAAGTGGTTCTGCTTTAGCCAACCAAAGCGGCAAACCTGCCAGCGTATGATAACCGGACCTGTTTTCCAGATGTATGTTCAAAACCACGAGACTACTGGAAAAACCGGAAAGGCAGATCAGCCCAGATGATTGGCAAGACCCTTTTCAAGTACATTGCCTGGCGCTTTACCAAATCATTGTTGGCAATGATGTTGCTCCTGCTGTTTCTCATCGTAACGGTCGAATTTATCGAAGGACTACGCAGGATTGACGGAAATGAGGACATTTCAACTGGCGCTGTTTATCTGGCGGCGCTTTACACCGCACCGTATTTCATTGAAAAGGCATTCCCTTTTGCTTGTCTTTTTGCCGCGATGATCACTCTTTTTCAACTCAACCAGAAAATGGAACTTGTTGTAGCGCGCGCTGCCGGAATTTCTGTATGGCAATTCCTGATGCCTATCACTTCTGCCTCCCTGCTTATCGGCATTCTGGTATCAACTGTTTACAATCCGATGGCATTGTCATTTTATGAGACCAGCCTCGATATGAAAGCTGACCTGTTCGGCGGACAAAAGACTTCAACCGGCATTTTGACAAAAGGCAATTTGTGGTTGCGTCAGGATGATGGAAATGATGGCAGCACAGTCATCAATTCACGGGTTGCCCGGCGATCCGGCTCCATGCTGGATGGTGTGAAAATGATCCGCTTTGACGCTGAAGGCAATGTGTATGAACAGATTGAGGCAGATCATGCGATACACCGTGGCAACGAATGGCTGTTGATCAACGCGAAAGTCACCGACAACGATAAAAAAGTGCAGGCCCTTGACACCATCACCCTACCAACAAACCTCTCCAAGGAATACCTGTTGGGTGCCAGTGGCGATGCTGAATCGGTCAATTTCTGGGGCCTGCGAAAAGCAGCTGAGACCATACGATTGTCCGGTCTTAACCATCTTCCGTATCTTGTTCAATTTCAAAGTCTTTTGGCTCTTCCCCTCATGTTGGTTGCGATGGTATTGATTGCTTCAACTGTGTCACTCAAATTCGTGCGTTCCGGACAGGCCGGACGGTTAGTTTGGGGTGGCATTATGGGCGGGTTCGTGCTTTATGCAGCATCTAGAATAGTTACTTCTTTGGGAAACAACGGAATCGTGCCGCCAGTCGTGGCTGTTTGGTCTCCGTCTTTGGTGGCGATATTGTTTGGTATGAGCATTCTTTTGTATCAGGAGGACGGTTAGTGTCCGCATCTAGGTACAATTTGATGAACGGAAAAGTTTGCGCTGGTGACGTCTGTTCGCCGGACGTTTTTGCTCGGTCCACAAAAAGGCTGCTGCTTACATCTGCTCTCACAGCGATGTTGGGTTTTGCTGTTGTTGGCATTCCCTCGCTTTCCCATGCGCAGGTTTCTGGTGGTGTGCTGTTTGGAGAACAAAAGCCAAATCCGGATGCCCAGTTGCTGCTTGAGGCGGACGAGCTTGTCTATGATGATGTAAACAACTCGGTTGCTGCTGTTGGCAATGTTCAAATTGCCTATGACAATTACACACTTGTGGCAGAACGGGTTACCTATGACCGCAACACGGGCCGGGTTATTGCAACGGGCAATGTCGAGATAGTCGAGCCAAATGGCAACCGGGTATTTGCCGAGGAAATAGATGTAACAGACAATTTTCAGGACGGCTTCGTATCTGCCCTGCGGGTTGAAACAGTGGACAATACGCGTTTTGCCGCAGAAAGCGCGGAACGCCGGGACGGGCAGATCGCGGTTTTCAACAACGGAGTCTACACCGCTTGCGAGGTTTGCAAGGAGAACCCGCAGCGTCCTCCCCTTTGGCAAATCCGCGCGAACCGGGTGATCATCAACAGCGTCACCAAAACCATTTCCTATGAGGGCGCTTCTTTCGAACTGTTCGGCGCGCCAATTGCCTATCTGCCCAAGTTCTCCCATGCTGATCCGAGCATCAAGCGCAAATCGGGCTGGATTTTGGAAACACCCAACAACTCCAGTGAACTGGGCTTTAGCGCGGGAACGTCATATTTCTGGGCATTGGCACCAAATTACGACATGACTGTTGGCGGCAAGTATTACACCAATCAGGGGTTTTTGGGAAAAGCCGAATGGCGCCACCGGACAGAACTGGGTGAATATGATTTCCGGATTGCAGGGATCAACCAGGAAAATCCTGGCGCATTCAATACACTGGAAATCGACGGCAGGGAAAAACAACGCGGCTCGATCAGTTCCACAGGACAGTTTGAGATCAATCCACGATGGAAATTTGGATGGAAGGTTCTGGCGCAAAGTGACCCGAATTTTTCCAGAACCTACAACCTGCAAGGGTTTACAGACCGCGAGGTTACCAATGAGGTTTATCTTACCGGCCTGAACAGGAAAAATTATTTCGATCTGCGTGCGCAGCAGTTTCTTATCCAGGACAATTTGCGTGATCAGCTCATAATGAGCGATCCCAATGTTGCAGATCCGAATATCTTCCCAGGTACCAGTGACCTTCGCCAGGATCAGCAGGCAAAGGTACTTCCCTCTTTCGACTACAATATAGTTTCAGAAGATCCGGTAGCGGGTGGTCAGGTTTCCATTGATGTGAATGTGACCAATATCAGCCGCGGCAAGGTTGATATCGTCAATTATCAAAATACTGATGCACTTTTGAATACACCCTCACTCCTTCCCAATGAACGTCACCATGGTATCGCCGGAAATTATACGCGAGCCAGTGTTGAAGCCGAATGGAAGGCCTCGACGATTGCCAATGGCGCATTGATCACCACCTCGCTGAGCGGTCGCGGCGATGCCATGATGCTTGATACGGAAGACCTGAACACCGAGTTCAACCCGCTGACCAGCAATGACAGCGTCTTCAGGGGAATGCCGGCGGCAATGCTGGAAATCCGTTACCCAATGATTGCCAGTGACGGCATGACATCGCATGTTTTCGAACCGATTGCACAGATCATTGCGCGGCCAGACGAGACCGGCATTGGCCTGTTTCCCAACGAGGATGCCCAGAGCTTTGTTTTTGACACCACCAACCTATTCGAGCGGGACAAGTTTTCCGGCTTTGACAGGGTCGAAGGCGGAACACGTGCCAATATCGGTTTCCGCTATTCGGCCAGTTTCAACAATGGTTCCAGTCTGAACTTCGCTGCGGGCCAATCATTCCATCTTGCGGGTCAAAACTCTTTTGCCCAACGTGATCTGGTCAATGCTGGACTGGAATCAGGTCTTGAGACAGACCGCTCCGATTATGTGGCCTCGCTTGATTTAAACACTGGCAGCGGATTTGCCATGGGATTGTCAGGCCGGTTTGACGAGAAGACCACCGATTTGCGTCAGGCTGTTGTGTCTGCCCGCTATGTTGATCCAACGCTGGCTCTAAACGGCGCATATATTTTCACTGATGCACAACCCAATTATGGCTTCTCCGATGACCGGCATGAAGTACGCGGCGCTGCAAGCGTCAAGATCAGTGATTATGTTCGCCTGTTTGGTACTGCTGCCTACGATATAGAACACGAGGAACTCTTCTCGCGCGGGGTGGGTATTGCCTATGATGACAGCTGCTTTTCATTGTCCGTTGCCTACAGTGAATCAGATGACCGCTACGACGGTTCGGCAATCAACCGTGCTGTCACATTCAGACTTGGATTGCGTACGATCGGTGAAACTGAGTACAAGCGCACATTGTTCGATATAAGCCAGTAGGTCTTCGGAGCCTGTGTCCGTCGCATTTCAAACATGCTCGGCCGAAAATTAGTATGAATCGAGAGAATAATTGCATTTTGCGCCAATTTGGCCAGCATGCTGTGAATAAACGGGAACATAATTTTGCCAAACGCGGCATGAAAAGTGTAACCTTGATGGACTTGCAGGAAACGCCGCGTTCCAAAAATTTTAAGGCACTTCATTGACCAAATCATTTTCCTTGTCAGATCGTAAGCTGTCTGCCCGTTCCTCCGGATTGGCGGCAATTCTTGTTGCTATCAGTATTTCAGTTTCTGCCTGCAACACACCGACCAAAGCAGTCGATTCAATGGTTGAACAACCCCAAATGACCAGCGAGGAGCAGGCTGCGGCAGAAGCAGCAAAAGAAGAAGACAACATCAGGCGCCAAAGTGCCCAGGTCACACAAAAAGGCACGACTATCCGTGCCATTGTCAATGGCGCGGCCATTACAAGCACGGACGTTCGCCACCGCGCTGCATTCCTGAGGCTTCGCCGGGTTTCGGGAAATCTCAACTCCAAAGCGCTTGAAGAAATGGTCGACCAGACGATCAAATTGCAGGAAGCGGCAAAACGGAACACGCTTGCCAGCAACGCCCAGGTGGATGAGGCTTTCGCCAATTTCGCAAAGTCGAACAAAATGTCCACCAGCCAGATGGGCCAGGTTCTTTCCAAATCCGGTGTGGCACCGAGCCATTTCAAGGATTTCATCCGCGGCCAGATCAGTTGGTCGCGAACGATGAGCTCAAAAATCCGTGCTGAAACCAATCAGAAAAGTGCTTCGGACGCCCTATTTGAAATCCGCAAATCCGGCGGTGAAAAACCCAAAACCAACGAGTATCTGCTCGAGCAAACGATATTCGTCATTCCAGCGGACAAGTCCAAAAGCATGCTGACGCAACGACGCGCCGAAGCAAATGCCTTTCGCAAGACTTTCACCAAGTGTGGAGAGACAGCAGCCAAGGCGGTGGGACTGCGTGATGTAACAGTTCGCAGCCTTCCCCGTTCGCTGGAGCCGCAATTGCCGCCTGAATGGAAAGATGAGATATCCAAGCTTTCTGAAGGTGGTGTCACTGATATCAAAAATACTGAAAAAGGTGTTGAGTTTATCGCAATCTGTTCAAAGCGCGAGGTTTCAGACGATAATGCGGCCAAAATCATCAGCCAGCAGAAGGACTTTGATAGTTTCAACGAATCCGGAAATGCTCAAGGTGATGCTTATTTGAAAGAACTGAAATCCCAATCCAGCATCATTTATCGCTGATGCCTGGCGCCACCTCACGAACTGCCAATATTTTGCCAATTGCGGTGACAATGGGCGAACCGGCAGGTATTGGGCCTGAAATCATCCTCAAAGCCTGGCTCAACCGGCGCTCAAGCAAACTACCGCCTTTTTTTGTCCTCGGAAACGCGGCATGTTTTGTGGCATTGACCGAGCAACTTGGGCTCGATATTCCCGTCCATATAGCGACGCCTCAAAACGCCGGTGAACTGTTTGATCTGGCCCTTCCCGTTGTGGAAATCGGCTCAAAGGTAACCTCCAGCCCCGGCCATCTTTCAAGCCTTGATGCCCATTTGGTTTCAGGTGCCATCATGAAGGCAGTCGAACTCGTTTGGGACCAGCAGGCGAGCGCCATCGTGACTGCACCAATCAACAAGAAAGCGCTCTATGACAGCGGCTTTCAGTATCCCGGGCATACCGAATTTCTTGGTGCTTTGGCAGAACAGCATTATGACATGGCAGTTGTGCCGGTGATGATGCTGGCGGGGCCTGAGTTGAACACGATACCAGTTACCATTCACATATCGCTTGCAGATGTACCAAGGCGGCTGACGACCGAAATGATCGTAACAGCCGGACAAATTGCTGCCGGGGACCTGAAAAAGAGGTTTGGGATCAATGATCCGCGCATTGCTGTTAGCGGGCTCAATCCCCATGCAGGTGAAGGTGGCAGTATGGGGAAGGAGGATCAGCAGATTGTTGCCCCGGCAGTTGAAAAATTGCGCGATTTGGGAATTTCCGCCTTTGGTCCCCTGCCCGCCGACACGATGTTCCACGCCGCTGCTCGGCGAACCTACGATGTCGCGTTATGCATGTATCATGATCAGGCGCTTATCCCAGCCAAAACCCTTGCTTTTGATGACGCTGTAAATGTCACGCTTGGCCTGCCCTTTATCCGTACATCACCCGATCATGGTACGGCGCTAAATATAGCCGGAAAAAACCTTGCCAGCCCATCGAGCATGATTGCTGCCATAAAAATGGCCGGGCAAATGGCAAAAATGGAACTCGAAAACATTCATCAAAGCCCGCATTCATGAGTGGACAAATTGACGACCTCCCGCCACTGCGAGATGTACTTGTTCGCCACGAACTCATGGCCAAGAAGGCGCTTGGTCAGAACTTTCTTCTCGATCTAAATCTTACCGCCAAAATCGCGCGCCAGGCCGGACCGCTCAAAGGGTTTGATGTGGTTGAAATTGGCCCCGGCCCCGGCGGACTTACGCGGGCAATTTTGGCAGAAGGGGCTGATAGGGTCATTGCTGTCGAGCGCGACGCCCGCTGCCTGCCTGCCCTTCGGGAGATTTCCGATCACTATCCCGGTAAACTGCATGTCATCGAAGGCGATGCGCTTACGGTTCACTATGCACCGCTGCTTGAACGGCCTTGCCGGATTATCGCCAATCTTCCCTATAATGTTGCAACACCGCTTTTGACCGGGTGGCTGCTTTCAGAGCCGTGGCCAAGCTGGTTCACTTCCATGACGCTGATGTTCCAAAAAGAGGTGGCGGAGCGGATTTGTGCCGAACCGGGCGACAAGGCCTATGGTCGGCTTGCCATTCTTTCCCAATGGCGCACAAGGCCGCACATCGCCTTTGATGTGGGGCCGAAGGCATTTACGCCTCCACCCAAAGTAACTTCGTCCGTGGTGGTGTTCGAGCCGATTATCAATCCCTTGGCCTGTGTTGCCCGCAATCTTGAAAAAGTCACGCAGGCGGCCTTTGGCCAACGGCGTAAAATGCTGCGCGCCTCGCTCAAATCGCTCGGCGGCTCCGAGCTTCTGGACAAAGCCGGTATTGATGGCGAACGGCGGGCTGAAAATCTGAGTGTTGAAGAGTTCGTCAGGCTGGCAAACCTGATCTGACTGGCAAAATTACGAACCAACCAATTCGGTGGTAAACTCATATAGGCCGTGCCGCCGGTCTCGACGCAATCTTTCTGCCACAAGGATGGATTTCACCTGTTGAAATGCCTTGTCGAGATCATCGTTTATCACCACATAGTCGTATTCGTTCCAATGGGGTATTTCCTCAAGGGCATTGGCCAGGCGCTTTTCTATCACTTCTGGGGAATCTTCAGCTCGGCGCACCAAGCGGCGTTTCAGTTCTTCCATTGAAGGGGGAAGGATGAAAATGCTGACGATATCCGCGCGGGCTTTTTCCATCAACTGCTTGCCACCCTGCCAGTCAATATCGAACAGCATGTCGCGGCCCTCACGCATGGTTTTTTCGGCGGGATCACGCGGTGTTCCATAAAAATTGCCATGTACGGAAGCATGTTCGAGCAAGGCATCGGATTCAGCCAGGCGCTCGAACTCTTTTACGGAGATAAATTTGTAGTGCTTGCCTTCGATTTCACTGCCGCGTTTTGCTCTGGTTGTCACCGAGACTGAAAGCGTCAGATCAGGAAACTCTTCCAGCATGTTTCTGGCTATTGTTGATTTGCCAGCCCCTGATGGCGAGGACAGCACCAGCATGACGCCACGCCGTTCGATCTGATCATTGATTGAGGTTGCTGGCATGGAGGACTTTTCTGAATGAGTTGCGAATCTATTGGATGTTCTGAATCTGCTCACGAAACTGATCAATTATCACTTTCATTTCAAGCCCCGCATGGGTAACCGATGCAGCATTCGATTTTGAGCAGATTGTATTGCACTCGCGGTTAAATTCCTGTGAAAGGAAATCCAGTTTGCGGCCAACCGCATCTCCCTCCTTCAAAAGCTGCCTGGCGGATACACAATGTGCTTCCAGCCGGTCAATCTCTTCCTGCAGATCCGCTTTTGTTGCAAGGATGGCTGCCTCCTGATGCAACCTGAGTGAATCAAGGCCCTGGTTACCATCGGTCAATCTTGCAAGCTGCTCCTGAAGCTTTGCGCGAATACTTTCAGCCGAACGCGAGGGATCAGCCTTGATTGCCTGCGTCAACCGTTCAATTTGGGCAATCTGCTCAATCAGCACCTGTGCGATGGCTGCGCCTTCGCTCCTGCGGGCGACGGCCAATGCCTTGGCGGCAGACTTCAAACTATCAACAATTGACAAATTACGCAGATCAGTAGCGACCTTGTCCTTTTCCGCCACACTGATCTCCATAACGCCCTTGATAGCGAAGATTGTCTCCAGACCGGGCATTGCCAGGCCGGAGCGCTCGGACGCTGACTTTACCATCGCTATTGCTGCATCAAACGCCGCTTCATTCAGGACCGGCACTGCGTTTGAACCCTCGGCATCCAGTTGCAGGCTAATCTGAATGTTTCCGCGTTTGACTGAACCGGCTACAGTTTCGCGAAATGCCGGCTCGAGATGTTCAAATCCCGCCGGCATCTTGAAACGCATATCCAGCGTCTTGCCATTGACCGAACGAAGTTCCCAAACCCATTTTGCAGTTGCATCTCCCCCTTCAACGCGGGAAAAACCAGTCATGCTTTGAAGCATATTCTTGTCCCCGACACCCTCTGTCGAGCGGTGCCCATTTAGTGCCTTGTGTGTGTGCCCTTGAGCTATTGGGCCGTTGCCCCGGCAGGCGCAGTTGTCTCCGCCGCAGCTTTGGCAGCAGCGGCTGCCTCTTCCTGCAACCGCTTTTCGATTGCGCGCCAACGTTTCACATTTGCCTCATGTTCGGCAAGTGTTTCTGCGAATACATGGCCGCCGGTACCATCTGCAACAAAATACAAATCGTTTGTCCGCGATGGATTGGCGACAGCTTCAAGAGCGGCCCTACCCGGATTTGCGATGGGTGTTGGCGGCAGTCCGTTGATCTTGTAAGTGTTATAGGGATTGTCGTTCTCAAGATCTGAGCGGTAAATTGGACGATCCTTGGGTTTTCCCTGCCCACCGAATATTCCGTAGACAATGGTCGGATCAGATTGCAGCCGCATTCCCTTGTTCAAACGGTTGATGAAAACACTGGCAACCCTCGGACGTTCGTCAGCCTTGCCTGTTTCCTTTTCAACGATGGATGCCAGTGTCACCATTTCTTCCGGTGATTTCAAAGGCAGGTCGGGAATTCTTTTTGCCCAGATTTCCGCAAGATAGCGCTCTTGCAACTTGCGCATCTGTTCAACCATTTCCTTGCGGGTTGTACCGCGCTGGAACGGATAGGTATCTGGCAGAATGGAACCTTCAACAGGAACCGTATCGGGCATTTCTCCCTCCAGAACCTCATGTTGGGCGACCCGCTGCATGATCTGGAAACTGGTCAGACCTTCAGGAATCGTGACCTTGTGAATTATGCCTTTTCCCGAAACGATGGTCTGCATGACATCGCGCATGCTCATTCCTGGTTTGAAAGCATATTCCCCGGCTTTCAATGACGAATCATTGCCGGTGGCTTTTACCCCTTGCCGAAAGATCAATTCGCCTGAAATAATTCCACTTGCTTCAAGTTTCTGGGCGATTTGCGAGAGGCCGGAGCCTTCTTCGATGGTTATGGTCTTTGCTGCGAGAAGCGGGCCTGGCTCTTCGAATTTGAGCTTGCCGAAGTAAAACCCTGCTCCCAAAGCAAATGCCAGAAGTACCAGCGTGCTCAGACAGAAATTCAGAAAAACAACCAGCTTGTTGCGCGCCTGTTTGGACCTTTTGGGCGGCAAGGGAACTTCCCGTGGCTGCAGAATTTCCTGCGGAGAGCGCGCGGGAGATCCGAAAGTATCTCCCGAAAGCGGGACGTCCGCACGTCTGCCAAAGGCCTGTTGCGCATCCGGGATACGCGACTGCTGAAAACCGGTTCCGTCAGATAAATTGTCTGACCGGTTATCCTGATTGTTATCGCTCACAAAATTTCTCCGCTATCAACTTTCGGGCAGATTGGTTTCTATTCGTTGATACATTTATTGGTCAAAAATGTGATCCGTTAAACCTTTATTTTCGTTTTCGTTCCTGTCGCGATGTCGCAACAAAATCTAATCTTCCATGGCCTTCATGATAAGGGATGCATTTGTGCCACCAAAACCGAATGAGTTTGACAATGCCACCCTGATCGGGCGCTTTCTCGGAGAATGCGGGACCAGATCTATCGCTGTTTCGCGCTCGGGATTGTCGAGATTCAGTGTCGGGGGAGCAATCTGGTCTCGGATTGCCAATATCGAGAATATTGCCTCAACAGATCCCGCTGCTCCAAGCAGGTGACCGATCGCCGACTTGGTGGATGACATCGAAACATTGGCGGCCGCATTGCCCATCAGTTTTTCTGCTGCACCCAGTTCGATTGTGTCAGCCATGGTCGAGGTGCCGTGGGCATTTATGTAATCAATGTCGCCGGCCTGCAAACCGGAACGCTTCAGCGCAGCGCTCATGCAGCGGTATGCACCATCGCCATCCTCAGATGGTGCTGTGATATGATAGGCATCACCCGACATGCCGTATCCGACGATCTCAGCATATATTCTGGCGCCTCGGGCCTTTGCATGCTCGTATTCTTCCAGCACTACAATGCTTGCACCCTCACCCATGACAAAACCGTCGCGGTCCTTGTCATAGGGGCGCGAGGCACGCTGGGGATCATCATTATAGTCGGTTGAAAGCGCTTTGCAGGCGGCAAATCCTGCCAGCGATATGCGGCAGACCGGACTTTCCGTACCGCCGGCCACCATGACGTCGGCGTCATCGAGAGCAATAATGCGTGCCGCATCGCCAATCGCATGCGCTCCTGTTGAACAGGCTGTTACCACCGAATGGTTTGGCCCTTTCAATTTGTGCTTTATGGAAACCTGGCCGGAGGCAAGGTTGATCAAGCGGCCTGGAATGAAGAAAGGGCTGACCCTTCTTGGCCCGCGTTCATGGAGCACAAGAGCTGTTTCAGCTATTCCCTGAAGGCCGCCAATACCTGAACCGATCAATGTACCGGTGCGATACTGCTCTTCATCGGTTTGCGGGTGCCAGTCGGCATCTTTCAAGGCCTGATCAGCGGCGGCAACAGCGTAAATGATGAAATCATCTACCTTGCGCTGTTCCTTGGGTTCCATCCAGTCGTCGGGATTGAAAGTGCCATTGGTTCCATCACCACGGGGAATTTGGCATGCGATCTTGGCTGCAATGTCTTCAACCTCAAAGTTGGTGACACGGGCTGCAGCATTTTTGCCTGCAAGTATGTTGTTCCAAGTCACTTCAACACCGCATCCCAGCGGACTGACCATGCCCAGGCCCGTTACAACTACTCTTCTCATATCGTGACTTTCCGAATCCACATTTTCAATAAACAAGGGTCAAAACAAAACAGGCGACCCAAAGGCCGCCTGAAATGATTACCATAAGCCGGAAAACAATAAACCGAACTTTAAATTAGGCAGTCGCTTTTTCCACGAATTTAACCGCATCGCCAACCGTCTGGATGGTTACTGCTGCATCATCGGGGATTTCCACGCCGAATTCTTCTTCGAAAGCCATAACGAGTTCAACGTTATCGAGCGAGTCGGCGCCCAGATCATCGATGAAGCTGGCAGATTCAGTTACTTTGGAAGCATCTGCATCCAAATGCTCAATCACGATTTTTTTGATACGTTCAGCGACGTCGCTCATTTGGCAATCCTTACTTAAGTGGTTTGTGACTAGTTAATTGGCATTTACGCCGAGTTCAAGCGAAATCAATCAACAGTATTCTTTTTGCTGATCAACTCTTTCCATTTGCCAGCCGCGTACCACAGAAAAACAACGCTTAAAAGCGAAAAACTGTATGCATTACCTTTCCTGTCCATAAAACAGCCGGATACCAAGGTTTTCAACAGGGCTAAAAGCTTTGAAAACTGCAATATATTGTTAGCAACGCCAGATTTACCGGTCGTTATCCAAATTTCGCAAACAGCCTTTGCCGATCCCTTAAATCATTGCCATTCCGCCGTTTACATGCAGGGTCTGGCCCGTCACATATTTTCCCCCATCGCTGGCAAGATAGATGGCTGCAGCAGCAATGTCCTCGCCTGCGCCCATTTTCTTCATGGGAATGGCACCCATGATGGCTTCTTTTTGCTTGTCATTCAACTTGTCGGTCATGGCGGAAGCTATGAAACCGGGGGCAATGCAGTTGACTGTTACATTGCGACTGGCAATTTCCTGAGCCAGCGATTTGGTGAAGCCAATGACACCAGCCTTTGATGCGCAATAATTGGCCTGACCTGGATTGCCTGTGACACCAACAATCGAAGTGATATTGATAATGCGCCCGGCTTTGCGCCGCATCATTGGATAGGCAATGGCTCTGGTGAGGCGGAAGAGTGCTGTCAAATTGACTCTGATCACATCATCCCAATCGGCGTCCGACATTCGGGCCAACAGACCGTCGCGTGTGATACCGGCATTGTTCACCAGTATGTCTATGCCCTCGAGTTTTTCCTCCGCAGATTTTCCCAGTGCATCGACCGCATCAAGATCAGAAAGATTTGCAGGAAACACAAAGACACGCTCACCAAGTTCACCTGCGAGTTCGTTCAGTTTCTCTTCTCTTGTTCCATGCAGGCCGACTATGGCACCGCGGGCATGCATGGCGCGCGCTATGGCTTCACCTATGCCGCCGCTCGAACCTGTTACCAGGGCTTTTTTTCCGGTCAAATCGAACATCTAATATCTCCTGAATGGGTTTGCCTGAATGGGTCTGAATGGGTTGTCAGGTCAAACGGACGGATTGAAAAAAGCGGCGATTTCATCGGGGTTTCCGATTGATTTGGTGGTCAATTCACGGTTGATCCGTTTTGCCAAACCACTCAATACCTTGCCGGACCCTACTTCAACCAGTGAGTCAATGCCATTTTGACCCAGCCAGGTAATGGTTTCAGCCCAGCGTACCTGACCGGTAACCTGTTCAACAAGGCGATTACGAACCTCCTGTGGATCGCTGATAGGGGCCGCCAACACATTGGCAATCAATGGCACAACCGGCGCTTTGACTTCCACATTTGCCAGCGCCTCGCGCATCGCGTCTGCGGCTGGCGCCATCATTGCAGAATGGAAAGGGGCGGAGACAGGCAAAATCAATGCCCTTTTGGCACCTTTTGCCTTGGCCGCCTCTGCAGCCGCTTCAACTTCGGCTTTAGAGCCTGAAATTACCAATTGGCCACCCCCATTGTCATTGGCAATCTGGCATGTACCGGACCCACGTGCAGCGTCGCAAATGGCCTCAACATCGCTTTGTTCAAGGCCAATGATTGCAGCCATCGCGCCCACTCCAACCGGAACTGCTGCCTGCATGGCATTGCCGCGAATGCGCAACAATCTTGCTGTATCAGCCAATGAAATGCTGCCGGCAGCACAAAGGGCCGAATATTCGCCAAGGGAATGCCCGGCAACAAACTTTGCTGCATTGCCCAATTCCAGGCCCACCGACTCCATCGCCCGCATTGCTGCAATCGACACTGCCATCAAGGCTGGCTGTGCGTTTGCAGTCAGGGTCAGGGTTTCTTCAGGTCCCTCGAAGATGATCGCCGACAGCTTTTCTCCCAGTGCATCGTCAACTTCCTGAAAGACTGCCCTTGCTGATGGAAAAGCCTCCGCCAGCGCCCTACCCATGCCGACCTGCTGGCTGCCCTGTCCTGGAAATGTAAACGCTGTTGCCATTGGAATTTCCCGCAATGAAAATTTTGAACCAAGGATCTGACAGGCAACCGCAAATTTGATGCGGCATGGCTGTGAATCCCAATCTGAAGCATTGGTACTGGTCAGTTTGCCCATTTCTGTCAAGTATTATGGTCATTTACCAAGCGACATACCCCAAATATATCCAACTAATTGGAGGGATTCCCAATTTGTTGGGGCTTACTATTGTATGTCTTGCTGCTAGTTTCGCAGTGCAGGACAATTGGAATGTTCCTGAAAACCCACATAAATTGAAAAGATCAAATACGCCAGATAGAGGGGGACTTTATGGCATTTCCGGACCACTTTGGACAAAATCCAAGCTTCAATACCGGCAACCTCAAGATAGCTTTGGCCAACGGGGCTAATCTGGATGAACGCGGTTTGCTGTTCATCATTCTGAACCGGCATCTCACCAACTTCAAAGCAAGGCAACTTGCTGACCGTTTGCTGCAAAAATTCAAGCATTTGGCTGATGTAATCAAAGCAAATTTGGCGGAACTGCTATCGGTAGAGGGAATTTCGACAAGCATTGCGCTTGAACTCATCCAACTACGCCAAATCATGTCTGCCCTACTAAAGGCGGATATTTACAGGCGCCCGGTGATTGACGGTTATGGCAGGCTAATCGAATTTTGCACCATCGAACTGGCGGGATCGCAAAAGGAGGAGTTTCACGGCTTCTTTCTCAACAAGTGCTTCGAGCTGTTGCACCACGAATGCCTGCAATCGGGGACGCTTGATCATGTGACGGTTTATCCACGGGAGCTGTTACGCCACGCGATACAACACTCTGCAAGCTACATAATCCTCGCTCACAACCACCCTTTTGGCAAAGCGTCTCCAAGCAATGCGGATCTGGCCATGACCCGTCAACTGGCAATGCTGGCCGAAGGGCTGGGGATCACCATTCTGGATCATCTGATCCTTGCGGGAAACGACTGCTACAGTTTTCTCGACAATCACCAGATGCCTGCCATGTCTCCCATCATGGAACACTTCGTTTCACGAATCAGATCGACCATGTCGATGGGGGCTTTTGACTAGAAACAACTTTTCAAAAAACATTCAGAACTAGCAAGAGGTGCAAGTTGTTTAATATAAAAGTCTTTCCGGACTTTATGCCCAACCACACTGACAATCCGAGCAGCGAGACCTTCCGCAAGGAATTGTTGAAAATCAGGGACAGCACCGGGGCCAGATACATCAACGCAAGTTTTCACAACTATAATCGAATGGACTGCGAATCGGTCCATTTCATCACCTATCCCCTCAGTTGGATTTCGCACTACGTGACGCAATTCTACTCTGACACGGACCCGCTGTTGAGGGTTGACTTTCGAACTGCCACGGCAATCGACTGGACAAAGCTGTATCTGTCTGAAGCCGAACTGAAGATATTAAATGCTTTCGCCAGTCATGGCCTAGGTCGCAATGCAATAACTGTTGTTCACAATATCGAGCGGGATTTGTATTGCGCCCTGTCTGCAACATTCGACAGCGAAGATGCCAACTGGAACCGCCAAAAACCCGATTTGCTGGAACTTCTTCGATTTCAGGCTGACCGGATTGCCAGGCGTTACCAACAATTGTTCCTTTCCCATACTGCCAAGAACTACAAAATCACCCCGCGCGAAAGCGACTGTCTTTATTGGGTGGCAATGGGAAAGACGGATGACCAGATCAGCGCTTTGCTGAACATCGGGAAATGGACCGTCAACGGCCATCTGCAAAGTGCCAAACACAAACTTGGATCCCCTAGCCGCTCAGCAGCAGTTGCAAGAGCAATCGTGGCGGGAATCATCAATTTGAAGAAGGCAGTCTAGTACAATCAATACCTGCAAATCAATCACCCAAAAATCATGGGTTGCTTTTGAGTGATTGTCTGAAAATCCATTAGTTGCACAAACTCAAGGCGTTTCAACCCCGCTGCCCTCACCGGCGAAGCGGCTTAAAGGGCGCCAAAAATGATATTGTACATCACTCCCGGACTTCGACACGAGTACAACAAGGAAATTCTGCAATACTATCAATTGAGAAAGCGGGTATTCTGCGACAAGCTCGGTTGGGTTGCAGCCCGCGCGGACGGGCTGGAAATTGACCGCTTCGATTCGCTATTCAACGTCTACATTCTCTGTCTTGACCCTGACAGCGGCAATGTTGCCGGCGGTGTCAGGCTGATGCCGTCGACCGGGCCGACGCTGCTTCACACCGTCTGGGCAGACATGTTGCCCCACAAGGATGATTTTCGCTCGCCCAACATCTGGGAAGCGACCCGCTTTTGTGTCGACGAGGAAATCAGTTCGCGAAAATCCAACCTGCTCAACCGCTCTACCTTGATGCTTTCCATGGCCGTTGCCGATTTTGGCAATGCCAACGGAATATCGCATGTAATTGCCGTGTGTGAACATTATTTCTTCAACATGTCCGGAGCCTACGGCCCCAAAGCCGAAATCATTTCCACCAAGACTGACGAAAACGGCCTCGAAATCAGTTGCGGCATGTGGTCCACCGCCTCGATCCAATCCCTGCTGACCTGGAGCCGGGCGATCACGGGCAATGTTGAACCGGCGATCGTGCGCAAGGTGGCGTAAAGGCAAAGCACCCCGGGACCATTCCGGCGACCCGATCAAAAATCTACTGTGTCAGGATCCAGTTGAGGGCCGCTCGCCAGTCGATCATGCGGATCGGCGTGCCGTGATTTCCGCTTTCAAATACGGCCATGCGGACGGGTTGGTTTGCGGCCGCCAGCGCGTTGTAAAAATCATCCATCTGGGCAAGATCATAAACCGGGTCGCGCGAACCGTGGGCGATATAAAGTGGCACCTGCCTTGACGAGCCCGAATAGGCCGCACGCAGGAAATCATTGTCGGGAAATCCGCTGAGCGCAACGAGACCCGAAATCCGGCTGCGGGTATCGCTGCGGGCTGCCAGTCGCCAGCATATCTGCGTTCCCATGGAGCCGCAGGCAAGTATGATCCGCCCGCCACCGCCGGCTGAAACCTCGCTGATCAATGCGGCAATATCCTCCACACCTGCCGCCTCGAAATCGGTAAAATCGGGGCTGTAATAGGCACCGCCATTTGCGGCCGCGAGGTTTTTCAGTCGGTTGTAATTGCCGCCAAACTGTTCGTCGGAAAAGCCCCATTCGCGGGTGCCATCCTTGCCATGCAGGTAAATCACCGAGAACCTTGCGCCGCCCTCCGTTTTGCCCGCGCCATAAACGGCGAGTTGCCTTGCGCCCGACATATAAGTGAAATCGCGGGTCTGCGACTTTGGCAGCCGCCTGATATATTGGCTTTTGACCTTGCGCACCGCGATCTCGTCGCGCTTGTCGATATCGCGCTTTTCGTCATAGGGAACGACCAGATAATTGCCGCCATCGCGCACATCGAGCGGTTTGCGATAGGCAAACAAATTGTCCTTGAACGGGGCGAGCGGACCCGATGCTAGTGCGCCGGAGGCAGAAGTGGCCCTTGCTGCAGTTGTTGCTGTGGCCGTTGCTGTCGAAGTCGCCGACTGGGTCAGCGCCTCCGACGACTGGCATCCGGTCAGAAGGGCAAGCACGATAAGGAAGCGGTGTTTCATGGGTTTCTCGATAAATCGGAAATGCGGCGGTTGCAAGCCGGGGGTGTGAGGCAACTGGGCTTATGGGCGCAGTAAAGTCGGGTAGGCAAAACCTTCACGTCGTCATCCTCGGGCTTGACCAAGACAAGCGAAGCGCCGACTAGAGGGCAAGAACATTCCCTTCGTCGTCATCCTCGGCCTCCGAGCCGAGGACCCAGAGCGTTGATGTATCAGTTTGTCATCCTCGGGATTACCCCCCTCTGTCCTATCGGACATCTCCCCCACCTAAAACAAAGGGGGGTGGAGATGCGATGTGTCGAAATGATGCGTTTTTCAATCTCCACCCTTGGGGGGAGATGTCACGAAGTGACAGAGGGGGGTTGCGAACAGTAAAAGCAGAAAACATGCCAATCCGTTCACTCGGCGGAATCCACCAGTGTTATGAGAATCAGCAGATGCGCTCTCATCACTTTTCACTGTGTGAAAAGATGATTGCCGCTTTTGTTGGGTCGAAATCTTGCGCTTCCCTCGCTAAACGCTCGGTCAACGTGCGATTTCTCCTTTTTCGCGAAAATTGCTGCGCAATTTTCTGCTTATGCAAACCACAGGACAGCTTCCGCCTTTTTCCTGGGCATGTGTACAGCCCGAAGCTGCCCTGCGCGAAGATTTTTTGTTTCGGGAGGCTCTTCAGTACACCGTCCAGCCCGGCCTTCAGGTATACCCCCTGGGAATTGAACCCTCTCGGCATACCGCTCCGCTGCTCAAGACAAGCGAAGCGCCGTCGCAGGCGGCAGACACTTTGCCCATTCTTTTTGGGCAAATGTCGAGAGCGCCTTCCCCAAATCCGACGGCGATATCCAAGGCAAGCGAAGCGAAGCCGAAGGGCGGCAATCGTTTACAACGTAAACGATGAGAGCCAAACCCGGCGCTTGCATGAAAACAGTGATGAGATCATGGGGGAGAAATTGTGGACGGGGATAAGATTTTTTGCGGTTATTGTTTTGTTTGATTGGGGCCGGGGTTGAATCGCGTATCCCTCCACCCGTCACCCCTGTGCGTGTCACAGGGGTCCATACCGTTAAATTATCGTGTTGTACGACTCTCAAGTAAGCCTTGAGCGAATATCCTGCCAATGGGGATTGGTCTCCTCGATCAGGTTTATTTTCCATTGGCGCGGCCACTTTTTGATTGTCTTTTCGCGCATGATTGCTTGGGTGATGAGTTCAAATTGTTCAAACCAGACCAGTCGCGCGACAGCATATTTCGCCATAAACAGCGAACCATCGCCGCTTCGGTGTTCTTCAATTCTGCGCGCAAGGTTGCTGGTCACACCCACATACAAGGTGCCGCCTTTGCGAGTTGCCAGAATATAAACATAACCAATCTTTTTCATACCGATAACTTAACGGTATGGATTCCTGTGACAAGCACAGGAATGACGGGATAGGCTTGTGAGACCTCCCTCGCCCAGGCTCTAGGCAAAAGATCCACCAAACCCGGGAAACTTCATTCTCCCCCTCAAGGGGGGCGAAGCCGCCCGCGTCTGTAATCAACACCAAACCCCCCTTGCATTCCGCCCCTTTCCCTGTATAACCCCGCTTGTTCGAGTTTCAGGCTTTTCGCCGGAGGCTGAAAGGAAGGCTGCCCAATGGTCAGTGGCCAGTGAACGGGTCACATCACGATCAACGCAGCGTTTGGTGCCACATGGGCACCTTCTTCCCTTGTCTCTGCTCTCAACCGTTCCCAGGCGCCTTTCTCCGGTGGTTTCACCGTTCGAAATGCGGTTTGGAGGCTTCGCGCGGGAAAACTGATCAACGAGTGCCATGAACACCTGATTATCCCAACAGATTATCCGGCCCGGCGCTCAAAACATGAGAGAAAGGAAGGACTTATGTCCCTTTACGAACACACGTTTCTTGCGCGCCAGGATATTTCCACGCAGCAGGCCGAAGCGCTTACCGAGCACTTCAAAGGTGTCCTTGAGGCCAATGGCGCCAAGGTTGCCAAGGTAGAAAACTGGGGTCTTCGCACCGCAGCCTACAAAATCAACAAAAACCGCAAAGCCCACTACATTTTCATGAATATTGACGGCCCTTCCGCAGCCCTTGCTGAAATGGAACGCCAGATGCGCATTCATGAAGACGTGCTTCGCTACATGACCATCCGCGTTGACGCGCTGGAAGAAGGCCCGTCTGCGATGCTGAAAAAGAGCGACCGTGATGACCGCGGTGACCGCCCGGACCGCGGCGACCGTCCCGACCGTGGCCCGCGCCGCGACTTTGGTGACCG
>JBGSTD010000039.1:0-92650 GCA_041736675.1 Salaquimonas sp.
CAATCTGGTCATACGCGCGGAACTCCCCAAAATAACGGGTGATCGCCGCCGTCAGCGTCGTCTTGCCATGGTCAACGTGGCCAATCGTGCCAATGTTGATATGCGGTTTGTTGCGTTCAAATTTCGATTTTGCCATTTTGGTATTCCTGTTCTAGTCGATATTTGGCGGTGATTTCAAAGCTAAACAAGTGCAATGAAAAGGCCTCCAAAGAGGGTGCCATTAACCCCTTGGCCATTCGCGTTGCGACATAATGCTTTTAGGCACAATCCGCAAGGCAAAATGTCGAGATAGATTGCCTGCGGTTTGGAATTGATCCTATGGATACTGATCCTGCGCCACATGAAATGATCCGATCGTTTGGACGAAACCGGAATACCGATCAAAAATTGTCCTTGCGCTTGCGGATTTCGGCAAATACTTCGCTGTCGCTTGCCGACTCCATACCAAGATGTTTGCGGATGGAAGGATCGTGGGGGCGTAAAAATGGATTCGTCGCAAATTCGGTTTCCAGCACGGTTGGAACAGTCGGCTTTCCTTCTGCGCGCAGCGCTTCATACGCCACTTTCTTCGCCAGCAGTTCCTGATTGTCTGGATCAACAGAGACCGCAAACCTAGCATTCGCAAGCGTGTATTCGTGGCTTCCGTAAACTGTGGTATCGAAAGGCAACTTCATCAATTTTTGCATTCCCTCCCACATCAGCGCCGCACTTCCTTCGAACAAACGGCCGCAACCAAGGGTAAAAAGCGTGTCACCGGTAAAGACCACGCTCTCGTCCGCAATGTAAAAATTTATCATGTCGGTCGTGTGACCCGGTGTTGATATGACGTCTACCTTGTGACCGGCAAAAGTGAAACTGTCGCCGTCCCAATAATGTTCGTCGAGTCCTGAAATCGGTTTGGAGTTTTCTTTGGGCCCTCGGACCCTTGCTCCGGTCAGTTGCTTGACAGTCATTATGCCGTCAGTGTGATCCGGATGGTGATGGGTTACCCAGATTTCGGTCAGTTTCCAACATGTATCCATCATCGCCTTTTCATAAGCGCCTGCATCGCCGCAATCTATAGCCGCAGTCTCGCCTGTCTGTGCGTCGTGGAGGAATACGCCATAATTGTCTGACAGATAGGGGAACTGATATATTTCCAACTTGCTCACTTACTTCACTCCAAATTCATTTCTGCAATTGTCCAAACCCCGGCCTGAACCCTACATGGTCATCATGGTTGCTAGCGTCAACCTGGCCAATTGCACATTCTTTCAAAATCCATTCGATCGCACGGGCACAAATCCTGCCAAATCGCCTATTGGGCTACCCATCCGCCATCTATGGACTGGGATGATCCTGTAATCGAAGACGCGTTGTCAGAACAAAGATAAACCGCCAATGCGGCCACCTGTTCAATGGTTACAAATTGTTTGGTTGGCTGGGCAGCAAGCAGCACATCCCGCTTGACCTCTTCTTCGGTAAGTCCCCTCGCCTTCATCGTATCGGGGATCTGGGCCGCAACTAGAGGTGTCAGCACATAACCCGGGCAAATGGCATTGACCGTAATGCCGTGTTGAGCTGTTTCCAGTGCCACAGACTTTGTAAAACCGACAATGCCATGCTTGGCCGCAACATATGCGGATTTGAACGGCGAAGCCACCAAACCATGCGCCGATGCAATGTTGATAATTCTTCCCCATTTGCGCGCTTTCATACCTGGCACAACCTTCTTTGTCGCGTAAAACGCTGCGGAGAGATTGAGGTTGATGATCGCCTGCCATTTTTCATCAGGGAAATCCTCGACCGGCGATACAAACTGGATGCCGGCATTGTTGACCAAAACATCGACCCTGCCAAAGGCATCAACCGCAGCATCAAACAGTTCTGTTGCGCCGCCCGGGTTCATCATGTTTGCATTGTTGTAAATTGCCTTGACGCCGAACTCTTTTTCAATTGCCGCACGGATCGGCTCGGCATCTTCAGGCTTTTCAATTCCATTGAGAACAATGTTCGTTCCAGTTGCTGCTAGGGCTCTTGCAACGCCCAGGCCTATTCCGCTGGTTGAACCTGTTATGATTGCTGTTTTTCTGTCAGACACGTTTTTCATCCTGTACTGGTTGATCCTGCGGAAAGGCAATTCAAATCGTTGTGCACGTTTATCAGTAAAAAAATACCGGCGTAAACAAATCAGTTTGCTGCAGGCAATAAACCGGCTTCCTTGCGCTCAAGAATGCCTGCCCTACGGTTTTTGAATACCCTGACGGTTCAAGGTTACGCAATAGAGGCTGGTTGTTGCAGTGATAAACAAAGTCTGCTTAGCCCTGCCACCAAAACAGACATTGGAGACGAGTTCGGGAACAAGTATTTTACCGAGCAATTTGCCTTCAGGATTGATGCAATGAACGCCATCGCCTGCCGAGGTCCAGATGTTGCCATCGCTGTCAATGCGAAAGCCGTCGCTGCAACCGGGTTCGACCTTGTGGAAAATACCCTCCTTGCGTTTCGGATTTTGACCAACAATGTCAAAGGCTAAAATATGCTGGGAGTCCTTTGAAAAAATCCTCCCGGTGTCCGCGACGTAAAGGGTCGTCTCATCCGGAGAAAAAGCCAGGCCGTTGGGGCAATTCATGCCGGTTATCTTCGCTTCTACTTTCAAGGTCTCGGGATCAACGCAATATACATTGCACGGCAATTCCTGTTCTGCCTTGTAACCCTCATAGTTGGTCATAATTCCATAATGCGGATCGGTGAACCAAATTGTTCCATCTGACTTTACGACCACATCATTTGGCGAATTCAGCTTTTTGCCATCGTAGCCATCTGCAATTACCGTCACCGTGCCATCGTGCTCGGTCCTTGTTACACTGCGCGAGCCATGTTCACAGGATATCAACCTGCCCTGCCTGTCTCTTGTATGGCCGTTGGCAAAATTTGACGGATGACGATAAGTGGAAATTCCTTCTCCCGGTGTCCAGCGCATGATGCGGTTATTAGGGATGTCGGAAAACAACAGACAATTGGCATCGCCGAACCAAACAGGGCCTTCGACCCAGTCAAAACCGGTGGCTAATTGCTTTACCGGCGCATTGCCCAGAACATAGGTTGAAAAAACCGGATCACAGGATTCAAAAAAGGACAAGGCGGATCACTCACATCGTTGAATTGAACAGATGGCATATTCGTAAGAAGCCACGCCGAAAAGTCAAACGGATTACTTGACTGAACACAGCTTGCTCCAATAGGTGGCTGTATCAACAGATTCAGGACCCTCAAGCGGAAAATGCAAATGTCAAAAAAGAACATTCTGATTATCGGAACTTATGACGACTGGGACCGAATACCCATGGAGACAAGCTATGAGGCCCATTTCATGGCTCCCGATGATGATCCGTTTGCCATCCCCCTTGCAACGCGCGAAAAGATTGAAGCCATAGCATTTCGTGGCCACAGTTTCCTTGGCTGCGCGAAAATGGATGCGTTCCCCAACCTCGGCATGATCGCAAATCTGGGTGTCGGCTACGACACAATTGATGTTGCCCATGCCAAGATCCGCTCAATCAAGGTATCCAATACACCTGATGTTTTGACCGATGATGTTGCTGATCTTGCTGTAGGTATGATGATTGCGAAAATGCGCAATATCACAGGCGCTCATGAATGGGTGAGCAGCGGAAATTGGGGGAGAAAAGGCGATTTCGGCTTGCAGCGCAAAGTCACAGGCAAGCGGGTTGGAATTGCAGGACTCGGCAGAATTGGAGAAGCCGTGGCAAGGCGCCTAATCGCGTTTAACATGGAAATTCACTACTATGCACGATCTCCAAAAAATCATGTAAGCTGGCATTATCATGATGATATAGCGGACTTGGCTGGCGCGGTTGATATTCTGTTCGTCACACTGACTGGCGGACCGGCTACGAAAGGTATTGTAACCCGGCAGGCAATAGAAGCTCTGGGGCCGAATGGACTTTTTATCAATGTGTCGCGCGGTACCACTGTTGATGAAGGCGCTTTGCTGGATGCGCTTGAAAGCGGTGCTTTGGGCGGTGCCGCACTGGACGTTTATTTGAACGAGCCGTATATAGATCCGCGTTTCATGCAGTTGAACAATGTTCTCCTGCAGCCGCATCAGTCATCGGGCACTTTTGAAACCCGCCAGACAATGGGTAAATTGCAGCGAGCAAACCTTGCCGCATATTTTGCGGGAGAACCGCTGCCGACGCAGGTGGTCTAAGCTTGTATTAATCTCCGAAATTGTAACCTATGGCCTAGATTGTATTGCCTGGAGCCAGGCGCGTCGGGGTGATAATGATGTCCTCCACCGGCTCGCCGCGGACCCTTGCAATAAGGGCGTCTGCTGCTGTCTTTCCGATCGCCTGTGAGCTCACGACTGTGGTTGTGAGCCTTTGTGGTAACACCGATGCCGCTTCAATACTCCCCCAACCGGCAATACCAATATCGCCGGGAACCTTCATTCCGATTGACTGGCAATAAAAAATTCCACCGATAGCCATACTGTCGTCCTGATAATATATCGCATCAATATCGTTCCTGCGATTGAGGATGTTTTCCGTTCCGTAAAACCCGGCGTAAAAACCGGATCGGTCGTGGAGTAATTCTTCGGCTCCAAGTTCAAGAGAGGCAGATTTCATTGCGCTGACAAAACCATTTCTGCGGAAGGCGCCCATTCCAGGGGCTTGTGCGTCGGCACCGACGTAGCCGATATTGCGATATCCCTTACCGATAATGTAAAGACCCATTTCATAGCCGCAATCGAAATGGTTGAACCCGACCGACAAATCTATGGGGCTGGTGTTGAGGTTCCAAATCTCGACCACGGGAACTGCTTGAGCTTTGATCAATTCGCGTGTGGTGCGCGTATGTGAATGGCCACTGAGGATCAATCCCGCAGGTCTCCAGGATAACATGCTCCGCACCCAGGCCTCCTCGGTCTCCGCAGAATTTTCATGTGCACCAATCATCGTTTGAAAACCAAGCCTGGCAAGTGAATTGTTGATGCTGTCGAGCACCGCACCGAACAGACTGCTCGACAAATAGGGAACACTTACCCCAATTATTGTGGAGGTTTGTTCCGAGCCAAAAGCAGCGGCTATGCGGTTTGGCACGTAGCCGAGCCGGTCAACCTGCTTCATGACCTTGTCGCGGGTTTCTGCCGAAAACCCAGAAGCATTGCGCAGGACACGCGATGCAGTCATTTTTGATACGCCCGCAGCTCTGGCTACTTCGCTCAGATTCACATTTCCACGTTTTTCGTTTTTGCCGGCCATGACATTCCCGCATTGTTCACAGTTACCGGTAACATTATACTTGACTTCAATAAAAAATGCGACCTAATTAAGTTACCGGTAACGTGGATTTATCATTGGCGCAAGATGCTTTGGGAGGAGCAACGATGGATGCTAATCCGCCAGGATTGTTTTTCGACAACATTGTCAAATCTTTTGGCGGAACCCAAGCCATCCGCGGCGTCTCCATGCATGTTGCGCGGGGTGAGATTGTTGCCCTGCTCGGAGAAAACGGAGCTGGCAAATCCACGCTAATCAAGGTCCTCGGCGGCATCCACTCGCCGGATTCCGGGTTGGTGAAAATCGATGGGGAACCATACGCCCACAAACCTGGAAATGTGAACCATCGCCAGTCAGTGGCTTTTATCCATCAGGATCTCGGTCTGGTGGAATGGATGAGCGTTGCCGAAAACATGGCACTAGCCCAAGGCTATAGCCGCAAGTTTGGCCTGATCAATTGGAACGCTGTCAACAACAGGGCCGAAGAAGCACTGGCACGAGTTGGATGTGATTTTGACCCCAGCACCCGCGTTTCTGATTTGACAAGAACCGAAAAATCACTTGTGGCCATTGCCCGGGCACTTGCTGTCGAATGCGATTACCTGGTTCTTGATGAACCCACTGCAAGCCTGCCTGCAAATGAAGTGGAACGTCTTTTTGCTGCCCTTCGCCCTTTGCGGGACAAGAATGTCGGAATGATCTATGTAAGTCACAGGCTTGACGAAATCTTCAAAATTGCTGATCGCGTGTCGGTCTTGCGTGACGGAATGCTGGTTGGGATGAGAGACATTGCCCACACCACGCCTGAAGAACTGGTCAGCCTGATAGTCGGACGCAAGGCACGCGACATTGTTCGTCCAGGATTAAGTGCGGGCAAGAAAAAGCTCTCTGTGGCGAACCTTGTTTGTGGATCGATTGGACCGGTGAGTTTTGATGTAAATCAGGGTGAGGTGGTGGGGCTTGTCGGTCTGCGCGGTGCCGGACATGAAGAAGTTGGTCGCTGCCTTTTTGGTGAGCTGGCTCATTCGGGGAAAATTTTTCTCGACGGCCAAGCACCCGATCTGGCCACTCCACGTGCCGCCATGAAATCGGGCATCGGGCTTGTTGCGCGCGACCGGGTGGTTGAATCAATTGCGGCTTCGCTAACCATTCGTGAAAACGCCTATATTAACCCCGAAGCAACAGGCCGCTCCAATTTGTCGTTCATGACGGCAGGGAAGGAAGATGGTCTGGCCTTGTCCATGGGCCGCGAACTCGGGCTTTCACCCAACGATCCGACGCTGGCTATCGAGGCCTTGTCGGGCGGTAACCAGCAAAAGGTAGTCGTTGGACGATGGTTGGCAACTGACCGCAAACTGCTGATTGCCGAAGATCCCACTGCCGGTGTTGATGTGGGCGCGAAAGCTGAAATCTACGCCCTGCTGTTTGAAGCCCTTTCGCGTGGCATGGGAGTTCTGGTTGTCTCGACAGACTTTGAAGAGGTTGCCAACATCTGCCACAGGGCAATCGTGTTCAGCCGCGGTAAAGTTGTCAGCGAAATCCAAGGTGTCGGCCTGTCGACTGAAACCCTTATCCAGGCTGCATCTGCAGGCGAAGCCAACCCCCGGACAGAAAAAGAAATCCATCATGCAATCCATTGAATCCAACGCGCTGGAACCGACAAAGGCCGAACTCAAAGGTCTGACCACCGGGCAGAAAATAATCCGCCTTGTTCCAACCTATGGCTTGGTGATTTTGACCGTTGGCCTGTTGCTGTTGTTTTCGATTTTACTGCCGAACACATTTCCAACCCTGCTTAATCTTCGGGCCATTATCTCGGACAAGGCAATCATTGCCATATTGAGCCTTGCGGCGATGATCCCGATGGCGGCGGGGCGCATTGATCTGACCGTTGGCTACGGTATTGTGCTTTGGCATATTCTGGCGATTTCCCTTCAAACCCTCTACGGGGTGCCGTGGCCGATTGCCGTACTGATTATTCTCGTGCTCGGAGCAGTGGTGGGCTTTTTGAATGGTTTGCTCGTTGAGATCGCCAAGATAGACTCCTTCATTGCCACATTGGGAACAGGTACTGTTCTTTATGCCCTGGCGCTTGCCCACACCGGCGGCCGCCAAATGGTGGGAGTGTTGCCACAAGGCTTTTACAACATCAACGGAACCTTTGTATTCGGCCTTCCCATCACAGGATTTTATGTTTTGGCGATCATGATCGTGTTGTGGATCATTCTCGAATATACACCCATCGGTCGCTATCTGTATGCCATCGGCGCCAACCAGCGGGCAGCGGAACTCAACGGCATTCCGACCCGGAAATTTGTCATCGGCGCCTTTGTTTCATCTGGACTTCTGACAGCCCTTGCCGGTGTCATTCTCGCTTCGAAACTGCGCATCGGGCAAGCAAGTGTCGGACTTGAATTTCTGCTTCCCGCGCTCGTTGGCGCGTTTCTTGGATCGACCACCATCAAGCCGGGGCGCGTCAATGTGTGGGGAACGATGATTGGCGTTGCCATTCTAGCCATCGGCATTTCGGGGATACAGCAATTCGGCGGATCGTTCTGGGTCGAACCGATGTTCAACGGGGTTACCCTGCTGGTGGCAATCGGAATTGCCGGATACGCCCAGCGCCGGAAGGGTGCCGCCAAGAAATAACAACTGAATGAATAATCAGCTTTAACGGAGGAAACCATGCTGAGACGTACCTTTACTAAAACATTACTGGCGGGGTCCATGCTCATGGGCTTTGGTCTGACTGCCGCTTTTTCTGCGGAAATGGCATTTGACGGACCAACCACCGGACCCAAGGCTGCGGAGGGAAAAACCATTGTGGTTCTTGCCGCTGATCTCAAAAATGGCGGCATTCTTGGCGTAACCACCGGAGTTGAGGAAGCTGCCGCAAAAATAGGCTGGACAGTCCGCGTTCTGGATGGTGCCGGGTCGATTCAGGGCCGCACCGCTGCCTTTGGACAGGCTATGGCACTAAAGCCCGACGGTATCGTTATCAATGGCTTTGACGCGGTGGAACAGCAAGCCGCACTTGATGGTGTTGCCGCTGCCAAAATTCCGATGGTATCCTGGCATTCAGGCCCGAAAATCGGTTGCGATGCACCTGGCGGAATCTTTGCCAATGTGTCAACCGATGCCATGACGGTTTCCGAAACCGCCGCCAAATGGGCAATGGAAGATGGCGGCAAAGATATTGGCGCGGTCATTTTCACTGACTCAACCTATCAAATCGCCATCGACAAGGCCAACCGCATCAAGGAAACCATCGAAAAAATGGGCGGCACAGTGCTTGAATATGTTGATACGCCGATTGCCGATACATCGACCCGAATGGGGCCGCTGACCACCTCCCTGCTGCAGAAACACGGTGCAAAATGGACGCATGCCCTTGCGATCAATGATCTGTATTTTGATTTCATGGGCCCTGCCCTTGCGGCAGCGGGTATTGCAGGCGACGGCGCTCCAAAAGCCGGCTCAGCAGGTGATGGTTCAGAAGCTGCCTTCCAGCGTATTCGCGGCGGGCAGTATCAGACGATCACAGTCGCCGAGCCGCTTAACCTTCAGGGATGGCAGCTTGTTGACGAATTGAACCGTGCAGTTTCAGGCGAGGCCTGCTCAGGCTATGTCACAGCGCCTGCACTGGTTACTGCTGAAGGCCTGAAAGCCTCTGGCGAAAGCAACCAGTTCGATCCGCAAAACGGCTACCGTGAAGCTTATGCTGCCATCTGGGGCAAATGAGAGTTTTTGCCTGCGAGAAATTGGGGGGCTTGCTGCCCCCCTTTTTGTTTGACGGATTTACCGATCCTGATAGCTGCAACTCAATCCGAAAACCGCATTTTCTTGAACTCTTTTGATCTGGCATCCAGGGCAGATTTTGCTCCCTCTTTGGTAATTTGGGATTTTGAGGAATTGAAATAACTCATTGACGGATATTTTGACGCTACTTCCATTGCCGTCTTGTCAGTCAGTTTTGTATTGACTGCGTTGAGCGCTGAAAGTGTCTCGCTTGTTGTACCGGAAAACGCGGCATCCGTGATATCCATCTGGCTTATCCCAAGTTGGCTAAGCCGGGGAAGCGTCAACAAATCGCGCACTCCGACGTCGGTAAGATTTGAGGCCGCCATGTCGATGCGCTCGAGGGACTTGATCTGGGCGGCAGCGGCAGCCGTTTTGTCGCCGACCGCGGTTGATTCCATATCCAGTTCTTTCAAGGCCGGCATTTTTTCCAGACCTACGATTGTATCGTCACTCAAATCCGTCCGTTTAACGTCGATCCGCTCAAGCAGGGGTGCGTTGGCAAGTTTTTCAAAGAACGCTCCTGTGACCACAGTGCCGTCCAACATGATAGATGTGAGTTTGGAAATGCTCGCAAGATGGCCGACACCCTAATCGCTTATTGAATAAATCTCACTGAGGATCAAATGCTTGAGCGACGGATGATTTTCGAAAGCCTTCAAGGTTTCGTCAAACAGCGCAACTTTTGTCAGCTTCAAAAATTCCAGGCTCTTTATCTGGGCCAGCAATTCCACGCTCTTTGCGGAAAATCCCCGGGAATCGTCGAGTTCGAGTATTTTCAACTGTTGCATTTGCGAAATCGAAGCAAGGCTTGCATCTGACAATTGCGAGAAATTGATGTAAAGCTGGGCAATGCTGGGTGATTTGGCGATCGAGGCGAAGCTTTCGTCCGTCAGCCCCCGTGTTTGATTCAAGAGCAGTTTTTTCAATTTGGGCATGCCGCCGATAATGGCCGCGGCTTTCGGTCCTACTATAAGGCGACCGAGGGACACATCTTCAAGGCCAGTGCAGTTTGCCAGTGCTTCGAGCCAATCCTTTTTAATAAAATAGGCACCGTCCATCGAGAGTCGTCTCAACTTCGGCATGCCACAAATTAGCTCAAGATCTGCCTTTGTCACGCCACGGTGCTTCGTGTCGATGCTGACTGCCTCACCCAATGAAACACTTTCGGGAGTTGCTGGTTTGTTGTTGACCTCCAAACCCACTTCGTTGAGCCTCTTTGATGTTGCATCCGGATCGAACGCCAGAGATGCGCCATAAGAACCCAATATTAGTGCGGCAGAGAAAGCGGCTTTTGCCAATAGCTTCCTGTAACCTGGCGTGAATGTATAACCGAACATGAAAATACCTTTCGTCTAATGTGAGTATAATATCAGTATGATCAAACAGGTTGGGCATTGGTATCGAACTGGCTTTGTCTTGCTTTTGATTTTCCCAGATAAAGTGCTGCACCAGCCAGAAGCAGCCCAATCCCAATGATCGAAAATCCGAGGACAGGCCGATAGTAAATCCAGGCGATCCCGATAACCATTGTGGAAAGGACCGATGCGATTGCAAAGGCGGCCAGTCCGGTTGCGAAGCGGAAAACATTGCCGATGAATGGCACCACGTCCCCCAATACTCCCACGATCGAGAAGACCATCTTGAAGCCCATCACCATGGCAACAAAGCCACCAAAGCGGATCATCCAGGTCCACATGGTATTGTTTGAGATGGCATCATCAAACATCTGTCTGGCGCTGGCAGCCCCTTCGCGGAACATCGAAATGGTCCGCCCGTTTGAAGTTGCAAACGGAATGAGCGTGTTATTGTCCAACTGACCGATGGCGCTGACGATATCAGCATCTCCCGACGAATAAGAAATCCGCAAATCGCCTACGGTGCTGGTTTGTGGATCGGTGCGCACTTCCAGTACGGCACCGCTTGCAGTCACGGTTAGACCGTTTCCAAACCGTTGTTGAACTGCCCGGCGCATTTGATCATCGGGGATCAATGGCTGTTCCTTGCCAAGACCTGAAATATTGCTGCCAGTCAATTTGACCTGACCTACAACTCCGGATTCAACACCAAATGTTTCGGAAGTGACGCTCATCGGCGGATTTTCGTGACCGGAAGGTTCCTTGAATGATGACGAATCGATTTTCTTGTCTGACCATTTTTTTGAATATGTGTAGGTCGTTGTGCGCTCTTCACTGCCGCCCAGCTTTTTAACAGTCTTGGTTTCGGTGCTTTCTTCCCACTGGTACATCTCAACATTTCGTTCGAGACGAAGCGCACCCTGCGGGGCAGCCACGACGGGAAACAGAGTGTCTTGCGGGATGCCCGTTGGAATAAGCTCTCCTGAGAAGTGAACCAGTTTGCCTGCCGCGTCGGCGGGAATATTGTTCGGGTCAATGGTTTGAACCAGCCCTGCCCCTTCAGCCAGAGCAGTGGCAGTTTTGACTGCTCTGCCCTCATTCCAAAATAGCAGCCCGGTTGCAGCAATGACAAATAGTATACCTGCCACAATGCCGCTCAGCGCATTTTTGAGCCTGGTAAACCAGGACGTGGATTTGGTTTGGGTAAATGAATTGGACATGGCGCAATAATCCCTCAAATTAGATGAACATTATCACGTCGAATTGAACTGGTTGTCTATTAGCCGTCTGTGCATTTTGTCACATTTTGCTCAAGCAAGCGGGCCAAGGCTGATCGCGGCTATCGACAACGTGGAAATCCGCCACAATGGTATATTCGGGGGAACAAATATTCCTGAAAATTGGAGCGGGTAGAGGGAATCGAACCCTCGTATTTAGCTTGGAAGGCTACTGCTCTACCATTGAGCTATACCCGCATTCCGTGAGGCTCCTTGCGGGCCTCAGGCCAAGTCTTTCGATACACCGATGGTGGAGGAGGCTGGATTTGAACCAGCGTACGCTAAGCGAACGGATTTACAGTCCGTCTCCTTTAACCACTCGGACACTCCTCCATACGCATCGGGTGTACCGGATAATCATTTCAGTTATTTCTGAAATAGCCGAACTTGCAAACAATTCCGGCATGGGCGGGTTTATGCCGTTGCCACCCCTGTCTGTCAACATGGCAAATGTATTTCGGACAAGAATTTGACGATTTGCCGATCTCATATTTGTGTTTGGGATTGCATGGCGGTGATATTCTGCTTGACCATGTTCCAATGGACAGGCTACGGGCCATGAATGAGCGATAAAGACAACAAGAAATCCATGAGCGATGCGCACAATACGCATCATGCCGAAAAGAGGCGCAAGCGGCGTGAGCTTGCCCAAAAAACCAGGGGCGGAAAACCGCCTTCCCAGGAACGTCCGTCCTTTGGACCTGACGACCCTTCCCGGCTTTTCCTGTTTGGCCTTCACACTGTTCGCCAGGCGCTTGAGAACCCTCAGCGCATCAAGCTGAAGCTTTACGCAACACCCAATGCGATTGCCCGTCTGGACTTGAGCGAGGCGCAGATGGCGGATCTTGCGATTGAAGATACCTATCCGCGCGATCTTGACAAAATGGTCGGCTCGGACGCAGTTCACCAGGGCTGCGTCTTGGAAGTAGAACCGCTTGCGACCAAACGGCTTTCACAAATTGCCGACAGCCCGTTGCTGCTGGTTCTCGACCAGGTAACCGATCCGCACAATGTAGGCGCGATCATGCGTTCGGCGGTGGCCATGGGAGCCGGAGCGCTGATTACCACCCAGCGCCATTCTCCGGTTGAAACCGGGGTTCTTGCCAAATCTGCTTCAGGCGCGCTTGACCTGCTGGATCATATAGAGGTGCGAAATCTGGCTGCAGCCCTTGAGGAGCTCAATTCGCTCGGTTACCAGACTATTGGCCTCGACAGCGAAGGGCCGGATATTCTTGAAAACAGTGTGACTGGCAAAAAAGTTGCACTGGTTCTTGGTTCTGAAGGCAAGGGCATCAGACAAAAGACGGCGGAGACCTGTACGACGCTCGCCCGTGTCGACATGCCCGGCAGCATAAAATCCCTCAACGTTTCAAATGCAGCTGCACTGGCCCTTTATATTGTCGGAAGCAAACTGGCGAAATAGTACCTTTCGCTGTAGTACGTTCACATCAAAGGGATGCGTCTGAATCAGAAAGCCCCGGCCATGGGCCAGGGCTTCCATAAAAACGGCATCAACACTCAAACTATTTGGTACCGTATTTTTTCTGATATTCTTCTTCGCTCAGTTCTTCCTGAGCGATTTCACCATTTTCAATGTCGGCGACATCGTTGAACGTGATAATTTTTGGGCCACCCAGATCAATTGTGCAATATGTGCCGTAGTCACAGGTTTGCTGCTCCAGATTTATGCTTTCTCCTGCATATCCCCCGGCGATAGCGGTGATGCCTCCAGTCGCAGCACCCAGAATGACAATATTGTTGCTGCCGCGATAGTATCCGGGACCTTGATGGGCACTGCTGTCATCACGCAGATAGCGCTTCACAATTCCACCGGAGGAACCGTGTTTGTTGCGATGGTCGCCACCAGCGATCTCGACCAATCCGCCGTGACGTTTGAAGTTTTTACCGGAATGGTCATGAAAGCCTTTCAAATCCGGATTGACATAACGGACAGAACCACGGTTCTCGTAGCGAACACCGGAACGCGAAAGCGAACCGCGCACAATGCCACCGTAGGCGTTGGACGAACGGCCTGACCGGACAGTAATTTTGCCGTGTGAACTGACATTTGCGCCCGGATTGCCGTCAACAATTGACTTGCGTTTGACGTATATGCGGGAGTTTCCCGTCCTCGAATTGGTTTTTACGCTGTCACCAGAGTAGTGACGTTTTGTCATGCGTCGTCCTTGAGAACCGGAACTGACATTGTTGTTGCTGCCCTTGCGAACGATACGGGTGGAATGCTTGCCGTGTGAGCTGGAACCGGTCACCCCGGCATTACCGCTCGAAACACTGATTGTGGTGGTTGCAACAAATCCCAGCACAAGACTGGCAAAAAGAGGTGCCTTCAACATACATGCCATGGCGCGGGCAACCGGAGCCAAAACAGATGGGGCAACTGATGGGGCAAATGCGGGCGAACGCGTCGGAACTGCGAACATGGTCGATCCTTTTCATCGGGAAGTGCCCAAAGGCCCTACCCTGTTTTCGCGGCAAAGCCGCATGGATCCGCATCCGCAAAAAATATAGCTGAGCAAAGATGGCTAACGCAAGGCAAAGGAAAGGGGTTAACAATGTTTTAAGTCATATGGTTAACAAAAAGCTACCCTCCGCTTCTGCCCCTTTCATATTGCAACCTCCTGGCAGCCGCGACATCGCCAAATGAACGCAACACGATTTGTATTCACCGAAAACTGAGGAGGAAGCCGCAATCACTGTAATTTATTTGGAAATTGCAGCAAAACGGTCTGGACAGGACAGATAATTCTGCTATCCGTGCGTCACCAGAGCGTGCCCTTGTAGCTCAGCTGGTAGAGCACCTGATTTGTAATCAGGGGGTCGGCGGTTCGAGTCCGTCCGGGGGCACCATTTAAATTTAATTTGCCAGCCAACCGCTTTTTTTGGCTTTTTCCAGGCAAGAATACAGGAAAAACCGGGAACCTTCCCTATCCAGTAACAACGTGCCTAAATCGGACCTTTGAGGTTTTTGATGGTGTCGGTTGTTGCCCGTTGCTGGAGTTCTACAGCAATCTTCAATCGCTCAACAGTTCTTGAACCTGAATTGCCGATGGAATTCACCAAATAGTCGCCAGCGCGTTCACCGATGGTTTTTGCCGGAATGCGCACTGTTGACAAAGAGGGGAACATTTCGCCTGATCCGGCAAAATCACCGATGCCAATGATGGATAGCTGGCTCGGAATAGAAATGCCCAATTCCATTGCAGCGGAAATAGCTCCATGTGCAATTGTGTCGTTGCCACATATCAGAGCGGTAGGCCTGTTGCCTGAACCAAGCAATGCTAGGCAAGCCTTTCGGGAGGCGGCAATACTGTACAAAGACTCAGCCTGCCACGATTGAGGCACAGTAATATTGGCGTCGGCCAGTGTTTGACGAACACCGCCAATCCGGTTTCTCGCCCTGTCGTTGCCCTCTGTGGGCGGAAACACATACCCAATCTTTCTATGTCCCAAGGTCAACAAATGATCGGCTGCGACACTTCCCGCTTCAAAATTGTCGGAACCCACGCAGGAAATCCTGGAATCCGGATCAAAATTCCAGATCGAAATGGTGGGAACATTCTGCGATTCAAGAAGATTGAAGGCATCCTCGCTATGTTCAAGTCCTATGAGAGCAACCCCGTCGACCCGATGCTCCAGGAGCTTTCGCAAAACATGATACTCATTCTTCAGATTATAATCATGCGTTGCAAGCAACAAAGCAAAACCATGGGCAGCGACGGTATCATTGAAAGACTGAACCAACTCGGCAAAGATCGAATAATTGATCGTAGGCACAATCAGGCCAAGGGTCGCGCTCCGCCTGCCGTGCATTACCTGGGCAGCGCGGTTGCGTATGTAACCTGTTTTCCTGATTGCGTTTTCGACTCTTTTCCGGGTCGCCGGATTTACCTGTTCAGGATGGTTTATCGATCTTGAAACAGTCGCCGCAGAAACCCGCGCAACCTGTGCTACAGTGATGATGTCTACTTTATACGATTGATTTTTCATATATTTTTCTAGTTTTTAATCAATTTTATGAAAACATTTGCAATGCTATTTTCATAGACTAAAGTTGCCAGATAGTCCAATGAAAGCAGGAGCCGCAATGGCAGCCGATGTTAATAACATAAACACCAGTTGTACTGAGGTATATCTGCTGATTGAGCGTGCACGGAAGGCACAGACCGCCTTTGAAGCCGGGGGTAGCCAAGAGCGATATGATCGTGCGGCCCTGGCTGCAGCCTGGGCAATCATGGAACCCGACCGCAATCGAACATTGGCTGAATTGGCAGTAGTTACGACAGGCCTTGGCAATGTCCCTGACAAGATCACAAAGAACCATCGCAAGACACTCGGCTTGATGCGCGATATCCAAAACGCGAAAACATTCGGCATTTTGTCGGATGACCCTGAAACCGGTATTGTAACCATTGCCCGTCCTCTTGGTGTCATCGGCGCGGTTGTACCTTCCACCAATCCGGCTGCCACTCCCGCCAACAACATCATCAATGCGTTGAAATGCGGCAATGCAATTATTGTTTCGCCATCGCCGAAGGGCGTTGCCTGTTGTGAATTGCTGCTGACTTACATTCACGCCGAGTTTGACAAGATTGGCGAAGACAAAAATCTGGTCCAAATGGTCCCGCCTCCAGGCAACAAGGCAGATACCCAGCGCCTGTTGGAACTGGCAGATCTGGCTGTAGTGACAGGCAGTCAGGACAATGTCAGGCGTGCCTATTCCAGCGGCACGCCGGCGGTTGGCGTGGGTGCCGGAAATGTCACGGTCATTGTTGATGAGACAGCCGATCTGGCTGCCGCGGCCAAAAAGATCACAGCTTCGAAGACATTTGACAATGCAACTTCCTGTTCATCTGAAAATTCAATTGTGGTGGTCGAAGCGATTTTTGACGAATTCCTGAAGGCACTTTCGTTAGAAGGTGGAGCATACCTGCCTTCCAGCGCCGCCGCATCCATTATCGAGCGACTTTGGCCGGACGGTCATTTGAATCGCGAGGTCATTGCTCAGGACGCTGATGTCATGATTGAGAAATTGGGACTTGCCGGCATGGTTCCGAAAGACACGAAATTCGTTGCTCTCGAAACCAGCGGAATTGGGCCGGATCATCCACTATCAGGCGAAAAGCTTAGCCGCGTTGCAGCCCTTTACAAGGCAAAAGACTATGATCACGCCGTTGAGATCACGAGACAAATCCTGAATTATCAGGGTGCAGGCCATTCACTGGGTATTCACACAGCCATTTCCGAGCGGCCAATTACCCTGGGCAAGTCAATGCCCACCTGCAGGGTAATCGTCAATCAGGCTCACACCTTTGCGACCGGTGGCAGCTTCGAGAACGGGATGCCATTTTCTCTTTCCATGGGTTGCGGAAGCTGGGGTGGCAATTCCATTGATGACAATTTGCATTGGCGCCATTTCATGCAGCGCACCAAAATTGTCCGGCCAATTTCACCAAGCGAACCAGCGCTAGAAAACATATTTGGCAAATACTGGGCAGAGACACGCCAATGAGGACAGAAGGAATTTATCCGCCTGGCGGAACGGTCAGAAGCTGGCTTGATCTTCGTGCCTTGGAAAATGGCTCACAAACAAGCCATTTGTTTTCCAGTGAGCCGAGCCTCACCTGGGCAGAGTTGCGCCAAGGCGCGGAAGATATAGCGTGTCGTTTGACAGGGTTGGATATTGCCAAGGGTGAAAGTGTTGCATTGATGATGCCCAATACCCGACAGGGCATTCTGTGCCTCCTTGGAGCGCTTTATGGCGGCTTTCGCACAGCCGTCATAAACCTCGTCGCAGGTACTGATGCGATGGCTTATGCCCTATCCCATTCGGAAGCGAAATATGTCCTGCTCGGAGAAGAGCAGAAACCCTTGTTTGACAAGGTCAAGGCAGCAGCAAAGATCACCGCTGTTCCGATTGTTGTGGGATCACAAATAGATTGGCCGGATTGCGGCGCAAAAAGCAGTCTAGAACCGTTGAACCCCGAAGATCACGCAATCCTGATGTATACTTCGGGAACAACCGGGCGGCCAAAAGGTGTTCTGCATTCCCATGCCAGCTTGCTGGCTGGTGGCTGGACGACGGCAATCGCACACGCCCTTACCCCTTCAGATCGAGCATTGTGTGTCCTTCCTATCTACCACATCAATGGCCTTTGTGTGACCATCATGGCACCGCTTGTCTCGGGTAGTTCTGTAGTGGTTTGTGAAAAATTCTCGGCTAGCCGCTTCTGGGCGAGCTGCAAGGAGCACAGGGCAACATGGTTCTCAGTTGTTCCAACAATCATCTCTCACCTTCTGCACGGGGAACAAAATCCGGACGCGGAGACCAAAACGTGTATTCGCTTCGGTCGATCTGCATCCTCCGCCCTCGCTGTTGAAACCCAGGCTGCGTTTGAAACCCGATTTGGCATTCCGATTGTCGAAACCATGGGCCTGACCGAAACCGCTGCGCAGATATTGTCAAACCCGCTTCCGCCCGGATTGCGAAAGATCGGTTCCCCGGGAAAAGCCTATGGCAACAAGGTGGCGATCCTTGCATCAGATATGACTCATCAAGCTGTGGGCATTGAGGGTGAAATTGCTGTCCAGGGCCCAAACGTGATGATTGGCTACTTCAAGGATGATGCTGCCACTGCCTCTGCATTCACAACGGATGGCTGGCTGCGTACGGGCGATCTTGGCCGTATAGACGCCGATGGCTATGTTTTCGTAACCGGAAGGCTAAAAGAGCTGATCATCAAGGGTGGCGAAAATATCGCCCCTCGCGAGGTAGATGAAGCCTTGTACTCAGATCCCGATGTTGTTGAGGCAGCGGCATTTGCAAGGCCATGCGCAACTTACGGTGAGAAAGTTGAAGCAGCGGTCAAGCTTCGGGATGGATCAAAGGCAACGCCAATCTCGCTTTTGCATCTGTGCGAGTCAAAGCTCGGCAAGTTCAAGTCGCCCGATATCATTCACATTCTTGATGATTTGCCGAAAGGACCATCGGGAAAAATCCAGCGTATGAGATTGGCGGAGATTACAAAATAAAAAAACAAACCAACAACCGAAACGGAAATTAGCCGCTTCAAAAACCCCAGGGCGATAACCAAGCGCTCAGGAAAACGTGTTTCAAAAAGGGAGGAAACCATGAAAACACTGTTCAAAAAGACAACAATTTTGGCCGCATTGCTGGCAGGGGCAATGGCGACGACTACAAGTCTTGCCTCGGCGGAAGGATATCCCGATCGCCCGATCGAACTTATTGTAACGTTCGGACCGGGCGGCGGTGCTGATCTGATGGGCCGGACGATGGCAAAGCTGATCGAAGGCACTCTTGGTGTTTCCGTTCCAGTATCAAACGTTGGTGGAGCATCCGGGAATGCGGGTCTGTCACAGCTTAAAACCAATGCTGCGGATGGCTATACACTGGGTACATTGATCTCGCTGACGGTCGCTTCGTGGGCATCAGAAATTGGCGACAACAAGCCTGAGGATTTCCAGGTCATTTCTGTGGTGCAGAGTTCACCATCATTCCTGTTCGTTCCAAGCAGCGGTCCACACCAGTCCGCGCAGGCGTTGTTTGATCATGCCAAGGCCAATCCCGGTACCATTACTGTCGCAACTTCCGGTTATGGGACCCAGGATGATGTGACGCTCAAACTTCTGGAGAAGGCCGGTATCAAGATGGAAAATGTTCCATTCCAAAAACCAGCTGAGCGTTATGCCTCTCCCATTGGTGGCCATACCTCCGCGATTTACGAAGAGCCTGGCGATGTTGCACAATTCATTACGGCAGGCCAGTTGACGCCGCTGGTTGTGTTTGCTGCAGAACGCCATCCCGAATTCCCAGATGTGCCGACCTCGAAGGAATTGGGAATAGATATTTCGGGTCTCGACAACTATCGCACTATTGCGGTGAAGGCCGGAACACCTGCTGATGTTGTCGCCAAGCTGGAGAGCGCTGTGGCAACAGCAACTGCATCTGATGAGTGGAAGGCTTTCTGCACCAAAACCTATTCCTGCATCACGCCGGTAACCGGCGATGCGGCACAGGCGATGGTAAAGGACTTCAAGGATCTTATTGCTTCACAGCTTGCCAAATAGCGGTTTCTTTCATGAAAACGAGTCCCGATAATATCCCGTTAAAAACCGGAGGGCGAAAGCCTTCCGGTCCGTATCGCTTTTTACCAATTCTCGTTCCAGTGTTTCTTTTTGCCAGTTCATTCGTCCTGCCGGTGTTCATGTTCTCGAAAATACAAAAAGGCGAAGTCATAGGGCTTGGCCCGGCAGCATGGCCTGGCACGATGTTGTGGGGCATTGCGTTATTTGCCGGTCTTTGGATTGCACGGGACATATGGGCGGGGCTGGATGAGCGCCGCAAACCAACATTGAGTGCGCCTGTTGAAGACACCCATTATGATTTTCGCAAGGCAGTCATCGGCCTGTTGATGATTGCCTCCTATGGCTGGCTTTTACCTATGGCCGGATTTGCCCTCGCGACAGCAACCTTCATTGGCGTCTGGTGTTACTTTGGCTCGATGCGAAACCTGAAAATCGTGGCACCTGTTTCGATTATCGGGACAATCGCACTTCTCTGGCTTTTCATGGGTTTGGCACTCATGCCATTGCCGAGGGGTATCGGCATGTTTGAAAGCTTCAGCATCTGGTTGCTGAGAGCCGTTGGAATTTATTGATCAAGGAAAAAAATCATGGCTACGCTGGAACTATTGGGCGGCGGATTTCTGGCAGCATTTCAATTCTGGCCATTCCTGACCATTGTAGTCGGTCTTTTGGTCGGCGTCATTGCAGGCGCACTTCCGGGCATTTCATTTGTAAACGCTATGGCCATGGCTTTGCCTTTCACCTATGTGATGGAGCCGACCCAATCCATGTTGTTCCTGGGCGGCATCTATGTTGGAGGTGTATTCGGCGGATCTATTTCAGCCATCATGATCAACGTTCCCGGCACACCCGCCTCGCTCCCTGCGACATGGGACGGCTATCCCATGACGAAACGAGGTGAGGTCAAACGTGCCTTGGCAATTGCAGTCACTGCATCGGCAACAGGAGGGCTGGTCAGCGCCCTGGTTCTTGCATTTCTGTCCGCCCCCTTTGCCAGTTTCGCTCTGAAATTTTCGCAACCGGAATTTTTTGCAGCAACGGTTCTGGGCCTTGTCAGCGTTATAGCAATCGCAAAGGATCAGCCTATTGTAACGATGGTATCGTTGCTGATTGGCATCCTCATTGGCACGATCGGGATCGATCCACTCTACGGCCAACCAAGGTTTTCCTTCGGAGTTGCTGAAATGGAAAGCGGCATTCAGTTTGTTGTCGTGATGATTGGCCTGTTTGCCATTGGTGAAGTTGTTGACCTCTTGGCGACAAACAGGGATTTACGACCAAAAAAGGTGAACGGCAAATCGGTCAACGCAACCTTCAGGGACCTTTGGGGCGTCAAAGGCGCGATATCCCGTGGTACGGCGATAGGCTGCATGATCGGAATGATCCCCGGCGCTGGCGCTACACCGGGTGCTGTCATTGCCTACGGTATCGAAAAGCAGGTTTCAAAAAATGGCAACAAATTCGGAACGGGAATGGATGACGGGCTGGCCGCGCCCGAGGCTGCCAAGAATGCCACGACAGGAGCGGCCATGATCCCCTTGCTAACCCTTGGAATTCCGGGCAGTGCTGCAACTGCAATCATGCTTGCGGCCATGATGTTGCATGGCGTTAACCCGGGACCGCTCTTGTTCATCATGGACCCCAGCATGGTCTATACCATTTTCGCCGCCATGATCATTGCCAATATCCTGATGATCGGAGCGGGAATCGGGGTAGCGCAATTGTTTTCGACCCTCATGCGGACACCGCCAGCGGTCCTTGCCGCCTTTATCATCGTTTTAAGTGTGGTCGGCGCCTATGGTGTCAGAAACAACATTTTTGATGTTTATGTTTGTCTTGCTTTCGGTGTGATTGGCTGGGGCATGAAAAGAATAGGCTTCCCTTCAGCACCACTTGTACTGGGTGTCATTCTGGGTCCCCTTGCTGAACGCTATTTTCTGACGGCAATGGCCAGCTCACAGCAGGACTGGACGGTGTTTTTCACGCGTCCGATAAGCGCAACCATCCTTGCTCTCGCACTTATCTTTGTTATGTGGTCAACAGCGCCTGAGATACGGAGAGTGGTGAAACGAAGGGGTTAGCCATAGCATCCTGGCAATGACCTTCCAGACCAACAACAAGATAGCCAGTCAAGTCGTTCGTGGACTGCCATTATACGATAAATATGTTGTTCGGTAGTCAATGGGACATGCCGTTATGTGTTCCTCCGCAGGGTAACTTGGATGCAAAACAAACTAGCAATACAAAACGCCAGCTCTCGCCACCAGAACTGATACTGAACAACAACGCTTACCCTTGCTTCACTCAAAAACGATGGATGGTACTACGTTGTCTCCGGCTTCCACGGCCAAACGATCAATAACCTTCATGGCTATGTCACGATAGATTCTGGCATGGGGACCATCTGGCGCGGAAACGACAACCGGGGTTCCGGCATCTGAATTGGTGCGTATATCCATGTGCAGGGGAACCCCACCAAGATAAGGTACTCCGATGCGTTCTGCTTCGCGCATCGCGCCGCCATGGCCAAAGATATCATGTTGCTCACCGCATTTTGGGCAGATGAAATAGCTCATGTTTTCGATGATACCAAGCAACGGTACATCCACCCGCTTGAACATGTTGAGGCCTTTGCGGGCATCTATGAGGGCAAGATCCTGGGGTGTCGAGACGATCACGGCACCGGCAAGCGGGACCTGTTGCGCCATGGTCAGTTGCGCATCGCCTGTTCCCGGCGGCATGTCTACCACCAGAATGTCGAGATTGCCCCATTCGACCTCGCGCAGCATCTGGGTCAATGCCGAGATAACCATCGGCCCGCGCCAGATCATCGGGGTATCCTCGTCAACGAGAAATCCCATCGACATGACTTTAAGGCCATAGCCTTCCATCGGTTTTATGACGCGGCCATCGGCTTGTTGCGGCTTGCCGGAAATACCCATCAGGCGCGGCATGGAGGGGCCATAAATGTCCGCGTCCAAAATTCCGACATTGAGGCCCGTTGCCTTTAGCGCAAGCGCCAGGTTTACGGCCGTTGTCGATTTTCCAACACCGCCCTTGCCCGACGCTACAGCGATGATTGATTTGATTCCGGGAACACCTGCCTTTGGCGAGCCCTTTTGCTGCGGTGCATGCGAATGCACTGGTCCACCCTGTTTTGCGGCAGGTGCTGAGCCAGGCTTTTTTTCGGCAGTTAGCGCGACCATGACGCTTTTGACACCCTCAATACGGCTGACGATCTGTTGAGCAGCAAGGCGTAACGGCTCCATTTTCTCCGCCCGCTCAGCAGGAACGGCAATTGAAAATATCACCTTGGCATCCGCAATGAAAATCTCGGACACCATGCCAAGGTCAACAATGTTTCCTTTCAAATCAGGCCCGGTGATCTTTTTGAGTTCAGCAGTAATTTTCTCTTTGGTCAGAGTGTCCATAAGCTTTTTCAATCTTGATGAATTACAGGTTCGAAAGTCACCGCGAACATAAGCCATCGGCAAACTGCGGCAAGGGATTTTATTGTGTCAGCGTCTTATTCACGCACCGGCTTGTTAACAATGCCCAACGTCGCATTGATATGAAAACCTCTTAACGCTGCATGAGAAACAGAGTCTGAAAGTGCCTGCAAACCATTAATAACACCAGCAAAACATAAGAAATCTTTATCAGACCTGCGGCTTCATATGTGCACATTCGGGCACCGGCGAAGTGACCTGCCCTTCCCTGAAAAACCGCACGATATTTTCAACAGTAAGGTCGCCCATGGCCTGGCGTGTCTCGATTGTTGCGCTTGCCACATGAGGCGTCAGCACCACATTTTCCATGGCAAACAATTCTTCGGGCACTTTTGGCTCTGCTTCAAACACATCCAGTCCGGCATTGCCCAAACGGCCTTCCTGAAGTGCCTTCACCATTTCAGCCTGATCAACCACTGAGCCACGTGCAACATTGACAAGCGTTCCCTGCGGGCCAAGCGCATCCATGACCTCGCGGTTTACCAGTTTGTTGGTGGCCGGTCCTCCTGGGGTGATCACAATCATATAGTCAATATAAGCAGCCATTTCGACCAAATCTGGATAATAGGCATAGCCTACCCCCACTTTCTGGCTGCGGCTGTGATAAACAACCTCACAATCAAATGCGGAAAGTTTGCGCGCTATGGTTTCGCCGATTCGGCCTAGACCGACGATCCCGACACGCTTGCCTTCGATCGAAGTTGTCAAAGGTGCGTTTCCTTTGGCTACCCAATTGCCTGAGCGCACCCATTGATCATCCCGCAACAGTCGGCGGCTCACTGCAAGCATCAGCATGATAGCGGTATTGGCAACGTCATTGTTCAGGACATTGGGGGTGTGGGTAACAATAATGCCACGCGATTTTGCTCCATTCACATCCACCGCGTCGTAGCCTACTCCATAGCAGGAAATGACTTTCAAATTCGGGCAGGCCGCCATTATCTGCTGCGGCACTCCATGATGACCTGTCGTTGATACCGCTTCGATCTTTTCACCATTGGCATCCAGAAATGCTGCCAGATCGTCGATCCTGTCCAGTTGGTGAACATTGAAATCAGCTTCAAATGCTTCCATCATTCGAGGTGTGGCTGACCCAATGAGTAACATGTCTTTTTTCAAAATGATTTCCTTGCTGTCTTTCGGTGCCTGAATACATAGAGGGTTTTCGTGCCTTGTTCTCGGTCCGGGCGCAAGGGGGCTGAAAATTTTTCCGACCGACGAAAAACGAAAATGTTCAACTTTGCCGCGTCTCTTTTATGCGGCAGCAACCTTTTGAAGCTTGGAACGGTGACTTAAATCCTTGTCAATATGGCTTTCGAGTATGGATGAGCAAAGCGGATAGTTCCGTTTTATTGCCGCATCGAAGATCGCCTTGTGCTCTGCTATATTCCTGATGTCAAAACCGTAATTTGTGTCGTCACTGATGAGCTGCTGGCGAAAACGATTGTAGATGTTGTAATGCGTTTCCAGCAGCAATTTCGATTCGCATGCAGATATCAGTGCTTTGTGAAAGGAATACTCTGCTTCATTCCAGAACAGCATATTGGAGACAATCCTGCCAGATTGCTGGATGACATTTTCGATGTGAGCAAGCTTGTGATAGCTGGCTGCGAGTTCAGCTTCCCAGTCCAATTTTCCGTTTTCGAGGGAAAGTTTAAGACCTTCCTTTTCCAAAAGGACGCGCATTCGAACAAGGTCTGTCCGGCTCTCGGATGTTCCCATCGGCACGCGAAAGCCTTTTTGCTCCACGGCCTCCAGATGCCCTTCACAGGACAATTTCAGCATGACTTCGCGTATCGTGCTGGCAGAACAATTATAGTTGAGCCGCAGCCTTTCCGCCCGCAATTTGCTACCCTGCAGAAACTTGCCAATTGTCAGTTTCGATTTGATATCGGAATAAATTTCCGAAGAACTGTATTTCGTTGCTGTGGTCATGGAAGAAAGGCCAATCAATTTTCAAATTTCACTAAAATTTCGAGATTTTGAATATTCACGAAATTCAATCGTTTTACAAGCTTGCCGCTTGTCTTTTGTATGTGCCTTGCTAACGTAACAGTCCCTGAGGAGGGAATACTTTCAAAGACGTGGAGAATTTGCCTTGCAAATTTTGTCTTTGATCCAATTGGAGGATAAAAACATGAAAATCATAAAAACCGCACTCGCGGCATTGGCTGTTACCGGATTGATGGCGGGAGCTGCCGGAGCTGCGTCACATGAAGGCAAGACCAAGCTTCGCTTTCAAACCCACTATGCGCCTGAAAGCGTGTCGGGCAAACTGGCCGCCCAGTTCGTAGACAATGTTCAGACCATGTCCAACGGCATGATCGAAATTGAAATGTTCTACTCGTCATCAGTTGTCAAAACGGTTGAGGCATTCGACGCAGCCGCTACCGGCATCCTTGATTGCGACATGACCGGCGGCGCTTACCAGACCGGTAAAAACCCTGCTTTCCAGTTTGTCGGCGACATCATGGGTGGTTATGACACACCATACCAGCAGCTTTCATGGCTGTATTATGGTGGCGGCCTTGAAGCTGCAGCCCCGCTGTACAACAAGTTCGGCATGGAGTTGATCGGCTGGTGGGTCTATGGCCAGGAAAGTTTTGCCTCGACAAAACCAATCGCCAGCACTGCTGACTTCAAAGACTGGAAATTCCGTTCACCTCCAGGTCTTGAAACCAAGATTTTCGAAAACTTGGGTGCAAAGCCAATCGTGATGGATTTCACCGAAGTGTTTACAGCGCTTGAATCAGGCATCATAGACGGTTCTGATATTTCAGCACTTGCCAACAATAAATCGATGGGTGTTTATGATATCTCGACAGTGAAATATGCCAACTTCCCCGGCTTTCACTCAATGCCTTCCGACCACCTTGCCTGCAACAAGGCAAAGTTTGACGCAATGCCTGCCTATCAGCAGCGCATCCTGAAAACTTCGATGGAATCACTGGCATTGCGCACTGCGCTGACCTTTGAAAAATCAAACGCCGAAGCAGCTTCGCAGTTGCGTGAGCAAGGTATAACCATTTCGGATTGGTCCGCTGAAGAACGCGGAAAATTCCGTGAGGCCGCATTGGCCGCATGGGGCGATTTTGCCACAACCGAAGAAGCAAAAGCACTTACCGCAAGCCACACAGCTTATCTGAAGCAGCTTGGTCTGGTGAAGTAATCAAGATTGGGCGGCCCGCTTTGGGTCGCCCTTTTTATATCCCGCCTATCATTTCCTTAGTATGCCGGATAATTTTGCCCGTCGGTAATGGCTAAACCTGAAAACAGAATTTAGACATTTCCAATCGGCAATCAAAAAGCTGAATCGATTGATCTCGTTCTTCATTTTGATTGGATCAGCGACGACCTGGGAGACGAGAAATGGTTGAACATGAACGCACAGGGCCTGTGGACACCATGAATTGGGGGTTCTCACGTGTGGCCATGTGGGGACCCGCTTTTATTGTGGCAATCATTTTCTATGAAGTTGTCATGCGATATATTTTCTTCAAACCCACGCTTTGGGTCAACGAAATGTCACTCTGGTTAGGCGGCTGCATATATGTAACCGCCGGTCTCTACGCAATGCAACAGCGTAGCCATATCCGGATCTTCGTGCTTTACGAAATGGCTCCTGCATGGGCGCGCAAAGTCTTTGACGTATTGGGTGTCGTCTGCGTTTGTATTTTTGTTTTCTCGGTCGTTTGGGGCGGGTACGGAGAAGCGCTTGCCAAATTCTGGCGCTGGGAAACCTTTGGAACTGCATTCGATCCACCAATTCCGGCCACAAACAAACCGCTCGTCCTTATCACCCTTCTTGTGCTTTCTCTTCAGGCGATCTCCAACCTCATCAGAGATTGGCCCTCAGCTCCCTGGGTACGCAAGACATTTGATGTCTCGTCTGTTCTCTTGATCGTCTGGCTTGCCTCCATCGCATTGCCAGTACTTTTGGACTTTAGTGCAGAAGGTCCGCTGCTGCCGATGAAATGGCGAGTCGGCCTAAGCCTCGGCTTGGTTATTGCCGTGTGCCTCATGTTCTATGGCCTCATCAAGGACTTCAACCGGACACCTGTCCCCTATGCAGGAGATGATGATGAAGAACTGGCAAATGAAGTAAAAGCGCAGAACAAAGATCTGCTGATAGACGAAGTACTGAGCGGCAGTCCGCCAAAGCCCAAGAATTGAGACGGAATTAGCATTATGGATATTGGAACCATCTCACTTATACTGCTGGCAGGCATGCTGTTTTTCCTGGCAATTGGCATGCCGCTCGGATTTGCATCCGGATTTCTTGCTGTTCTTGTCATGGTCCTGAAATTCGAGCCGACCTTGCTCAGTGACCCGTTCAGTTTTGGAACGGGCCTACTTACAAGCTCGTTCGGCACCGGCCCAATGAACATTCTGGCCCAACGCCTTTACGGCATCATGACGGACTATGTCCTGATTTCCGTTCCTTTGTTCATTCTTATGGCTACCCTGCTTGAACGCTCAGGTATTGCCCGCGACATGTACTCGTCGCTCAACATGTGGATGTCCCGCACTCGTGGCGGTATTGCCGTGGTTACAGCGGTCATGGCAATCGTGATGGCTGCTATGTCAGGTATCATCGGCGGTGAAGTGGTATTGCTCGGTCTTATCGCCCTGCCCCAGATGCTGCGCCTTGGTTATAACCAGAACCTTGCCGTCGGCACAATCTGTGCTTCCGGCTCTTTGGGAACAATGATACCGCCCTCCATCGTCCTGATTTTCTTCGGGCTCATTACCGAAACTTCAATCCACGCGCTCTTCAAGGCTGCCTTTGTGCCAGGCTTTATTCTGGCAAGCCTTTATATTGTCTATATTCTTGTTGTTACCCGGATGAATCCGGATCTGGCTCCATTACCGGAACCGACAGAAAATGACATGACCGGCACCCAGAAAATGCAATACGGATCAACCTTGCTGGTCATGTTGATCGGCGCAGCCTGCGCGCTGATCGTGGTTCGCATCGGCTTCATCAACACTATCGGCAAGATCGAGGAAGGTACCTGGTTCCAGGACCCGATGGCAATCTACGCCTACTCAACGGCGGCCATCGTCTGCGGGCTGTATCTCTGGTTTCACGCAGGGATGGATCTTGTTCGCACAGCGTGGGAAAACGGCAAGGGCATGATTGCGCCATTGCTGGTCGTCTTCGTGGTTCTCGGCTCCATCTATGGAGGCATTACAGGAATCACGGAAGCTGCAGCGATTGGCTCGGTTGCCGTGCTGGCGCTGATTGTTATTCGTGGCGAGTTTTCGTTGGAATTGCTGCGCGAAGCTTCCATGCGGACCTTCAAATCCACCGGCACAATTATCTGGGTGACGTTTGGGGCAACAGCACTGGCTGGTGCCTATACAATCGCCGGCGGCCCAACATTCGTTGCAAACCTTATCATCGGTTATGATTTGCCTACACTGGGCGTCTTGATGGTGATGATGGTCATCTTCCTGTTCCTTGGCGCATTCATGGACTGGACGGGAATTGTGCTGCTGGTCATGCCGGTTTTCATGCCGATCGTGCTAAAACTGCCGATTGAGGAAATTGGTGTGTTTTCACCGCTTGTTGGCAATGCGGGATTTGTCTCAGTGTGGTTCGGCATATTGTTCTGTGTCAACATGCAGGTGAGTTTCCTGTCACCGCCTTTTGGTCCGGCCGCTTTTTACCTCAAGTCGGTTGCTCCTTCCTATATTACGTTGCAGGATATTTTCCGGGGCTTCCTGCCATTTATCGGTATCCAGTTGATCGTACTGATGCTGATCTTGTTCTTCCCCGAACTGACCATGTTCTTCAGATCTTGATGGAGGCTTGAATGCTGACCGCTGAACAGAAAGCTTTTTTTGATACTGAAGGGTATCTGGTTTTAGAGAATGTTTTTGATCAGAGGTCAGTTATTGAGCCGGTAAAGGCGGAATATGCGACTTTGCTGGATCATCTGTATGATGGCTGGCTGGAGGAGGGAAAAGTAACCACTCCCGCCGAAGGTCTCAATTTTCACGACAAGCTGCTGATTGCTTATGAGGCTGGGTGCGACTGGTTCCAGCCAATGGACATTTCATTGCCAGGCGACCGGATCACGAATGAAACGCCGATGCACTTTGGCCCGGCGATTTTCAACATGCTACGCAACAACAGCATTCTGGATATTGTTGAAGACCTGATCGGACCTGAAATAACATCCAACCCCATCCAGCATGTTCGGATCAAGCCACCGGCAAAAAACCTGCGCAATGGCGAAGTTCGCGCGCACATTACTGCGACGGACTGGCATCAGGACCGGGCTGTTGGCCTCGAGGAAGCCGACGAAACCCGCATGGTGACTGTCTGGTGTGCAGTCAGCGATGCAACGGTTGAGAATGGCTGCCTGCAAGTTGTTCCAAGAGCGCATCGCGAAGGAATAAAGCCGCATTGCCCGAAAGTTCAAACAGCGATTGCCGATGGTTTTGTCGATGAAAGCGCTGCGCTGCCGCTGCCGGTCAAAAGCGGCGGTGTGGTGATTTTTCACCCGCTTGCGCCTCATGCCTCTCTTGTTAATGTTACAGAGGGATTTCGCTGGTCGTTCGACATTCGCTTCAACACAACAGGACAACCCACAGGACGGTCTCACTTTCCGGAATTTGTTGCGCGCAGCAAAGCTAATCCGCAAAGCGAACTGCATGACTGGCGCGTCTGGAAACAGATGTGGGAAGACGCCAGAACGCGCCTTGCCACAGCGCCGCATATCGACATTCACCGCTGGCAATCAGATGCACCCTTTTGCGCATAAGCAGGAATTAAATGGCAGATTTCATCAGACTGGATTCATCCGACAATGTGATCACAACCACGAAGGCAATGGAGGCTGGCGTTGTGCTCGAGGCCGTCACAACCCTTTCGATGATACCGCGCGGACACAAGGTAGCTTCGCACCCGATTGCAAAATGTGACGCAGTCAGAAAATATGCACAGGTGATCGGCTATGCAAACGAGGATATTGCGGCAGGAAGCCATATTCACGTTCATAATATCGAGTTCAGAAACACCAATGCCGATTACGAATTTTCAACCGACTTGCGCCCAGTTGAGATGGTTCCGCTGGAAAAGCGCGACACATTCATGGGTTTCCGGCGGTCTAATGGCAAGGTTGGAACACGAAACTACATTGGTATTGTCACATCGGTGAATTGCTCGGCAACCGCAGCGCGAATGATCGCCAACTCGTTTGGTCCCAAGGAACTTGAAGAATACCCAAATGTTGATGGTGTGGTCGCCTTCGTGCATGGTACCGGCTGTGGCATGGCAGGTGACGGCGACGGCTTTGATGCACTGCAGCGTGTCATGTGGGGCTATGCGCGCCATCCAAATCACGCCGGGGTATTGATGGTAGGTCTCGGCTGCGAAATGAACCAGATTGACTGGCTGCTCGAAGCGATGGGGCTGAAAGACGGTCCGCTTTTCCAGGCAATGAACATTCAGGACGTGGCAGGACTGCGCCGTACTGTTGAAATGGGCGTGAAGAAAGTTCGGGAAATGCTGCCCGTAGCCAACAAGTTCGTACGCGAACCTTGCCCTGTTTCCGAATTGATGGTGGCACTGCAATGCGGTGGATCGGATGCCATGTCCGGGATCACGGCCAATCCGGCGCTCGGCTATGCCTGCGATCTGCTGACGGCGCAGGGAGGAACTGGCGTTCTGGCGGAAACTCCGGAAATTTACGGGGCCGAGCACTTGCTGACCCGCCGCGCGGCAGATCGAAAAACCGGCGACAAACTGGTTGGCCTGATCCGTTGGTGGGAAGATTATACGCTCCGAAACAAGGGTTCGATGGACAACAATCCGAGTCCTGGCAACAAGAAGGGCGGGCTCACCACCATTTTGGAAAAATCACTTGGGGCTGCCGCGAAGGGTGGTACAACTCCGCTAAACGGTGTCTACAAATATGCCGAACCCGTTACTGCCAAAGGCTTCACCTTTATGGATTCGCCGGGTTATGATCCGGCTTCTGTGACCGGCCAGATTGCCAGCGGCTGCAATCTCGTTGCCTTTACCACCGGACGGGGATCGGCGTTTGGGTCGAAGCCCTCTCCCTGCATCAAGATCGCAACCAATTCCTTCATGTACGAACGCATGATTGAAGATATGGATGTCAATGCCGGTGACATGCTGACAGATGGCATTACACTGGAACAAAAGGGTCGTGAAATTTACGAACTGCTGATCCGCGTTGCATCTGGTGAGCAATCAAAGTCAGAGGCTCAGGGCCTTGGTGACTTTGAATTCGTGCCTTGGCAAATCGGAGCGACAATGTGAACACCATTCTTGTCATTGCTGACAGTGATCTTGTGTGAAAATCGCAAACGTTTGGCGAATAACTTCGGTTGTTGCAGTTTCAGCAGTTTTAATGGCCAGCCAACGGATGGAGATTTGCAGTGGGCGATCTTGAGGTTTTAAACCGGAATCAAGTGGAATTTTACAACGACAACGGTTACCTGCTTTTGGAAAACCGTGTGCCGCTGTCGATCATCGGGGATATCCGTTCCGAGATTGCCAGGTTTCAGGAAGAGGCAAAAGAACTGACCGCCTCAAACGACAGGCTGGATCTTGAAGACAGCCATACGCGCGATGATCCACGCATACGCCGGATAAAACTTCCCCACACCATTAGCCCTATCATGCGCGATCTGCTATTTTCTGATCACATCCTTGCCCCTGCCCGCGATCTGATCGGTGCTGACATTCGTCTACACACAACAAAGTTGAACATGAAGTCTGCCAACTTTGGAGCAGCAATCGAGTGGCATCAGGATATGGCCTTTTATCCTCACACCAACGACGATGTGTTGGCAATCGGGGTGATCATAGATGAAATGGATCACGAAAACGGTCCGTTGATGGTGTTTCCCGGTTCGCACAAAGGCCCGATATTCGACCATCATGTCGACGGCGTATTCGCTGGTGGAATGGACCTTGCAGCCAATGGATTCGATCTGTCTGACGCGGTTGAGTTGACCGGATCTGCGGGTTCCATCTCAATTCATCATGGCCGTATTGTTCACGGGTCCGCCCTTAATACATCCGATCATGACCGCAGGCTTTTGTTTTATGAAATGATGGCAGCTGATGCCTTTCCGGTTATGGGGTCGATGACACGTTTTGAAAACATTGAAGAATATAATTCGCGCATGCTTTGCGGACAGCCAACATTGAATCCACGGCTTGAAAACGGACACGTGCGCGTTCCACAACCGCAACCGGACAAAAACCGCTCGATCTATGAAATTCAGAGCCAGGTCAAGCGAAGCTCGTTCACTAAGGCAGTCTAGAAGGCAAGTTAGGATAGTAAATGGCAAAACCTGAGATCGGATTTATCGGATTGGGGCTGATGGGTGCCGCGATGGTCAACAGGCTGCTAGATTGCGGCTATCACATGACTGTGCTCGCCAACCGATCGCGGGCCAGCATTGACAAGGCCGTGGCACGCGGAGCTATGGAAGCGGCAACAGCAAGGGAACTTGCTGCCAAAAGCGATATTGTAATGTTGTGCATGGATACATCCAAATCTGTTGAAAGCAGGATGTTTGGCGATGACGGTGTTATTTCCGGTTTGAAACCTGGCAGCGTAGTGGTGGATTTCGGAACATCTCTTCCAGCCTCCACACGTAGTCTCGGAGAAAAGGTTGCAGCTGCAGACAGCATTTATCTTGATGCCCCGCTTGGCCGCACGCCCAGCCATGCACTTGAGGGTAAACTCAATATTATGTGCTCGGGTGACATTGACGCCTTTGAAAAGATCAAGCCCGTATTTGGTGACCTCGGAGAAAATGTATTTCATTTGGGCGCGTTGGGTTCCGGTCATACCATCAAGCTGATCAATAATTTCTTTGGCATGACGGTTGCCAATGCCATGGCCGAGGCATTTGCCTTTGCCGATGTAGCAGGTGTTGACCGCCAGAAAGTCTACGAGGTCATGTCTGCGGGGCCGTTGCATTCGGGGATGATGGATTTTGTCAAATCATACGGCGTTGACGGCAATCCGAACATGCTTGCCTTTGCGGTAAAGAATGCCAAAAAAGATGTTGGTTACTATAACGCGATGGTCGAAGAATCGGGTAATCACTCGATCATGGCCAAGAGCGCATTGGAGGCTCTGACCAGTGCGGTCGATAACGGCCAAGGCGAGAAAATGGTCTCCCAAATGGTCGATTTTTTCTCATCGACATTCAAGAACCATATCTGAATAACTGGCCTGTTGAGGGCTAAAGGGACCGGAATTTTGGCAAAAATTGCAGCCAAGGCGAAAGAAGACAAACCGCTTGTTGGTATGGTCTTCATGCTCATCACATACCTGATGTTTTCCTGTATCGATACCAGCGCCAAATGGCTTGCTTTGGCCGGTCTGAGTGCTTTTCAGATCTCATTCATGCGATACTTCGGACACTTTGCCATTTCCCTTGGGTTGATCTCAAAAGGCGGAATTTCACTCGAGCGGTTTACCACCGACCATATGGGACTTGTGGTGCTGAGAGGTGCGCTGCTGGCGGCATCAACCCTGCTCAATTTTATTGCCCTTCGCTATATTCCCCTTACGCTGACAGCGACGATCCTGTTTTCCTCGCCAATCATCATTTGCGCCCTGTCAGGGCCATTACTCGGAGAGAAGGTTGGTATCTGGCGCTGGACCGCTATCTTCATTGGATTTGTCGGCCTGGTCATAGCAATTCGCCCATTTGGGGAAAGCTTTCACTGGGCAATGCTGCTGTCGCTGTTCAACGCCTTTGCCTTTGCTTTTTACAGTATCTTGACCCGCAAACTGGCAGGAGTTGTCGCTTCAGATACCATGCAGTTTTTCTCCGGCCTGATAGGAACTGTCGCGCTTGCGCCGCTGGCAATATACTCTTGGCAAAATCCTGAAAATATCCGCGACTGGATTATTCTTGTGATGACAGGATTTTTCGGCTGGGCCGGTCATGAACTTCTCACCCGGGCTCACGGCTATGCGACGGCCACAACACTTACCCCGTTTGGCTATTCGTTCATCATTTATCTGACGATCTGGAGCTATTTCCTGTTCAATCAGTTACCGGACCGCTGGACAGTGTTGGGCGCTGCCATCATCGTCGTATCCGGTCTTGTAATTTGGCTGCGGGAGCGGGCGCAAAAAAAGACCGCGGTTGATATTGCTCCCTAGACATCCTCGTTTTAGAAAATCCCGTACCGGGCGCTAGTCCCACTCCACATCAAACTTTCGAACCAGGCCCAGAATTTGGGCTTCATCCAGAATTTTTGGAGACATCCCTCTTGTCATCAGAGTGAGTTTTGCAGTCTCTTCAAGCTCTTCCATGGCATAAGCAGCAGCTTCAAGATCTTTTCCAGCTACCACAGGACCGTGATGGGCCAATACCACTGCGCTTCGCTTTCCAGCAAGACCGCGAATTGCCTTACCTATTTGTGGATCACCCGGCATGAAATATGGCAGCAACGCCACTTTTCCCAGTTTCATTATGCCATACGCTGTCAAAGGCGGCAGCATGTTATCGGGATCGGTATCCGGCAAAAGCGACAATGCAACTGAGTGGCATGAGTGCAAATGTACAACAGCTCCGGCTTTTCGGGTGTCATAAAAAGCGGTATGAAGCGGCATTTCCTTGGTTGGCTGATCACCACTGAGCAAATTCAGCTTTTTATCGAAGAGGGATAATTTCGCTGGATCAAGTCTTCCAAAACTGCTGCCGGTCGGGGTCACCAGAAGACGTCCGTCCGAAAGTCTCGCGGAAATATTGCCGCTCGATCCGCCAGTCAAACCACGGTCAAACATGGATTTTGCGATTAGGCAAATATCCTCGCGAAGTTTACTTTCCTCATGCATCCGGTTTTAACTTCCGCAAAGCAGTTTCAAAAAAATCGCCGGTACCAAAGTTGCCTGATTTCAGGGTGATCGCAATAGTCTCGCCAGCAGACTGACTGAGATTCCAGGGAACGCCGGGAGCAATTTCCGGTCCCACCCTTAGACTGTCAATGCCAAGCGCCTTTGTGACTGCACCCGATGTCTCTCCTCCCGCAATAACAAATCTGCGCACACCCATATTGCGGGCAAGAACTGCGAGGTCCGCCAGCGCATCTTCGACCAGCTTTCCTGCCCGTTCTATTCCAAGTGCTTCCTGCGCCTTGCCGACCTCTGCGGGTTCAGCTGTCGCATAGATCATTTTTTTGCTTTCGGCAGGTTGAAGCAAGAGCCATTCTCTTGCTGCATCCATTCCATGTTTGGCAAGGTGGAGCGGGTCGAGTTTGTAACCAGCAGCTTGCTTGAGGTAACGATGCACCTGCTCCCGTGTCATCGCGGAACAACTGCCTGACAGCACAATTGAAGTATCAGCAAGTTCCGGCCAGGGTTCATTTTCCCCAGCCACTGCCAGCAGACCCTGTTTTTGGAACAGGGCGGGAAGCGGCATGGCTATCGCGCTGCCACCTGTCAGAAGTTTCATGTCCATACAAGCTTCGGCGATTGAATAAAGATCAACGTTTGCGACCGCATCAACCACCAGATGGCTGATGCCTGAAGTCTGCATATCAGAAATTTTCTCACGGATTGCGTCAGCGCCCTTTGCAACGGTCAGATGGTTGACCAGCCCGACCGGCTTTGCAACTTGCGGCGCCAAAAGACGCATCAGATTGCTGTCCCGCATCGGCGTCAGGGGATGATCCTTCATCGGGCTTTCAGCCAAAGGCAGTTCACCAACAAAAAGATTACCCATATAAATGCTGCGACCATTTTCGGGAAATGCCGGGCAGTAGATCGTCTGATCCGTTTCGAGCGCAGCCATTAACGCTTCTGCAACCGGCCCGATATTGCCCTTGGCTGTGCTATCGAAGGTCGAACAATACTTCCAGAAAAAACGTTGTGCTCCGGCCTGCCTTAGCCATGCCAGTGCGCCCAGCGTTTCATCAACCGCTTCCCCGACCGGAGATGTCCGGCACTTGAGGGCAATCACTTCTATGGCACTGGTTCGGGAATTTTCTGGATTTTCCTTGGGAATGCCCATCCGTAGGGAAACTTTCACACCGCTGCGCGCCAGCAATCCCGCCAGATCGGTCGCGCCGGTAAAATCGTCAGCAATACACCCCAAAAACACGCCCATACCAGTTGCCTTAAAAATTCACAAAATCAAAAATTCCGGATTGTTTCCCTCAGTTCAACAACCGAGGACAGATCAACTGTCCCGCCACCATTTCACATGATCTTCTTTCTCGAAATCAATCGAATGAACGACCGTGTGTTGAGGCGTTAAAAAGCAGACATTATAATTTTTCTCCAAGGGACCATAACCCATTCTATCGGGGTCACCAGAAAACTCAGGCCAGCAAGGATGTGATGTGCCGCGCGGGGCAGAAAATGGTATGCCGCAAACCGAACCGCTCAACGTGTAGTGACAGTGCCCGAAAAAGATATGGCGGATGATATCGCGGTATCTTATCAATACGTCCTGGAAATCGCTTTCATCAACGATATTGATCTGGTCCGCATTGGCTACATACACCTTGACGGGATTATGATGCATGAAGAGCCAGACCGCTTTGCCGTGTGCTTTGGCTCCCTCCAGTACATTTTCAAGCCAATTGCGACGTTTATGACAATATTCGCCGGAATGTTCGCCATTTTTCTTCGTATCGAGATAAATGAACACCCCGGCTTCGGTTTCCTCAAAAGACTGAAAAAAGCCGTTCTCATCGACTGGCTCGTCCGGAAATACCTTGGCAAAATTTTCCCGCAGATCATGATTGCCAATCATCAGTTTTGGCGCAACCCTGCCCTTCAACTTTGAATTTTCCAGCAACTCGCGCAAGATCTGGTAACTTTCGATCTGGCCGTAGTGGGTAAGATCACCCGTGATGACGACTTTCCCTGCATCAAGATGGTATTTTTCAATATGAGCAATGGCATCGCTGAATTGGCCAATCGGCTCGATACCATGTAATTTCTCAGGGTGAATGTGGATGTCGGATAGATGAATCAGTTTCATGAATGCTCCCGTTTTTCTGACTTGAATGCAAAATGGCGTTGCAATCAAGTGCCGCAAAAAGTCTGCGTGACTTCTTCGCCCTCACGCGGCGGCGCAGCGTATCGGTCCATGCCCGCAATTTCTTCAAATGGCGAAGAAACTGCCTCCAGCAATTTGTTCATGTAGGAAAAGTCGCCATTCTGTTCTGCAACACTGATCGCCTCTTCAACAAGGTGGTTGCGCGCAATATAAACCGGGTTCACGCCCAGCATTCCGACTTCAATATCTTTGGGTGACCGTGGCACTTTGGCAAGACAAGCTCGCCAATCAGAAATCCATTGAACGGCATCGGGATCATCTTTCAACATAGACAAGAGCATATCTGATTTTTCCCCGGCCTCCACAGATCGCGATAGCAAGCGAAAACTTTGTGTAAAATCAACACCATGTTTTTGCAGCAGTGATAAAAAACGTAATATCAATTGCCGATCCGAATCCGGTTCCGGCAAATTCAAACTTTCAGCCAAACCGAACTTTGCCGACATCTGTTTTGACCAATGAGCCATGAACCGGTATGGATATGCCTCAAGCGCCGTCTTGGCAATTTCGATTGCTGCGTCATTATTTTCATCAAGAAATGGCAACAAAGTCTCTATGAGCCGGGTCAAATTCCATTGCGCGATGTTGGGCTGAGAACCATAGGCATACCGTCCCTGCTGGTCGATCGAGCTGTACACCTTGTAATGGTCATAAAAATCCATGAACGCGCATGGGCCATAGTCAATGGTTTCGCCAGAGATCGTCATGTTGTCGGTGTTCATTACACCGTGAATAAAGCCGAGGCTCATCCACTTTGCGATCAGTGCAGCCTGAGCTTCAAGAACCTTTTCAAACAGTGCAAGATATGGATTACCTGCTGCTGCAATTTCAGGATAGTGGCGTGCAATGGCAAAATCAGCGAGGATTTTCACGCCCTCCACATCTCCCCTTGCGGCAAAATACTGAAACGTACCTATTCGAAGGTGGCTGGCGGCAATGCGCGTCAAAACTGCTCCCGGCAATACCTTGTCTCGATAAACATACTCACCGGTTGAGGCAATCGCGAGGCTTCTTGTGGTCGGAACACCGAGAGAAAACATTGCTTCGCTGATGATATATTCACGGATCACCGGCCCAAGTGCTGCCTTGCCATCGCCTCCCCGCGAAAACGGTGTTCTCCCGCTTCCCTTCAAATGGACATCAAAGCGCTTGCCACGTTCATCAACAATTTCGCCTATCAATGCTGCCCTTCCGTCTCCAAGGGATGGATTGAAAGAACCAAATTGATGGCCGGAATATGCCATTGCCAAAACCTTCCCGTCGGCAACCCCTTTTCCGCTTGTGAACATATGCTCTGCAAATCCCGCTGACCAATCGCCGATAGCGAGGCCAATGTCGCTTGCCAATGCCTCATTGAACTTCAACAATTCCGGCTTTTTGAATTCGACAGGCTCAATCAACTCATAAAAGCGATCAGGCAACACGGCATAACTCAAATTGCGGGTCCAGCCTGGAGCGACCTGCGCGGCAAAAGTCTGATCTGCACCATCATGGCGAGTCTTTGGACCGGGTATTTGGGACATATTTGCTTTCCGCATAAGGCACGATTTTGGGTCGTTCGAAGTTGATCTATCTTATTTAGTGCAAATGCTGCAAAATTACACCGCATAAAGGGATTCGTTATTGCAAGAGCGGCAATCAAAAGAGGAAGTGCGGACTTTGCCAAATTTGCAGGAAATTGAAAATACCGGCGAACTGGAATTGCCCGATGGTGATGATACCCTCGATTTCAGGTCTCATTGGCAATTGTTCGCGCCAACCTTTGTGATCCTGGTCAGTTACCTTCTTTGCCTTTTGTATCTTTGGATAACAGGAAGAAGCGACAGCGCCCTTTTTCGACTTTCCGCATTGGTGGCGGGCGTTGGTGTCCCACTTTTGGCAGCCCATGCATTTTTACGTTTCGAAACGGTCCGTGTGCGCCTTGGGCCGGAAATGGTCAAATTTCACCCAGGTTGGCCCAAGGATAAATTGATCGAAATCCCCAATGAGGAAATCACTTCAATGACTGTGAAGCGCGGTCTCTCCGGTTTTCTACTTGGCGGCGGAACGCTGATCATCGAAACCAGCGAAGGTTTCAGAACCGCGATTGCCGACCTCAGGGATCCTGATGCCATCGTACGCAATTTTGAGCAAATGCGGTAAGCCAGTTCAAATCGCGTCTGGTGTCTTATGTTCCAATTCCACACCTTCAACAATATAGCGCCACTCACCGCGTATGGTACCATCCAGCGGCCAGCAGGTTGTCAACGCGATAAGATGCTCGTCGCTACCCGCGTCAATACCGGATGCATTAGCCTTTGCTACCCACGAACGGCGCACCGAATAGCTGATTTTCCGCCCGTCCTTGCGTTCGACCTCTATCAGGTCGCCCTGACGCAAATCTCCTAGCCAGACAAAATGGGTGTCGCGATGCGCGGAAAAAACACTCGTTCCCCGTTCACCCGGCATCGGGGTTCCCGGCAAATGGCCAGGGCCGAATGCAAGCGCTTCACCGCTCGTATTATTGAGGGCGATGTTGCTTTTGCCGAGGCGCGGTGCGCTTATCCGAGCAACAGGTTCCATGTCTGCCCAAGCCCAGGGCTTTTGCGGCCGTTCACCGGAAGACAAAAATGCCTTGTCGAGAAGCACCTGTGCCACGACCGCCTTTGCCTTGATCCAGACACCATCTGCAACCAGTACAACACCAGCCAAAGCCAATGCCGTAAAGGCGATGTAACGCGTTGAAAACAAGGTTCGAAAACCAGACGAAGCGCTGTTCATTGTGCATCCCACCATCTGAAATTCTGCCGCATCCGGTTGGCCCGCTCTGCCCGTTTGGCAAAGCGTTCGTAGGCACGTGACAAAAAGATGCCCAGCGATGCAATCAGCAGCAGCAGCAGTCCGAACAGGATATTTCTTTCGGCCGGAGTTGCCGTCTGCGGCAGATTGACAGCCTGACGGTTTGCCTGGGCGACTTTCATCGCCGCAGATTGTGACGGCGCTGCGGCGATGAGACCAGCCGCCATGCTGCGGGCTTTCTGCAACATTGCCTTTTGCGGTGCAGGCTGGGGCGCTTCCCCTTCGTCGAACCACTTGTCAGCATCCCAACCGGCTGGAAGATTAAGCGGCATTTTTGTGGATTTTACTTCTTCTCCAGAAGGGCGCGTGATTTTCCTGTCGACCGCAACAAGACTGGTGCGCGAGGACACAAGATGATGGGTCAGGGCAACCGCCTCAACCTCTTTGTTGATTGCCTCCTCGTCCGTACCGTAGGAGCGACCTGCTTCCAGTGATGCAATCTTGCGGCGTGCCCACAATTTGCCAATGCCTTCGCCTTTTGCGGCTTGTGCAATATCCATGTTAACCTGCCATGGACGACCAGCGAAATCACCGGCGATCGCAAGGGTGCCGGTTGGCTTATCCACAATGGCCGCAACAACGATGGGTTCGCCCTTGTAAAGATCGGGCAGAGGGTCGGGGCTTGCCTCAGACAATTTTGCCCCTTCCCCCTGCACCGACAGCCCGGTCATGACCGGGTTTTCCAGTTTGGCAAAAAATTCACCCATTTTGGCTTTGACCTGATCAAGAGAGCCAATCTGGGTTGATGTACCACGACCGATTTCGGCAGCGCGGCTCATGAAAAACGAGTTGGGCGCTGAACCGATACCAATTGTGAAAACACGACTCCGACCGCGGCCCTGGGCAATCTCGTCAAACAATTGCTGCTCGTTACCGATTGCCCCATCCGTAATGAATACCACCTGGCGGATGCGGCTGGTATCGCTGCGGTTCTGGTCAATCAATGCGGCGCGCAAGGCTGGTAGCATTTCTGTACCGCCATTGGCCTCAAGTCCGCGAACAAAGCGAAGGGCGACAGCTATGTTTTCACCGTCTGCATTTACCGCAGTATCGAAAACCAGTTCCATAGTATCGTCAAAGCGAACAATGTTGAATTTGTCTGCATTCTTGAGCCGCGTCAGGGCATCCTCGAGGGCAAGCTTGGCCTGATCCATGCTTTCACCTGCCATCGAACCGGAGTTGTCGATCACGAAGATTACCTCGCGGTCTTTCTTCGGCAACAGATCAACTGCAATTTCAGGCGGCGTTACAAAAGCCAGCAAATAGTCCTTGCCGTCAATTGTCTCGCGGAACAAGGCCGCATTGGGTGCATCGCCAGTTGCACGCCAGTTCAACTCGAAATCACGGTCGGCGGGAACACTTTCATTTTTCAGCGTCAGAATGCGGGTTGATGCGTCCTGTTCCTGCGAAACCACTTCATGGAACGGACTTTCAACCGAGCCGATCGGAAAACCCGCGGCAAGTTTGACCGTCAGTGTCACTGGATTGATCCTGGCGTTTTCACGGGGATCAAGCACAGGCACCGCAATCTGCTCGCGGTCGGGCACAGGATCAACCACGCCAAAGCCATTGCCTTTGCCGCTCTTGTTGAAATCCACTGTCTGAATAATCGGCTGCGGCGAATAGCGTGGCGCTACCACCATCGGAAAGCGGAGCGAGAAATTACCATTGTCCTGACGCACAGTCTGCTGGTATTCGATGTTGACGATGACAACTTCGCCGGGGCCAATATTGGCGACTGCATTGGTGAAAATATTGTCGCGCTGCTGCTCGAGAAGTGCAGCCTTTTTGCCTTCGCTCTTCGCCTGCTCATAAATCTGCCGGGCCTCTTCACGCACCTTGATCTCGCCCTCAATCAGGCGGTCACCAACACGCATCTTCAATGTATCGACCGCGCTGTCTTCCGGCAGCGGAAACACATAAATGCCCTCAACCCATCCAGTTGACGGGTTCTCGAAACGCTGGGTAACCGAAACCCGGGCAACCGGTCCGTTGATGGTGATTTCCACATCCGTCGCCAGACGAGGCGCTTCAACATATTGTCCTTCATTCTTCGAAGGCAACAATAGTGCACCCATGTTCATATCATTGGGGCGGACAAAATTGGCTGCCAGTTGTTGGCTGTCGACGGAAGGCTGGGTTGCCTGTGCAACGGTATTTCCCTGCTGGGCAAACGCAACGCTCATCATGCCGAAACTGGCTATCGCAATTGCGAATATCACAACAAGATTGATTGCCAGGTGCAAACCCGCCGCCCGCATCCGGCAGGCCAATTGGTGACGGTCATAAATATTTTCAAAGGAAACAAAATCGTTGCTGGTAAGCGTCTGGTGGCCGAAAACATTTTTCAGAAAATGTTGCATGGTATCCCCTCCATGAGATGCATGTTGGGGAACGCCCTTTTCCCCGGTGACGGAGACTAAAATCTGAACGTCCAAAAAGGCGGGGGAATGCTCAAATAACGGCTAAAGCGGACAATTGTTGTGTTTGGATTGTGGCGGCCTGCGGCACAGGATTTTGTCCGCTATGGCATCTATAAATCAAATCTTGCGCTTCAGGCTTTGCCCTCAACGTGCGATTTGATTCGTAATAAATCAAATCTTGCGCTTCAGGCTTTGCCTTCAACGTACGATTTGAAGGTGCGGACAATTGTTGTGCTTGGATTGTAGCGACCTGCGGCACAAGCAAAAAGGCCGACTGGATTATCTCACAGCCGACCCAATCAAGGCTCTCACCTGATTTGAAATGAACCGGATTCGATTAACGTCCGGCTTGTTCAGCGCCAACGCTGGCGTTTTTCATAGCCGCACTGACAGACGGGCGAATGGCACGTTCGGTCATGTAATGACGGGTGTCGAAAGAGTGACGGGCGCCAAGTTTCAGGCCGTAGGCGAGTTCACGAATGATGTCGAACATGATAGTTCTCACTTTTAACGTTTTGTTAATTTTCGGGTCTGTTTCAGCATTTTTGCCACTAAAATTCGTCGTTTTTGTGAAAACGGCGTGCATAAACGCTGTGTTGACGCTCATATATGCCAATTTTGGCAAAAAGAGGAGTGTTTGTTTTGCATGGGAGGGATGCAGGATGCGATGGGGGGGCAATCCAGTTGAAGTCATCCTCGGGCTTGTCCCGAGGATGACCAACTCCAGGGATGTATCGCGACTCACTATTTTAAGATGGTTCACGGTATGGATCGTCCGATCAAAACCGACGATGACAATTCGCGACTACCGCCACGTCGCCCCTCACTCCACCAGGGCACGGATCAGCATTTCCACAGTGCCGCCCTGGCCCATTTCCACCTTGTCGAAATCGCGGGACCTTGCGAGGTGGGCGGCATAGGCGGCTTTCACCTTTTCCAAAATCACCGGGCGTATTTTTTTGCAGTTGGCATCGTCTTCGAGGCGCGTGCCAACCGTCTGGCTGATGATTTCCGCAGTCAGGGCCCGGATCATCATGCCATGCACAGCCTCGTGGGCGGTGATGCCTGCAATAAAGGGTTTCCAGCGGGCAGCCAAATCCCCCGTAAGCCTGGCCGCCGGTTTAGGTAATGTGGTGGTGATGGTAAGGAACGGCGTTGCGGCGGCAAGCACACAGGCGGATCCGTCCGGCCGGTAGTCCCGCCGCCATCGCAGGTCAAATTCCGTGAGCGCAATGGCCTGGTTGCCGAGCGATGTTTTCGGCCCGTTGTCGTCGATGGAGCGGTAGAGCGCCAAGGCGTCGCTGCCGCGCACCGGATAGGTTTTCACCTGTTCCGTGACCGGCCAATCATTGATTTGGGCGGCGACCCGGGTGACCGAATGGGCCGTTAGCAGAACCACCAGAAAGCACACGCCGAACCGGACGCACCTGCCCCTCACCTTTTCCGCACCATTACGAATGCAACAATACCTGTGACAATTGCCACCACAGGTCCGACGGTGAAGGCCATGCCCATGGCGACGCCGCCGTTCATCTCGCGTCCGTCATTGAGCCAGACAGCGACAGGGTAGAGCGCGATCATCGTGAACAAGTATCCGGCGACGACAGCCGCGATGACGATTGCGGTTTTGGTGATCCAGTGCATTTCCCCCTCCGTGAATGCAGGAGCATCACCGGAATTGGCGTTGTGGTCAAGCGGGATGCTGTCAGAAGCAATTTACCGCCCCGGCCGGCCTGTCTTACCCGGACGGCGTTTGCGGCGGCGGTCTTCGCCCGGGTCTTCGTAGGAGCCAAGGCCGATTTTCTTACGATAGGTGGGCATGGCGGGGTTGTCGCTTTGTTTGTTTTCCGCCGGGACGTCCGATTCTTTTATTGATCCAAATCTTGCGCTTTCCTCGCTTGATGCTCGGTCAACGTGCGATTTGGATTGTTCACCCCTAACCGTGCCATCCGTAGACAGGTTTTCCCGCATGTCGTCGCCGTAGGATTTACGGGGTGCTTTCCAGCCATCGGGAACCTTCTTCACTTCTGTGCGGCCGACGGTCATCTCGTCGAGATGGGGTTTGTGGAACAATCCCCCTCCTCCTTGTGGGGAGGGGTCAGGGGTGGGGGTTCCATCAGGCAGTTTGGTTATGGCATTACCCCCCTCTGTCTGCTTCGCAGACATCTCCCCCACAAGGGGGGAGAGTTTTTCTTTTCCCTTGCCCGAATTCGCCGGTTTGCCGCGGGCTTTGTCACGCCTTGCAGTTTGCGTATTCTCCACGCCGGTTTCGCGGGCCAGCGGGTCGTCTGCAATTGCCAGCTCGACAGCGCGCAAGCGTTTGATCTCGTCGCGCAGGCGGGCTGCCACCTCGAAGTCGAGGTCGGCGGCGGCGTTGCGCATTTCCTTTTCCAGCGCCTCGAGATGGGCCTTGAGATTGCCGCCCACCAATTCGCCGGAACCCTTGCCGAGCTTGTCGGCGATAGTGCCAAACTCGCCCTTGCCGGGAGTGAAGTGATCCTGCTCGTAAACCGAGGACAAAATGTCCTGGATGTTCGACTTGATCGAGGCCGGGGTGATGCCGTTGGCGGTGTTGTATTCCACCTGCTTTTCGCGGCGGCGATTGGTCTCGGCAATCGCCCGTTCCATCGAGCCTGTCATGTTGTCCGCATACATGATGACCCTGCCGTCAACGTTTCGCGCGGCGCGGCCAATGGTCTGAACCAGCGAGGTTTCGGAGCGCAGAAAGCCTTCCTTGTCCGCGTCCAGAATTGCGACAAGCGCGCATTCGGGAATATCAAGCCCTTCGCGCAGCAGGTTGATGCCGACCAGCACGTCAAATGCCCCAAGGCGCAGATCGCGCAAGATCTCGATGCGTTCCAGCGTGTCGATATCGGAATGCATGTAACGGACGCGGACGCCGTTCTCGTGGAGATATTCGGTCAGGTCCTCGGCCATGCGCTTGGTCAAGGTCGTCACCAGAGTGCGGTATCCGGCCAGCGCAGTCTGCTTGATCTCGCCAAGCACATCGTCGACCTGGGTCTTGGCGGGGCGGATTTCAACCGGAGGATCAATCAGCCCGGTCGGGCGAATCACCTGTTCGGCGAACACACCACCCGCCTGCTCCATTTCCCATTTGGCCGGAGTGGCGGAAACAGCAACGGTCTGCGGGCGCATCGCGTCCCATTCCTCAAACCGAAGCGGCCTGTTGTCGAGGCAGCTCGGCAGGCGAAAACCGTATTCGGCAAGCGTTGCCTTGCGCCGGAAGTCGCCCTTGTACATGGCGCCGATCTGCGGGATCGTGACATGGCTTTCGTCAAGAAATACCAGCGCATTATCCGGAATGTATTCAAACAGTGTCGGTGGCGGCTCTCCTGGCTGGCGGCCTGTCAGATAGCGCGAATAGTTTTCAATGCCGGCGCAGGAGCCTGTTGCCTCCAGCATTTCCAGATCAAACTGGGTACGCTGCTCCAGCCGTTGCGCCTCCAGCAAACGGCCAGCCGCGTTGAGTTCGTCGAGGCGCAGTTTCAACTCGGCCTTGATGGCCTTGGTTGCCTGATTGAGTGTCGGGCGTGGGGTAACATAGTGCGAATTGGCATAAATCTTGACCGATTTCAGCTCGTCCATCTTGTGGCCCGTCAACGGGTCGAACTCGGTGATGCTTTCGATTTCGTCGCCAAAAAGCGAGACACGCCAGGCGCGGTCCTCAAGGTGGGCAGGGAAGATCTCGATGGTGTCGCCGCGCACCCGGAAAGTGCCTCGGACAAAATTCATTTCGGCGCGCTTGTATTGCTGGGCCACGAGATCGGCGAGTAACTGACGCTGGTCTATGCGGTCGCCAATTGTCATCTTGAATGTCATCGCCGTATAGGTCTCGACCGAGCCGATACCATAGATGCATGAAACCGAAGCGACGATGATACAGTCATCGCGCTCGAGCAGCGAACGGGTGGCGGCGTGGCGCATCCGGTCGATCTGTTCGTTGACGCTCGACTCTTTCTCGATATAGGTATCCGAGCGCGGCACATAGGCTTCCGGCTGGTAATAGTCATAGTAAGAGACGAAATACTCGACCGCATTGTTCGGGAAAAACTGTTTGAACTCGCCGTATAGCTGGGCAGCAAGCGTCTTGTTTGGCGCGAGAATCAGCGCCGGGCGCTGGGTTTCCTCTATTACCTTGGCCATGGTGAACGTCTTGCCTGATCCGGTGACGCCCAGCAATACCTGCGTCTGGTCGTTGTTGTTGGCACCCTCCACCAGATCGGCAATAGCCGTCGGCTGGTCGCCGGCGGGCTTGTACGGTGTCACCATTTTGAGCGGCACACCGCCTTCGGACTTGTCGGGGCGCTCCGGCCTGTGGGGAACCCAGCCTTTCAGATCCTTGCTGATATTGGGATCACCCGCCGCCAGCAAATCCTGCAAGGCCTGATCGGTCGCCTGCACACTGTTGTTTGTCAGCTTTTCCGCATCTTCCAGAGAAATTTCAAGCCCGGCAACCGGGTTGAGCCCGCCAGCCGCCCTCGCCCGCGGATCGCTGGTTGCACCAAGCGATGTGCCACGGGCAGACTTGTGCGTTGCGGTGTTGTTCTTTTTTGCACTCGCGGCGGCAGCATCGCCTTTGCGTGAAGCAGGTTGCGCCTCGCTCTTGCCAGGACCTTCTGCAGAGGATTTCAGCTTGGCATCAACGGCATTCTGTTCGGCATGCTTGCGCGCCTGCTGGGCAACCTTGACCCGGTGCTTGCCAGCCTCCGAGCGGATACGGCTCATCTCCGCGTCACGGTCAATCGTTTCAGCCTCGGCCTCTATCTGGCGCATCCAATCGGACAGCGAACTGCCACTGTCTCCCGCGCCGCCATCAAAAGGCATGCCTTCAAGGCCCGGCTGGGGCCGTTCGCCAAAACCGCTGTTTTCGCTCACGCCAGTGCCTTCGGCACGGCTGCGCGGGCGCGCTTTCGCGGCTCGCTCCTCGCTCAATTGATTGTTTTCGCTCACGCCAGCGCCTTCGGCACGGCTGCGCGGGCGCTCTTTCGCGGCTCGCTCTTCGCTCGCTTTCAAGGCGCTTTCCTCAGTCTCCTGAGACTTCGATTTGCCTGTTTTCTTTGGCCGTGGGGAGGATTTGCTGCTCATGGGTGCAATATGGCGAGGGCAAAGCCAAATGGAAAGGGGGCGAGCAGGATTTTTGGAAAAGATACTGACAGGGTTATGTCAGGAGGGGGAGAAGGCATCAGATTAACTATCGCCGATGTTCCCGCAAAAAATTTTCATCCGGTCTGAATTTAGACGGAAAATTAAAATAACCGGTCATACTCATCAGTCTCATTTTATTTGTGGTCACTGGATCAAGCGCAGTTGAGTAGACAATGCGTCCATCATCTTCAACAGCAATCAAATTGTTTTCAAATGCCTTGTCATGCAAGCGGTTTAAGCAAATGCCATTTCTGGGATTCATCCGATTTTCTTTATCAAATGACCACGGTCTTATGTGTCCAGCAATTAACAGAGAAGGTTGTGAAATGCCTGTAATCGCACACTTCTCATCATAACTCGCCAAAACCATTTCACGGAAAATATTTTGACCTTGCCTTGTATTTGTTATTCGAAGAATATTCTCTCCACTGGTGTTTAAATTTTCAAAGCGAGCCTGCGCGTCTTCAGCAAATCCTTGGGCAGTTTCAGTTTTGTTCACATCGGGCAAAAATTTCGCACTTTCTACCAACGAATTGAAGAACTTTGACCAAACAGCTCTATCAAGTTCGCTAGAATTAGACATACCTTTTCGATCCAAAGTTTCGTCTATGCTTGCAAGATTGGACATCTTCATTGCAATCGATCCCGGAGTTCGATTTAACATTTCAGCTAGAATCACAATCTCGGGATTTCGTGAGTGTATTTTTCCGAAAGGTGTTTTGATATAGAGCGATATTGCTTGAACTATTTCGTTTTCAGTCCATTTTCTACCAGCTGTCACCAACAATGTCCTAAAAACTAGAAAACCAACCGAGGCGATTTGCTTCCAAAAATTGCACAACCAATTCTGAAGCAGAGCATTTTACTTTACTGACTTCAACATTTTCGACAACTTCAAAAGTCTGAAAGGTATGTAAATAGTGATCGTCTTGATTTATTGGCATATCCAGAAGATGCTCTAATCCAACTTCATGGGGAACAAAAAATTCTCCATCAAAAAGATACTCCTCGACCATTGCCAAAGTAAATGTACCTGAAACAAAAAATTCGCCCCAAAATTTATAATTCGACGCATCTCTGTATATATAAGTGACTTTAGTGAACGACATAACCAAGGCTCCAATTGCTCAAACCAAGATTACAGATTCCTATTTGAAATTCTCCTGGACTTTAGACCAGGAGAATTTGCGTAAACTATCCCCCCTTTCCTTCCTCCTGTCCCTGCCCTAATTCTGATGTAACGCCATTCTTACCGCAGGAATTCCCATGCCACTTTCCCTCGTCGCCTATCTTTCAACGGTTGTCATTTTTCTTGCCATTGATTTTGTCTGGCTGTCCTATGCCGCGAAGAGTTTTTACAAGCTGCATCTGGGTGATCTGATGCTCGACAAGCCGAACCTTGGTATTGCCGCAGGGTTTTATCTGACCTATGCAATTGCGGTGGTTGTGCTGGCGGTGATGCCCGCCTTGCGCGCCAATGACTGGACCACGGCACTTCTTTATGGTGCGCTGCTCGGCATGGCTGCCTATGGAACCTATGATATTACAAACCTGGCAACATTGAAAAACTGGCCTGCCATTGTCTCGGTTGTGGACTGGATCTGGGGAACTGTCTTGACCGGCTGCGTTGCCATGCTGGCGTTTTTTGTAACACGCTGGTTTTCAGCCTAGAGGGAAATACAGGTATCGGGCAGGCCAAACCGGCAGGCATGAAAAAGCCCCCGGTCGGGGAAAACCGGGGGCGCAGGAATTGGGGAACTCCTGGAACTGACGGATGTTAGCCGGCAGCTGCTTTCGCGAATTCGTCAGCGTTCAATCCGCCGCTTGCGTCGGCATCAGCTGCCTTGAACTGGTCTTCCGTCCAGGTCCAGCCTGCAGCAGTTGCTTCTTCCATCGTCACATTGCCGTCTGCATTGGCATCAACTTTCATGAAATCCGCTTCCTGGGCAAACGCTGGGAGGCCGGAAAGTCCGATTACTGCAAGTGCGAGAATAGTTTTCTTCATGATAGTCTCCTTTTTCAAGATTACGCTAACGCGGTTGCGCAGCGTTGGTTGAAAGATGGGAACCAAACGGGGCAACTTACAGGCGAAAAGGAATCAAAATTCAGGCATTGGGTAAAGCTTGGTTTCAGTTTTTATATTATTTGAACTCAACTTTTTTGACTTGAAGTTACATCGAACTATTTTCACAGCAATTGTGCGTGAAATATCGCGGGATACAGGAATTATAGAAAATTCAACAAAAAAGCCCCTGTCATTGCTGACAAGGGCCGTTTTTCAATACCGGTAAAGGTATTAAAACACTCAAGCTTACATAGCAGAAGCGGCAGCGAATTCTTCAGCGTTCAGGCTGCCATCGGCATCCTTGTCAGCTGCTTTGAATTCTTCTTCAGTCCATTTCCAGCCGGCAGCAGTAGCTTCTTCCATGGAAACCATTGCGTTTTTGTCAGCGTCAACAACCGCAAAATCTTTCTCGCCAGCGTGTGAAGCGGCGAAAGCTGTAACAGCTGAGAAACCAACGAACGCGATTGAAAGCATAACTTTTTTCATTCAAAACTCCTGTAAGATGAACATGCCGACACGACAATCGTGTCTTGGCAGAGCCAGCTTTTCTGCCTGAATTCAGGCGAAAGTTTGTCATAATTGAAGCGGAATCCGGAAGTTGGAGAAATATCTTTTCAACAAATATTTCGCAATTATTTCATATATTTGACTTGCAATCCTGCCATGTTGAATCAACGCGCAAATCCGTACTTCGCTACGCAAAGGTCATGTATGAAGGTACAGTTGATGGCATCGAAAAGCCGTTCCGCAAACGGGTGTTTGCGGAACACAAATATCAGTTTGCAAAGCAGATACCCAGACCCCTACCGGCCTTCGAAAAAGCTCTCGACATTTTCCTTGCCGAGGTATCGCGCAATGAAGTCGCGACGGGCATCGGGCAGTTCGAGAACAGCAAGCGATGCCATGGCATGGTCAAGCTCCGGCCATTCACCGGTCGATATGTATTTCAACCCGATATTGGAATACTGGCGATACAGCACAGGGAGCTTTCGCTCGCCATGTTCGAGTGCTTCAATAACGCAACCGATTTCAGCCAACGTTTTGGCGTTGCCAACAAGATCAGCCACGTCAATTTGCGGCGGCAATTGCACATTGTAGGGATGCAACGGACTGGCAAAACCGGCCATCTTTTCGTTACTGCAGCGTTCCTCGATAAATCGCTTCAGCACATGACGCGACAGGGGCGAGAACGCCTGGGAAATGGTGACGGGACCAATCAGGTATTTGATCGACTTGTCGCGACGCAAAATGTCCATGATTCCGCGCCACATCATCATCAAGGGGGCGTAGGAACGCTGATAATCTTCACCAATGGCGGCACGGCCAAGTTCCAGTGCCTTGGGCAGCATATCGAGGAACGGCTTGTTCAACTTGAAAATCGAAGAGGTTACCAGATCGTGCGGATCGACGCCGCCTTCCACCCTTGACGGAATGATGTAACGGTAACTGCCCGCAATTCTGCTGTTTTTTTCATCCCATAACACCAGGTGAGAATAGACCCGGTCATATTCGTCAATCAAATCGGATGGAGAAGCAACGCTGGCAGTTCCAGCGTATGCGTTGAAGCGCACATCAGCAATTGCCCCGGTCAGCTCATCCGGCATCCCGTGGGTGATATCAAACACTTTCAGGCCGTCATGTTCAACAATGACCGGATACTCTGCCACTACTTTCGCCAGCGATTTTGTACCCAGAACAGCGACTGACTGCTTACTTCCAACCGCTTTGCGAACGTTGGTTGTCGCGCTGGCGGCGGTGGCAACTTTCTTCACGCGCACTGCGGGGGCATCCCTGCCCTTGCGAGAGGCGCTGTATTTCGGGTCTGCCAAATAGGTCAATGCCCGCGCAATTTGCCCGGGAGGGGCGATGCGCGCTGCCTTGACGATCTGTTCTGCAGGCACAGGATTGCCAAGGGTGAAGGCAATGTCGTGTCCGCCCCGCATGAATTCACGCAAGATCATCAGCGTACGCAATTTGGGATGAACAAGACCAGCCGCCTGGAAGCGCCAGCTGTTACGGCCGGAAACATGAACCGGCACCAGATTGGCATTTCCGGCTTCAACAAAAATGCGGACCTGATCTGTCCATTCACCGTCTTGAACAACTGTTTGGCCCCATTTCAAATGTGAGCACAGACGACCTGGAAACAGCGCCAAATCACCGCCCTCTTTCAAATGCTTCAAGGCGGAAACCATGGACCGACGGTTCATCGCCCGATTTTTCTCGTTCATGAATGGATCAACAAAAAGCAGTTTGTGAGTAATTGAATCAGCACTGGTCAAAAACGAATTGGCGAACAGGCGAAAGTTTGGCCGGTATTGCTCAAGCATTGAATTCACAGCAAATGCATCTGGCATTCCATACGGGTGATTTGAAACAAACACCGCCGGTTTGCCCTCAAGCTTGTCGAATGCCTCAGGATTTGTGACGCGCCATTTTATGTCCAATTCCTTGAACAGATGGCTGATCATCAATTCACTTGAAGGCCAGGGCGTTCCAGCTTTCAGGCATATCTTGTTGACGGCACCGATGCCTATTGCAGACTCTGCAAGCAGCACTAGCGCCCGGTCGAGCAAACCGCCGCCTGTCTTGTCCAGCAAAACTTCTGTCCGCAGATATTTAGGGCCAGGGCCGCCGGAACCATCAAAATTGAAACGATGCTGGATTGGCTGTGTCGACACACCCGCCTTAACATCAAGGGCGTTGGATGCGATCTCAGTCTTGTCGATTATTGCCATTTATTTTTCAAAAGCCCTGTTCGTATGCCTGAGCCATACCCCATCTTTATGTCGATATTGACCGGCGAATGCAATGCCGGAATGGTTTCGGCAAACAATTGATTTGTAAAGAATCATTTCAGTGCGAATATTGGACACTTATCAATGTGCGTTTTTCATCCGTCAGAATTATGACGAGTTCGAAATGTAGTATTTCCAGGACCGAGAGATGCCGGGCTCTGAGTGGGTAAACAAAAATGGGAGATAAAACGATGAAACGTCATATGCGACCATTTGGAAAATCATTCCTCTCTGCGCTTCTGGTGCTTGCCATCGCATGGTTTTCAACGGCGACGGCGCAACAGGCGGCCGATACCATTGCGCCCGAATTTGGCGCAATCAGACAGAGCAGCAATCTTGTCAGGGCAAACTCGGAAATGATAGTTGCCGCACATCCCGAGGCGGCCAAAGCCGGTTTTGCAATCCTTGAAAAAGGCGGCAATGCCATTGATGCGATGATCGCCACGCAGCTTATTCTGGGTCTTGTCGAGCCACAATCATCCGGATTGGGCGGCGGTGCGTTTCTTGTCTATCATGACGCCAAATCCGGTAAAGCCACGACTTTTGACGGACGGGAAACTGCTCCGCTTGCCGCCAAGCCCGATCTTTTTGTAGGGCCGGACGGGGAAGCCTTGAAATTCATGGACGCGGTAATCGGCGGTAGATCGGTTGGCACGCCGGGAACCGTTGCCCTGCTTGAACACGCCCATAAAAAATTCGGCAAATTAATCTGGGCCGATCTGTTTGCTCCAGCCATCGCGCTTGCTGAAAACGGATTTGCAGTTTCGAAGCGAATGAACGAATCCATCGCCGGTTCGGCTGAAAGCCTCTTCAATAACCAGATCACCCGCAACTACTTTTTTTCAGAGGAAGGCCTGCCGATATTTGAAGGCACCCTTTTAAAGAACCAGCCTTACGCCGATACCCTAAAAGCAATTGCCACGGATGGCGCCAAAGCATTTTATTCCGGTGCAATAGCCGAGGATATTGTAAAGACAGTACAGGGCGCCGAAGGAAATCCGGGTCTTCTGGCGATTGTTGATCTAGCCAACTACAAGGTGATTGAGCGTGATCCCGTCTGCTTTGAATACCGCGTTTACAAAGTCTGCGGGATGGGACCGCCCTCATCGGGTGCCCTGACCCTTGGCCAGATTTTCGGAATGCTGGAAGACCATGATCTGGCTGGATTGGGTCCTGCAGATCCTGAAAGCTGGCGGTTGATAGGGGAAGCCTCGCGGCTCGCATTCGCCGACCGTGGCAAGTACATGGCTGACAGCGATTTTGTCAAAATGCCAAAGGGGCTGCTCAACAAGACATATTTGAGCGAACGGGCAAAGCAATTTGAAAAGGCGGCGAGCGGCGGCAAAGCCATGCCGACTGAAGCGGTGCAGCCGGGCAATCCGCCAACAGATCACGCTTTGTTTTTTGCCAATGACACCTCACTCGAATTGCCATCGACCAGTCACTTCGTCATCGCAGACGGACAAGGCAATATTGTATCGATGACCACAACGATTGAAAACGGTTTTGGATCAAGGCTGATGGTACGCGGCTTTTTGCTGAACAATGAACTGACCGATTTCTCGTTTACACCCGATTTTGGCGGCGTGCCGATTGAAAACCGGGTTTAACCGGGAAAACGACCGCGTTCCTCGATGTCGCCAACCATTGTCTATAAAGACAACAAGCCATGGCTTGCTATTGGTTCGCCAGGAGGGAGCCAGATCATCGGTTATGTTGCCAAGACACTGATTGGCGTGATGGATTGGGGAATGGACGTGCAGGCCGCCATTGATCTGCCGCATCTTGTAAACCGCTTTGGAACTTTTGAGCTGGAAGAAGGTACGAACGCGGCCAGTCTTGAGCCCGCTCTAGTAGAAATGGGCTACAAGACAAAGATTGGAAATCTCAACTCCGGGCTGCACGCAATCATGACTACTGATCAGGGCCTTGAAGGCGGCGCTGATCCCCGGCGCGAGGGAATTGCACTGGGCCGTTAGCTAGATCATCAACCAAAAGCCCTGCGTGAGATTTGCAGGGTTTATCAGAATTGCATTCGGGAGTCGGTCAGACAACCATAGCTTTCATATTGGCTATAAGTCGCTCCTGCTCTGCGGTCAGCGCTTCAACGACCTTGAAATCTTCTTTCTGCTCAGCGCCAATGCGCTGGGAAATTACATTCATAAGCGCATTGCCGGAAGACTTCAGGGCTTCCATGCGGGCAATCATGCTTGCCTTGGCAACCAATGCATCTGAGGGTGGATACTGGATTTCACTGACGGGACGTATCATTTCTGTCTCACTTTTATACTGACGCGGAGTTGGCACTGCCGCGAGTTACAAACAAAGCTAACATTTCCTTTTGGGAACTGATTTACAGATGATGAGCCAACAGACTTAAAAAATTCCTAACCGCCTGCCTAATTCGACTTTTGCTTCGCTGGCCGTTCAATGCTAATGGGCTATCTGATTTCCAGTTTCCATTTTCAGGATGACCCCGTTGAAAATAGCATTTGTTGCCAGCAGAACCCGAGAAGCGGCTGAAAGTCTTGCCAACCTCGAAGCGAGATACGGCAATCACAAGCCAAACGGCGCAGACATCATTGTTGCTCTTGGCGGCGACGGCTTTATGCTGGCAACACAACATCGCTTCATGAATTCAAATATTCCGGTTTACGGCATGAACAAGGGAACGGTTGGTTTCCTGATGAACGAATACAACGAGGAAAATCTGGAAGACCGGCTGGTGAACGCAGTCAAAAATACCATTCAGCCTCTGGTTATGATTGCTCTGGACGCCAAAGGGAAAACCCATCGTCACAAGGCGATCAACGAGGTGTCCCTGCTGCGGCAGTCCTATCAGGCAGCCAGTTTGCAAATCTCGATTGATGGAAAGGTCAGACTTGAAAATCTGATAGGAGACGGCGTACTTGTCGCCACTCCCGCGGGGTCGACTGCCTATAATCTGTCAGCTCATGGCCCCATCCTGCCGCTGGATGCTCCATTGCTCGCATTGACGCCGATAAGCCCTTTCAGGCCAAGGCGCTGGAGTGGTGCATTGATCCCATCAAAAAGCCTGGTGGAAATCGCGATCCACGAGCCGGAAAAACGTCCTGTCAACGCGGTGGCCGACCACTTCGAGGTAAAATCGGTCGTTTCCGTGACTGTGCGCGAAGACCCTGACTCGCATGGAATAATACTTTTTGATCCCAATCATTCGTGGGATGAGCGTATCTTGACAGAGCAATTTCAGTATTAAGGCCCGGAGTCATGCAGCGCGCGATATGCCACTGAACTTCTGAAATGCCGGGATTTTCAGCGATCCAAGGAATGACAAACGCGATTTGCCGCGATGCTCGCCGATACATACTGTATCGGTATCGGGACTGTCCATATTTGCCGCTACCAGGTCACCCGCAGCAAGGGTTACATCTGCCTCATTTTGCAATGCCATGTCCGCCAGCTCTTCAGCGAACTGCAAGGTAAATGCCATCAATTCCTCGTTGGAATATTGAAGCTCCGGCACCTGTTCAGGCTCAGGCGCCGGCAATGCGCGCTTTTCCTCATTTTCCAGCGCCATCTGCGCAACTTTGCTGCGCGCATTGTCTCTTGCAGTCTCGGTGCAAATTTTTCTCAAAAGCATTAAAAGTTCGTCGACAATCTGATCACGTTTACCTTCGTAACCGGCGAGAATTTCCCTGGTCACGAGATAAGGAAGACGGTCGGGAGCACCGCCGTTGTCCATCTCGAGATGTCTGCGCCATGAACCGATAGCAGAGGCAAAGACATTCAGGGCTGACATTGGCAATCCCGCTTTGGCATACAGTGCGTGTAGCGCATTGAGCCGGCGATCTTGAAGTATGCGCTCAACACGGTGGAGCGGCTGGCCTGAAAGAATTGCGAGAGAATGCGCGAAAAGTGTCAGGTTTCCCATGCAGATTGAGCGAAGGAGAAAGCTTGTAGTCAGCTTCTTGCGTTCGATCAGGGCAACGACCAGATCAGAAATCTCCTCATCGCTAATTTGTGCCGCAAAGGTGATTGTAGCCTTGTCGCACACTTCGACCAGTTCCTTTTGAAGGCGCATCCTGGTCTTCTCATCCTCATTTTCATCAACGTCTTGAAGCGAAACGGCATAAAATTCAATCAACAGCACTCGTGCCCGCATACCAATATCAGGGCGGGCCAACAGACAACTGCGCAAGTCGCGGCAATGGCCATGGCGCTCTGCCATGTGGTAAAAATCATTCTCCGCAAGCTGGGCTTCAGGATTTGTAACAAGTTCAATGCAGGCGGCCTTGCAGCCTGTCATGGCAATTTCAGCGCACAGGGCAGACGACAGTAGTGGCCGTGAAGCAATGGCCTTTTGCTGATCGTCATTTCCGGTTTTCATATATTGGATAAGTTCAACGTCCAGCAGGGCAGAGCAATTGGCAAAGACGGGGAGCGAGACCTTTGGAATATCCGCTGCCAGTGCCAAAACAAGGTGGCGGGGCGGATTTGCAGCTTCCCCAAGAGCTTTGGCAAGAGCAAGGCGGACCTCGACATCGCAATCATCCAGAACGCAAGTCATCGCTACCTCTGCAGCATCCCGTTCGTGTTCGCTTAAATCCGTCAATTGCCAAGCGCGCACAAGTGCATCAACAGCCATTACCTTTTTATCGACTGGTGCTATCTCCATCCAACTGACAAGACGTTCAATTATCATTTTACGCACACTCCACAAATCGCCAATCAAACCATGCGAGAGCCGCAATACCGAACGGGCATTAACGGATTTGAGAAATGTGCCAGAAAAGAATTAACGATCAGTTCACTATGAATTTTTGCATTTGATTAACTTGATTTGCCAAGATTGCGCGGCGAAAGAACGATTATTTTCCCTGCCATTTGGGACGAAACAATTCGAATGTTTCGCCAAATTTCTGGTAGTCCATATAACCGAGTCTCGTAAGCGGCTTTGCTTTTTGGATGTCAAACCGACCATCCCTGATGAAGTCATCATCAATGTATATTCCCGTTACCTGACCAAGGACAAGAAAGTGGCCGGCGGAGTTTCCCGCCATATCCTTCAATTCAATAATATCGGTTTTCCTGCATTCCAACGCTGCCACCACGCCTGCAATTCGTGGAGCTGCGACTGTCGCGCTTTCAGCGGCATGCAAACCGGACAACTCGAATTCATTAACGTCTGCAGGCGCGGAGACAGAGCTCTGGTTCATCGCGTCAAGCATGTTCTCGCTGACATAATTGCAAACAAATTCACCTGTATCACTGATATTCTGGATTGAATCCTTCCACTCCTGGGACGAAAACATCACCATGTCCGGGCCTGACGAAACAGCATTGAAATAACTGTAGGGGGCAAGATTGGGAATGCCCGCTCTGCTGACGGTTGATATCCAGCCTATCGGGCGCGGGGCGACCAGAGCCTTGAACGGTGAATGGGAAAGGCCGTGATTATTCTTCGAAGGTTCATAAAACAATTCACTTACTCCATTGTGCTGAAGATATCTTTCAATTCGGGACGCTCCCGGTCGGTCTTTGGCATTGTACGCGTACCGATATGAATAAAGCCGGCAATCCTCTCCCCTACCCTTGCCCCCAGTAATTCTTGCAATTTTTCATCAAAAGCATACCATTCAGTCAGCCATTGTGCGTCGTAACCATGGGCATTGGCAGCGATCAGCCAGTTCATGCCGACAGCTCCGCAGGAAAGCTCCTGCTCCCAAACCGGCACTTTGGGATGTTGTTTTGGCGTTGAAATCAATCCGATCACCGTTGGCGAACGTGTGAAACGGGTAAGTTCGATTTCTGCGAGATCACCATCTAGCGAAGCGTCCTTTTCCAGTGCCCGGGCAAGTATTGCCTCGCCAAGTGCTTTCTTGGCCCTATCGGAATATTCAATGAACCGCCAGGGAGCGATCTTGCCGTGGTCGGGGACGCGTGATGCAATTGCTGCCATGTCCGCTATCTCACTAGCATCAGGCCCCGGACCGGACATCGTTTTTGCGGGAACCGACCTCCGGTTTCGCATGAACCCCAGGACGGATAGATTTTTTTCTGAATTTTCTGGCACGATTCACCTCTGATGCTGCGTCTCAACATTCCGGTTGTCATGACTAATGGTCCGGTTCACAAGCTAAAAAGCCAAAAGAACCACAATTATTTCACAATTTGACGGGATTGGTTTTGTTTGAGTAAGTGGCGAATTGCGATTTTCTTGCCCCGATCATAGGCTTGGCAGCATAAAAGTCCACTTGCCCTTCGTTCAGTTCAAAGCCATACAAAAGAGATGAATTCAATGCCGCGCGCCTCGCTCTTAATCCTGTCGTTTCTGTTTGCTTGCCTTTTTGGCAGCGCAGGTACGTATGCACAGGAAAAACAGGCTCAAACCTATCAGGTTACACTCATGGCGGAACTGGTTCAGGATGGCGTTCCGGTAGAAAAAGGCCTGGAGTGGCGAATATTCGGACCTGCTGTAACAGCTGAAGGCAATCTGCCCCTTCTGGCAAGTGCAACGGGCGGCACAAAAACATTCAACATGACGGCCGGGCAATATCTCGCCCATGTCGCCTATGGCCATGCAAGTGCCATTCGTAAACTCGAGATTGGTCCCAATAGCTCACAAGAGGTATTCATCCTCAACGCCGGGGGCATGCAACTCAGCGCTGTTGCAGGAGAGGACACACCGATTGCAAACAGCCTGCTGCGATTTGATGTATATGAGCAAAAACCTGATGAGCGCGGCGAACGCAAACTTATTGCCCGCAAGGTTTTGCCGGGTGAAATCATCCCGTTTCAGGAAGGCACTTATCATGTGGTCTCCCAATTCGGTGATTTGAACGCTGAAATTCGTGCAGACATAAGGGTAACCGCCGGCAAGGTTACCAAGGCAGAACTCAAGCACCGGGCAGCCCGTGTGACGCTAAGACTTGTGCGCTCGACGGGCGGCGATGCTCTCGCCAACACCCAATGGTCTGTACTCAATGAAAGCGGCGACCTGATTACCGAATCGACCAGTGCGTTTCCGCGTATTGTGCTTTCTGAAGGCAATTACACCGCTATCGCCAAGAATGGCGAGCGCATTTACTCCAATGACTTCACCGTCATTCCAGGAATCAACCGCGATGTGGAAGTGTTGGTTGCAGGCTAGTGTCTGATCGCCCAATTTAGTCCGGACGATGGTTTCAGGCACAGAGCCTATCTGACACAAATTCGCTAACAAAATCAATTATTCGTGGATACAAGGGACCGGTCTGGATCATGGACATTGGCAAAGTTTGTGCTCATGCTGGCTACTTGAAACCGTTGAAAGGATTTTGACTATGCGCATCCAGTTACTCATGGCATTACCTGTGTTTGCTTTAACAGCATTTCCTGTAGTTTATGGAGGCAACGCATTGGCCGAAAACCGTATAGACGCCCAAAGACCTGACGCACCGGAATTGGCGGCTTACGGAAAATATTCCGTCGGAGTCCGTATGATCGATCTGATCAATCCAGGGCAAACCAATATTGTTGCGATTGATCCTGAAAAACCGAAACCCGATCCACTGCCAACATACGACCGTCCTCTTACGATAGAGGTATGGTATCCTGCGAAGTCCGGTTCAACGGGCGCTACCACATTAAGTGCCCAATTGCGCGATGGCAAAACAATGGTGCCACTCGAAGGCAAAGCTGTTAGAGATGCGGAGCCGATGGCTGACGACAAGCCGTTTCCTTTGATCATCATTTCTCACGGCTATCCTGGAAACAGGTTCCTGCTTTCACATTTGGCCGAAAATCTGGCCTCCAAAGGTTATGTAGTCGCATCGATTGATCATACGGATTCTACCTATGACAATAAACTTGCCTTTGGCTCGACCTTGATCAACCGTCCGCTTGATCAAAAATTTGTTCTGAACGAAATGGCCCGGTTGTCGGCTGACCAAGGCAGTTTCCTCAATGGTCTCACCGATACCAATGACGCAGGACTGATTGGCTATTCCATGGGTGGCTATGGCGCGGTAATCACTGCCGGCGGCGGCGTCACTCAAACTTCAATAGACTATGCATGGGGCGGACCACTGGGAACGCTTGCAATTCACAAAAGTGGCAGCGAAACCCATAATGCCCTCCCGGATCCGCGCTTCAAGACCGTTATCGCCTTTGCCCCGTGGGGCATGAATTTTGGCTTTTGGGATACGGAAACCTTGAAAGGTATCAAGATACCAATGTTGTTTGTTGCCGGCTCTGTGGACGATGTTTCGGGTTATGAAAATGGCACCAGAGCCATTTGGAAAGCGGCGGTCAATGTGGACCGGGCTTTGTTGACCTATGACAATGCCAACCACAATGCGGGTGCGCCAATACCCTCACCAGAAGAAGGTTATGCATTCGACAATGACCTTGGATTTGCGCCGTTTGACCATTACGCGGATGCGGTTTGGGACAATGTGCGCATGAATAACATCGCGCAGCATTTTACCAATGCATGGATGGACAAATACCTAAAGGCAGACACATCGAAGGATGCTTATATGGATATCGTTCCAAATTCTGATGACAGCGTTTGGGCAGTGGAGGCCGATGGCAAATTCAAACCCGAGCACAATTACTGGAAAGGTTTTGCCAACCGCACGGCCAAAGGATTGCATTTCGAGAGATTGAAAGCCGGTGAATAAACCAGTTTCCAAAAAGATGATGACTGCCAACTTCCCTGCGGATCATTTTTTGCTTATCTCATCCTGAGGTTTTGGTCAGGCCGGAGCGGACAAAATGCAGTTTTAGCTACAACCTGCCTTGTGCGGCTTTGTGTCAATCCGACAATGGTTGCCTATAGTCTGCTCTGCCCTAGTTTGGAATTGCAAAAAACCAACCAGGGCAGACAAAATGGCGGGCACAGTCTTGATCTTAGGTTCTGCACCGGACGCAGTTAGTGCGAGGGAATATGACAGGAAAAATTTTGTGGCAATTGTTGCAGTAAACAATGCATGGCGTATTCGCAATGACTGGACCCATTTGATACACGCTGGTGACTTTCCGACAGATAGGATGCCAACTGAAATCAGCTCCGAGCAACAGGTCATCACCCATGAAACTTATGTACCTGCAAACAATGCATTTGGCGGAATAGTGTATGCAGGTGGCACAATGGCTTTCACAGCGGCTTACTGGGCGTTAAACATTCTTCGACCCGATCTGATGGTTTTTTGCGGATGCGATATGGTTTACGCGCACATTGGGCAAACCCACTTTTACGGCAAAGGATCTGCTGATCCACTTCGAAAAGACCCTACCCTGCAGACCCTGGAGGCTAAATCCAACCGGATCATGGCGATTGCAGCCAAACACGGATGCTTGTGTGCCAATGCTTCGCAAATAATGAAAAGCAGACTTACATTTCCCCGAATTGATCTGGAAGATAAACCTTTCAATGCCACCGATTATCGAAAAAGGACGTTTGCCACGCTTCAGGGAAATGCCAATATTCCGGTGATTGAACACGCTATGGCACTAGAATCCGAAAAACAACAGTTTGTAGTTTCAGGAGATTACTGGAATTACCGCAAAACCATCAATGAAGAAACATTGTTGGAGATTGATACAATCTGGCTCAATGCCTTTTCAAAACAAATCCACCGCCATGCGATCCAATCTAACTGAATACCGCTATAGAGGACGGTTTTGGTTGATGTTGATCGGTTCCGGTTTTGGACGCAACGAAAACACCTTTTGGTAAAGGTATCCCGTCAACTCATCGCGATCACGATAGCGCAACAATTCTTCTGCGGGTAAAATTTCCCCGATATGGGCAGATATCGGCTTTCCTACCAGACGGCGAAATTCGCGGATCAGGAGCGCCGTGCGCATTGTCATGCTCAAACGACTTGCCAAATGGAATATCGGACTGCACTGGCCTTCAAAAAATACCGGCAGAACCGCAGCGTTGGCAGACTGGATCAGTTTGGCAGGAAACCGCTTCCAGGGTAGATCATCGGCCTTGCCAAATCCCTTGGTCGCGGTGGCAACGCCGCCAGCCGGAAAAATGATAATCGTGACGCCCTCGCTCAAGAGCCTAATGGCCTCCTGACGGGTCTGGAGATTGAGTTTCAAGGCCTCTTTGGTTTCCGCAAAGGAAACAGGTAACGAATAGGGTCTGATTTCAGGGATTTTCAGCAGTTCATTGTTGATCAAAATCCTGAAGGGGCGCCCCATTCTTTCTGCAATCGAGAGGATGGCGACTCCGTCGCCAATACCAAATGGATGGTTTGCGATCATGACCAACGGTGTGCTTGCCAGAAGATTGTCGGGGATGGCGCCGCTCTCGATGTTAAGCGGAATGTTCAGCAGATCAAGCATGCCGCCCATCGCCTGATCGGGCGTGGTATTGAACAGTTCCTGCCAATGTCCATAAAGGTCGGCGAAATAATCCCTGCCGGATATCTTTTCCATTTGCCGAATAAACCAGCGTTTCCACGTTGGATCAGCTGGATTTGCATAGGTCAGTTCTGGAAACCTTGAGTGCCCGGCAAAACCGTGAGTGTTGAAAATGCCCATTAAAATCATCCCGCAACAGTTTCTTTGGCGCAGATAAAGCGGATTCTCATGTCAACCACGTGACAGCAAAGAGTTGGTGTAGCTTGGGATTGTTTGATGGGAGAAGGAAAAATCAAGGTCGCCTTGTATGGCCCTTATGTTGCCCAATCCCTGTTCAATCAGTGGAAAGCTTTTGGCTTTTGTCAAAACTACTGGCTTCAACATATCTGCCGCCGATCAACGTATTTAAATGATTGCCATCGAGTGCAACTGCATAAACTTTGCCGGTCTCATCCAGCCAGACTTCACCCTGTCTGACCTGGTTGTCGATGTATTTTTTTACAGGGCCCGATCGGCCGACACCGAGTGCCTGGCATTTACCATTGATCCGAACATGAACCGTCTCCGTTCCGCGATCTTCATCATCGTCAACAAGGACGCAGATTTCCGCGCTTACAGGCGCTTGCTTCTGTACTAACCGACTGCGTTTTGAGACAAAAAGCAAAGATGAGATGCCGCCATAACATAGCATTGAGCCCGCCAAAAACATCATGACCAAAATGAAAAATGGCGGGGTTACATCGAACGATTGAGGACGAAAAGAAAACCAGACAAACACAAGACCGATAGTCAGCGCCAGAATACCGCGACCGCTCAAACGTCCCTGTCCATTGCGTCGAGCCATATGGAACTACCGACCAAAGATAACAACAAGACCAATAATACCACCTGTAGCATTATAATCGTAAACAGACGCCTGCCAAAAGGTTGTTTTTGAGTCTTGTGACGCAGATATTTTTGCCCCAGCAACAAGGCAGGTGAGCCACCGATCAGTGCCAGTGTCAGCAGTGTCTTTTCCGGAATGCGCCATTGCCCGTTTTGCGATTTCCATTTGTCCAATGCAAAGACCGCGAAAGCGAACAGGTTGATTGCTGCAGCATAAACAAAAAGGGACCGGAACAAAGCTCCAGCCCCACTGAATATACTGAGTATTTCGATATTCAAAATCAGGCTAACCGCTTGAGATCAGGCGGTGTTGCCTCTTCCACCAGTGCGGCAATTGCATCCTCCAGCGTCATCGGTGTCTGGTTTTGCGAACCGAGACGACGAATATTGACCGTTCCCTCTTCAGCTTCACGCATGCCGCAAACCATGATCACCGGAACCTTGGCCAGCGAGTGCTCCCGAACCTTGTAGTTGATCTTTTCGTTGCGGGTATCGGCCGATGCGACGAGGCCGGCCTTGCGCAGCTTGGCCACCACTTCTTCTGCGTACGCATCAGCCCCCTCGGTGATCGTTGCCACGACTACCTGCTGGGGAGCCAACCACAGCGGAAAATGGCCCGCATAGTTCTCGATCAGAATTCCAAGGAACCGTTCCATTGAACCGCAAATAGCACGGTGGATCATAACCGGCTGCTTCTTGTCAGAGTTCTGGTCGATATAAAAGGCATTGAATCGCTCGGGAAGATTGAAGTCGACCTGAGTCGTGCCGCACTGCCAGGTTCTGCCAATGGCATCTTTCAGTGTGTATTCGAACTTCGGACCGTAGAAAGCGCCTTCACCGGGATTGATGCCGGTTTTGATTTTGCCACCGGACTGTGCCTCGATCTGCTGCAAAACCTTCAACATCACTTCTTCCGCGTGATCCCAGTTTTCATCAGATCCAACCCGCTTTTCAGGACGTGTGGACAAAAGAACAGTGATCTCCTCAAAGCCGAAATCCTTGTAAACCGACAAAATCAGATCATTGATGCGCATGCATTCGGCTGCCATCTGCTCCTCTGTACAAAACACATGGGCATCATCCTGCGTGAAGCCGCGAACACGCATCAGACCGTGCAGCGCACCCGAAGGCTCATAGCGATGCACATTGCCGAATTCGGCAAGTCGCACCGGCAGGTCGCGATAGGATTTGAGGCCGTGCTTGAAAATCTGTACATGGCCTGGACAGTTCATCGGCTTGATGGCAAACACACGATGGTCCGCTTCTTCATCTTTTTCATGGGTAAAGGCATAAGCCGATTTTACCGCGAACATGTTTTCCTGATACCAGCCCCAATGGCCAGAGGTTTCCCAAAGGCTTTTGTCGAGAATTTGCGGCGCGTTGACCTCTTCATACGTGTTGGCAAGGCGGCGTCGCATATAGCTGACCAGCGACTGGAAAATGCGCCAGCCTTTCGAATGCCAGAATACAACACCCGGGCCCTCTTCCTGAAAATGGAACAAATCCATCTCGCGGCCAAGTTTGCGATGGTCACGTTTTTGAGCCTCCTCTAGGACATGGAGGTATTGGTCAAGTTCTTCTTGCGTTGCCCAAGCGGTTCCGTAAATGCGGGTGAGCATGGCATTGTTGCTGTCGCCGCGCCAATAGGCACCCGCAACACTCATCAGCTTGAAGGCAGTACCAATGTCGTTTGTTGAACGCATGTGCGGCCCGCGGCACAAATCCATCCATTCACCCTGACTGTACATCTTGAGCGACTGGTCGGCCGGTATCGCATCCACCAGTTCGACCTTGTATTTCTCGCCCTTTGATTCAAAATGTGCCTTGGCGTCGTCGCGCGTCCAGATCGTCTTGACGAACGGCTTGTTGCGGCCAATGATTTCTTTCATCTTCTTTTCGATGACAGGCAAATCCTCGGGCGTAAAAGGCTCGTTCTTGGCAAAATCATAGTAAAAACCGTTTTCGATTACCGGCCCGATGGTGACCTGAGTGCCAGGCCACAATTCCTGAACTGCCTCGGCCATCACATGCGCCGCATCGTGGCGGATGAGTTCCAGAGCCTTGGGGTCTGTGCGCGACACCAGTTCCAATTTGCCATCCCGTTCAATCGGGTCAACAATATCACGCAATTCGCCATCCAGCGCATAGGCGACGGATTTCTTGGCGAGAGATTTGGCTATCGATTCAGCGACATCAAGGCCAGTTACACCAGCGGGAAATTCGCGGATTGAGCCATCGGGAAATGTGAGGGAAATATTGGAAGCCATCTGGGGCGTCTCCTATCCAGTCCCGCCTACGAACGCGGGTGGTTGATCGGAATGATTTGCAACGCCGATGTAGGAGATTTGTTTGATTTGGGCAAGAGGGAGGCAACAACTTCTATACCAGAATGCGCTATCTCAACTCACCCTGCGAACTGCATCCAGCAGTAAAACCCATATCCTGCAAGGGCCAGAAAGGCCGACAGTCTGCCAATCGTATTGGCATAGGCCAGCATGGCGGCAAATCCTGCGGCTATGGCCAGCATTACCGGAATGTCGAAATTGAGAAATACTGTACCAATGGTCATTGGCGCTATGATCCCGGTGATACCCAGAATACCAAGAATATTGAAGATGTTGGACCCCACGATATTGCCGATTGCGATGTCCGATTTGCCGCGCATAGCTGCGATCACGGAAGTGGCGAGTTCGGGAAGGCTGGTTCCGACAGCAACGATGGTCAGGCCTATGACAGCTTCGCTAACGCCGAAATGGCGAGCAATATCGGTTGAACCGGTTATCAGGAAGTTCGCGCCAATGAACAGACCGACAAAACCTGCCGCAAGTAGAGCCAGGCAGATTGCAATTGAATAATCGGGCGCAAGGTGTGCATGGGCCAATGCACTGTCTTTCTGGCTGAAATAGGCATGAACCAGATAGGCGGCCAGCAATGCCAGAAACACAGCACCAGGGATGGCTGAGAGCGACCCAAACCAGGCGGCACCAAGCAGTACGATTGAAGCTGCGATCATGACCAGGCCGTCCCGCACGACCGAACGGTCCCACCCATGCATCGGTTTGATGAGCGCAGCAACGCCGCCAATCAGGATGATGTTCGCGATGTTGGAACCAACGACATTACCAAGAGCAATATCGGCCTTTTCCTGAAACGCAGCCTCAAGCGAGACGAGCAATTCCGGCATGGAAGTTCCAAAGCCAACAATCGTCAGGCCAATCAAAAGTTCAGGGAGTTTGAAATGCCGGGCAAGATTGAGCGCGCCGCGCAGGAGCACCTCACCACCGAAGAACAGCGCAAGCAGGCCGCCACACACGTACAAAAATGAAAGGGTCAATTGGGGATCTCCGATACCAGGCTAAGAAGAGATGGTGGTGTGCACATTGGTTTACGAGGTCGGTTAGGAAATATTTGTTCACTACCCACTCGACACCCCTTTCAATCGCCAATGCGTTTCAGGTACCCAAAACATCCATGACCCACACCGTTGCCGGGCTGGAAAGGCATGGTCTGATTGAGGTAAAGCCCAACCCCAAAGACGGGCGAAGCAAACTTGTTTACATCACCCCGGAGGGCTGAATTTCCGGATGAAAGCAATAACGAACCTTGCGCCGATGTTCAGCGATCTTCGTGAAAAAATCCCACTGGATACCACCGTGCCGATCCTGCCAATTCTCGCTCGTCTCCGCGAGTATCTCGACAATATGAGAAATTCTGGCTGCGCGGAGCTCCTATTTGTAACTTACACCATCAGCATCGAACTGGATGATGCGCATTTTCGGGGCGATGGATGTATCAACAATCACGTAAAAAACGACGGTACGCGGCTGATCAAAACTCTTGAATGCCGCCTTTACCGGATAGACGCCTTGCAGGGGTGGCTGATCGGTATCAAGCGCAATTTCAAGGTCGGTGATATTGCCATCCTGCCCGCCGAGGATCGGATCGGCGCCAAGTTCGCCCGGATCAATGCGCGGTATCAAATCGGCAAAGAAATACTTTGCTGCTTCAGGCTGCTGAAGCGGATTATCGCCGCCCTCTTTGAGTGAACGGACCATTGCGTCCATGAATTTGCTGACAAGCCCGATTGCCACATCTGCCTGTGGGTCATCATTGGCAGCGAAAGTGGAACTGAACAGGGTTGATAGGAAAATCAAACAAAGGGCAATAATCTTCAACATTCAATTTCTCCAGAAATATCAGAACAAGTGTGCGGATGCGGCAAGCTTGGCGGCAATTGAAAATGAACAAAATGAACTTCGATCTTACCCGAATGGTTTCATGAAAACAAATGCTGCCCCGGCTGCAATAAGGACAAAACCGACCAGATGATTGATTGTTAAGCTCTCACCCAGGTAGGCGAATGAAAATCCTGCAAACACAATCAGGGTTATCACTTCCTGCATCGTTTTGAGTTCTGCTGCACTCCAGACCTGGTGGCCGATGCGGTTTGCAGGGACAGCAAGGCAATATTCGAAAAAGGCGATGCCCCAGCTTGCGAGGATGACCAGCCATAGCGCCTGACCAGGAAATTTCAGATGCCCGTACCAGGCAAAGGTCATGAAAATGTTGGACAGGGACAAAAGCAATATTGGGGTAATAGCTTGAAGCGACATCGTGTGATTCTCCAGTTGGAAAACCAGCTTTTACATCGGCGATGGAAAATCAAAAGTGGTTTGATAAGAGATGTGCAACCAACCCTTCTGGCAAATGATTTTCAAACAGACCAGCGGTCACTGCGCAAGCCTGACTTCACCGACCTTGATACCATTCCAGTTTCTCAGTTCAGGATTGGTGAATCCTTTCAGGGCTTTATGTTCAGTTTCCGAAAGTCCCAGTTCACTTGCTTCAAGTAATGATTCAACCAATGAGGCACAGGCAACTTCGGCGGCGCGCGTCGTGCCATCATGGCATTTCATGGCAGCGCCAAAACCAAGTTCAGGAATCGCAACCGTAAACACGCCCTCGGCGCCCGTCTTGGTGAAAACCCGATTGCCCATTGCCTTCATGAAATTTGTATCAAAGCGTCCGGTTCCGGCGACCATTTCGGGGTGGGCAATACAGGCATTGCGCAAGCGGTTCATTGCCTTGTTGCGCAGATCACCACCACCCTCGCCTGTCGCCAGTTTGGCATAGGCGGTTGCAAGGTTCTGCAACGGGATCTCGTAGGTCGGGATTGAACAACCATCAATGCCGTAATTATTCTCGCCGTGTTTGGCGCCTGTCACGCTTTCGAGAATGCCGGCAATCTCGCGCTGAACCTTGTGGCCGAATTTCACATAGCCTGCAGGATCAATACCCTGATGGGCAGCGAAAGCGAGAAACCCCGAGTGCTTGCCTGAACAATTGTTGTGAATGGCAGTTGCAAATTTACCAGACGCGGCAAGTTCACCTATATCGCGCGGGTGATACGGCAATTGGACGCCGCATTCGAGGCAAGTCTGATCCAGACCCGTGGCGGACAACATCTCCGCTGCGCCATCAGTCTGGAACTTTTCTCCGTTGTGCGAGGAGCAGGCGAGCGCCAGATGGCGCGGCTCAAAGCCGAACTTGTCGGCAGCGCCGCTTTCAACCAGAGCCAATGCCTGCAGCGCCTTGTTGGCCGAGCGTGGAAAGACGCCGCGTTCCGGGTCGCCAAAGGCCGCGACGATCCTGCCATTGGCGTCGCACACCACCGCGTCTACCTTGTGCACGCTTTCGAGGTACTGGAATGCGTCATGGCCGCGGGTAACTTCGATCAAAAGGGAGGGTTTCATGGAGCCAACTGTCGTGCTGATGCTATTGATATAGGAAATGCAATAGCGGTTTTCTGGCCAGAGTAAAGATTAGTGTAAAGTTTATTGCCAGCAAATGCGTTGGTGAGAGGTGGCATTTGCCGCAGCTCCGAAGGATATTTTCCGCCTTAAGGCAATCCATTCAAACGGACTTTTCCGCGGTTCGGAACCAACGCATTTTTTCAGGGACGGGATCAATTCCTGCCTTGCCCAGCGGATTGCATTTGAGCACCCGCCAAAAGGTCAGCCATCCTCCCGGCAGGAGGCCGTGTCGGGCAATCGCCTCGTAACCGTATTCAGAGCAAGTTGGCAGGTGACGGCAGGAGCGGCCGAAAAACGGCGAAAGGATCAATTGGTAAAGGCGGATGAAACCGATACCCAGCAGGCGTCCGGGCGTTTTTGGCCAGTTGCCGCTCCAGTTGCGTCCTTTGGCCGGAGAGGCTTGGCTTGAGGCATGACCATTGCTTTTATCGTCAGCGCACACCAAACTTGATCCCGGCGCTCGACAGCGCGTGAAGCGCGTGCTTTTTGGCCGTCGCCTGCTTTTCACGCTTTGCAGCCTTGGCCTTTGCCTCAATTTCCTCCACACAATCGACAACCGCGTCAAAGGTCAAAAGGGTGGACGCGTGGCGGGCCTTGTATTCACGGACCGGTTCAAGGAATTTCATTTCGGCAAACCGACCCTCAGGGGCGGGACCGCCCTCTTTCAACATGGCATATGCCTGCTTCTTCAGCTCTTTCAGTTCTGCCGCAGTTGCACCAATAACATTGCGCGCCATGATCGAGGACGATGCCTGACCAAGCGCACAGGCTTTTACATCGTGGGCAAAATCGGTGACGGCTAGGCCGTTTGGCCCATCTTCCATCTTGAGATCAACGATTACCGTCGAGCCGCACAATTTTGAGTGGGCCTTTGCCGTCGCATCAGGCGCATCAAGCCTTCCGGTACGCGGAATGTTACCGGCATATTCAATTATTTTGGCATTATAAACTTCGTCCAGCATCGGGCCTGCTCCGGTTTCTGTCCTCCCGAATATAGGTAGGAGTGGCGGAAAAATCGAGAGGGATTTTTCGGACATGCGGCGAGCCTGGTTTCGGTGGGGCTGGCGGTTGCAAAAGCGGTAAACTTGTCTAGTCTTGCCGGGCGATCTCTAAAGGGGAAATCATGAGTATCCTGTTAACAGTCTTTTTGCCGCTATCGCTGGCAGTCATCATGTTTACCCTCGGACTTGGATTGAGGGTTTCGGACTTCACACGGGTTGTGGCACGGCCACTCGCCTTTGCAACCGGTGTTGCCGGTCAGGTGATCCTTCTGCCGGTGGTCGCCTATCTGCTGATTCTCGCGTTTGGAATAAGGGGTGAACTGGCGGTCGGCATGATGATCCTGTCGCTTTGCCCGGGCGGGGTTACCTCCAATATCCTGTCCAAATTTGCCAATGGCGATGTCGCCCTTTCCGTGACGCTGACAGGCGTTATCAGCCTTTTGTCGATTGTGACGGTTCCCCTTGTGGTTGCCTTTGCGATGCTCACCTTCATGGGAGCCGAGGCGCCGCCGGTAAACATCACCCGCCTGGCCTTTTCGATGTTCGTGATTACCGCTGTGCCGGTGTTGATCGGTGTTCTTGTCGCCCATTTTGCAACGCGCTTTGCCGAAAAAGCGGAACCCTATCTTTCCAAGCTCGCCACAGTGCTTTTCGTCATCATTGTGATCGGTGCGCTGGCGGCCAACTGGCAGGCGTTTATCGACAATCTGCCAATTCTCGGCCCTGCCCTGATTGCGCTCAACATCATCCTGCTATTGCTTGGCGGCGGCATTGCGCGGCTCTTCGGGCTCACTGGCGAGGAAGTGAAAACCATCGCCATCGAGACCGGCATCCAGAATGCGACGCTCGGGATTACCGTTGGATCGCTGATCGCCGAAACCGTCGGTCTCAGCGCCTACTCGCTACCCTCGGGCGTTTACGGCATCACCATGTATCTGGTCACCCTGCCCTTTGTCTGGTGGGTGAGAAACCGGGAGTGAGTAGGGGATTTTGCTGAATAATTACAAGGGGGGTTAAGCATGTTCTTTTTGAAGACCGCTAACATAATGGCATGGATTTTGGTTGTTGTGGGAAGCATTAGGACTTTGACAGCTTTGGCGTTTGCAACGATTGTTCTTGATCACGAAAAAATGATTGCATTCTCAAAGCGATATCTGGGGGCAAGCACTTCGGGTGAAGCTATTGAATCGGGCCTGCTAATATTTGCTGCGGGAATTGTCCTTGGCCTATTGGTCATAATTGCCAAAAATTCCTCTAAAAATAGTAATATACGAGTAGGAAAAGAATGATCATCTCCTGTGTCTGATTTAAATCAGGCCGCAGAATTATAGGTTGTGAAAATGACGATCAAAACTTCAAAATTTGATGCGGCCGATTATCTCGATAGCCCCGCCATGATAGCAGCCTATATCGAGGCTGCCCTCGAAGACGGCGACCCGAAGACAATTTCCATGGCCTTGGGTGATGTTGCCCGCGCCAAGGGCATGACGGATATTGCGAAAGAGGCCGGTATCACCCGTGAGGCGCTTTATAAATCCCTCAGTGACAAGGGAGACCCGAAGCTTTCAACTCTGATGGGGGTGTTCAAGGCGCTGGGGCTGAAATTGCGGGTTGAAGGCTGACGAAAAAGACGCTTTATTTGGCCTCCGCGGCAACCTGGTAATGTCCCGTTCATACCTGATGGCAATCGTCCGAGAAGAAGCCCGGCAGCTACCGGCTGCCGGACCTGAACTGCTAAATCACTTCTTAGGCTTTTTGGGAGGTTTTGGTGCCTTTGGCGGCTTTGGTGCTTTGGGAGGTTTTGGTGAGTTGATTGGTTTTCCGCCAAGTTCCCAAAGCTTGTTAAACGTATCCGATACCGGGTCAGTAATTGTTGCTCCACCGGATCCTGCTCCTGGGGGAGCCTGATCTAAAATTACAGGGCCACCGGGATTGCCAGGTCTTTGGTCCGGACTACCATCACCTTCGCCATTTGGGCCAGGTCTTACCATGATAAAGCTCCTATTAGAAAAAGCCCCTCGAAAATCATACAGGAATTTTTGAATAACTCAACTTAGTCACTGCTGAATTACGGTATCCAAATACCACATTTTTAACCCATTGAAATCACTGTGTTTTTAAAACCACTTTCAAAAAACAGCACTTGACGGGGATTTCGTCCTCGCTTATACACCGCTTCGAACGGGCTCTTGCAGACATGCGGGAGCCTGATGCATTTTCCGGACTTACGTGTGGCAGTTGATTTTGGCGCATTTTTGGACGGCAAGAAATCCCCGAGGAGTTTTGCCCGGGGGAAACCAACAAGGTAAAGACTATGAAAACATTCAGCCAGAAGCCGGCCGAAGTGGTGAAAAAATGGGTGCTTATCGATGCACAGGACCTCGTCCTTGGTCGTTTGGCCTCTATTGTTGCACTGCGCCTGCGCGGTAAGCACAAAGCCACCTTCACTCCCCACGTTGACGACGGTGACAATATCATCATCATCAATGCTGAAAAGGTGAAACTGACCGGCAAAAAATACACCGACAAGAAATACTACTGGCACACCGGCCACCCGGGCGGCATCAAGGAGCGCACAGCGCGCCAGATCATCGAAGGCCGTTTTCCTGAGCGCGTTGTTCAGAAAGCTGTCGAGCGCATGTTGCCTGAAGGCCCGCTTGGCCGTGTTCAGTTGAAAAACCTGCGCGTTTATGCAGGTGCAAACCATCCGCACGAGGCACAGAGCCCTGAAGTGCTGGATGTTGCCGCAATGAATTCGAAAAACAAGAGGACCGCATAATGGCTGAGCTCAATTCACTCGAAGAACTGGGCAGCGCGGTAGCCATGGCTGCTGTTTCAGCAGAAAACGCTGCTCCTGTTTATGTTCAAAAACTCGATGCCCAGGGCCGCGCCTATGCGACCGGCAAGCGTAAAGATGCGGTTGCCCGCGTCTGGATCAAGCCGGGTTCCGGCAAGATCACGATCAACACAAAAGACTATACAGCCTATTTTGGCCGTCCGGTGCTGCAGATGCTCATCCATCAGCCGCTCAAAGTGGCTGGCCGTGATGGTCAGTATGATATCGTTGCAACTGTTACCGGCGGCGGTCTTTCAGGCCAGGCTGGTGCTGTTCGTCACGGCATTTCAAAGGCGTTGACCTATTTTGAACCTGAACTGCGCGCAGTTCTGAAAAAAGGCGGCTTCCTGACCCGCGACAGCCGCGTTGTAGAGCGCAAGAAGTTCGGCAAGGCAAAAGCCCGCCGTTCTTTCCAGTTCTCCAAACGTTAAGATCAGGCCAGTTTATGAATTTCGAGAAGCCCGCAGCAATGCGGGCTTTTTGCTTTTTAATGATCAAGTCTTGCGCATTCGGCAGGTTATATCAGTACTGATTTGATTGAACGATCACTCTTGATTTTTACGATATGCATGTTGATTCGCTTCAAATCTTCTCCAAACATGCATATGCCCCTTCTGGCGAGCATCAGCCAGCCAGAGTTTTCTTCGTGTTTCCGGTGCTTCCAACTCCCGATATTTGCCATTCGAGAATTTCGGCCAATCTATTGCTAAACCAAGTGAGACCATTTCAGCCGAGAGGTCGCGACCATCATCCAAATAGCAATGCGCCACGGTTCTACCGTAATCATCTCGCGCAGTGATTTCTGCTCGAATTTTTTTCCCTTTGCATAGGTTCACCAAAGCCCATTTGGCATTTTTTCCAAATGGGTGGTTCAACTCGGGCGCGTCAATGCCAAACAAGCGTATTTGTGTTTTTTGAATAATCAATGTGTCTCCATCTACAATTTGCGCAAAGCCATTCAAAGTGGTCACTTCAAGCGTTGTAGTAGCGATACTCGGATCAAACGGTGCTGGCTGGACTTTAAAATCAAAGAGTGGTGGAGCAGGTGTCGTTCGCTTCCTTTTCCTTCTGGGTTTTCTTGAGATGGCAAAGATCGCAACACCCGCTAAGAACAAAACAAGTAATAAAATTTCCATCTCTATTTAGCCTTAGGATGTATCGACATTAAAAATTTGAAAGAACACAGTTGGTCGTTGTGATTAATTTGAAATATACTGCTTAAGGTTGTCAATCCAAAGGTTTCCTGTATCGCCCACCGAAGGTTCGCTCCATTGCGATTTGAACCAGTCCGCCGCTCATAGGTGCGTTTCTCAAATCTGTCGCCGTTAGACCCCGCTTCCCATCTTCACAATCATGTCACAATGGCCCTTTACTGGGTAAAGCAGGCTACAAATGGTCATTATCCGTTGGCATCCGCCTATGCCCCTCTTGCCCATTGTCTGCAATCTGGCATAATCGCACCAACTGATTTGCCAGATATATTCCCGTTTGAACCATCCTCGGCAATTTCCGCCATTCAACCCTGACGATACCCGGAGAGACTTAATGACATTTTGCAAACCTTCCCTTGCCGCTCTTGCGCTTGCTTCCGGCGTGGTTCTGTCTCCTCTAGGGACAACGGATGCAAATGCCGCTTTTTGTTCTGACAGTCCTGCCCGGTTCGAAGAATGGAAAGGCGCAATCAAGGCAGAATACAAAGGCCAGTTCAAAGCCTCGACGCTTAACAAGCTGGATGGCGTGAAATATTCCAGCACGGTCATCAAATCGGATCGTAACCAGAAGAGTTTCAAGCTGTCGTTTGGCGAATTTTACAAGAAGCGCGCTGGCGGTGTCGCCTCGGGTGCCCGCAAGAAAATCAAGCAATACCAGAAATATTTCGCCAAGGCTGAAGCGCAATATGGCGTTCAACCGGAAATCATCGCCGCTATTTGGGGCCTCGAATCCGGTTTTGGCAATTATAAAGGCCAGCAGCTGCCAATTCTCGAATCCATTGCCACGCTCGCCTATGACTGCCGCCGCACGGAACTCTTCAACCGCGAACTCAAATCGGCTTTCACCGTGATTGAGCGCGGAATTTATGACCTGTCAAAAGCGCGCGGCGCCTGGGCTGGTGAAATCGGCCAGACGCAATTTCTGCCCTCCTCATTCCTTCAGGGCGCAGCAGATTATGACGGCGGCGGCGTAGATGTGTTCAATTCTGCTGCTGACGTTATCGGCTCGACCGCCAAATGGTTTGCCGCCAATGGCTGGCAGTCCGGCGGAGACTTCCACGAAGGATCAGCCAATTACAACGTGATCAAGAAATGGAACAAGGCGACCGTCTATCAGCAGACGATTGCGAAACTTGCCGACGAGATTTGATCAGTTACAACCCTTAAAGCTGCATTCCCGGGCAAGACCCGGGAATGATGGCTACCATCAAGCCCCTGCCCACTCCCAATAGAGCCGTCTCGCCAGTTTTGTCTTTTCGCCGTGCGGATATTTCCTGTCCTCAAAGCGGCCTGCCGACACAACCTTTGAATAATTGCCGGACAGAAATATTTCGTCAGCGGCGCGGAAATCCGCCAGCGTCAAAACCGTTTCCCAAACCTTTTGACCATTGTCGCGCAAAAGCTGTATCAGCCGCTGGCGGGTAATGCCGTTGAGAAACGTGCCATTGGGAATCGGAGTAAAATACTCGCCATTCTTCACCATGAAAATATTGCTGGTGGCGGTTTCCGCAACATTGCCCAGCGCATCGCAGGCGATCACATTGTCAAAGCCCTTGGCCTGCGCCTCTTTCAACATTCGCGCATTGTTGGGATAGAGGCATGCCGCCTTGGCATTGACGGTGGCGCTCGCCAATGTCGGCCTGATGAAACTTGTCGTTGTCAGGGTTGTCGAGGCGTCAGCGGGTGCCATTGACGCTTCCTCGATACAAAGTGCAAAACGGGTTGACGCCGGGTCTGCCTCGACCGTCATCGGTCCGCCTTCTGTGGACCAGGCCATCGGTCTAATATAAAGCGGCATCTTGCCGTCGAATTTGGTGCAACCTTCTTCTGCAAGCGCCAGTATATCCGCGGTCGGCAGGGGCGGATTGAGACCGAGAGCTGCAGCAGAATGGTTCATACGGGCGCAGTGTCGGTCAAGGTCAGGCGCGACCCCATCGAACCAGCGTGCGCCGTCAAATACAAGTGTGCCAAGCCAGGTGCCGTGATCGGCCGATCCCATGATCGGGACGTTGCCTTCCTGCCAACTGCCCTCGAACCAGGTCCATATCCTGCGGTTTTTCAGCATCGCCATTTCAAATACTCCAGTTCTTCATAATTCTTTCTTGTTCCCATCAAACACGCGGGGCATTGTCTTTCAAGCGCGGGCAGAATGAAAAAGGAGAGAGACGCCATGGCAACCGTTAAATTGATCACCGATGAGATGGCATCACCGGAAGTGTTGGCGGTGTTTGAAGACATTCGCAAAACAAGGGGTACGGACTTCATCAACAATTTCTGGCGGGCGCTGGCGGTGGATCCAGTAAATCTCAAGGCCGTCTGGGAAGAGATCAAAACCACGATGGGAACTGGCACCATTGACGTTATGGTAAAGGAAATGGTTTATATAGCGGTATCGACAGCCAATGGCTGTTCTTATTGTGTACATTCCCACACTGCGGCGGCAAAAGCCAAGGGAATGAGCGATGAACAGCACGCCGAATTGATGAAAATCATCGGACTTGCCGGTAAAACGAACCATTTGGTAAGTGCTATGCAGGTGCCTGTGGATGATGTATTTATGGCTTGAAAAAGCTGCAAAACTGCCCGCGGAGATTTTTCCTGACCGGGCACTATAGGGGTATGACTTAATGGCATATGCAATGGTCGCACACGAAGCGGGTGGATCGAAGGTTTTCAAAAAAGAAAATATTGAAGTTCCAAAACCGAAAAAGGGCGAAGTTCTGATTCGGCAAACCGCTATTGGCGTCAATTTTATAGATGTTTATCAGCGTACGGGTTTGTATCCGCCTCCTGGCGGAGAGTTCCCGGTTATTCTCGGCTCCGAGGCTGCAGGGGTTGTTCAAGGCATAGGAACAGGCGTTACAGGGCTTCATCCGGGCGACAAGGTTGCCTATACTACGCCGGGCGGTGCCTATGCCACCCACCGGGTGATTGACGCCGACAAACTGGTGAAAATTCCCTCGGGATTGCAGGACGATGTGATTGCGGCCAGTATGCTGAAAGGCTTGACCGCCCATTACCTGATCCATGACAGTTTCAAGGTGAAAGCCGGTGACACGGTGCTGGTCCATGCCGCTGCCGGCGGTGTTGGCCTGATCCTTGGCCAATGGCTGAAGGCAAAAGGCGTGACGGCAATCGGAACGGCAGGAACCAAGGAAAAATGTGCCCTTGCCCGCCGCAATGGCTACACGAAAGTAATAGACTACACCAAACAGGACTTTGTCGACGAGATCCGCAAGATCACCAAGGGCGCAGGCGTGCAGGCGGTGTATGATTCTGTCGGCAAGACAACTTATCCCGGCTCGCTGAAATGCCTTGCCCCGTTTGGAACCTTTGTTTCCTTTGGCCAGTCTTCCGGACCGATTGAAGATTTCAAACTTTCTGATCTGTCGCAATATGGCTGCCTGTTTGCAACTCGCCCGACACTCTTCAAATTCATTGCGGAAAAAAAGGAATTTGAACGCCGCTCCAAAGCCCTGTTCAAGGCAATCAAGGACAAGGACATCAAGATCGCCGTCAACCAGACTTTTGAACTGGACAAGGTGAAAGCCGCCCATGACGCGCTGGAAAAACGCGAAACAACCGGCCAGACAGTTCTGATTGTGAGTTAAACTCAAAGGGTTTTTGACCGAATTAAAAAGGCGGGGAGTTATCTCCGCCTTTGTTTTTTCGATGCGCTCGCCTTTGTATTTTTTCAGATTTCAAGGAACCAAACCGGTCCCTGGTAGTTATCGCTGCAGATACCGCGGGCAATTTGTACCCTGCTCGCGGTCGGTAATTTCACCACAGGAGCAAATCATGAATTGGGATACAATCGAAGGTAACTGGAAACAGGTCAAAGGTCGTGCCAAGGAGCAATGGGGCAAATTGACAGACGATGATCTGGATGTCGCCGAAGGCAAACGCGATCAGCTTGCCGGGAAGATTCAGGAGCGCTACGGTAAAACAAAAGATGAAGCGGAAAAGGAAGTCGACCGCTGGTTCTCCCGGCTGTAAGCAGATTTACCTTTCGCCCCGGAAAAAGAAAAACTGAGATAGCCCGCTCTTTTGCAGCGGGCTTTTTCACGCATGCATTTCAGGTTTACCGCTCTCAAAGCTGCTCTTGCCGCCATTCCGATAAACTTCTATTGATTGACCTTGACAACAAAACGGACGGTCACCATGACAACCAAAAAATCGGCAGATCACGCAATTACCGCATCCTCGCTATATGGCTCAGGAACCGACAATACCTTTGGTGGTGTCATGTCTTTCATGCGCCGAAAATATACCAAGGACATTGCCGAAGCCGACGTGGTGGTCTGGGGCATACCGCTGGATACGGGTGTCACCAACCGGCCGGGAGCGCGTTTTGGCCCGCAGGCGATACGTCGCGCATCCGCCATTCTGGAAATTGATCCGCAATATCCGTTCAATCTCGATTTCTTCGAGAAAATGGCCGTAGCCGACTATGGTGACTGCCACCTGTCGACCAACCGCGTCTGGGAAAATCCCGAACGCATTGAAAACGAGGCCGCTGCAATCATAGCGCAAGGATGCTACCTGCTGACATTGGGCGGCGATCACTATGTAACCTGGCCCCTGCTCAAGGCGCACGCGGAAAAATACGGACCGCTGGCAATGATCCAGTTTGATGCGCATCAGGATACCTGGGATGATGATGGCGAACAGATCTGCCATGGAACCTTTGTTACTCGTGCCGTTCGCGAAGGCATCATTGATCCGGAACGTTCGATTCAGATCGGTATTCGTACGCATGCGCCAGAGGATTTTGGCATCGAGATTCTCTATGGTGATGACGTTGAGGAAATGAGCGCTGAAGAAATTGCACAGGCGATCAAGCACCGTGTCGGCAACATGCCTTGCTATGTGACTTTCGATATCGACTGCCTTGACTGCGCATATGCGCCTGGAACCGGCACACCGGTGGCGGGCGGGCCATCGACTGCAAAAATGCTTTCTGTGCTGCGCAAACTCGGATCACTTGATATCAAGGGCAGTGATGTCGTGGAGGTTTCTCCGGCCTATGACCATGCCGACATTACTGCAATTGCAGGCTCCACGATCGCGATGTATATGCTCGGGCTTCGGGCGGAAAAACTGCTCGAGGAATAGGTATTCGACAATTACGTGCCCATAAACGGACCTTGGGTTCAGAAAAAGATTCGCCTATTGTCGGCAAGCTATTGAAATAACAAAGTATTGGGAAAAACAATGTCCAAACCAAAAATCTTCATTGATGGCGAACATGGCACTACGGGACTGCAGATCCGAGATCGGCTGGCAGACCGGGCAGATTTGCAGTTGCTTTCGATTCCCCATGAAGAAAGACGCAATACCGATTTCCGCGCAAAAATGCTGAATGATGCGGACATTGTCATTTTGTGTCTGCCGGATGACGCCAGCCGTGAAGCGGTTGTCATGCTTTCTGATGCCGGAAACCAAACAACACGGGTAATAGACGCATCAACCGCGTTTCGTTCTGATCCTGATTGGGCTTACGGTTTTGCAGACCTTGAACCCGGCAATCGCGAGAAAATTGCAAGATCGAGATTTGTTTCCAATCCCGGCTGTTATTCCACTGGAGCTATTGCCTTGTTGCGTCCATTGATTTTGGCTGGGCTTCTTCCTGAAGACTATCCGGTGACGATCAATGCCGTTTCGGGCTATTCGGGCGGTGGCAAGCAAATGATCGCCCAGATGGAAAATGCAGACGCCGCCGACCATATCGCAGCCAACCATTTTCTGTATGCGCTTTCGCTCAAACACAAGCACGTGCCGGAAATTGTCAACCGTTCCGGTCTGGTTCGCCATCCCATTTTCACACCCAATGTCGGGCGCTTTGCCCAAGGCATGCTGGTCAACATACCCTTGCATCTTGATCTTACAAATGAGGCAACGCTTGCTTCGCTGCATCATTGTTATGACGAGCACTATCAAGGCCAGGATATTGTTCTGGTTGCCTCTTTGGAAGAGGCCGCTATGGCTCCCCGCCTCGATGCGGAGGAATTGCGCGGCACCGACAAGATGAAGCTGTATGTTTGCGGCACTGCCGGTAGCGGTCAGGTCAATCTCGTCGCATCACTTGATAATCTTGGAAAAGGCGCATCCGGAGCTGCAGTTCAAAACATGGACATCATGCTAGGCCGCTGATCAGCGTTGCCTGTTGCATTCAGTTTCTGACATCAAGCGCGGTAATTCTTGGATACGGCCCGACCAGGCCACGCCAATGGGCAACCGCTACCGTTAGCAGCAAAACCGCCCCTGCCTGGTGGGCAAGCGCCCAGTTCAGTGGCACCTGCAGGACCAGGGTAACAACGCCCAAGGCAACCTGCAGCAGGGTTACAACCAGCACAATAAATGTACGCCGCTTGTGTGGCTGCTCTGCAAGGGATGTTCTGGCAACAAGCCACTGGATCAATACAATTGCAAAAACAAGATAAGCGCTCATGCGGTGATTGAACTGGACAGACTTTGGATTTTCAAACCAATTGAGCCAAAGCGGCTTCAACAGGTGCAATCCGTCTGGAACCACGGCGCCATCCATTGTTGGCCAGTCATTGAATGCAAGTCCTGCATCAAGCCCGGCCACCAGCCCACCAAGAAATATCTGGATCAAAACAAGAAGCACTACCAGGGGGGCCAACAATCCAAGCCTTGAGGGAGAGGCAAAATGAGTGGAATGCGGCGCAAGGCCCCTTGCCACCCACAGAGCATAGGCAAAAATAATACAAGCCAACGTAAGGTGGATAGCTAGCCGGTACTGGCTGACATCAACACGCTCAACAAGACCTGACGCGACCATCCACCAGCCTATCGCGCCTTGCAGGCCGCCAAGGACCAGGAGAAGCAGCAATCGGGGCTTCAGGCGGCTCTCAAGCCTGCCTGTCAGCCAGAAGAATGCCAACGGTATTGCAAAGACGAACCCGACTATTCGCCCGAGGAAGCGGTGCGCCCATTCCCACCAGTAAATGAACTGGAATTCGGCCATGCTCATTCCCTTGTTGATCTGCTGGTACTCGGGAATCTGGCGGTACTTTTCCAGTTCCTCTTCCCAGTCCGCCGCAGACAGGGGAGGAATGATGCCGTGGATCGGTTTCCATTCCGTAATCGAAAGACCGGAATCCGTTAGTCTGGTTGCGCCGCCAACCATGACCATACAAAACACCAGAAAACAGATCAGATAAAGCCACCAGCGAACCATCAAGCGATTGCTGGTTTCGCGATTAACGATCGCCTGGACATAGTTGATATTCGAGGATGAACTGGACATGGGTATCTGACTTGCGTTGATTGTTCATACTGCTATTGCAGAGTTCTTTGCTAAAAAACAGATAGACCATGTCAGAATAAATTACTCATGGGACATCGCGTCGCGTATCGCCACCCGGCCAGTTGTGAAACTGATGCGCTGACAGTTCCAATCAGGATACGCCAATGTCTTCCAGCATCAAAAAACTTTTCGGCACCATTGCGCTTGTCGCGCTTGTTGTCATCTATGCGTTAGTGGCGACCGCGGTTGCAACAGCACAACTCGCCCAGTCACCCTGGTGGATTCATCTTGCCTATTTTCTGTTTACCGGCGTTTTGTGGGTTGTTCCGGCGATGTTTCTGATCCGCTGGATGATCCGATTGCCCAAGGATAACTAGGGTCAAGGCAACCAAGCGGTCCGCCAGTTTCAACTGACATTGAGTGCCGAACCCTTGTTGGCAAGTCTGGTAGGCGCGCCTGACAATAGCGTTTTGACGTATCGCAGTTTCTGAAAATTGCCATTGAGAGAAATTCGCGGTAAGGCCATCAGGTGATCCTTGTGCTGCTGGTAACAGACACCATGTCTTGTAGTGACCGCAGTCATATAACCTGCCTTTTGGGCGAGAGCGAAATCACGGATTCCTGCAGCTGCCGGATATCCATAGGGATAGGCAAAATGTTTCACCGGCCTGCCGGTTTCTGCTTCAACGACCCGCTTGCTCTGCTCCATTTCATAGATAGCCTCCTCCTCATCCAGCCGGGCAACAGCGTAATGCCCCATTGTATGGGCGCCAAGGGTACAAAGTGGATCTTCCGCCAGTTGAGACAGTTCCTTCCAGCTCATGATTGATTGGCGCAGATGGGAGGCTGCATCGACCTTGTGCATCCAGCAAAGGTCTTTGATGATTCTTCGCTGTTCAGCTTCTGTGGTTTGCCTGGTGAAGTAGGCAATCAGCTTTTCAAATGCCCTGTTCTTTTCGGAATGGGACCGAAGTGGAAACTCTGCCCTGCCCTGTGGCATGTCCAAGTGGATGGTATCGAGTTTGGCGATGATTTGTTCCAGATTTTCCCACCAAAGCGATGCCTTTCCGTCGACAAGTCCGGGTGCCACGTAAATGGTAAATGGGACATTGTATTTTCGAAACAGCGGTACTGCGTTTTCCAGATTGTCCCGGTAACCGTCATCAAGGGTCACCGCAATGAAAGGTCGTTTTGTCGGCCCATCCTTCGCGTTGCCAAGTCTATGGGCGACTTCATCCATTGAGACAAGATCATATCTGCCGGCGGTCAGAAATTTCAGCACTTTCTCGAGAAATTCGGGGGCGACTGACAGATGCGAGTTTGGTGAAAAAACCCTTGAACCGGACCGCTCGACCCTATGCAGCATGAGGATGGAACCAATGCCTGCCAGCGGCTTTTGACCAAGACGAGCGCTACCCGAAAAATAAAGGGAATCCATCATGATTCTGGTAAGGCTTTGACTGGGCATTACTGTTTTACTTTTCATTAAGGGTGATCTGGAATTTCCAGACTAGCATAGTGAATGTTTAGATTCTGTTGATAGGCTGGCGGCGTATCAAAACCAAAGAACCGGCATTCATGTTTCACCTAAAGTCAATATCACCGGAACCTGGAAACTCCTGTGGCGCTAACCTGCCGCTGGTGCGGTCTGCTGATTTTGCTGATGCGCTTGAGCTGTCAGTCCATGACCGGATATCGAGTATAAAGGATCTCTGGCTAAAAGCAGAGGCAACTGCAGGAGTGTCGGTCTATCAGCGTTATGAGTGGGTTGAGACTTATTTAAAGTCCCAGGAAAACGACAGTTCCGTTCACCCTTTCATCGTCGTCGGACAGCTCAATGGTGAAGTAGTACTTATATTGCCTTGCATAATTCATGATGGCCTGCTTAGCAGGGTCAAATTTATCGGCGGCAGGCACGTCAATTTCAACATGGGCATATTTCCATCTGCTTACCGGCATCTGATGACCGGGGAAAACTTTAACCGGATATTCAAAAGAATTCGTAGACTAGCACCCGGGATCGGTTATTGGGCATTGTGCTGCCAACCCGAAAATTGGCGCGGTATCTCCAACCCGCTGATGAATGTCGTGCATCAACGCTCAACCAATCCGGCCTTCATGATTGATCTTGAAGGGGGCTTTGCAGCAACCCTTGAACGTGGCAATGCAAAGCGAAAGAGAAAGAAGTTCAGGCAACAGTGCCGTCAGGCTGAATCTCTCGGCGGGTATGAATTCATCAAGGCGGACAATGAAAAAACCGCAAGCGAACTCATTGAGGTATTTCTGGCACAAAAATCCAAACGCCTGAAAAGCCTTGGCATCAGCGATGTTTTTTCTGATGAGACCGTCCATCAATTCCTGATTGATCTGGCTTTGAAATCACTGGGTACTCCAAAGCCCTTGTTGCAGCTATACGCACTTAAAATCGGCGATGAGTATGCAGCGGTGTTCGGGGCGGGAGCAATGAACGACCATTTGTCGGGATATTTTTCATCCATTCACGATGAAAAATTTTCTGCCATTTCGCCCGGCGAAATGTTGCTTTACCTGATTGTCGAAGACGCGTGTGAGGCTGGGTATACAAAAATGGATCTTGGTGCCGGAGATGAACGCTACAAGCGGTCATGGTGCACCGAAATCATTCATATGTATGAAGTCTTTTTGCCGTTCAACACACTTGCAATACCGATTGCCTCCCTGCGCCGGATATACGGCGATATAAAACGTACCATCCGCGAAAATGAAGGCGCATGGCAGGCGTTCAAAAAAGTCAGAAAAATCCGCCGCTATTTTTCGGACAGCAGAACATCCTGAAATCAATGGGATATGGAAAGGCGGCCCATAGACCGCCCCTTCGAACTTAATGCGTCAAATTATGCTGCATTGTTCAAGCTATTCCTGCCCAAATTTGCCGAACGCACCAAGAGTGTTTCCGAATATCCGCTGGCCTTCAACTGGCGTTCAAGGGCCTTGCTTTCAGCAAAATTATGCTGATTGACCGGAATGACGATTACTGTTTCTGCATTGGCAATCTTTGAAATCGAATTCACATTGGCATTGCCGCAATCGAAAATCGTAAAGTCATAAGTACTTGCAAGTGCATCGACCACCATCGACAAGCGGCTCAAATCAGCCGATGGATTCTCGGTATTTCCAGGTGCGAGCACATGGGCGGAACTGCCTGTATCTTCATATATTACCTGACGCAGGGTTGCTGTTCCGGAAAGAACGTCAAACAGGCCTGACGTTTCGACATTACCCAGAACACTTCTGATCGAGCTGCTGTCCACAGTCAGATCGGTCAGCACCACACTGCGACCCTGATTGGCAAGATAGCGCATGATCTCAATTGCAGTCGAGGAACCAGCAAATTCGTCGGCAGTGACAACCGCCACGTTACACTGCTGCATTGCGTCGATCGCCTGCATGGCAAAGCTTGAGGCAAAAACATCGCGGTCATTGGCAATTGCAGGCGTTGGAGCAAAGACCGGTGCCTCATCTTTCAACAGGTCATCCATCGAAGGGGCAACCGAAGGAGCGCCGACAATTTCCACCCGTTCTGGAATTTGGTCTCTACCTACCGGCATGATCGGGCGAAACGCACGGCCGCTGAGCAATTCGGCTGCCAAAACCCCGACCATGGAAAGTATTGCGGCCGCCAATGTTCCGGCAATGGTGAAAGGAATAACTTTTGGGAAATAAGACTCCGATGGCAAAACAGCGTGTTCGATAATTCTTGCTTCACTTGGAATATAGCCGCTGTTTTGGCGGCTTTGTGCCTCGTTGAAACGGCCAAGATAAGATTCGAGCCGCTCGCGCTGTGCATTTGCCTCACGCTCCAAAGCGCGCAATTGCACTTCCGCATCGCCTACCCGTGATGATTCGGCCTTCAGGCGATTGACATCCTGAAGCAGTGCAGTTTCCTTCTTCTTGGCCAAATCGACATTGTTTTCAAGACTGCGCAGAATGTTGTTTGCCGCCGAACGCAATTGTTTCTCGATCTCAGGCAATTGCGCGGTAAGGGCCTTTACGCGTGGATGGCTGGGCAGCAATGTCGAGGAAAGCTGCGACAGTTCGGAAAGTGTCGACACCTGGCGCTCACGCAAACGCTGAACCAGCGGGGAAGCGATCACTTCAGGGATCACATCTACCGAGCCGCCATTGTTGAGTGCTGTGCGGATTGAGGCAATCTTTGCTTCGGCAGCAGAGGTTTCTGCTTTGACCCGCGACAATTCGGAAGAAACTTCCGACAGCTGCTGAGTGGCGAGCAAGGCATTGTTGTTGCCGAGCAGAATGTCCGAATTGGAGCGGAACTCAGCGACTTTCATTTCCGAATCTTTTACCTGTTTGCGCAGTTCCTCGATTTCCGGCTCCAGATATCCGGTAGCACTCTTTTCGGATTCGAGTGTCGTATCACGGGTGAAATCAAGATAAATCTCTGCCAGCATATTTGGCACCAACTGGGCCAACTGGCGATCCTTTGACCAGAACTCAATGATGACCACGCGTGATTTTTCTGCCGCATAGACCGTCAACTGTTCCTTGAACTGTTTCAGGACACCAGGATCAACGACGATACTGGTTCTGGCAACGTCTACGCCAGCGACCTCTCCACTTTGTTCTTCATTTGACTGGAATACGCTTTTTGCAATTTCCAGAAGACCGGAACCTGAGGAATGTTCCTGAAATTCCCTGTGGCTTTCAAGATTTAGTTTCTTGATCACGCGACTGGCAAGATCATCCGAATTCAGGATCAGTACCTGGCTACCAATTGCCTGCTCATCGAACTCACCGCCGGATTGTTGTGCGTCCGCATTAGGAATGCGGGTGAATAGGGATTCACGCTTTTTAATAAGGATTTGCGCGTCAGATTTATATCGGGGTGATATTGCAGATGTTGCAGCAAATATGAGTGCACCGGAAATCAATGACAGCAAGACAATCAAAATCTTCTTGCGCCAGATGGCTGAAACCAGACCTTTAAGATCCAAATCCACATCGCTGGTTAAATTTTTCGCACCTGACATTATCTACTCCTGACGCACGTAATGACCGGAATATGAAGGAACATGGTAACCATTGTATTAAGGCCGGAGGAGTCGTGGTGAGATTTCTGCACAAAAAGCCAGTTCTCATTGGACTGATTTTGATGACCCGGCAATTCACAAGAGACAAGGAAATCAGGTTTCCATCGTTTGAACGAGCGACAAAATATCGCCTGCGCTTTTGATCCTTTACCGCCCATTAACCATAACAGTGTCTTAATGCGGCAATGACAGTGATACCTGTACCCATTGTAATTTCGGAATGCCCAATGCTTCATCTAATAAAAAAGATCCGCGTTTCAGCCGCAGCCCTCGCCATTGGCGGAATGCTGGTGAGCGGATGTGCAACTTATCAGCCGGTCAATCCGGCATTTCATGAAGTCTTGAACAAGCCCTATCTTCTGGATGCCGGAGATAGCGTCAGGATTACCGTATTTGACCAGGGTGACCTGACGAATACCTATTCCGTTGACAAGGGCGGGTATATCGCATTCCCGCTGATTGGCAGCATTGCAGCACGGGGGAAAACCGCAAAACAGGTGGAAGCCGAGATTGCAGCAAAATTGCGCAGCGGATTTATTCGCAATCCGGACGTGTCGGTTCAAATGGATCGCTACAGGCCATTCTTCATCATGGGGGAAGTTGGTACCGCCGGCCAGTATGTTTACGTGCCGGGCATGACGGTTCAAAATTCAATTGCAATTGCCGGAGGTTTTTCACCACGAGCATTTCAGGGAAATGTTGACATCACACGCCAGATCAATGGCGAGGTCATGAGTGGCCGGGTGCCTTTGAGCGACCCTATCCTGCCCGGTGATACGATCTATATTCGTGAGCGGCTTTTCTGAGGCCGGTCACAATGAAACCCGAACCGCTCAGGATCATTCATTGCTTCCGTTCGCCTGTTGGCGGAATTTTCCGCCACGTACGTGACCTGGTAAATGCCCAACATGAACAAGGCCATCAAGTCGGGATATTCTGCGATTCAATCACAGGTGGCGCACATGAAGAGCGGCTGTTTGACGAGATAAAGCCGAAACTTGCGCTTGGCCTCACGCGTATTCCGATGCGCCGTTCCATATCACCGGCTGATCTTGCCGCGTTTTACAAAACCTATAAACATTTCAATGAATTGCAGCCGGATATTCTCCATTCGCACGGCGCCAAAGGTGGCGCTTATGCGAGAATTATCGGCTCACTGCTACGGGTATCAGGTTCCAGCGTTGCCCGTTTGTATTGCCCTCACGGGGGTTCAATCCACTATGATGCCAATAGCATGAAAGGGCGTTTGTTTTTTGCTCTGGAACGCACGATGGAGCGGCTGACGGACCGGCTGATTTTTGTCAGTGTCTATGAGCGGGATGGATATATCGCGAAGGTAGGCAACCCAAGGTGCCCGACTTCACTGATTTACAATGGCTTGTCGCCCGAAGAGTTTCTGGATGTGCCGGCGGCGAAAGACGCGGCGGATTTTCTCTATATCGGCATGATGCGTGATCTTAAGGGGCCTGACCTTTTTTTGGAGGCAATCGCCAAACTGGCAAAAGGCAAACCGCAGATCAATGCGCATTTTATCGGGGATGGGCCGGACAAGATAGAATATATCACGCGGATTGATCGCCTCGGTTTGAAACAAAACATTACCGTTCATGAAGCAATGCCAGCACGCAAGGCATTTGCCATGGCAAAATGTGTTGTTGTGCCTAGCAGGGCAGAATCAATGCCTTATATCGTTCTTGAGGCAATAGCAGCTGGAAAACCGGTCATCTGCACCAATGTTGGCGGCATTCCGGAGATTTTCGAGTCTGCGCCGGAACGCCTTGTTGCGCCAAGTGACAGCGATGCTCTTGCCGATGCCATGGCTGCAATGCTTGCCAACCCTGATGCGCAAAAAGAAGCGCAGGAACTTAAAGAAGCCCTCAAGAACCGCTTCTCGGTTGAGAAAATGGCGGCAGATGTGATGTTTGCCTACCGCGAAAGCCTTGTTCGACCCCGGCCTTGATCCCTTTGGCCGCCGCTGGTGAAGGTAATTGCCGAACCTGCTTTTGAGGGCGTCTGTCCTTGCGCTTCAAAAATTGGCAACAAATGACTAAAATTGTAATCAGCCGGTTATTATCTTGTTAGCCATAGCCCCATCAAAACCGGAATTTTGTCCCGTTTTTGGTCAAATAACCAATATTTGTTAGTCATTTAGCGCTAGTTTCTTACCATGGGTAAAAAAACAACCTGTAAATTTGCAGGCCATGGGGAATTGCATGTCGACCAAAGAAAATGAAGTAAAAAAGATTTTCTCAGCCAAGGCGGTGCGGGCAGTCAACAGTGACACCCAGATTGACCCGGCGCGAAAGGTGGAAATCAACGAGCTTGCCAAACAGGTTGCCGAGCAATTTTCATCAGATGTCGTCTCCCCTTCCCTGATCATGGGTTTTTCCAGGCTTGTCGAATTCCTCGGGCTTGCATGCCTTTCAATGATAATCTTCTTCTACTACGTCGCCCCGCTCGACCCAAACAGCAGCTTTTATCTGTCTGCCTCACTTTTGGGGGCCTTTTTGACTGTTGCTGCAATCCACGCAATCGACGGATATCAGATGAGCACTTTCCGCAGTCTGCTCTCGCAGATTTCGAAATCGCTGACCGGATTTTGTTTTGCAATGATCGTGTTGCTGGTACTCAGCTTCTTTTCGAAAACCACCCATGAAGTCTCGCGGGTCTGGTTTGGCTCATGGTTTGTATCAGGCATGGTATTTCTTGTTTGCTTCAGAACTGCCATTGCAGCTTATGTTCAGCGCCTTATGGGAGACGGACGTCTCGAGCGCCGCGCCGTTATCGTCGGCGGCGGCGAGCCTGCCGCAGAGTTGATACGCTCGCTTGAATCTCAGCAAAACAATGATGTGCGCGTCTGCGGAATATTTGATGACCGAACCGACGATCGCTCGCCTCCGGTCGTTGTCGGCTATCCAAAACTGGGTACCATATCGGAACTTGTCGAATTTGGCCGCCGCGCCCGGATAGACATGCTGATTGTGACATTGCCGATATCAGCGGAAAATCGCGTTTTGCAGCTGTTGAAGCGCTTGTGGGTGTTGCCGGTCGATATTCGCCTGTCTGCTCACACCTACAAACTGAGGTTCCGCCCAAGGTCATACACTTACGAGGGATCTGTGCCGTTTCTTGATGTCTTCGAGAAGCCGATTGCAGATTGGGACGCAGTTTCCAAACGTGCATTTGACATATTCTTTTCGGTTTTGGGCCTGGTCCTGCTGAGCCCAATCATGCTGGCAACCGCCATTGCAATTCGAATGGAAAGCAAGGGACCGATCATATTCCGCCAAAAACGCTACGGCTTTAACAATGAAGTCATCTCGGTCCTTAAATTCCGCTCCATGTATCACGAAATGAGCGATGCGGATGCCAAGAAAGTTGTTACCAAAGGCGACCCAAGGGTTACCCGCGTCGGGCGCTTTATCCGCAAATCCTCCATTGATGAACTGCCGCAGCTTGTGAATGTGCTGCGCGGTGAACTTTCGCTGGTTGGCCCGCGTCCGCATGCGGTCAATGCGCATACTGCCAACAGGCTTTGGGACGAAGTGGTTGATGGCTATTTTGCGCGTCACAAGGTGAAACCGGGTGTCACCGGATGGGCACAGATCAACGGATGGCGCGGTGAAGTTGATGACGACGAGAAGATCCGCGAGCGCGTCAACTGCGATCTTTATTACATCGAAAACTGGTCACTTCTGTTCGATCTGAAAATTGTTCTCTTGACCCCATACAAATTGCTGAACACGGAAAACGCATATTGAACGCTTTACAGTCCATTGCATGGCCTCGCCTCAGGCAGCCAGCGGCTGCTCCCCGCACTGTTGCTACCGACAGTCAGGTCATGGGCGTTATTGCCAATGCCCTGATTGGATTTGCCGTTTTTCTGGGGGGATTTGTAACCTTCGAACCAGCTCCCTATGAAGTATTTCTGGCGGCGTTGCTGGCGATCTGGTTTGTCTGCGGAATGAAGGTGCCACCCAAAGTGGCACCCCTGCTTTTCCTGTTCACTCTGTTCAACTTTGGCGGCCTGATTTCTTCCTTCATGATCGAAGATTATATGCGCGGCATCATTTATATCATGGTGTCCTATTTCCTTGCGCTGACTTCAGTATTTTTTGCCATCCTGATCCATGAAGACATGACGCGGCTGCGCATCATATTTCGGGCCTATGTCGTATCTGCTGTTGCTTCCTCAATGCTGGGGATTATCGGGTATTTTGGCGTTCCGGGTTTCCAGATATTCACCCGCTACTCAAGGGCTATGGGTGCCTTTCAGGACCCCAATGTCTTTGCCCCGTTCCTAGTGCCCCCTATTCTCTATCTGATTTACGGGATCGTGAACCGCGCTCCCAGTCTGGTTCCTGTTCGTGCCGGAATGCTGGTCATTTTGTTGCTTGGTCTGTTTCTGGCCTTTTCAAGGGCTGCCTGGGGACTTGCGGTCATATCTGCGGCCTTCTTTTACCTGCTTTTGGTGATCAACGAGCAAAGAGCCAAAATCCGGTTGAAATATATCGTTCTGGCGGTTGTCGGTGTTGTTGCGATTATGCTGCTTTTGGTCATTGCCCTACAATTCAGCGCGGTTTCCGATTTGTTTCTAGTTCGCGCAAAAGCGGTGCAGGATTACGACGGCAGCCGTGTTGGCCGGTTTGCACGGCACCTGATGGGATATGAACTTGCGCTAACCAAGCCATTTGGAATTGGGCCGCTTGAATTTGGCTATATATTTACCGAGGATACCCACAACAACTTTGTCAAGGCACTCATGGATTATGGCTGGCTCGGTTTTGTCTGTTGGCTGACGATCAATTTCTGGACCATGATTGGTGGCTTCAAACTGATGTTCCGGCAAAGACCATGGCAACCTTATTTGCAGATCGCATATGTTGTTTTTGTTGGCCATTTCATTATCGGCAATGTGATTGATACCGATCACTGGCGGCATTTCTATCTGCTGATCGGCATAATCTGGGGCTGCATGGCATTGGAAGCGAAGTGGCAGCGCGAAGGCAAATCCGACGCGTCGCAAGCGTCAATCCTTCCCTTGGAACAGATCCGTCCTGCTGCCTTGCCCAAGACGAAATCCGGCAATTCATCGCTGCTTGAACGCTTCTAGATTTGTCTGGTTGATCATTAAGGTTTAGAGTCAGGTGTCTGTCTGCGGGTCAGTCCAACCGGCGGTCATGTTGAAATATCGCAACGATTCCGGTTGAATTAACAAGCGCGCTTGCCTATAGAGTTCTCACTGAAAACAAGTCGGGGCGTAGCGCAGCCCGGTAGCGCACTGGTCTGGGGGACCAGGGGTCGCAGGTTCAAATCCTGCCGTTCCGACCAGTTTTCGAAGGTCCGTTCCGGACACATAGGTTACAGTTCATACTTGAGACATGGGTAACACTTTTGGCCCGAAGGGGCTAGTGAGTGGCTCCAGTCTACAGGTTTCATCATCAAAATATCCCAGATCATAGTTCATGAAGGTTACGAGC
>JBGSTD010000041.1:0-23284 GCA_041736675.1 Salaquimonas sp.
GAAACCTGTAGACTGGAGCCACTCACTAGCCCCTTCGGGCCAAAAGTGTTACCCATGTCTCAAGTATGAACTGTAACCTATGTGTCCGGAACGGACCTTCGAAAACTGGCTCCTCGGGCAGGATTTGAACCTGCGACCAATTGATTAACAGTCAACTGCTCTACCACTGAGCTACCGAGGAATAGGAACGTGCGTTCGGCGAAGGCTATACAAAGGGAAAACGGATTTGCCAAGTGCTGTTGGCGTTTTTTCTGGACTATTTATTTTTCAAACCAATCTCCGTGCAAAATTCGTTCGTTTGGCTATGTCCAGTCTGCCGATTCTTGTTTTGCGCAGGTACAGCGGCTGTCCGGAACTGCCGCATAATTCAGATTCAATTCAGTATCATCACAAAAATAAGCAGTGGTGTGCAATCAAACCCTTGCGCAAGAAATTGAAATCGCTTACCACCCCGAGCGGATGGCCTCGTGGCGGAGTGGTTACGCAGAGGACTGCAAATCCTTCTATTCCGGTTCGATTCCGGACGAGGCCTCCAGTGTTTGCATTTCATAAGTCCCCTGATAGGGACAGGATAGCCAAGAGAAACTTATCTGGAACGGGCCATGCAAGACTTCAAGAAAATCAGACAAAACATGGTGGATTGCCAGATCAGAACAAATGATGTGACGAACCACGCTTTGCTGGAAGCCTTCCTTGAGGTTCCAAGGGAACGATTTGTAGCCGACGCTTCTGTTGATCTTGCCTATATTGATGAAGATATTCTGGTTGGCGACGGCCGTTACATGATGGAACCTGCACCGTTCGCCAAGCTTGCACAGGCCGTGGGTATTGGTCCTGATGACATCGTGCTCGATATAGGCTGTGCCACCGGCTATTCGTCTGCGGTTCTTTCCAGATTTGCCTCCCTTGTTATTGCGTTAGAGGAGAATCCCTCCCTCGCTATGAAAGCGACGGAGATACTGCGGGATCTGGACTATGATAATGTTGCAGTTGTCGAGGGAAAGCTTTCAGCGGGATATCCTTCTGAAGGGCCTTACAATGTCATATTTGTGAATGGCGCTGTGGATGAATTGCCCAACGCGCTTTTCAATCAGTTGAAAGACGGCGGAAAACTTATTGTAGTTGAGGGTCGCGGAAATGCGGCTGTCGCAAAAATGTATACAAAAACCGGTAGCGACATCAGCGGGCGCAGACTATTCAACTGTGCTGTCAGGGTTTTGCCGGGATTTGCCCGTGAAGCAGGGTTTGTTTTCTAGCAATCGGTTGAACTGACAATCTGCAAAGAGTGCCTCGGCCAGATTGTGTGGCATCAGGGCAACTGTCTTGTCGATAAGTGTGAACATGGCGACAATTTAATTTGACCGCCCTACAGCAAACCTTACGTTGGGGTTAATTGCGCTGCCTTGCTGATTCAGTGCGATGTTTGCCATGATCGCAGTGCTTGGGTGTGGCAATTGGTCAACAATTATAATTTGAAAATTGCTCGTAATTGCTTAACCATTTTTTGGGATAAAGCGGGGAGTAGTATTGAGTTGGTAAATGATGCGTAAAAAAAGTATATTTGCCTTGGCTGCATTATTTTGCGCCACAGCCATGACGCCTTCAGTTACATATGCTGAAAGTTTGCGTGAAGCATTGGCGTTGGCTTATGCCAACAACCCCTCGATAAACGCGCAACGGGCAAATACACGCTCAGTGGATGAAAATATCGCGATTGCCAAGTCCGGGTATCGCCCTGTCATCAGCGGCAATGCCGATGTTGGAAAATCCTGGTCTGAAACCCGTAGCCCAATTGGCAATACTTCGACATCATTGCATCCCGGCGGATTTGGCGTTTCGATTTCGCAAAACCTGTTTGACGGTTTTCAGACCAAGAACAATGTCAGTGCCGCTCAGGCCGGAATCATGGCAAGCCGTGAAACCTTGCGCAATGTCGAGCAAAATACGTTGTTTGACGCGGTTTCGGCTTATGTTGATGTGATCAATTCAGGTATTATCATTGGCTACAGGACACAGGCGCTCGAATTTCTGAATGAACAGGTGCGCTCGGAGCAAAGCCGGTTTGACGTTGGCGAAAGCACCAGAACCGATGTTGCCCAGGCGCGGGGTCGCAAGGCGGCAGCTGAAGCGCAATTAAGTCTGGCAATAGCCAATCAGGTTACTGCAAAAGCGATATATCTTCAGGTTATCGGCAAAGAGCCCGGCAAATTGTCGATGCCCAAGAGCGCGACCAACCTCATACCAAAATCAATTGAAACCGCGATATCTGTATCGCGATCCAATCATCCTGTTATCAAGGCGACCAATCATTTGGTTGATCAGGCACAATTCAACGTCAAATCAGCAGAAGGCAGTTTGCTGCCGAGTGTCACGCTGAATGGCAGTGCCAACCGGCGCTATGATGTTGCCGATGGTACTGATCGCGATTCTGCTTCGGTTACAGCAAACTTGAACGTTCCGATTTATCAGGGTGGACGTGTTTCCGCGCAGATTCGCCAGGGCAAGGAAATTCTTGGCCAGCGTCGCATAGAAGTGGACCAGTCTGTCGATAATGTGCGCACAGCCGTGATTTCGGCCTATAGCCAATTGCAGGCTGCCGAAGCCTCATCAATCGCCAACAAGTCACAATTATCAGCCGCAAAGCTGGCGCTTGAAGGTGCGGTTGAAGAGCGCCGTGTCGGTCAGAGGACCACGCTTGACGTTTTGAACACCCAGCAAGATGTTATCAATGCTCAAATTGCGCTCGCCCAGTCGAACCGGGACTATATTGTCGCCTCTTATGCGGCTTTATCAGCGATAGGCAAGTTGGAGGCCTCGACGCTCGGATTGAAAGTTGCCCAGTATAATCCTGAAGACCATTATATACAGGTCAAGGACAAATGGTTTGGATTGAGAACGCCGGACGGGCAATAAGATCGAAGAACATCTGGTGGTTGAAAGATCCGTTGTTTTGAGCTGATCTGTTGGGAACGAGCAAACAAAAATTCCCTGCAGCAGTCAACCTGTACCTTAATCAATACTTTAGCTAAGATACTTGAAACGGAATTTTCAATGATTCGCGGTTGTAATTTTTTTCATAAAATTTCCGCATTATTGAAATAACAGGACGGGAAAGACGATGGGGGAAGCGGCACCAAAAGAAGGGTCAATGGAAGAAATTCTTGCGTCGATACGCCGGATAATCTCTTCTGAAACCAACTCCAGGAAACCTGATACCAAAATTGAGCCTTATGCTGAGAAAGGCCAAGCTTCCCACAATTCAGGATCGCCGGTTTCTGCTGTGCCGAATAGGTCCGCGGCTTTCTCCGACACGATTGCTGCTAGAAACAATACGGCTGTATCCCAAAGCCCGATGCAACCGCTGGTTCAATCCCCGGCGACTTCATCTCCCGGAAGTCTGGCAGACCTGGCCAGCAGGGTGAGGGCCGGAGAAATATCGTACCAGACATCAGCGCCAGCCAATGCGCCATCAGTTGCACCTTTTGCGCCAGACATTGCAAAACAGGCGTCTGCCTCCAGTCTTTCCGCCATGGTGTCCGGAATGAGGAGTGCTGAAGGTACTGCTGCTTCTCGATCAAATCCTTCGCCACCACCTGCAGAAAAGAATGATTCATTCAAGGAACTTGTCAGCAAGCTGCAATCTGCTGCCGTTGGAGATAAAAAAGATAACACGGAAGCTGCGCGGGTTGAATTGAGCGCAGCGAAGATGGCCGACACAATGCGCGCGTTCAAGGCAGAAGCCAAAGCCTCGGCAACTGAAGAAGTGAGCGTACCTGATCCGATTTCAGTTTCTGCGATGCCGGCAATCAGGAAAGAGATCAGCGTACATCCAGAGGCAGATGAGATAAATTTGGCTCAGAAAGCTGAAGCCAGAGTTGAGGTGCCTGTTTTTGAACAAAAAAACCTCGAAGAGAAGGACGTTGATAAAAAAAGCAGTGAAACCGAAGCTTTCAGAGAGGCCTTGGTCGCGCCTTCAACGCAAATGGCTGTTTCGGGTTCGCTGGATCGGTTGCGCCAGACTGTTGAAGGGATAAACTCTGCACAGGTTGAGGCGATGTTGCGGCCGATGCTGAAAGATTGGCTGGATAGCAATCTGCCAGCGATGGTCGAACGAATGGTTCAGGAAGAGATCAACAAGATTACAAGGAAGTAGCCAAAGATAATCTATTGTAGGTTCATTTCCTTGACAAAGGCGGCACGACGGATCGTTTGCAGCCTTTTTTACTGGTTTGTTTCAACGCTGCGATCCTCGATTTTTCAAACCGGTTATGCTCTCAGGGTTATGCCGGATTTTTTCCGGACGTGGTTGAGCCAGTTGGCAAGCGGCCGGGTACGCATTGTCACGTCGGCAATTTCAGGCGGAAGCTGGTCGGGAAAATCCGCCAATTCGCGCAGTGTGCCAGGAAGTGGAGGGAACTTGTCATGGATTTCCCTGAAGTATTCGACAGGCACTTCGGGGTGAAACTGGAAGCCCATATAGTCTATTCCATTCAGGTCATAGGCCATAGCCTGCACCTCACTGACCGGGTTTGATGCGAGCAGTGTTGCGCCATAAGGCAGCCGGGTCACGTGATCGCGATGCATCGTCGGACTTGCAAAAATCTCGGCCATACCTTCAAAAAGTTGATGGTTCTTGCCTGCTCCGGTTAGCGAAATATTCCGTGCGACGCCCAGTTCGCTGCCGTTGGAGTTCGGCCCACTCATGCCGCCAAGCAATACGCAGACTGTCTGCATGCCCCAGCATGAGCCAAGAACAGGTTTCCCGGTTTTCAATATCCTCTCTATATAGTCGAGATAGGGTTTAGCTTCGGGCATTTCAGCACCCCAAGGCACGCCGGAGCCGGTGAAAGCAAAGCCGTCATAGGCGATAAGTGGCAAGAGATCCTTCTCACGTTTGACTGCGTAGGGGAATGCGAAATGGAAAATTGCATCAGGGGCATTATGGCGTAATGCATCCCGATAGACCTCGCAGCCAAATTGCCTTCCATCAGCCTCATTGCCAACCAGAATTTTTTCGCTGGAGCCTTCAACGATAAGTAGTTTCAACATTGTATTTGCCTTTCAGCACAGACCCGCGCATCATTGTTGAACGATACGCACGCTAAACTTGGTGAAGCCAGCTTTGCAAATTCATTGGACATTGTCGCTGGCAAATAGCGGCTGAAGTGCACCAATAAGCGTCAACTCGCTGTTGACTTGATAGCGCTCATTGGCTTTACACACTTGAAAAGAGTTTTGGCCTCACCAGTTTGATATCCCGCACGATTTTACCGCCTGTGGCGGAATTGAATGGACCTGAAAAATGCTTGAAAAGAATTATGATCCGGCAAGTGCCGAGCCCCGCATCGCAAAGAAATGGGATGATGCCAATGCCTTTGCTGCAGGGGCGGGTGCCGAACAGGGTGCCGAGCCGTATTGTATCGTCATACCGCCACCGAATGTGACCGGATCTTTGCATATGGGCCATGCGCTCAACAACACCATACAGGATATATTGATCCGCTTTGAGCGCATGCGCGGCAAAGATGTCTTGTGGCAGCCTGGTATGGATCATGCGGGCATTGCCACACAGATGGTGGTTGAGCGCCAATTGTCCGAGCGCCAGCTGCCCGACCGTCATGCCATGGGCCGTGACAATTTCATCGAGCGAATTTGGGAATGGAAAGAGGAGAGCGGCGGTGCGATCTTCAACCAGTTGAAGCGTCTCGGTGCCTCCTGCGACTGGTCGCGCGAAAAATTCACCATGGGTGAACGCAACAACGACGATGACCGGATGCGCAAAGCTGTGGCTGAAGTGTTTATCCGGCTTTACAATGAAGGGCTGATCTTTCGTGGCAAAAGGCTGGTCAACTGGGACCCGAAATTTCAAACTGCGATCTCTGATCTCGAAGTCGAGAACGAGGAAGTTGACGGCCACATGTGGCATTTCAAATACCCGTTGGCGGGTGGTGAGACCTATGAATATATCGAACGCGATGAGGAGGGCAAAGTTGTCCTTCGGGAAATGCGTGACTATATATCAATCGCCACCACGCGGCCTGAAACCATGCTTGGGGATGGTGCTGTAGCGGTGCACCCTAGCGATGATCGCTATGCGCCAATTGTCGGCAAACTGTGTGAAATTCCGGTTGGACCAAGGGAACACCGGCGTTTGATCCCGATTATCACCGACGAGTATCCGGACCGGGATTTTGGTTCGGGTGCGGTGAAGATCACCGGTGCCCATGATTTTAACGACTACCAGGTTGCCAAGCGAAACAATATTCCCCTTTACCGCCTTATGGATGTGAAGGCGGCGATGCGGGATGATGGCGAACCTTATGCAGATTGTGCAGCACAGGCTCAGCAGATTGTTGAAAGTGGCAAGCTGCCGGATGAAAACACCGTTGATGCAATCAATCTTGTGCCGGATGAATATCGCGGACTTGACCGCTTTGACGCCCGCAAGAAAGTTGTTGCGGCCATCAATGCCGAGGGTCTGGCGGTGATGACAATGGATGAGGAAGGCAATGCCATTCCTTATGTTGAGGCCAAGAAGATAATGCAGCCATTTGGCGATCGCTCAAAAGTTACGATCGAACCCATGCTGACAGACCAGTGGTTTTGTGACGCGGAAACACTGGCAAGGCCGGCAATTGCTTCTGTGCGCGAGGGGCGGACCAATTTCGTCCCCAAATCCTGGGAGAACACCTATTTCAACTGGATGGAAAATATTCAGCCCTGGTGTATCTCGCGTCAATTGTGGTGGGGTCACCAAATCCCCGTATGGTACGGGCCGGATAGGCATATTTTCGCTGCGATGAGCGAACAGGACGCAATCGAGGAAGCTGTTCAATATTACCTTTCATTTCAGGGGCCGTGGAAGGCATGGGTGGAAGAGAAGATGAACGATTTCAAACCAGGCGAAATACTGGTTCGCGATCCCGACGTTCTGGACACATGGTTTTCGTCAGCCCTTTGGCCTTTTTCGACCCTCGGCTGGCCGGAAAAGACAAAGGAACTTGAAAAATACTACCAGACAGATGTTCTGGTAACCGGCTTTGACATCATTTTCTTCTGGGTTGCCCGGATGATGATGATGGGGCTGCATTTCATGAAGGATGAGGAGGGCAATCCGGTCGAGCCGTTCCATACTGTATATGTCCATGCGCTGGTGCGCGACAAATACGGTCAGAAAATGTCGAAGTCCAAGGGCAATGTCATCGACACGCTGGATCTCATCGATGAATATGGTGCTGATGCGCTGCGTTTCACGCTGGCGATCATGGCTGCTCAGGGCCGGGATGTGAAACTCGATCCGGCGCGTATTGCAGGGTACCGGAACTTCGGTACAAAGTTGTGGAATGCAACCCGTTTTGCAGAAATGAATGGAGTGCGTCACGGAACCGATTTCGATCCGACAACAGCGACGCAGACTATCAACCGCTGGATATTGGCCGAACTTTCAAAATGTATCTCGGAAGTTACCGAAAACATTGAAAAATATCGGTTCAATGATGCTGCCGGTGCTGCCTACAAGTTTGTCTGGAATGCTGTTTGTGACTGGTATCTTGAATTGCTCAAACCCGTTTTCATGGGCGAGAATGAAGAGGCAAAGGCAGAGGCGCAGGCATGCGCCGGATATGTGCTCGACCAGATTTACAAACTGCTTCACCCTTTCATGCCTTTCATGACAGAAGAGCTTTGGGAGGCGACTGCTGGCAGAAATGGCGATCTTTTATGCCATGCAGCATGGCCAGTCATCCTGGAACGTGATGAAGCCGCCGCCTTGGAAATCAACTGGCTGGTTGCGCTGATCACTGAAATCAGGTCTGTGCGGGCCGAGATGGGCGTCAAACCTGGCGATATCATGCCGCTGGTCGTTGTTGGAGCCAATAGTGAAACGCGAGCTCATATCGGTACACACAAGCCGGCGCTTTCGCGGCTGGCACGTGTTGACCCGGTTTCACTTGCTGATGCCTCACCAAAAGGCTCGGCCCAAATTGTTCTGGCTGAAGCCGTTTATTGTCTGCCGCTTGAGGGTGTCGTTGATCTTTCGGCCGAAGCGGATCGGCTAGGCAAGGAACTCAAGAAACTCGAAGTCGAAATCAAGCGTCTTGAAGGAAAATTGGGCAATGCAAAGTTTGTTGCCAATGCTCCTGAAGATGTGGTTGCCGAAGAACGCGAGAAACTTGCCGAATATCAGGGCCAGCGCGAGCGCACGGCAGCAGCGTTTGATCGGGTTAAAGAGGCTGGGTAAGTTGGAAAGCGTTTAGGAAAGAGTGACATCGACGTCATCCTTGGGCTTGTCCCAAGGATCCAACCAGATATTGCTATACATGCAGGTGATTTGGGCTGCATCTCTACATATTTACTGGTCACTTTCTGTTCCTAGAATTCACAACGACAATGGATTAGATCCTTGGGACAAGCCCAAGGAAGACGTCAACTTAGACCCCCAACCCTTTAGATTTTCCGGCTGGTGATAACCCAGCCGGTTGATCCTTCGACATTGGCAAGGTGCTGGCCGTGGTTGCGGGAGAGGATTTCCATGCTTTTTTTGTTGACCATATTATCCAGTTTGGCCGGGAAGCTGCCTTCATCGTAAAAGTGGTCGTTAAGGCCTATCACCAAAATTCCACCCGGCTTTAACACCCGCAGGATTTCATCAATGGCCGATGGTGCCACATGGCCGAAAGAAAAGACGCCGACACAGGTTGCCGCATCATAATGGCCTGAGGGCGCGTTGATTGGCGGTTCATTGAGATTTGTTTCGAACAGGCGCTGATAAACTCCAGTCGCCTTGGCCTTGGCCAGCATTTCCGGTGTCAGGTCACATCCATCAATGTGGGGAAAACCTGCTTGTCGAAGTGCTAATCCGGATAAACCGGTGCCGCATCCAACGTCGAGAATGAGAGCCGGCTCTGATTGCGTTGGCATCCCGGATATAGCCGCCTTTAGTGCTGATGCACATCTGGCCGGTTGCTGATAACCTTTTTCGATGGCGATTTCCTGATCGTAGCTGTTTGCCCAGTCCGCATAGTGGGCCTTTGTATCGGCAGAACTCCTCAAGCTGTAGGCTTTGGCAAAATGTCCGGTGGCGGGCTGCGCCTTGCCCTTGCCGGATTTGTCGTTTTCAATTTTCATTTTCGTTTCCTGCTTGAATTTGTGCCTTAAACCCAATCAAATTTGTTGCGCAAATGCAACAACTGGAAAAAGAGTCGCCTCTGGTGATTTTCCGGGATGAATTGAAGCGATTTTGCCCATATTACGCCACACTGGTGGCCTTTTTGACTCCCATGGAATGAGACATGGCGATGAACGAGACAGGTTGTCGAGTTTTATCTGCCCAAGTATTTCTGATTGATAAGACTTTGGAAATTCTAGTAGTTTAAACAGGAAGCGCCGCATGAGTGATTGGTGTTGTTCTGATTTTCATGCGTGTTTTGGAATTTTGACTAAAGAAAACACGTAGGAGCCAAGGTGGTTTGTACCAAGTAATGGCTGGAATTTGTCGAAAATGAAATTCCGGGCCGCAGTTTGGTCGAACTTTGGTCGAAAACATTCGCTAGGAATGGAATCATAGCTGCTTTTCGATTGAATTTGTCAAAAATCACCAGTTTTGGGCAATCAGAACGATAAGAAGAGTGCCGCTAAAATCAATGGCGGTAAGAAAGACAAGTAGAATAATGTTAGAATTCAGGGATTCTTCAAACGGTTACAAATGCTGCATTTCAGCCTTAATGGTTGTATTGCTTGGCATTGCTGCACCGGTCTTTTCGGCCCGCGATGCTGCCGCTTTTGATCCCAAACAGGTTTTCAAGGAAGAAAAGCCTTCGACAAAAAAACTGTTTCGCTTTTATCTTCAGAAAAAAGAACAAGGTGAAGACGAGGAAGCACTCGATGTGCTTGAATATGCCGCTGATCAAGGCAACTCCACCGCGCAATGGAAACTCGGCAAGATGTACGAGTTTGGTGACAGCGTTCAGCGTGATCCCAAGAAAGCTTTCGAATTTTATCAGAGAATTGCCAACAATTATGGTGACGCAAGGCCAAATTCGCCTGAGTGGGCGATAACAGGCAAAGCCATGGTGGCTCTTGGCCACTATTACCGAGATGGATTGCCCGAGGCCAATTTGGCACCTGATGATAACGAGGCGCGCGTGATGTATACCACGGCTGCCATGTACTTCCGTGATCCAGACGGTCAATTCGAATTGGCAAAACTGATTTTGCAGGGCGGCGGCAGTCTAGAAGAGGGCCGTCAGGCGATTCGCATGCTGCAGCTTGCTTCCAAGAAAGGTCATGCAGGTGCGATGGCACTCTTGGGGTCTGCACTGGTTGAAGGCGAATATGTCTTTCAGGATGTGGTGAAGGGACTTGCCATGTTGACGAAGGCTGCTGAGACAGCTCCCGCAAATATGCTGCCCTGGATACAACAGTTGCAGCAAGGGGCGTTTGCTGTTGCCAGTGTCGAACAGCGCCAGGCAGCCATCGTGGCAGCAAGCGCCAATTGAAATTTATTCTTTAATTACCGATTATTCTGACTGCTGAAGAACTTGCAGCAATATCAAGCGATGCAATCTGCCTATCGCTTTGGGGAATTTTTTCGGAATTTGCCAACGGGCAGGGGATATCCAACATCTTCCAGCTGGTATTGTTCAAGACCTTTTCACACCGTGCCATCTTCATGCCGTTGGGACTTTTGATGCAGGCAGTTTGGCCTTCCGCAATTTCACCTCCGTTGAAACGGCAGGTACATCCCTCGCCAGCAAACGCGGTGAGCGGCACTTGCGATGCTGCAACAACCAAAACGAACATCAAAGGGCGCGATATCGGTTTCATCGGGAAATTGTGCGCTTCAATAACCTGATTGTCAAATGCCGTGCCTGAATGTTGCTGCAGTGGCTACCGGAAATGAATGTCTCATTTCTCAGGGGGTATATTCGATCCACACAGGTACATGATCAGAGGGTTTTTCCCAGTCACGCGTGTGTTTGTCGATTTCAATACCGCCCAGTTGATCGGCCGCTTCAGGTGAAAGCAGCAAATGGTCTATCCTGATGCCGTTGTTTTTCTGCCAGGCACCCGCCTGATAGTCCCAAAAAGTATAGATTTTTGGTTCATCGCTTGTCTGGCGCAAGGCCTCTGTAAAACCCAAATTCAGCAACCGACGAAATGCCGAGCGGCTTTCGGGCCTGAAAAGTGCGTCGCCTTCCCAAGCCCTGGGGTCGTGACAGTCCTCAGGCATCGGAATGACGTTATAATCACCTGCAAGAATGAGAGGCTCTTCGAGTGCAAGCCGGTCTTGCGCCCAGTTCTCCAGCCGTTCCATCCATTGCAATTTGTATGGAAATTTTTCGCTCTCCACCGGATTTCCGTTTGGAAGATAAAGGCAGGCTACGCGCAATACCTTCTGTCCCACCGTAAATACGCCTTCAATGAAACGAGCCTGTTCGTCTTCAATGTCACCAGAGCGCAAGGGCAGGCCGCGATTGACTTCGTCGAACGGCAGCTTGGACAGCAGAGCGACTCCGTTAAAACCTTTTTGCCCATGGGTTTCAAGATTATAGCCGAGGGCCTCGATCTCTTCGCGGGGGAAATTTTCATCCACCGATTTGATTTCCTGTAAACAGGCGATATCAGGCTGAGCCTCTTTGAGCCACGCAATCAGATTGTCATGGCGGGCCTTGATGCCGTTAATGTTCCAGGTGGCAATTTTCATCTTGTATTCCTGTTGCAATTTGACTGGACTATCCACTGATAGGCCCGCTCTTGCAAGCCGGGGTGGCCTGATGTCGTCAGGAATTTCACTTGGGGTCCTTGCCCGGCTGGCTGGCGCCGGCTTGACCTTTCAAACTGAAAAGCTTGTTCCGCAGCCGCAGGATGCCACTGCGTTCGGGTTTCGGATTTCGAAGGATTGGCCCATGAGATTGTCAACGAAATCCACTTCAGAGCCGCCCATGTAGATGAGTGACATCTGGTCGATATAAACGCTTGCGCCATGATCAGTGAAAACAAGATCGTCCTTGGCGGGTGTCTCGTTTACCAGATCATATTTATACGAGAATCCCGAGCATCCGCCACCTTCAACCGATATCCTCAAGGCGTTCTTGTCTGGTGTGTCAGCAAGAATTTTGGCAATGCGCTTGAATGCATTTTCCGTAACAGTTACCTGTGGTGTGGCGATAGGGGCGTTCATGGCTCGCTTTCCTCGTTTGTTCACAATAGAAATATGCCTGATCGGCGCATACTTCAAGGTCAAGATTTATCTACAGTAACCGGCTACCACTTCATTTTGGCTTACGCATGAGCTAAGGCTATGAAAGTAGCATGATTGCAGTATGGGGTATGTCAGTGACAATTTCTTCCACCGGACGATATGGTCTTGCGCCGTTTGCCTGTCTTGCCGCGATGAGCAAGGGCCGACTTTTTCCCGAGGATGATTCTCCGACACGCACGCCGTTTCAGCGTGACCGCGACCGCATCATTCATTCGACCGCTTTTCGCAGGCTGAAACACAAGACTCAGGTTTTCGTCTATCACGAGGGTGACCATTACCGCACACGGCTGACCCATTCCATCGAGGTTGCGCAGATTGCACGGGCATTGGCGCGCGCCTTCAATGTCGATGAGGATCTGGCTGAGGCATTGGCGCTCAGTCATGATTTTGGACACACGCCTTTCGGTCATACGGGCGAGGATGAACTCAACGAGCTGATGCAAAATTTTGGCGGGTTTGATCATAACGCCCAGTCGCTTCGTATCGTCACAAAGCTGGAAAAACGCTATGCCGAATTTGACGGACTGAATCTGGCCTGGGAGACGCTTGAAGGATTGGTAAAGCACAATGGTCCGTTGGCAGGACCGCATTCAAAAGACGAGGCGCTGCCAGCACCAATTGCCGAGTTCAATGCCCTGTTCGATCTTGATCTCGGGCGCCACTCAAGTCTGGAAGCTCAATGTGCAGCCATCGCTGATGATATTGCCTATAATGCCCACGATCTTGATGATGGCCTGCGTGCAGGGCTTTTCGATCTTGAGGATGTCCACGACCTGCCGCTTGTGAGCGAACACCTTGCGCTGGTGCATCAGCTCTATCACTCGCTCGACAGGAATCGCGTCGTTCATGAGGTCGTTCGGCGGCAAATCACAGCGATGGTGGAGGATGTGATTGACGAGACCAGCCGCAATCTGCAGCAGTTGATGCCTGAAAGTGACCAGGATATTCGCAACGCGGGCAAAACGATTGTGACATTTGGCGAGGAGATGCACATCAAGGAAAAGGCCATCAAGACATTTCTGTTCAAGCACATGTATCGCGCGCCAAGTGTGATGGCTGTGCGTGAGGATGCCAAGAAGGTGATCCGTGATCTGTTCGGAGCCTATTTCTCTGGTGAGGCAAGAATGCCAAATGAGTGGGGTCTGGACTGGCAGGATATGGCATCGCGGTTGGATGAGCCGAAAAAAGCCCGTCTTGTCTGTGATTTTCTTTCTGGTATGACCGACCGGTATGCCATTCTGGAGCATCAGCGTTTGTTTGACGTTACCCCCGAATTGCGGTAGGGCGAACGCTTGTCCGACCTTCATCCAAAATCAAAAATCCGCTGCATTGCAGCCAAAGTATAGACCCTAATCATGACAGCAGCAGTTCCAGTGTTCCAGAGCGTATTCAAAAACTTTGAGCAAATTACGAAGAAACTCCTTTTATCCTTTGATATTGAAGGATTAAATGAGGATATGTTGGCGCGGATATCTGTGGAGCCGCCGCGGGATCCTGCGCATGGTGACCTCGCTATCAACGCTGCGATGGTGCTCGCAAAGCCATTGGGGCTTAACCCACGCGAGTTGGCAGCGCGTCTGGTTGATCAATTGAAGAATGAGAACGGCGTGAAGAATGCCGAGATTGCCGGACCCGGTTTTATCAATATACGTCTTGAAAACTCCTTTTGGGGCGAACAGCTTGCTGGCATTGTTGCTGCTGGAAGAAACTATGGCAGTGGCGGAGTTGGCCTCAATGATCAAGGCAAGCCGCGCAAGGTGAATGTCGAATATGTATCTGCCAATCCTACTGGCCCGATGCATGTCGGCCATTGTCGCGGAGCTGTGGTTGGTGATGCGCTCGCCAATCTCCTGGCTTTTGCCGGGTTTGATGTGACGAAGGAATATGTCATCAATGATGCCGGCGCGCAGATTGATGTTTTGGCGCGTTCGGTGGAACTGCGCTACCGCGAAGCATTGGGTGAAAATATCGGTGAGATACCCCAGGGTCTTTATCCGGCAGATTACCTTGTTCCTGTTGGGGAGGGGCTTGCCAAGAAACATGGCAAGACCTTGAAAGGCATGGACGAGAATGCGCGGATGGCCATTTTCAAGAATGCTGCGATTGATGCCATGATGCTGTTGATCAAGGACGATCTGGCACTTCTAAATGTCCATCATGATGTGTTTTTCTCTGAGCGCACTTTGCATGAAAAGAAGGATGGCAAATCGAAGATTGATGTCATGCTCGATATCATGCGTGAAGCCGGATATGTTTATGACGGCCGTTTGCCGCCGCCAAAGGGCGAAGTTCCCGAAGATTGGGAAGACCGCGAACAAACGCTGTTTCGTTCGACTGAGGTCGGCGATGACATGGACCGACCGTTGATGAAATCGGATGGAACCTACACCTATTTTGCAGCTGACGTTGCCTATTTCAAAGACAAGTTTGACCGCGGATTCGAGCGGATGGTTTTTGTACTTGGCGCCGACCATGGCGGCTATGTCAAACGGCTGAAGGCGGTTGCCAAGGCGATTGCAGGCGACAAGGCGGAGCTTGATGTTCTTCTGACGCAACTGGTCAAACTTTATCGCAATGGCGAGCCTGTTCGCATGTCAAAACGGGCGGGCGACTTTATTACCCTTCGAGAAGTGGTTGAGGAAGTCGGGCGTGATGCCGTGCGGTTCATGATGCTTTACCGGAAGCCGGAAGCGCCGCTTGACTTCGATTTTGCCAAGGTGACAGAGCAGTCAAAAGATAATCCGGTGTTTTACGTACAGTATGCGCACGCGCGCTGTTTTTCGGTTCTTCGTCAGGTCAAGGTGGAAATGCCTGATCTCGACTTGGGGGTCTCAGCGATGGCGTCGGCAGATTTGGCGCAATTGGACGATGAAGGTGAAATCGGTTTGATCAAGAAAATGATCGAATTTCCGCGCATGATAGAGCAGGCCGCGCATTCGGATGAGCCGCACAGGGTGGCGTTTTACCTGCACGAACTGGCCTCTGACTTACATTCTCACTGGAATCGTGGTAAAGAATTTCCGGAATTACGGTTTATTAACCCTAAAAATGCAAAATTGACGTTAGCCAGAATGGCATTGTTGCAAGCGTTGTCTGACGTGTTGGCTTCGGGACTGTCGATTATAGGCGCAAGCGCCCCGGAGGAAATGCGTTAAAAGGTTTCACGAAACCGTCACAATGCGCGCATCGGGGCGCCTTTTTTGTTGGCTAAGCAAATCGCCACAAAAAGGCTAAAACGGGTAGTAGCGTACATGACCGAAGTAAATACAGCGTATCGTCCAGACCATGATACTTTCGCGGATGATGATCCTTTGGCGGAACTGGCACGGATTGTGTCCGGCGAACCTTATGACAAGCTTCACGCGCAAGCGCTCGCCCAGTCAAAGCAGCACATGCAGCCTGTGACCGCAGAACCGGTTTTAGCAGACGATCAGATCGACTTTGACATAGAAGCTGAATTGATGCGTGAACTGGAGGAGGCTGATCCTTCAGCGATTCACGCTGGTGACATTTCTGCGGAAAAACCTGTCTACATGGCAGACGAAATCTCCACTACCCAGCCGCCCGTCTATGAAGACGATATCAGCCTTGAAGACCAGTTGATGGCAGAGTTAAGTGTTGAGCAGGGTTTTGACAAAGGCGCTGAAGTGACTGACAATGGTTTTTCTTCTGTTGATGAACCATCGGTTCACCCCCAAGCAGAGTTTAATTCAGCATTCACCGCTACGGAACCATATTCCGAGGATTACGCAGGAGAAAGCGATCCTTACAAAACGCTTGATCGGGTCACTCATGATCTGAAACAGGACTTGTCCCCCACATTTGATGATCCCGACTTTGATTTTGAACCCGCAGTGGAAGCTTCAAGTTTTGAAGTACATGCGCCGGAAGCGGCCTATGAGACGAACCGGGGCAACGAAGAACTTGAAGACTTTTTCGCCGATAATTTTGCTGAAATTCTGGATGCCGAAACTTCGGTTGCAGAAACCATGGAAGTCGCTGACGCTACTCCCGAAATTCCGCAGCATGATCTCGAAATGGATTTTGAGGAAGCATTTGCTGCTGAATTTGAAAGCGAAGTAAATGTGACAACCCCATCAGTTGGTCATGTTGATCCGATTGCTGCCATCCACGGCGACAATATGCAGGGTGGTGAACTGGAAGACGAGTTTGCAAAGGCATTTGAAGAAGAGATTGAATTTGGTGAAATGCAGCCCGTCCATGGGTCTGTTTATGCTGAAGCCAATCAGGTGGTAACTGATCATTCGCCGGAAATAGCGAAATACGACGAATTCCGGGTAGATCCGCGCGTTGAGCCGAGAATTGTTCCGGCACCGCATGCATCGCAACTTTCAGACAACAGTCTTGATGATTTCAGTGCTGAAGAATATGCGGCCGCGCCCCTTGCTGTTCAGGCTTCATCCGGCAAAGGTTTCAAGCTGGCAATCGGGGCGCTTTGCATGGCACTCGTTGCCGGATTGGGCGTTGTCGGCTGGGGAGCCATGTCAGGCTCCGGCGGAGCTAGTGCGCCGGTCGTCATCAAGGCTGATGCTGAACCCAGCAAGGTCAAACCGGAAACCCCCGGCGGCAAGGAAATTGCCAATCAGGAAAACCAGGTCTATGACCGGGTAGCGGGGACCCCGACTTCCGAAGTTGCCCAGCCCGAGCTGATCAGCACCAGACAGGCAGTTTCCGAAGAGGCAAAAACCAGCAACCGTCTTGCACCGCAGGAAGAACCTGCAAAAGAGCAATCGACGCTGGGAATATCTCCCAAGAAAGTCAGGACTTTCACTGTAAAACCTGATGGTACGATTGTTGCCGCCTCAAACGATGTTGCATCGACCGGCGTGGTTGCGCCTGCCCAGCAAGTTGTCAGCCTGAATGAGCCTGTTGCCAAAATTGCCGGGGCAGAAGCCGCAGCTACCCCTGAGCCAGTTGAAGCTGTTAAAGAATCAATTGATGGAGCTTCATCGACAGGCCTTATTGCTGTTCCAGAACAAAGCCCCTTGGCTGCCCAAGAGCCTGCTGCCGAGCCGGTTGTTGTTGTTGAGCCGGTCAAGGCCGCGCCAGTCCAAAAAGCTGCTGCCAAACCTGTAGCAACAAAGCCTGCTGCTGCCAAACCGGCAGTTGCTGAAAAGCCTAAGGTTGAAAAAGCGGTAGACCAGAATGCACCTACGCAAATTGCCAATCTGGAAGCTGGATCAAACAAGACTAACACACAGCCTGTCGTCAACAGCAGCGACTGGAAAGTTCAAGTTTCTTCACAGCGTTCGCGTGATGCGGCAGAATCATCTTTCAACAATATCAGCAAGCGGTTCAGTTCGGTTCTCAGCGGTCGCACTGCCAATATCGAAAAGGCGGATGTTGACGGGAAAGGCACGTTTTATCGAGTGAAAATTCTGGCTCAGTCCAAAGATGAGGCTGCATCGCTTTGCAGCCGTCTCAAGTCTGCTGGCGGAAGCTGTTTTGTAACGCGCTAATTCCAAAGACCAGCATCCAGATTTAAAAGAACACCCGGGGCAACTTCGGGTGTTTTTTTGTTTGTTTGATGATGTACTGCTGCTAACTTGCCCATATGGGAATCAAAGCATTTATCACCGGAGTTGAGGGCAAGTCGCTAAGCAGCGATGAGCGTTATTTCATGGACCAGGAACATCCATGGGGATTGATCCTGTTTGCAAGGAATATCGAGGAACCGCGACAGGTTCACAAACTGGTTGACCAGTTTCGTGAAGCTGTCGGTCGCGGCAACGCTCCGGTGTTTATTGATCAAGAGGGCGGGCGTGTTCAACGGCTTCGCCCGCCGCATTGGCAGACCTATGCGACCGGCAATTTGCTTGGTCAGATATGGAAAAACAACAGGGAACTGGGCGCCGAGTTAATTCATGCCCATTCTCGGCTTATCGCCCACGACCTGTATTCGCTGGGGATCAATGTTGATTGTCTCCCCTGTATTGATGTGCCGGTAACGAGTGGCCACGACGTGATAGGCGACAGGGCATATTCGATGGATGCCAGCGAAGTTGCCGTCATTGGCCGCATTGCCTGCGAGGGACTGATGGCCGGCGGGGTATTGCCGGTGATCAAGCACATTCCCGGTCATGGCAGAGCCGGAGCTGACAGCCACAAGGAATTGCCTGAAGTCCACGCTTCCCATGAGGAGCTTTCGGCAACTGATTTCCTGCCGTTCCGCGTTCTCAATGACATGCCGATGGCGATGACCGCGCATGTTCGCTATCATGCTCTGGATGCCAACGGACCTGCGACAACATCTGCTCATGTCATATCAAGCATTATCCGCAGTGAAATCGGCTTTGACGGCCTGCTGATGAGTGATGATCTTTCCATGCAGGCGCTTGCGGGTGATTTCAGCCAGCGAACCGATGATTGTTTCAATGCAGGGTGCGACGTGGTACTGCATTGTAATGGCGTCATGAAAGAAATGAAGGAAATTGCTGCCGTTTGCCGTGTGCTTGAGGGAAAAGCACTCGAAAGGGCGCAACGGACCGAAAAACTCTTCAAAGAGCCTGATGAAATTGATGTGGATGCTTTGCGTGCAAGGTATCAGGAAATCTTGGAACCCATGGCCTGATAGGGTAGGGTGCGCGACGCTTTGGCTGATCAGGGGCGCAGATGCCGGATTTTCGGCATCCATGTTTTTGGATTGATACCAATACCAGGCGCTAGAGATTTGATATGAACGACACACCAGACATAAAGGCAGACCCTTGGGACAAAGTGCCGGAAGATCGTTTTAGCGACGATCCGCAATTTGTCATTGATGTCGAAGGCTTTGAGGGGCCGCTGGATCTGTTGCTCGAACTGGCACGGCGCCAAAAGGTCGATCTGGCCAAAATATCAATTCTCGCACTTGCCATTCAATATCTCGAATTCATCGAACAGTTGCGCAAACTTCGCATTGAACTGGCTGCCGACTATCTGGTGATGGCAGCATGGCTTGCGTTTCTGAAATCAAAACTCTTGCTTCCGGTACAAGAGAGTGATGAAGAGGGTATGTCGGGCGAGGAGTTAGCGGCAAATCTTGCCTTTCGGTTGCAGCGACTGGAAGCAATGCGTGACGCAGGGTCCCAATTGATCAACCGTAACCGTTTGGGGCGCGATTTCTTTGCCAGAGGTGCGCCTGAAGCGGTGATTGTCGAAAAAAAGCAGACCTATCAGGCTTCCCTGTATGATTTGTTGACAGCTTATGCCGCGCAAAGGCAGAGGCAGTCGGTATCGCATGTGACTATTGCAAGGCGTGAAGTGTGGTCGCTGAGCGATGCCCGCGAAATTTTGACAAGACTGGTCGGCAACTTCAAGGATTGGACACCGCTTGATGTGTTCCTGCTGAAGTATATTCCTGATCCGTCAATGCGGGTAAGCGCCATGGCCAGTTCCTTTGCTGCAACACTGGAATTGGTTCGCGAGGGTAAATTGAACATTCGCCAGGAAGCGGCTTTCATGCCGATCTATTTGAAACAGGGTACAAATTGAAGGATATCGAGATGGCGGAAAGCCACCAGGCAACGATTTTGCCGTTTGCGCCGGAAGACAAGGCAGTCAATGCAAGCACTGCCGTCGAAAATTTGCGCGAACAACTGCGAATGGTTGAGGCCATTCTGTTTGCCTCCGCAACTCCGGTTTCTGAAAAATTGCTGGCGGAACGGCTTCCGGACGGGGCTGATGTCCGGGTGCTCATGGGAGAATTACAGCAAACCTACGCAAACAGAGGCGTGAATGTTGTAAAGATTGGTGGCAATTGGGCATTTCGTACCGCTGATGATTTGAGTTTTATTCTGCAAAAGGAAGCCTTTGAAACACGTAAACTGAGCCGTGCGGCGCTCGAGGTTCTTGCGATTATTGCCTACCATCAGCCGGTGACGCGTACCGAGGTCGAAGAAATCCGCGGTGTCGCAACCTCCAAGGGGACACTCGATGTTTTGATGGAGACAGGCTGGGTAAAGATGCGTGGTCGGCGCAAGACACCCGGTCGTCCGGTGACTTATGGGACCACAGACAATTTTCTCGAGCATTTCGGACTTGAGGAGTTGCGCGATCTCCCGGGACTGGATGAACTCAAGGGAGCAGGGCTTCTGCAATCGCAATTGCCGGCGAACTTCCAGGTTCCGATGCCGTATGATTCAGACGATCTTACCGAAGACGAGGATGCCTTCACCCCCGACGACCTTGAAGAGTTGGGTTTGCTGTCCCCCATGGGCAGTGACGAAGAGCGTTGAAAGGGTTCAATCGCCTTTAATTTGCGGATCACGTAGGCCCCAGAATGCCGCAACGCTGATCGAGGAGAGGGCAATGCTGGTCCAGAGCGCTGCGGCCATGCCATAATTTGTTAGAATGATCGCGAAGAAAAACGGCGCCCCCGAGTTCAGCGTGTACCTGATGGCGGTAAGTTTCCCAACCAGTGTTGCGTATCCTGCTGATCCGAAAAGGTGCAGGGGCACAGTACCCCTGACAATATTGTTCAGACCCTGGCTGACGCCGTAACCAAGGGTGAACAGCACTCCTGCAAGGATGGATTGATCCGCAACAAATAGCACAAGAATACACAGTGGCAGCACAGCCAGACACACTCTACCTGTGAACAGCGCTGTGTGTTTGTCTTCGGTTGCCATTTCGATGATGCGAGCCAGAACCTGGGCAGGGCCCATTGCCATGGCGATCAGAGAGGCTGTTCCGGCGGTGATGCCCTGATTTTGAAGTATTATCAGCAGATGAACCGGAAATGCTGCAAATACCATCCCAGATACACATACCGCCACTGCAAAGAGGATAATCGCCCGCTTTCTCCCGGCTCCCCCAAGAATTGTTTCAGTTACAGGAACAATCAGTGACTTTTTAGCCTCATGGAATTTTTGAGATGCCGATTTCAGTCCCTGCAGGTGTAGTGGAAAACAGATGCCAAGATGCATCAGGGCAAAAATCACGCAGGTCATGCGCCAACCGGTATGAGTGACGAGAAATTGGGTTAGGGGCCAGAAAATCATGGAAGAAAATCCGGCAATCAGGGTTACCGAAGTTATGTGCCTTCGTGCATTTTGACCGTATATCTGGGTAAGTCCTGCAAATGCCGCTTCATAGACAACAAGGCTTGAGGCAAACTCGATGGCGACAATTGCTGCTGCGAAGGTCCATAGACTGTTGGCAAACGAAAGCAACAGCAAAGCGATGAAAGCTGCAAAGGAGCCAATGGACATGATTGCCCTGGCGCCATATGTGTCCAGATATCTGCCGACGAAGGGCGCGAACATTCCGCCCAAAAACAATCCGCCTGCAAATATTGCAAAGAATACATCAAGGCCAATGCCGAATTCCTCTGAAACAACAGGCGCAAAAACCGAGAAGCAGTAATAGAGAGTTCCATAGCTGATTGTCGTTGTAACGCCGAGGGATATGGTAATCGGATTTTGGAAATCTTTCAGCACACGGGCCAATCTTGACATGGAAAAGACAATCTCGGAGGGTTGTTTCTTATTTGACGAATTGATCACTGTTAGAGGATTTTAGCGCTTATAAAAATCGAGTAATCAAGTGTTTCCGGTCATTGTTCAGGTTTGCCGGTTTCGGTCGGTCCAGATCTTGTTTAGCGCTTCCAGTATTAGGATGAAAAGCCCCTATGTACCACCTGCTTCGTCTGCCAGTTCTCGTTTTAACAGCTTATATTTCGTTCAGCGGGATAGTGCCAGCCAAGGCCGAAAATGCAGCAACAAAATCAACGCAATCTCCTGCCTCGTCGCCACTTGTGATTGATGGCAGGGAGGCCGAAGAGCTGTGGATCAACACCCGTCAGGGCAGGTTTCGTTTTACAGCGGAAATTGCTGATGATGACAGCGAGCGTTCCAGCGGGCTGATGTTTCGCCAATCCATGCCGCCAACACATGGAATGTTGTTTGATTTTCAGGAAACCAGACAAGTCATCATGTGGATGCGCAATACACCTCTGCCGCTGGATATGATCTTTGTTGACAAGAGCGGTCGCGTGGTGCGGATTGCAGAGCGAACGACGCCATTTTCCGATGCAACAATTGATAGTGGTGAGCCGGTTTCGTTTGTGCTGGAGATCAATGCGGGAGTATCGAGGCTGATCGGTCTGAAAGCTGGCGATCATCTGGAGCACCGGGTATTCACAAAAGAATAGAAAAGCGAAGAGATTTGCTTCTTTATGCTTGCGGGATTGAAATCGATTGTGTAGGTAACCGCCTGTCCGGCACAGTGTCGGCAAGATTGATCGGAGCGTAGCGCAGCCTGGTAGCGCATCTGGTTTGGGACCAGAGGGTCGGGAGTTCGAATCTCTCCGCTCCGACCATTTAAACTACGCCCTGCAGCCCTCGGGGTGTGAGGCATCAGGTTTTTGAAAATTGCTCCTGAGAAATGCTAGGGTGTTAGCCATGGTCGCAAGAATTTACTCTCCCGCAAAAACAGCAATGCAATCCGGTAATGCCAAAACAGGCTCATGGGTGATTGAATTTGAACCCGAGCAGGCAAGACGCATAGAGCCGCTGATGGGCTATACTTCCTCTTCCGACATGAATTCGCAGATCAAGCTTGAGTTTCCAACACTGGAAGCTGCTAAAGCCTATGCAGAGAAAGCAGGCCTTGCCTATCGCGTTCAGGCGCAACGGGAATCAAAGCGGCGCCGAGCGATGACTTATTCTGAGAATTTCAGCTTTAACCGGTCCATTCCCTGGACCCACTAACGCGCCAAATTGCTGTGCCCCGGCAGAGCATCCGCCGTTGCAGTCGGCGTTTATTTGCTTAAATTGCACGACATGTCCAGATTCGGTTCCGTAGCTCAGCTGGATAGAGCATCCGCCTTCTAAGCGGACGGTCGCAGGTTCGAATCCTGCCGGGACCACCAAATATCCCAGGTCCGTTCCGGACACATAGGTTACAGTTCATACTTGAGACATGGGTAACACTTTTGGCCCGAAGGGGCTAGTGAGTGGCTCCAGTCTACAGGTTTCATCATCAAAATATCCCAGATCATAGTTCATGAAGGTTACGAGC
>JBGSTD010000045.1:0-25134 GCA_041736675.1 Salaquimonas sp.
CAATCTGGTCATACGCGCGGAACTCCCCAAAATAACGGGTGATCGCCGCCGTCAGCGTCGTCTTGCCATGGTCAACGTGGCCAATCGTGCCAATGTTGATATGCGGTTTGTTGCGTTCAAATTTCGATTTTGCCATTTTGGCTTCTCCATCCAGTTCAAGATGACCTGTTCATCTCTAGGGTTGAAATTGTTGTTTTAAACTACTTTTTCGGGCCGGTTAGCCCGTGTATTTTTCCTGGATCTCTTTAGACACAGCAGCCGGAACTGGTGAATAGTGATCAAAAGTCATTGAGTACTGGGCACGGCCCTGAGACATGGAGCGCAAATTATCAACATACTTGAACATGTTGGCCAGCGGCACATGAGCATTCACAACCACGGCAATACCGCGCATTTCCTGACCCTGGATCTGGCCACGGCGGGAGTTGAGGTCACCAATTACGTCACCGACGTAATCTTCGGGTGTCACCACTTCCACTTTCATGATCGGCTCAAGCAACTGGGCACCTGCTTTTGGAGCAGCTTCGCGGAATGCTGCACGGGCAGCAATTTCAAAGGCCAGAACAGAAGAGTCAACGTCATGATAGGCGCCGTCCATCAGCGTGGCTTTCACACCAAGCATCGGGAAACCAGCCAGGGGACCTGCGTTGAGAACGCTTTCGATACCCTTTTGTACGCCAGGGATGTATTCTTTTGGAACGTTACCGCCAACAACCTTGGAAACGAACTGGAATTCTTCGCTCTCGGTGTTTGGCTCAAAGACGATTTTAACGCGTGCGAACTGACCGGAACCACCAGACTGCTTCTTGTGGGTGTAGTCGACTTCATGTGCGCGTGTGATTGTTTCGCGATAGGCAACCTGCGGAGCACCAACATTTGCCTCAACCTTGAATTCGCGACGCATGCGGTCAACAAGGATATCGAGGTGAAGCTCGCCCATGCCGGCGATAATGGTTTGACCCGATTCTTCGTCAGACTTGACGCGGAATGATGGATCTTCAGCAGCAAGACGATTGAGCGCAATGCCCATCTTTTCCTGGTCGCCCTTTGTTTTAGGCTCGATAGCAATCTGGATAACCGGCTCAGGAAATTCCATACGCTCGAGAATAACCGGATACAAAGGATCGCAAAGTGTGTCCCCTGTTGTAGACTCTTTCAAGCCTGCCAAGGCAACGATATCGCCGGCATATGCCACGTCGATATCTTCGCGCGAGTTGGAGTGCATCTGCAACATGCGGCCGATACGCTCTTTCTTCTCTTTAACGGTATTGAGAAGCGTTGTGCCTTTTTCCAGCTTGCCTGAATACAGACGGGCAAAGGTCAATGAACCGACAAACGGATCGTTCATGATCTTGAAAGCGAGCAGTGCCAAAGGCTCTTCATCGCTAGCTTTACGCTTTGTTGGCTCTTCCGTCTTCACGTCGATGCCCTTGATAGCAGGGATGTCGAGCGGAGAAGGAAGATAATCAACAACCGCATCAAGAAGCGGCTGTACGCCTTTGTTTTTAAATGCTGTACCGCAGAACATTGGGAAGAACTTGCTTGTAATCGTTCCCTTGCGGATCAGCGCGCGGATACCATCATTGTCAGGCATGATGCCCTCAAGATAGTTTTCCATTGCAGTGTCGTCCATGTCGACCGCAGCTTCGATCATCAATTCGCGGTATTCTTCGGCCTGGGCCTGCATGTCTGCAGGGATGTCTGTGACTTCCCAAGTCGCACCAAGCTCTTCACCATTCCAGATGAGGGCTTTCATTTCAACGAGATCAATCACACCGGCGAAATCATTTTCAGCGCCGATCGGCAACTGCATGACAACGGCCTTTGCACCAAGGCGCGAACCGATCATGCTCAATGAGCGATAAAAATCGGCACCAATCTTGTCCATCTTGTTGCAGAAAATCAGGCGGGGAACGTTATATTTGTCTGCCTGGCGCCAAACTGTTTCAGTCTGGGGCTCAACACCGGCGTTGGCATCCAGAAGTGCAATAGCACCATCGAGAACGCGCAGCGAGCGCTCGACTTCAATCGTGAAGTCAACGTGACCTGGTGTGTCGATGATGTTGAAGCGACGCTTCTTGCCATCACGGCCCTGCCAGAATGTTGTTGTAGCAGCGGAGGTAATTGTAATACCGCGCTCCTGCTCCTGCTCCATCCAGTCCATTGTTGCAGCGCCATCATGCACTTCACCAATCTTGTGGGATTTGCCGGTATAAAACAGGATACGCTCGGTCGTCGTCGTCTTACCGGCGTCGATGTGGGCCATAATCCCGAAATTGCGATAGTCCTCGATCTTATATTCGCGGGCCATTGCCGTCTACCTTCTCTCTAGCCACCCTGCCCGACAATTTCTAAATTGCGGCAACCGGGGCAAAACCTAAATTAAAATTACCAACGATAGTGTGCGAACGCCTTGTTCGCATCAGCCATTTTGTGCGTATCTTCACGCTTCTTGACAGCTGAACCACGATTGTTTGACGCATCCAGCAATTCGCCGGAAAGACGATCAATCATCGTTGTCTCATTGCGCTTGCGGGCAGCAATGATCAACCAGCGAATTGCCAGTGCCTGACGACGCTCGGGGCGAACCTCAACCGGCACCTGATAGGTTGCACCACCAACGCGACGCGAACGTACTTCGATGTGCGGAGCAACATTTTCAAGCGCGGCGTGAAAAGCATCAAGCGGATTGGCTTTGGACTTTTCTTCCACACGGTCAAGCGCACCGTAAACGATGTGCTCGGCAACTGATTTTTTTCCATCAAACATGATGGCATTCATGAACTTTGTCAGAACGAGATCGCCGAACTTTGGATCCGGGTTGATTTCACGTTTTTCTGCGCGGTGACGACGAGACATATCTTACTTCCTTGCCGCGATTATTTAGGACGCTTGGCGCCGTATTTCGAACGACGCTGCTTACGGTTTTTAACGCCCTGGGTATCCAGCACGCCGCGAATGATGTGGTAACGAACACCTGGCAAGTCTTTTACGCGACCGCCGCGGATCATGACTACCGAGTGTTCCTGAAGGTTATGGCCTTCACCAGGAATATATCCAATGACTTCAAAGCCATTGGTCAAACGGATTTTGGCAACTTTACGAAGCGCCGAGTTCGGCTTCTTCGGAGTTGTTGTATAAACACGAGTACAGACGCCACGCTTTTGCGGGCATTCCTGCATCGCCGGAACCTTGTTGCGCTTGATTGGCTTCTTGCGCGGGTTACGAACCAATTGGTTGATCGTTGGCATTATCGATACCGACCTTTAATTGCGACCCTTTGGGCTAGCCCATCAGACCTCAAACAATACAATGTAAAACCGTGCTGTTGAGCCGAGGTTTTACGGTTCTTTTCCGGTAAACCGGTTCTCTGCCGAAGCAGAAGGCCGCAACATGCAAAAAGGCTCACTCCATACAGGCCAATTGACCCTTGGAGGAACCTCAAACAACCAGAGGAACAGCGAACTGTTCTTGCAGCCTGAATTACATAACATTAGTGCCAACCTTGTTTGAACTGCTTCCCTGAAAGGGTTATTCAAGACGAGTCGTCTCGAACACAAAACAGTTCACATCGGTCCGTGCTGGTGTTGGCTATAAATGCTTAGATTCCCCGCGTCAAGTCCATTGGCATCTGAAGGCTAAAAAAATGAGTCATATCAGGATATTGGTTCATTCAAACTGTCACCATGGGGCAAGTTTTTGATAAATTGCTTGCAGATTACCTTCAAAACAAGGCATGTCGGGCAAAACGGGTGTATTTTCTTCCAATGGCGGACAAGGGAAGACGGTTGAAGGCGAGAATTATGACAAAAGAATCAGGTAATCCTGAATTTTCCGACGATGGACCGATGGTTTTCATCATTACAGGTGAGGTTCGCCGTAAGGATGACCAGGATATGATTCCTTTTAATGCTCTGCTGATCGGTCCCGATGACGACACAGCGGTACGCCGTTGTCTGGAAGCCCTGGCTCAAGAAGGCTACGAAGAGGCCGATCTACACCAGATTGGCAACCTGGAAGGCCGTCCGGAGGAAGACCCGTTCACCTCCGCCTATGATGCCGCGCTGGAAGGTGAAATCGCAATCATCGCTTACGAAAAAGGCTACGATCTTGGCGGCCCAAACCTGGGTTAAGCTGGCCGCGCCAATTCCTGCGTCGACTATTTTTGTTTTGCCCTTGCAGGAAACACCGGCTTTTCGCCCAATGTAAAATCGACAATGGCACGCGCTTGCTCATCGAGCAAATAGGCCGGCATATTCATCGAATGCAGCGGCTTGCCAAAGAGGAAGCCCTGGAAATGGGTGCAGTCCAGATCCTTGAGTGCTTCCACTTGTGCCAGCGTCTCGACACCTTCGGCGGTCACTTTCAATTCAAGAACCTTGCCCAACTTGGCGATCGCCTCCAGTACATTGCGTGCAACACTATCCTGCTCATTTATCTGGCTTATAAAGCTGCGGTCGATTTTCAACTTGTCAAAAGGAAATTTCAAAAGATAGGAAAGTGATGAATACCCGGTTCCAAAATCATCAAGCGCAATCGAAACGCCAAGGCTTTTGAGCGCGTTGAGAGCAACCAGAACCTCTTCGGTGTTTTCAATGAACAAGCCTTCCGTAATTTCCATTTCGAGGCGCGCGGCCGCGAGACCGGATTTTGCCAGTGCTGACTTTACCGAGGGAATAATGCGCTGCTTGTGAAATTGCTGAGGCGACAAATTTACAGCGACAGTCAGGTAGTCCGGCCATTCAGTTGCCTGCCTGCATGCCTCGTGAAGCACCCAGTCGCCAATTTCGGAAATGATGCCAATACGTTCTGCAATGGGGATAAACTCGGCAGGTGGCACGGCTCCCCGATCAGGGTGATTCCAGCGTATCAGTGCCTCGAACCCGGTTGTCCGGTTTGTCTTTGCCGAAACCAGCGGCTGATAGGAGATGGTAAGCTGGTTTTTAGCCAAAGCTTCCCGAAGGTCGTGCTCCAGGCTGCGGCGTTCCTTGACGATCTGATCCATTTCCATTTCGTAGAAGCGATAAGTCCCCTTACCCTCGCTTTTCGACCTGTAAAGCGCCAAGTCCGCATTGTTCAGCAGCTCGTGTGCCGTATTTCCGTCGACCTTGCCCATTGCAATCCCGATTGAAACACCAATTCCGCTTTCGAGGGCCCCATCATTCAAATGGTAAGTACCACTGATATTCTTGATAAGGTCTTCGGCAAACGCGGAAACCGCCTGCGGGCTTTGCTTGGAAACGCAAAGTATGGCGAATTCGTCACCGCCGAGCCTCGCCACGACATCACCCTGGCCAACCGATTTTTTCAAGCGACCTGCAACCTGTGACAACAAATCATCGCCTGCCCCATGGCCGCGGCGATCATTGACCAGTTTGAAACCATCAAGATCAAGATAGAGAATTGCCCAGTTCGCGCCACCGGACGCATGGGAAATCTGCCTGTCGATGCTCGTACCGAAATTGGAGCGGTTCGCAAGTCCAGTCAGGGCGTCATTATGGGCAAGAAAAGCAATGCGTTCCTCGCTTTTCTTGTTTTCTGTAATTTCCGAAGCAACCCCACGGAAGCCCATGAATTCACCGTTTTGATTCCAAACAGGCTTTCCCGACAGACTGAGCCAGCATTCATGACTGCCACCTTTGATATGGACAACCACGTTACGGAAAATTTCCCGGGTCTTGAAACATTGCCAGGCCTCTCCAAGGCCTTTGATCCTGACATTTTCAGGAATGAGATGGCAGCGTTCATCGGAAGGTTTTCCGGCATTGATGCTTGGAAACGGAAAGCCAATATGTTTTTCAAAAATTTCGCCGCCGGTAACAACATTTCCCTCGGCATCGACCTCCCAGAGCCAGTCACTCGCTTCTTCGGAGAAATCCTTCAACAACACGCTGATGGTTTCAGATTTTTCATTGAGTTGAATAGTTGAAATCACACTCTCGGCAAATGTAAGTGCCAATGTCCACCCCGCACGCATCAAGGCGATGGTATAACAGCTGAGCAAGGCGACAAGGGCGAAATCAAGACTATCGCCCGCAAGGGCAAGACCAACAATCGTTCCAATACAAACCGCGCCTAAAAATGTAAAAAGGGCTCGTGGAACCACATAAAGTGACATTGCGCCACCGCCCAGAATACCGCCAATAATCCCAATGATTGTGATTTTAGTCTGAAAATCAGCATGCGGATATAACATTGCGGGAACAAGGCCCCACATTGAGCCGAGAATCAAAACTCCCCTGACAGCCTTTGTCGGCGCACTGGGTGACGCTGTATGTACCTTGGGACGGCGATTGCTTCTAAACGATTTCAAAAAGCCGATTGTGCTGACAAAGCAGAGACCCGCTGTCCAGTAACCCAGAAACCATGTTCCCGGGCGACCGCTTAAAAATACGAACATGATCAGGGCAATTGCCGTGATGACAACCATCATCAGGGGTGTTGTGCTCATCATCTGCCGAATTTGATGGGCTCTTAGTCGACCTGCAATATCAGAGTGAACATCCAGGCCCAATTTGCGCGCAACAGACGGTATTAACGGCACTGATTCTATTGTTTTCTTCATTATTGTCCCCTGGCTCCGAGAGAGACAATAACGCTCAATAGTTTACCTTTAGTAAGCGAATTTCTTTACGTAAGGAAAAGAACCGGAAAGGTTAACAAACCATTGTTGCCTGAAACAAAAAACCCGCGGCACCGGAGCACCGCGGGTCTGGATTTGAAATGCGTTTGCCTTATTCTGCAGCTTCGCCTTTTTTCGACATGTCTGTCAGACGCGCATTTGCATCGGCCAGTTTGCGTTTTTCGACAATGATCATATCGTCGCGCTGGCTGGCAAGACGGCGAACCTTGTTCATCAGACCGCCGGTACCAGCCGGGATCAGACGACCAACGATCACGTTTTCCTTGAGACCTTCAAGGGTATCCGACTTGCCTGCAACAGCAGCCTCGGTAAGAACCCGAGTTGTCTCCTGGAACGATGCCGCAGAGATAAACGAGCGTGTCTGCAAGCTTGCCTTGGTGATACCCAGCAGAACCGGGGTAGCCTTGGCCGGCTGACGACCTTCTTCCACCAGGCGCTCATTCAGCAGATCCATTTCGATACGGTCGATATGTTCCCCTGCAATCAGGCCCGAATCTCCCGCATCGGTGATTTCAACTTTCTGCAACATCTGGCGAACGATCACTTCGATGTGCTTGTCGTTGATGGTCACGCCCTGAAGACGATAAACTTCCTGGATCTCGTTGACGAGGTAGGCAGCCAGTGCCTCAACGCCCTTGATCGCAAGAATGTCATGCGGTGCAGGATTTCCGTCGAGGATATAGTCACCCTTCTCGATCTGGTCACCGTCCTGTAGATGGAACGGCTTGGACTTGGGAATGAGATATTCCGTCGGTTCAATCGTCGTATCAGCAGGTTCGATGGTGATGCGGCGCTTGTTCTTGTAGTCGCGACCAAAGCGGATCGTACCATCAATCTCTGCGATGATGGCGTGATCTTTCGGACGACGGGCTTCAAAGAGTTCAGCAACGCGCGGAAGACCACCGGTGATGTCTTTTGTCTTGGCGCTTTCCAGAGGAATACGGGCAAGAACGTCACCAGCCGAAATCTTGTCACCAGGTTCAACCGACAAGATGGCATTGACTGTGAGGAAGTAACGGGCTTCACCGCCACGGTCCACGGTCAATATCTTTCCGTCCTTGCCCTTGATCACGATTGCCGGTTTCAGCTCGGCACCGCGCGGGTTGGCGCGCCAATCCAGCACGACACGTTTGGTGATACCGGTTGCCTCGTCGGCACTCTCGGTGACTGACAAGCCGTCGATGACATCCTCGAACTCGATGGTGCCTTCAACTTCTGTCAGAACCGGACGTGTATATGGATCCCACTCTGCAAGACGCTGGCCCTGTTTAACCTTGTCGCCTTCATCCACATGAATGCGCGAGCCGTAGGTTACACGGTGTGACGCACGCTCATTGCCTTTTTCATCTTCGATGGTAATGGCCATGTTGCGACCGAGAGCCATCATGCGGCCTTCGGAGTCACGGGTCATGTTGCGGTTACGCAGTTTCACCACACCATCATAGGATGCTTCGATGAACGATGAGTCGACAACCTGCGCGGTTCCACCAATGTGGAAGGTACGCATGGTCAACTGTGTACCAGGTTCACCGATGGACTGGGCAGCGATAACACCCACTGCCTCGCCCATGTTGACCGGAGTTCCGCGGGCAAGGTCACGACCGTAACATTTGCCACAGATACCGTTCTGGGTTTCACAAGTGAGAGCCGAGCGGATCTTGACGGTTTTGACACCGGCGGCCTCAACCGCATCAACGTCTTTTTCGTCCAGTGTAACGCCAGCCTCGATGACAATCTCACCTGTTTCCGGGTGAACAATGTCTTCAGCTGCCGTGCGGCCAAGGATACGCATGGCAAGGGTTGCAACAACCTGTCCTGCATCCACAACCGCCTGAACAGAAAGACCATCTTCGGTGCCGCAGTCGGCTTCATTGACGATGCAATCCTGTGCAACATCAACCAGACGACGTGTCAGATAACCCGAGTTGGCTGTTTTCAACGCAGTATCTGCGAGACCTTTACGGGCACCGTGGGTCGAGTTGAAGTATTCAAGAACGGTCAGGCCTTCCTTGAAGTTGGAGATGATCGGGCTTTCGATGATCTCGCCTGACGGCTTGGCCATAAGTCCGCGCATACCGGCAAGCTGTTTCATCTGGGTTGGCGAACCGCGGGCGCCAGAGTGGCTCATCATATAGATCGAGTTCATCTGTTTCTGACGACCGGTTTCAGCATCAAAATCAACTGCGCGAATGCGCTGCATCATTTCATCAGCAACCTTGTCACCACATTTGGCCCAGGCATCAACAACCTTATTGTACTTTTCGCCCTGAGTGATCAGGCCGTCATTGTACTGTTGTTCATATTCCTTGGTCAAAGCCTGGGTATCGGACACCAGTTTGGCTTTGGTTTCCGGAATAACCATGTCGTCCTTGCCGAAGGAAATGCCGGCCTTACAAGCGTGTGCAAAACCAAGCTGCATGATGCGGTCACAGAAAATGACTGTCTCTTTCTGGCCGGAATGACGATAGACCGTATCGATCATCTTGGAGATGTTTTTCTTGGTCATCTCTGTATTGCAGATGTCGAAGCTTACTTTCGCATTGCGCGGCAACAACTCGCCGATGATCATCCGGCCGGGCGTGGTTTCATGAATTTTTGAAACCGGATCGCCATTTTCATCGACAGTCTTGAAGCGACCACGAATTTTGGTGTGAAGCGTCACGACCTTGTGTTCGATGGCGTGCTGCAATTCGCCCATGTCGGAGAAGACCATGCCTTCGCCCGGCTCTTTTTCGGCAACAATCGACAGATAATACAGACCGAGCACCATGTCCTGTGAAGGAACGATGATAGGCTGACCGTTGGCCGGATGCAGAATGTTGTTCGTTGACATCATCAGAACGCGGGCTTCAAGCTGCGCTTCGAGTGACAAAGGCACGTGAACAGCCATCTGGTCGCCGTCAAAGTCGGCGTTGAAGGCGGCGCAAACCAGCGGATGCAGCTGGATAGCCTTGCCTTCGATCAGCACAGGCTCGAATGCCTGGATGCCAAGTCTGTGAAGCGTCGGAGCACGGTTCAAAAGAACAGGATGCTCGCGGATAACCTCATCGAGGATATCCCAAACTTCCGGCTTTTCTTTTTCAACCAGTTTCTTGGCCTGTTTGACAGTGGATGAATAACCTTTTGCATCGAGGCGCGAATAGATGAACGGTTTGAACAGTTCCAGCGCCATTTTCTTTGGCAGGCCGCATTGATGCAGCTTCAATTCAGGACCCGTCACGATAACCGAACGACCGGAATAGTCGACGCGTTTACCGAGAAGGTTCTGGCGGAAACGGCCCTGCTTGCCTTTCAGCATGTCTGACAGCGATTTAAGCGGGCGCTTGTTGGCACCTGTGATGGTGCGGCCACGACGACCATTGTCGAACAACGCATCAACAGCTTCCTGCAGCATGCGTTTTTCGTTGCGGATAATGATATCCGGCGCACGCAGTTCCATAAGCCGTTTAAGACGGTTGTTGCGGTTGATAACACGGCGGTAAAGATCGTTCAGATCGGAAGTGGCAAAACGACCGCCATCCAAAGGAACCAAAGGACGCAAATCCGGTGGGATAACCGGAATGACCTTCATGATCATCCATTCAGGGCGGTTGCCGGATTCAAGGAACGCTTCAACGATCTTGAGGCGTTTTGACAGTTTCTTGTGCTTCAATTCTGACGATGTCTCTGCAATGTCAACGCGCAGCTGACCTGCGGTCTTCTCCAGGTCCATGGACGCAAGAATTTCGTGGATGGCTTCAGCGCCGATCATGGCAGTAAATGAATCTTCGCCATATTCGTCCATGGCGATATTGTATTCTTCCTCGGAAAGAAGCTGGAACTCTTTCAGAGCTGTAAGACCCGGCTCCGTAACAACGAAGCTTTCAAAGTAGAGCACACGCTCCAGATCCTTCAGCGTCATGTCAAGCAAATGACCAATACGCGAAGGCAAGGATTTGAGGAACCAGATATGGGCAACTGGCGAAGCAAGGTCGATGTGGCCCATGCGCTCACGCCGGACGCGCGACAGCGTGACTTCCACGCCGCATTTCTCGCAGATGATGCCTTTGTATTTCATGCGCTTGTATTTGCCGCACAGGCATTCGTAGTCTTTGATCGGGCCAAAGATACGGGCACAGAAAAGACCGTCACGCTCGGGCTTGAACGTACGATAGTTGATGGTTTCCGGCTTCTTGATTTCACCGAAAGACCAGGAAAGGATCTTTTCGGGAGCAGCGATCGAAATCCGGATGGAATCGAAATTCTGCGTTGCAGCCGGGTTGTTAAAGAGATTCATAACCTCTTGGTTCATGTGTCAGCTCCTTTGGGCCTTGGCCCGATGGACCGCCTGGGTCCGTTAGAAGTGTGCTTCAAATGTCGATCCATTCGACCTTAAAACACATGATGAAATTCAAATGCGGGATACGCACCACTGGAAAGGAAGCGGCAAGCTGCCGCCTCCCCTGTCTCATGATTATTCAGCGGCGTCCGCCAATGCTTCCTGTTCGCCTTCGCCTTCAAAAGGAATCTTGGCGGTTTCCAGTTCCACATTAAGTCCAAGTGAACGCATTTCCTTGACGAGAACGTTGAAGCTTTCTGGGATACCCGCTTCAAATGTGTCATCGCCGCGGACGATCGATTCATAGACCTTTGTTCGACCTGCGACATCATCAGACTTGATGGTGAGCATTTCCTGAAGCGTATAGGCTGCGCCATATGCCTCAAGTGCCCAGACTTCCATCTCCCCAAAGCGCTGTCCACCGAACTGCGCCTTGCCGCCCAGCGGCTGCTGGGTAACGAGTGAGTATGGTCCGATTGAACGGGCATGGATCTTGTCGTCAACAAGGTGGTGAAGCTTGAGCATGTAAATGTAGCCCATTGTCACCTGACGGTCGAACTGTTCACCAGTACGGCCATCGTAGACAGTTGACTGACCAGTGCCGTTCAGACCTGCCTGCTCCAGCATTTCAACGATGTCCGGCTCATGGGCACCGTCAAAGACCGGGGTCGCGATGGATACGCCGCGCGTTAGCTGTTCTGCCAAACGCATGATGGATTCATCGTCATAGTCTTTAACAGGCTCATTGCGGTCATTGTCACCATAGATCAGTTCCAGTTCCTTGCGGAGCGGCTTGATATCGGCTTTGGCCTTGTAGGCTTCGATCAGTTCACCGATCTTGCGGCCCATACCGGCACACGCCCAACCCAGATGGGTTTCAAGGATCTGTCCAACGTTCATGCGCGAAGGAACACCAAGCGGGTTCAACACGATGTCCGCATGGGTACCGTCTTCAAGGAATGGCATGTCTTCCAAAGGCAGAATGCGGGAAACCACACCCTTGTTGCCGTGGCGTCCAGCCATTTTATCACCAGGCTGCAGCTTGCGTTTGACAGCCACAAAGACCTTTACCATTTTCATCACGCCAGGAAGCAACTCGTCGCCGCGCTGCAGTTTCTCGACCTTGTCCATGAAGCGACCTTCAAGCATCTTCTTGGATTCGTCATACTGGTTGCGCAATGCCTCGATCTGACCCTGCAGCTTTTCATCCCCAACGGCAAACTGCCACCACTGCGAACGCGGATAGTCTGTAATCGTCGCAGAAGTGACCTTGTCGCCCTTTTTGAAGCCTTTCGGACCGGAAATTGCTTCCTTGCCGTTCAGCATGTCTGACAAACGGCTGTAAACGTTACGGTCGAGAATTGACTGTTCGTCGTCACGGTCTTTTGCAAGGGTCTCGATCTCTTCGCGTTCGATTGCCATCGCGCGCTCGTCTTTTTCAACACCATGACGGTTGAATACACGAACTTCCACCACAGTACCAAAGGCACCTGGTGACATGCGAAGCGATGTATCGCGTACATCGGAGGCCTTTTCACCGAAAATGGCACGCAGAAGTTTTTCTTCCGGTGTCATCGGGCTTTCACCTTTTGGTGTGATCTTGCCGACAAGAATATCGCCAGGTCCCACTTCGGCACCGATATAGGTAATACCTGCTTCGTCGAGGTTTTTCAGCGCTTCTTCAGATACGTTGGGAATATCACGGGTGATTTCCTCAGGCCCGAGTTTCGTGTCTCGCGCCATCACTTCATATTCTTCGATGTGAATCGAGGTGAACACGTCATCGCGTACGATACGCTCAGAAAGGAGGATCGAATCCTCATAGTTGTAGCCATTCCATGGCATGAACGCGACAAGCACGTTACGGCCAAGCGCCAGATCACCCAAATCGGTCGATGGACCGTCGGCGATGATGTCACCCTTGTTGATGATGTCACCCTGACGAACCAGTGGACGCTGGTTGATACAGGTAGACTGGTTTGAACGCTGGAACTTCTGCAAACGATAGATATCGACGCCTGACTTTGACGGATCAAGGTCTTCGGTGGCGCGGATAACGATACGCGTCGCATCGACCTGGTCAACGATACCGGTTCGCTTTGAAACAATCGCAGCGCCCGAGTCGCGGGCAACTACAGGCTCCATGCCGGTTCCAACAAAGGGTGCCTCGGCGCGTACCAATGGCACAGCCTGACGCATCATGTTTGAACCCATCAAGGCACGGTTGGCATCATCGTTTTCAAGGAACGGGATCAGTGACGAAGCCACAGAAACGAGCTGTTTCGGTGACACATCCATCAGATCGACGTTTTCAGCAGGCACCATCATCACATCGCCTGCATGGCGGCAGATGACGAATTCGTTGACGAACTTGCCGTTCTTGTCCAACTCGGCGTTGGCCTGGGCCACATAGTGGCGTGCCTCTTCCATTGCTGACAAATAAACTACATCAGTGGTTACTTTGCTGCCTGCAACCTTGCGGCACGGGCTTTCAATGAAACCATATTTGTTGACACGGGCAAAAGTGGCCAGCGAGTTGATCAGACCGATGTTCGGACCCTCCGGTGTCTCAATCGGGCAGATACGGCCATAGTGGGTTGGGTGAACGTCGCGAACCTCAAAGCCGGCGCGCTCACGTGTCAAACCGCCAGGTCCCAAAGCTGAGAGACGGCGCTTGTGGGTGATTTCCGACAACGGGTTGGTCTGGTCCATGAACTGCGACAACTGCGATGAACCGAAAAATTCACGAACCGCGGCAGCTGCCGGTTTCGCGTTGATCAGGTCCTGCGGCATGACGGTATCGATCTCGATGGAAGACATGCGCTCTTTGATTGCGCGCTCCATGCGAAGCAGACCAATGCGGTACTGGTTTTCCATCAACTCACCAACAGAACGCACACGGCGGTTTCCGAGGTTGTCGATGTCATCAATTTCACCCTTGCCATCACGCAGATCAACAAGTGTCTGGACGATGGAAAGAATGTCTTCCTTGCGCAAAACACGAACCGTGTCTTCCGCGTCAAGTCCAAGACGCATGTTCATCTTGACCCGGCCAACGGCAGAAAGATCGTATCGCTCCGAGTCAAAGAACAGCGACTTGAACATTGCCTCGGCAGTTTCCATTGTCGGCGGCTCGCCCGGACGCATCACACGATAGATATCGAACAGAGCTTCCTGGCGGTTTTCATTCTTGTCGGCAACGAGCGAATTGCGGATATAAGCACCCACGTTCACATGGTCGATGTCAAGGATAGGCACTTCAGAAACGCCTGCCTCGATCAGCATGGCGATGTTCTTTTCATCGATTTCCTCACCGGCATCCATATAGATTTCGCCGGTTTCCATGTTGACGATGTCTTCGGCAACATAGGAGCTGTAGATCTGCTCATTGGAAACACGAATGTGCTTCAGGCCTTTTTCTTCAAGCTGCTTGATAAGGCGCGGGGTCAGCTTCTTGCCAACTTCGACGACAACCTTGCCAGTGTCCGCATCGACCAACTCATAGGTAGGCTTGGTATTCTTCAGGGCTTCACCGTTAAACGGCATGCGCCATCCGTCTTTCTCACGGGTCAATAATGACGATGTGTAGAAAGTTGACAGAATTTCCTCAGGCTCCAGCCCAAGCGCCATCAGAAGTGATGTCACCGGCAGTTTGCGGCGGCGGTCGATACGTGCGTGAACTATGTCCTTGGCATCGAACTCGATGTCGAGCCAAGAGCCACGATAAGGAATGATGCGCGATGCGAACAGCAACTTGCCAGAGGAATGGCTTTTGCCTTTGTCATGATCGAAAAACACACCAGGTGAGCGGTGCATCTGGGAAACGATAACACGTTCGGTTCCGTTGATCACAAAGGTGCCGTTCCCGGTCATCAAGGGCATGTCGCCCATATAGACGTCCTGCTCCTTGATATCCTTGATTGATTTTGCGCCGGTATCTTCGTCTATATCAAACACGATAAGGCGGAGTGTTACTTTCAGGGGAGCAGAATAGGTCATGTCGCGCTGGCGACATTCTTCCACATCATATTTGGGAGCATCGAATTCGTAGCGAACAAATTCGAGCATCGCTGAACCGGAAAAATCGGAGATTGGGAAAACCGACTTGAAAACAGACTGAAGACCCTCGTCCCCCCTGCCACCAACAGGTTCATTGACCATCAAAAACTGGTCATAAGACGCCTTTTGAACCTCGATGAGGTTTGGCATTTCTGCAACTTCGGTGATATTTCCATAAAACTTTCTTACGCGCTTGCGTCCATTGAAAGTAACTGCCTGAGCCATTTGTGTTCCTTGATCAGGTTTGCGGATACCGGGTTCGGATACCGCTGAAAACGTCAAAATGCGGCTGTCCGCCTGACACATCTCCAAAAGGCCCATTCTTTCGGCCTTTAAGACATTATCAGCGACATAACCGCTCAAATTTCCGGGGGCAAACCGGTACTTTTACATGCCAGGGGGATTCGCTATCCAATCTCGAGGCCCTTATCTATGCCAGGTCTTCGAAAAAACCAACCCCTAATCTCGTCAAAGTCACAAAAGTGCGACATTTAACGCATTAACGGGCAAAAGGCCCCGGACGAATCCGGAGCCTTGTTTCCATTCAACCCCAAGAATGAGGCCGAAAAAAGAAACTTACTTGAGTTCGACTTTGGCGCCGGCTGCTTCAAGTTTCTTTTTGATTTCTTCAGCGTCAGCTTTAGTAGCAGCTTCTTTCACTGTTTTAGGCGCGCCTTCAACGAGGTCTTTCGCTTCTTTCAGGCCAAGACCTGTAATAGCGCGAACTTCCTTGATCACGTTGATTTTCTGTGCGCCGGCGTCTGTGAGAACAACATCAAATTCTGTTTTCTCTTCAGCAGCTTCAGCAGGTGCAGCACCGCCTGCAGCAGCAACAGCTACTGGTGCAGCGGCAGATACGCCCCATTTTTCTTCAAGCATTTTTGAAAGCTCTGCAGCTTCCATTACTGTCAAAGCGGACAGATCGTCCACGATTTTAGCTAGATCAGCCATTTTTTAGTTCCTTTATTCAGTTCGAACTTTTGCGTTACGCGAATAACGGCCTTATGCCGCTTCGTCCTTCCGGGCATATGCCCCGAACACACGTGCAAGCTGGCTTGCTGGTGCGTTGATGATTGTTGCGACACGGGTTGCAGGTGTTGAAATCATACCTACAAGTTTCGCGCGCAGTTCATCAAGTGATGGCAATTCGGCAAGAGCCTTGACACCATTCACATCGAGGTTTGTCGCACCCATCGCCCCACCAAGGATAACGAGTTTGTCGTTCTTCTTGGCAAATTCGACGGAAGCTTTTGGAGCAGCCACAGGATCAGATGAATAGACAACGAGTGTCTGGCCTTCAAACAATCCGGAAATGTGTTCTGCGTCCGTACCCTGAAGAGCGAGCTTGGCAAGGCGATTTTTCGCAACTTTGACTTGGCCGCCAACTTCCTTGACCTTTGCGCGAAACGCACTGATCTCGGAAACTGTCAGGCCGGAATAGTGAGCCACAACCACAGCGCCCGCATTCGAAAATGCATCGTTCATGGCTGTGACAAACTCGCGTTTTTCCGCTCTTTCCACAGTCTCTCTCCAATTTAACCCACATCAGAAAATACTGATGCAGATCGGTTGACATTGCCGTTCCACTTCCGGCTGCCCTTTCGGTAAACCGGAAGGGACAACACCAGCGCCGGAACGACGCTTCAAGGTCCTGCCCCCTGATGGTCATTTCAATCTGCTGCGCATTTTGAAACGTCACAAGGTCAACGAGTTCGAACCGAAGCTTGCCGGACAACCGGCGAAATTTCGTTTCTCCCTCCCATCTCATGCAGGCTCAATCCAGTGCTTTCGCACCAAAATCATTAAGGCGAGCCGCCCGCAATCTCGGACAGGAAATCAGCTCAATTCAAATACCATCGGTATCTTTATTCAACTGACCGCCTCAGGTATTCATCAAGAATTCCCGAGGACTTTACAGAAAGCGGTTTCCCGCTTTCCGATTTCGTTATCAGTTGTCTGACAGACTTGCCAGATCAACATGAACGCCAGGGCCCATTGTTGAAGAAACGGCAACGCGCTTCAAATAGGTGCCTTTGGAACCAGCCGGCTTGGCTCTGGCAACAGCTGAAGTAAAAGCACGAATGTTTTCTTCAATTGCCTTTTCGCCAAAGGATGCCTTGCCGATACCAGCATGAATGATACCCGCCTTTTCAACGCGGAATTCAACGGCGCCGCCCTTGGAAGAAGCAACCGCAGCTGCAACATCCATGGTGACAGTACCAACGCGAGGGTTAGGCATCATACCGCGGGGGCCAAGCACCTTGCCCAGACGACCAACAAGGCCCATCATGTCGGGCGTTGCAATGCAGCGATCGAAATCGATCTTGCCGCCAGCAACCGCTTCAACCAAATCTTCCGCGCCAACGACATCGGCGCCAGCTTTTCTTGCTTCTTCGGCTTTGTCACCTTTTGCAAAGACGGCAACACGCACCGTGCGGCCCGTACCATTTGGCAATTCAACCACACCACGAACCATCTGGTCAGCATGACGCGGGTCAACACCCAAATTCATGGCAATTTCGATTGTTTCGTCAAATTTCGCGTTCGCGCGTTCTTTGACCATTTTGATCGCTTCACTGATTGGATACAGTTTTTTGCGATCGATGCCTTCAGCGGCATTCCTGATACGTTTACCGGCCATTAGCGTGCCACCTCGATACCCATTGAACGGGCAGAACCTTCGACCATGCGCATTGCTGCTTCGATCGTGTCCGCGTTCAGATCCTTCATTTTAGCTTCAGCAATTTCCCTAACCTGTTTGGCGGAAATCTTGCCTGCAACCGATTTACCAGGCTCTTTGGAGCCGGACTTAAGGCCAGCAGCCTTCTTGATCAGGTGCGACATTGGAGACTGTTTCATCTCGAATGTGAAAGACTTGTCTGCAAAAATGGTGATGACAACCGGAACAGGCGAACCTTTTTCCATTTCCTGCGTTTTGGCATTGAATGCCTTGCAGAATTCCATGATATTCAGACCGCGCTGACCGAGTGCCGGACCAATTGGCGGCGACGGCGTAGCGCTTCCTGCTGATACCTGCAATTTCAGGTATCCTGTAATCTTCTTGGCCATAATACTGCCTTTTCAATTACCCTGCCTCGATGAGTATCATCAAGACAATGCGGGCGTTTCAATTTGCCACCTGTTTTCAAGTGACGGTGCAGACCGTGGTGCGGTTATCCCTGACGGCCAGCCAGGTTCCCCTTCCACGGTATTTCCTCAAATCCGTGAATTTGAGTATTCCTTTTTTCCAATCAAATCTTCGCATCATTCGCAGGACTCTGTCCATACTCACTCTGCGTGCGATTCGACTTCTTGTTTGCTCAAATCTTGCGCATCACTCGCCATTGGCTCGCTCTACGTGCGATTTGACCGCAATCAGATTTTTTCAACCTGACCATATTCCAGATCAACCGGGGTTGCCCGGCCAAAAATTGATACTTCCACTTTCAGGCGTGCACGCTCTTCGTCAACTTCCTGAACTATGCCGTTAAATGAAGCGAACGGACCATCGGAGACGCGTACCTGTTCACCAATTTCGTAAGAAACAGAGGGTTTCGGACGATCAACGCCATCCTGTACCTGATTTAGAATGCGCTCTGCCTCGCGATCCGAGATCGGCATCGGCTTGTTGTCGGAACCCAGGAACCCCGAAACCTTCGGAGTATTCTTGATCATCGAGAAAGCGGCATCGGTCAGGTCCATCTTGACCAGCACATAACCGGGAAAAAACTTGCGTTCAGCGTCAACCTTGCGGCCACGGCGCACTTCAACGACCTTTTCAGTCGGCACGATGACAGATTCGAACAAATCTTCGAGGCCCTTCTGGCGAGCCTGTTCCAAAATCGATTCCGCCACCTTCTTCTCGAAGTTCGAGTAGGAGTGAACTATGTACCAACGCTTCGTCATCTGTATTCCGCATTTCTCGAGGAGATCGCCGCAGGCTCTCTCGGGTCAAATTATTGTACGCTACCCACATTCAGTACAAAGCCGATTGCAAGATGCAAAATCTGGTCAATTGCCAGAAAAAAGAATGCAGCAACAATGATCATGATAAAAACCATAACCGTTGTCACAACGGTTTCCCTGCGTGTAGGCCAGGTAACCTTTGCGACCTCCTTGCGGACCTCCTGAAAGAAGGTAAAAGGATTGCTCTTTGATGCCATTTCCGCTTTTTCCAGTGACCAAAAACTGCCAAAAATTGTTTATTCCGCACACAGCTGACATTCCAGCGATATCCGGATTCTCACGCATGACCAGGAAGAAAAAGAAAAAAACCTTTAATTCCATGAATTTAAGCGCGCAAAGCTCCATATCGGCCCAGCGCGCTTTTTCATACGTGGGGTGTAAATAACCCTCATACTTTCAAAGCGCAAGAGGAATTGGGGAGAATCTTGATTTGAATCTGACGAAAGCCGACCAATATCAATTCTTTCGCAATCGCGCGGCATTTCAGCACCGTCTACAGCAAACCTGCTGAAGACCTGAACTGCTCCTGCCACGATTTAAATTCGTTTAGACTGGCAAGTTACCCGGCCTGGACCTCATGCACCTCAATCACGTTGCCATCCGGGTCATAAAAAAAGATCTGGTGCCAGGTTTCAACAGCCGAATTGCCCCAATCTGAATATGGAACTCCCTTGTCGTCGAGATGAGTTTTGAACGCTGCAATATCATCTGTTCTGAAAGCAATATGTCCACGGGATACCGGGTTGACCGTGTGGCCGGTCTTGAACCCTGCATGAATGTCCTTTTGTGCCAAATGATACTGTACGACATCGCTGTGTGTCGGCGCACCAACAAAGGCAACATCGCCGGAATATCCCTTTTTCTTTTCCAGTACCGGCAATCCGGATGCAACGCCATCCAGTCCAAGTATCTCCCTGTAAAAGATGTCCATCCGCTCAACGTTTTCAGTCGATAGATTGATATGATGCAAAGTGAGTTTCATCAGCGGCTCCCGATTGTCTGGCTTGTCAGCGAACCTAACCGCTACAAGCATGTCTGGAAAGGCGCAATTGATGGTGCCAAATAGATTCAACCGGTTTGCAAACTGATTCCGGAACCCTCCGTAAAGCCTTGTTCTGGAATCAAAAACGGGAACCCTTTCGAGTTCCCGTTGATGTTATGCAGACATTTGACATCTGCCTGCCAGCAGAAATGAACCGTCAAACGTTGGCGAACTGGTTCATTGTGTTGTGTACGCCGCCTGCTTTCAGCGCTGCCTCCCCGGCAAAATACTCCTTGTGATCGTCACCCAAATCTGAACCGGACATGTTCTGGTGCTTGACGCAGGCTATACCCTGACGGATTTCCTTGCGCTGCACTCCAGCAACATAGCCGAGCATGCCTTCTGTGCCAAAATAGTCCTTGGCAAGATTGTCTGTCGACAGGGCCGCAGTGTGATAGGTCGGCAAAGTGATCAGGTGATGGAAGATACCAGCTTGACGGGCTGCATCGGCCTGGAAAGAACGAATGCGGTTGTCGGCTTCGATCGCCAGTTCATCGCTATCATAGTCGGCGCTCATCAGACGGGCGCGGTCATAGGCGGAAACATCCTTGCCCTCAGCAACCCAGGCGTCATAAACCTGCTGACGGAAGTTGAGTGTCCAGTTGAACGATGGTGAGTTGTTGTAGACCAGCTTGGCATTTGGGATAACCTTGCGGATTTCGCTGACCATACCGCCGATCTGACCAATGTGCGGCTTCTCGGTTTCGATCCAGAGCAAATCCGCACCGTTTTGAAGCGACGTGATACTATCCAGCACGCAACGCGCCTCTCCTGTTCCTGCGCGGAACTGGAAGAGGTTTGATGGCAGGCGCTTTGGACGCAACAACTTGCCGTCGCGTTTGATCACGACATCTGAAGACTGAAGCTGATCGGCTGTCACTTCCTCGCAATCGAGGAAAGCATTGTATTGATCGCCCAGATCGCCCGGCTCTTTCGAATATGCGATCTGTTTGGTTAGGCCTGCGCCCAGCGAATCAGTACGTGTGACGATAATCCCGTTTTCGACGCCAAGTTCCATGAACGCATAGCGGCATGCTCGAACCTTCTGAAGGAAATCCTCATGTGGCACAGTAACCTTGCCATCCTGGTGGCCGCATTGTTTCTCATCGGAAACCTGGTTTTCGATCTGCAGGGCACAGGCACCTGCCTCGATCATTTTCTTGGCAAGCAGATAGGTTGCCTCGGCATTGCCAAATCCGGCATCGATATCGGCGATAACAGGAACAACATGGGTCTGGTGACCGTTAATGGCAGCTTCTGCTTCAGCGATTTTGGCAGCATTGCCGGCATCCTTGGCAGCATCCAGATCGCGGAACAACATGCCCAATTCACGGGCATCAGCCTGGCGAAGGAATGTGTAGAGTTCCTCGATCAGAGCTGGAACTGAAGTTTTTTCATGCATGGACTGATCGGGGAGCGGACCGAATTCCGAACGAAGCGCCGCGACCATCCAGCCGGAAAGATAAAGGTATTTGCCCTTGGTTGAACCAAAATGTTTCTTGATCGAAATAAGCTTCTGCTGACCGATGAAGCCATGCCAGCAACCGAGCGACTGGGTGTAGTTTTTGGGGTCCTTGTCATAGGCTGCCATGTCAGCACGCATGATGTCAGCTGTATACTTGGCAATATCCAGACCTGTCTTGAAGCGGTTCTGCAAACGCATGCGGGCGACTGATTCCGCATCAATCGCGCTCCAGCTTGAACCCTGCGTAGCTATGAAGGCTTTTGCTGCCTCAATCTCGGTCTGGTAAGACATGCCATTGTCTCCTGGTTGAATATTGGTCGGATGCGCAGTCATGGGAGGTTCCTTTTTTATTTAATTGCCTGCTACTTTTAGGCACGGCAACCAGGCTTGACGTTGTAGACAATCCGGGAAGAGTCGATAATTTACAACTCTTTCAGGGTCGAATTCTGTGACATTTTTTACAACATTCTGAGAAAAAGTCAGCAAATTATTGGCATCCTGCACTGTTAATCGTGTCGACTTGTGAAAATCGAGTCACGTCCTGCTTGTAATTTTGTAAATATTTTACAAAATTTCCTCTGGCTGTTGTCTTGGCTGCTCAAGATACCAGGTTTGCTGCAGCCCAACGCCTTTCAACTTCAATCTTGGCGCCCTGATGCAAGGATAGGCATGCCTGATTGCAATATAGGTGGGTTGAGAAAGGTGAACACCAGACTTTTGCGCGGTCGATTGCAGTCTTGAAGCTATGTTTACGGTGGTAGCCCAAACATCGTAGGCAAACTTGGTTTTACCAATAACCCCGGCAGTGATAGGCCCCGTTGCAACGCCGATGCGCAATTGAAGATCGTGACCGGTTGACATACTCAGTTTTTGGATCGCGATCAGCATATCACATGCCAGGTTCATGATGCGCAAAGCATGATCCTCCACCGGATCAGGTGCGCCGCAGACCGCCATGTATTCATCCCCGATGGTCTTTATCTTTTCGGCATTGTGCTTGATCGCAAGGGCATCAAACTCGGTGAATATCTGGTTGAGCAGGTTCACGAGTTCGTCAGGTTCCATATTGCTTGTCATCTCGGTGAAACCAACAATGTCAGCAAACATCACTGTTGCCTCATCAAAACGGTCGGCAATGGATATGTCGGGATTATAGCGAAGTTCGTCGGCAATTCGCGGTGGAAAGATGTTCAATAAAAGCTGGTTGGAACGCCTTTCCGCATCGGCAGCGATCATGAACGCATACCAGACAATCAGGGTGACAATTCCAATAATGGAAGCTGCCGAAAGCACGTAAAGTTGCTTCATGAACGCGGGATCAATGTATTGCTGTAGCGATCCTGACGAAAACATGAATTCCGAGGCAATGTTCAGGACAATGCAAATGCCGCCTATCAGTACAATCCAGCGCAGGTGCTTCAACCCGAAAATTGCAAAGGCAATCGCGGCCCCGCCGATATAGTTCAAATGAGTGCCCGAATCGGTTCCCAGCATGGATACGAAATAAAACAGTGAAAAGGCAACTGTGAAAGATAGAACCGATGCGCTGAAGATGGAATTGTACCTGTGCCAAAAGGGTGCGGTTGCCGTGACAAGTGCAGAGCCCAGATTGCCTATAATGAGCGGCATGAGATTACGGTAATCATAGAGGGCAAAATTGACTGCATAAGTGATCGATGAAGCAGAAGACAAATAACCGGCCAGATTTACCAAAGAAAGACGCCTGCGGTCTTCGCGGTCATAACCGCTTATACCGGCGCGCAATGCCCCATCCACAAATCGTCTTAGCAGTCCAATCACTCTGCCGCCTCGCTGTTGCCCAAAGCTGCAACTTTACACAGGCTTTCATACAACGATGTGGCAAATGACACAAACCTGTCCAGTCTCCGCGCAAATGTACTTTTTAACGTGTCAACAAACCAAACACAGGCAAATGCTGTGCCCGGTCAACGTCGCCTACGAGGCTCAGTAAAGATGGAACAAAGCTGCCAGATGACCAAACTCATGCCAGTAAACAACAGCTTCCGCCAAAGGTAGCAACAGCAGAAACAGGCAGGCATCAAGAAACGTTTTTTTCAGGGCCTTTGGAGAGATGGTGATCTGGTCATCAACGGTACCGTCTTGAACTGTAGTCCATGGATTTGGAATGAACTCAGGCACGGCTGAGCGATAATCCAGATAGTCCTTGCCGAAATATCTGGTAAGATCAGCGCTTTCCTTGCGTGCAACATAGAGGAAAGACAAATAGGTATAACCAAAGAGAATGATCCCAAGGGACAAGCTTTCAAGCAGCATGCCAAATCCTGCCATTCCCAGGGCAGAGAAGAAATACAGCGGGTTGCGGGTGTAACGATAAGGTCCCTGATCAACAAGCTTGGTGTTCTTTTTGTCACCTATATAGAGAATTGCCCAGCATCTGCCAAACACACAGGCGAAAACAAGCAAAATGCCGACCTGTTCAATTAGCTCAGCGAACCAGGAGTCTGTAGACCAGGATGAACGGGTCGTGCCGACGAGCATGAAAATCAATGGCGCAGTCAGCCAGAGGAACAGTTTGCGATTGGATTGATTAAACTTTGCTGCCTTGGTGCTCATCGGTTTCCCCGTCTGTAAATGGCAGGGGCGCACGGGCTCGAACCGTGGACCTTCGGTTTTGGAGACCGACGCTCTACCAACTGAGCTACACCCCTAATAGGTCTTACAAAAGACATGTCTTTTTCAGACTGGCGCTTGATAACGCCAAATAGCAACAATACGCAAGTGGTTTTAGCCAATAGACTGGAAAAACAAGGCGAATTCCCTTTCCGCTTCCGCATGCAGAGATAGGAGTAACTGTTTTGATCCCGAGCGCTGTTAAAAACCCGTTTACCAGAATTACAACCCCACAAATTCATTAACAATTTATTTGACCATTTCGCGAACAATGCCTGCACCTGAAGGATATCAGGGGACAACAGGGGAAAATAAAATGAGCCTGCAAATGAAAGTCTATGGCGGCATGGCTTTGATCGGCGTTGCTGCGGTCGGTATTTCCGAAACCGACAAAAGCATGAATTACATAGAGACTGAGGCTGTCGTTACAGCTGCTGAGGTCGATTGTTTTGTGAAGAGTTCGAAAGGCAAGATTGTCGAAAAGAAATCGGACAAGATGGCATATATGGATTGCAAAATTGCTCCGCTTGCAGCCGTGCAATTCGGCTATTCAGAAAAAGACGTGCAACAGCGGGTAAAATTCGAATACAGGTTCACGTCTCCCGTGGATGGCAAAACCTATACCGACAAGCACGAAGATGAATACAATGCCGATCGCTATCAAAAAGGCAAAAAATTCAAGTTGTTTGCCCACAAGGAAGAGCCGTCGAAGAACCGTATCAACTAAACTCGCTGCATCAGGAATTTAGAAGTTTCCGCAACGCATAAAAAAGGCGACCCGAAGGTCGCCTTTTCTGTACTTCGCTCAAATTGTCTTGCGCTTCGCATTGCCCGCTTGCAGGCATCTTAACCTTCGGCAACAAATCGGGGCGCTCACTGGTTGGCGCGCGCCCCGCAGTTTATTCAATTACTCAATGATAGCGGCGACGATGCCGGCGCCGACGGTACGTCCGCCTTCACGGATGGCGAAGCGCAGGCGCTCTTCCATC
>JBGSTD010000054.1:0-60392 GCA_041736675.1 Salaquimonas sp.
TCCAGTATCCGGCCAATGAATTTGATACGCTCATCCATAACGTTACACTCCTTCCACGGCACCTCGCGTTCCTCCCGCAAAGGCCAAAAGTGTAACCTATGTCTCCGGAATAAAGTGTGACCCATCTCTCGGGAAGGTCAAGATATTGCAATACTCGTCTCACTAGTCCGGTATAGATGACGCAAGCGCAATCCCGCGAGATTTCTATTAGTCAGACCGCACCTGGTCCAGCAGCCTCTTGCATTCCAGCAACTCATAAAGTGTGGCCTGCAAATTTCGCCGGTCGTCAGCCAATATGCTTATCACTGACTCGTCAGCCTCACCACGATCTTCTTTTCCGCGAAGACGACCGAGGATTCCCTTTGAAGTTTTTACAACGGGTTTTCTTGCTTCCGTGAACTCCTCGACCGAGACCGCCCGCTTGATCTCACTGACTGGGCGGATATCCATCTCCGGCTCGTCTTTTTCCGGAATATTGCTGACATTGATCATCACCGCTGGATCAGAGATATCAATCTCCCCGTTTCCAATTCCGATGACAAACCTGTTTCCCTGTTCCCGCAAAATACGCTGTACGCCGCGAATTGTGTAACCTTCCTCGTACAGCAAATGCCGAATGCCTTTCAAAAGATCGACATCATCAGGGCGGTAATAGCGCCGTCCTCCGCCGCGTTTCATTGGCTTTATCTGGGTAAACCGGGTTTCCCAGAACCGCAGGACATGCTGTGGCAATGTCAGGTCGTCAGCCACTTCACTGATGGTACGAAAAGCGTCAGGACTCTTATCCAAATCATACTCCGATTGGTCTGATTATCTTGCTGATTTCAACATTTCAAAAAGGAATCATCCAAAAACATAGAACGAAAGCAGGAAAAAAGGAAAGGGAACGCATTTCACATTTGCTGATGTGTCGCAATCATGTTTGCAAAATCGCCCAATAACACCAGGTTGCCGTTTTCCCCTCGTCAGCTTTCACCCTTTCCGTTCAAGACGGCACTCTTAAGTATATTGGATGGTTTGAACACCATCACCCGCCTTGGCTTTATTGGTACTTCCTCACCTGTTTTCGGATTGCGACCAATCCGTTCCTTTTTGTCTCTGACAACAAAAGAACCAAATGAAGAAAGTTTTACCGATTGGCCAGCAACCACGCTTGCGCAGATTGCGTCCAATACTGCCTCAACCAACTCAGCAGATTCAGTTCTTGATAACCCGACTTTTCGATATACGGCTTCCGCCAAATCAACCCGGGTGAGTGTCTTTCCCCCCATTGGTCATACCCAATCATATTTGTAGCCTATCCGCCCGCACATGATAAGCGAAGTGCAACTCCTGAATAATCCCTTCATTACCCAGCCGAAATTGTTCCTCACAAAAGCCGATCACAATTTTTGGATATCCAATCAATGCAATCGGTAAGTCCGCGTATCTTCAAACAACGAAAACATTAGTATCATATGGCAAATCAGACAAGATGTTTGATAAAAAAAGAAATAATGAGACTTTTCGTAATGTTCCTGCTTCTCAGTAACGCAGGATCACCGAACCCCAGGTAAATCCGCCGCCCATGGCTTCAAGCAAAATCAGATCACCGCGCTTAATTCTTCCATCACTCACGGCCTCGCAAAATGCCAGGGGAATGGAGGCTGCAGAGGTATTTCCATGATGATCGACCGTTATGACCACCTTTTCAGGTGCAATATCCAGTTTTTTGGCTGAGGCATCAATGATGCGCTTGTTGGCCTGGTGGGGCACAAACCAGTCGAGGTCCGCAGAGCTTAGCCCTGTCGCTTCATAGGCTGCAACAATGACATCGGTGATCATGCCGACAGCGTGACGGAATACTTCCCGGCCTTCCATGCGCAGGTGGCCGACCGTCTTGGTAGTAGAGGGGCCGCCATCAACAAAAAGCTTGTCCTTGTGGCTGCCATCAGAGCGCAGATGGGCTGTAAGAATACCGCGGTCGTTCGAAGTTCCTTCGCCGTCGATCGCTTCAACCACCATAGCTCCGGCGCCATCGCCAAAAAGGACACAGGTAGTTCTGTCATTCCAGTCGAGCAGCCTTGAAAACGTCTCTGCGCCGATAACCAAAATCCGCTTGGCAAATCCACTTCGGATATACTGGTCGGCTGTGGTAAGCGCAAAGACAAACCCTGAACAGACTGCCTGGAGATCAAACGCAGCGCCGTGGCTCATTCCGAGGCGATGCTGAATTTCGACAGAAGTAGCCGGAAAAGTGTTGTTCGGCGTTGATGTGGCCAGGATAATCATGTCGATGTCGGCGACCGTCAATCCAGCATGATTCAACGCGGCACGTGCTGCCTTTTCGCCAATATCCGCCGTTGTTTCGCCGTCGGCTGCAATGTGCCGCTGGCGGATGCCTGTCCGCTGGACAATCCATTCGTCACTGGTTTCCACCACACCCTCAAGGTCGGAATTTTTTACAATGTTTGCAGGCGTATAGGAGCCACAGCCGGTAATTGCTGATCTGATCATCAAAGTTCCATTTCATTAGATTTGTCGGCGGGCCCGGCCTCAAGCGCGTTCAACTCAATTCTCAACTCTTCAAAGTGTTTCAAATCCACCCTGATCTTTTCCATGATTTCGTTTGCCACCATATCATGGCCCATTTCAATAGCCGCGGCATACCCCTCGGGATCAGTGCCACCATGGCTTTTGATCACAACACCATTGAGCCCCAGAAACACCGCACCATTTACCTTGCGCGGGTCCATTTTCTCACGCAATTGATCAAAAGCACCCTTTGCGAAAAAATATCCGATTTTTGCCAGCAATGTCCTGCTCATGGCCGATCTCAGATAGGAAGCTATCTGCTTGGCGGTCCCTTCAGCGGTCTTGAGTGCTATGTTGCCCGAAAACCCTTCAGTGACAACCACATCAACTGTTCCCTTGCCGATATCATCGCCTTCCACAAAACCATGATAATTCAGGCTGTCGAGATTGGCGGCACGCAGCATTTGCCCCGCTTCGCGAACGTCTTCCTGGCCCTTGACCTCTTCAACACCAATGTTGAGAAGGCCAACCGTCGGGCGGTCCAGATCATACAGCGCACGCGCCATGGCCGAACCCATGAGGGCAAAATCAATCAGCTGGTCTGCAGTTGCGCCAACATTTGCACCAACATCGAGAACAACACTTTCGCCCTTCATGGTGGGCCAGAGGGCAGCCATAGCAGGCCGGTCAATTCCCGGCATGGTCCGCAGGCAAAACCTCGCCATCGCCATCAGCGCACCGGTATTACCGGCTGAAATGCAAACTGCGGCTTCGTCTGTCTTTACCGCTTCGATGGCGCGCCACATGCCAGATTTCCAGCGCCCTGCCCGCAGAGCCTTGCTGGGTTTGTCGTCCATCGCGACATGCACTTCGCAATGCTCAATCCGCGAACGTGCGGCAAGTTTTGGAAACTTGACCAATTCATGGGAAACGGTTTTCTCATCGCCATAAAGAATGAATGACAATTCCGGCCTTCTGTGAAGTGCGATCGACGCCCCCTCAACAGCTACCGACGCTCCAAAGTCGCCGCCCATAGCGTCGAGAGATATAGTGTTCGAGTTGGCCATATTACCCTTTTGAAAGTCGCATACATTGCCCTGCAAACAATTAGGGAAAGTGGATGCAGTTCAACAAAGCCTTAGCGTCTTGAGGAGAAGCGATCAAGAATCCTTGGGCCCAAGTCAATGATTTGAACAGTTTTGAGGCAAAAGAAAAGCAAAAACCGGAAAATTGCTCCGCTGCCCCTCTATTCCTTCGGCTTTATAAGATCTTTGAGTGCGGCGAAGGGTGATTCTTCTGAAGATTGGCTGCCGTCACTTTCAATCACCGGCTCAAATTCAGCCCCGGGCTTGCGCGGATAGGGATCAATTCCGATAAGAAAATGCTCAATGGCGATTTCCCAGGCATCAAGATTTTCACCAACAAAAGGTTCCGGTTCGTCTTTCCCATCATAGTCAACCACCAACTCGCCCTCACTGTTCAATCTGGGGCGAAGCAACTTGGAACCCTCCGGCAGAAAAGTACGGTCAATTTCTTCCTCGACCGATGTCTGCATGGGTTCCAGTGTCACAACACATTCCTGTGTAAGATTGGCCTTCACATATCCGGTGACGGATATACCGTTCTTTTGCCAACGCTTGAACTCAAGCTCGGCAACGAACCATTCAACCGATATGGCATCCGCATCAATTGCCAATTGCCGACGTTCAGCCTCATCGGGCTCCAGCTTGATGCGCCTGCCCTTGGTCGGCAACACAGCAACATTGATCAGCATTGACAGTTTGTGATTTTCGTTTCTCAAAATTGTACTTTCATGGGGGATTACCTACTCTTTTGAGAGCGTTCAAACATACTTTTCAGGTTTTGGCCATTCGAGTTCACCCGCCAAAATACGCGCTACGGGAAATGCATCAAGCGATTTTGAAGTTTCCAGAATATAGTTCACCAGCGCGCCAACGTTAAAGTGGATGTCTTTGTGGGCAATCTCAAGGCCCTGATTTTCGCCTTTTGCAAATCGCGAGTTCACCAGTTGCGCCAGCTTTTCTCTGTCACTACCATCCAATGGCTCTGAGAGGTCTTGCACCAGCGCATAGAATGAATGGATCATTTTCTTTTTTCGCTTGGGAACAGTTGTGTCCCCGACGCCCAGTTCGCGCAACGCGCGGTCGGTTTCTTCTGTAAAGTGGTCAAATATCTCTTGATTGAGACTTTGTGAAAGAGGTGTGTCTTCGCGAACCAATCGCCTCGAAAGCAGGAAGAGATGCAGCAAAATCACGTCAAAACGGCCTGTTACCGTATCCTCGAAGCCAAAATCAGTGAAAAATACCGGAAGGCGGGCTTGCGCCACAACGCTGCCATAAAGTTCTTGTGGTACTTCGTGCGCGCGGGAGCGTTTGAACAGACCTGCAAACATGAGTACTGGTTCCTTGATCAAAGATTGAAGTTGAGGCAAAAGGCATTCATGATTAAATGTCAAAAACATTTGCTGTCCGGCTGCAGTTGAACTTTTACCGCCACTGGGATATTTGACAAGCACCGTATCTGACCAGATCACCAGCAACTTCATTTATTGCAATGGGATAATAAGGCAAGTGCCAATGGTTGAGGGTGGCAAAATGGCAAACACAATGACCGGAATTCTTAAATCAGCAGGGTTGGCAAGATCAACATGATCGACAAAACAAAATTCAGATATACCGCAGGAAGATTGGGCATTGCCGTTGTTGCAGCCTCGCTGATGTTGAGCGCCTGTACCACAGAGCAGGTTTTTTCAAACGGACCTATCATTGAAGAGAGCCAATTGGCGCTTGTTCCTGTCGGCTCCAGCCGCGATCAGGTACTTCTGGCGCTTGGCAGTCCATCGACAACAGGCACTTTTGACAATGAAGTGTTTTATTACATTTCGCAAAAGCGCAAACGCTCCCTCGCCTACCAGAAACTGCAATTGGTTGATCAGCGCGTTCTGGCGATTTATTTCGATGAAAACCAGGTCGTTGAACAGGTTGCCGATTACCGGATGCAGGATGGCAAGGTGTTCGATTTTATTTCCCGCACCACACCAACCGGCGGCCGAGACCTTACCCTTCTGGCGCGACTGTTTGGCGGCAATGGAACCAAGCCGACAGGAAAGCCACCAGTTCCTGTATTGGGTGGTCTCAACCAGAAGTTCTGATCTTTATCAAAAGACAAAAGAAAACCCCGCAGGATCGCTCCGGCGGGGTTTTTTCTTGCCATATGCCCCGCTGAAACCTGTTCAGCAAGGCATATGCAGATCAATCAGTGCGACAAGACTGCGAGCAGCAGCAGAGCAACAATGTTGGTGATCTTGATCATCGGGTTAACGGCCGGGCCTGATGTATCCTTGTACGGATCGCCAACTGTATCACCTGTTACAGATGCCTTGTGAGCTTCTGAACCTTTCAGGTGCTTGACGCCGTCCTTGTCGACGAAACCGTCTTCAAAGGACTTCTTGGCATTGTCCCAGGCACCACCGCCAGCTGTCATGGAGACAGCGACGAAGAAGCCTGTAACAATCACACCCAGGAGCATTGCGCCGAGGGACGCAAAAGCATCCGATTTGGAATCTGTGATCCAGTAGATGGCGTAAAAGCAGACCAGCGGAGAAAGTACCGGAAGCAATGACGGAATGATCATTTCGCGGATCGCAGCCTTTGTCAGCATGTCAACTGCACGGCCATAATCCGGCTTCTCCGTGCCTTGCATGATGCCTGGCTTTTCCTTGAACTGACGGCGAACCTCTTCCACCACAGCACCGCCTGCGCGGCCAACAGCTGTCATTGACATGCCGCCAAAGATGTAGGGAAGCATGCCGCCAAACAACAGGCCGACAACCACATATGGGTTGGACAACGAGAAATCGACGGTTACACCTTCAAAGAAGGAGCCTGGTGTTGCCTTTGCAGCGAAGAACTTCAAGTCTTCGGTGTATGCGGCAAACAGAACCAGAGCGCCGAGACCCGCTGACCCGATGGCATAGCCCTTGGTAACAGCTTTCGTGGTATTGCCCACAGCGTCGAGCGCATCAGTGGTAACGCGCACTTCGGCTGGCAGTTCAGCCATTTCAGCAATACCACCGGCATTGTCTGTCACTGGACCGAAAGCATCAAGCGCCACAACAAATCCGGCCAAAGCCAGCATGGTTGAAACCGCAATCGCGATACCGAAAAGACCGGCAAGCGCATAAGTGGAGATAATACCTGCAATGATCACCAGTGCTGGAAGCGCTGTTGATTCAAGCGAAACAGCAAGACCCTGGATGACGTTTGTACCATGACCGGTGACCGATGCCTGGGCAATCGAGCGAACCGGACGGTAGCCAACACCGGTATAGTATTCGGTGATGACGATGATCAGGCCAGTAATGATGAGGCCAATGAAACCACAATACATCAGATGACGACCAAGGAAGGCTTTACCGGTTGAAGTAACAAACTCGGTGTCCATTCCCAGCCACATCTGCACGATGAGGATCAATGCGACAGCGGAAAGTACAGCGGTGGCGATGAAGCCTTTGTACAGTGCGCCCATGATCGAGTTGTTTGCGCCCAGAGACACAAAGAATGTGCCTATGATGGAAGTAACAACGCAAACAGCGCCAATCATCAACGGGAAGGTCATCAGTGTCTGGGCTGCTTCGCCTGTAAAGAAGATGGAAGCAAGAACCATGGTTGCCACGATCGTCACCGCATAGGTTTCGAAAAGGTCGGCAGCCATACCGGCGCAGTCGCCGACATTGTCGCCCACATTATCGGCGATAGTTGCAGGATTGCGTGGATCATCCTCGGGAATACCAGCTTCAACCTTGCCAACAAGGTCACCACCGACGTCGGCACCCTTGGTGAAGATACCACCGCCAAGACGTGCAAAGATGGAGATGAGCGAAGCACCAAAGCCGAGAGCTACCATTGCATCAATAACAGCGCGGTCGGTAACTGCAAAACCCGCAGGCCCGGTCAGGTACCAGAAATAGACAGCAACACCGAGGAGGGCAAGGCCAGCCACCAGCATGCCCGTGATTGCGCCGGATTTGAACGCAATGTTAAGGCCGGCAGCAAGGCTCTGGCTGGCAGCCTGGGCTGTGCGCACATTGGCACGAACTGAAATCAGCATGCCGATGAAACCTGCGATACCCGAAAGCACCGCGCCTACCAGAAAGCCGACAGCAGTCAGCGCGCCAAGAAGCCACCAGACCAACGCCATGACAAACACGCCAACGACGGCAATGGTGAAATACTGACGAGACAGATAGGCCATAGCGCCTTCCTGAATATATCCAGCGATTTCCTGCATCCGGCTGTTACCAGCATCGGCCTTCATGACCGACATTGTTGCCCAGATGCCGTATACAATCGACAACACGCCAGCGGCGATTGCCAGATAAACAGCATTCATTTGTGAAATCCTTTTGTTCAGTCCCCGAAAGAAACATATTTCCGCAAAGGGCCGAAAATCCTGCCGTTGCAGCAGGCTCCTCCCCATAGTTCAGCCTCCAGACTCGCACCCGGACACATGATGGCCGCTTTTTAACCAAATTTTAGCATTTAGCAAGAGTAGGAAGGGATTTGGCGGCCTGACAGGCAAACAAAAGCCCGCAAGCAATGCCGGCGGGCTCTTGAGGTGATCACCTTAGGTGACCTGCCATTTGGCGATGTCTACTTACCGTGCAAGGAAATCCGTTACCGTTCTCAAGGTAACCCGGCGGTTGCGCCATTCGGGACCTGAAGTCGGCACCAGAAGATAGTCTTCGCCGTAGCCGATGGTTTCAAGCGCATAGCTGTCCACCCCAAAGCGGCGAACCAGAACCCGTTTTAGTGATGCCGCGCGATCTTCAGACAAGAGCTGGTTGGCATAATTGGAACCAACAGCATCTGTATGGCCTTCGATCAGGAAAACCTCGCCGGGATTACGACGAAGGATGCGGCGCATTGCAATTGCAATTTCCTCTACCTTCCATTCCTCTGACTGCGGGATGCGTGCGGAACCAAACTCAAAGTTGATCGCCTGGATATCAATCGAAGGGGCCGCAATGCGGATGTTTTCGCGAACATCGCGGCGGCGGCGCAACTCTCGGCCAAAATCGCGGCGAATTACCTGGTTTTCTCTCCGGATTTTTCTGCGGGGTGCGGCATCCAGCGAACGCTCGATCTGTGCTGCGGAGGGTGCTTTTGAAGGTCCCTCTGTCGGTTTTTGCGGCTGCGGCCTTCTTCTTTCCCCTTCAGTGCCTTGCGGACGTCGGCCATCCGTCCCGCGCGGAAGACCCTCGGTCTCTTCCTCTATCGGCAATTCGTCAGGGTTGGGAACCTCGTCAAGTCTTCTCCTTTTCAATTGCACCTGAGCAAACGCCAGAGAGGGCGTTGCACCCAATGCTGCTAGAGATGCAAAGGAAACAAGTAAATTTCTGCGATCCAACATTTAAAAACCTCCAAATATGCCCTGGCATTATATTCTGTCAGTGCGGTTATGGGGCAATTGTGGCGCAGTCATGCTGAATGTGTGCTGAACGGGTGTACAGGGATATGTTCAGGCAGTTTTTGTCCGCTTTGCATAGAGCCACCAAAGCGCAGCGAGGCAAATCGCGACCACAGGAAAGACGATCATATTGATGAACTGCCAACCCATATTGTTGAGCGAATAGCCTGACAAAAGGCTTGCGAATGCAACCGACCCGAAAAGGATGAAATCGTTTGCGCCCTGTGCCTTGTTCTTCTCGTGTGGCTCATAGGTATCGGTTACCATCGCGGTTGCTCCGATAAAACCGAAGTTCCAGCCCACGCCCAAAAGGATGAGACCAACATAGAAATGGGCAAGAGAAATGCCATTGAGGCCGACAAGAGCACAGGCAACCAGAATGGCCAGCCCTGTTGCCATGATTTTTTCCTTGCCGAAACGGGCAATCAGATGTCCGGTGAAAAAGCTTGGAACAAACATTGCCATGACGTGCCATTGAATTCCCCAGGTCGCATCGTCAATGTCGAAACCGCAGGCGAGCATTGCAAGCGGAGCTGCCGTCATCATGTAGGACATCAGGGCATAAGACGAAGTTCCGCACAGGACAGCAATGATAAAACGCGGCTGGGAAACAATTTCCGCCAATGGGAGTTGCGGTTTTTCCGCGATTTCTTCAGCTGATTTTGGCGGATGCCCTGGGGCAAGGAACTGCATGACAACGAGCGAAATGACAAAAAGGCCGATAGCCCAGAGAAATGCTCCGGCAAAGGGAACAGGAAGCAAATAATCACGGAAATTGAGGATCATCTGCGGTCCAATTATTGCAGACACAATCCCGCCCACCAAAACGAAGGAAATGGCTTTTGCCTTGAACTCTTTTGTTCCCCTGTCGGCGGCGGCAAAACGATACTGCTGTACGAAACTGTTGGATGAGCCTGCCACTAAAAGTGCCAGAACGAAAAGAACAAACGACTGATTTGAGATTGCATAAACAGCCAGCAGCATCGCAAAAATTCCAATGACAGCGCCAGCCATGAACCCTTTTCTGCGACCGATTTTCCGCATCAGCATCGCGGCAGGCAAAGACATCACTGCGACGCCAATGTTGAAACCCGTCACTGGTGCAGTTGCAAACGACTTGTCCGGACCCAGCAGATAGGAGCCGACAATTCCGCCAAGTGTAATGCTGAGAGGGGCAGCCGACGCATTTACTGCCTGGCAAAAGGCCAAAAGAATTGCGTTGCGGCGCGCAATGGCATTTTCCTGGTCATCGGTCAGAATTTGTGACATGAAACGCGCCCCTCAAGTGCTTTTGGTCGAGAAGTGGTCATAGCCTGACCTTCCCTCCAAAGACAGGGTATTTCCGTTCACATCGCAAAATGTCACACCTTTTTGAAAGTCGACAACTTTGCCGATCCGGTAACATCCGGTCGAACCTTCAAAAGCGTCGATGGCGGTGGCTGCTTTAGGCGACGCCGTGAACAGGGGCAGATAATCATCGCCACCGGTGATAGCATCCAAAAGGGAAAACTGCTTCGTCCCGATCAGCTTTTCGACGGAAGGATGAAGTGGGATCGCTGCGGCGTCAATTTGCGCACCAACTTCGCTTGCATCGCACAGACGGCCCAGATCAATCACCAGACCATCGGATACATCAAGCGAGGCAGATGCATGAGCGCGAATCAAGGCGATGTATTCGAATGCATTTACAGTAAGAGGTGCGGTGTATTCCTCCACCAATTCAGCTATTTCATCGTCAGTCAAACCGGAAGCGCTTGCCCACTGAGGATCCAGTGCACATTTTAGGCCAGCCGCCTTGGTGCCGATCGTGCCGCACACGTAAACGTCATTGCCTATGCTTGCGCCATCACGGCGGACCATTCTGCCAGTTGGTACTTCGCCGATGGCAGTTACGGATATCGTCAGCGGCCCACCCCGGCTGACGGTCATGTCGCCACCCATCAAAAGACCGGAAACTTGTCCCGCCAGTCCGGCAGCGAATTCGCCCAACCAGTGTTCTTCGGGCTTGGCAGGCAGTGACAGGGCAACCAGATATCCGACCGGATATGCACCCTTGGCAACAAGGTCAGACACATTGACGGTGATGGCCTTGACTGCAATGTCAAAAGGGCTGTCGGATTTCAGGAAATGTACGCCTTCGACAATGGTGTCAACTGTAAGGACCATATCATGGCCAGGCCGGGGCGTCAGGCAGGCAGCGTCGTCTTTAAGTCCAAGACCGGAGGGTCCGGCAAGAGGTGCCAGATATTTCCGGATCAGGCTGGTTTCCTCAGGCTGGATCGCCATCTTCCGCAATCTCATCCAGCAGTTCGTCGCGATGCTTGCGCGCCACGCGGTCAAGGAGACCATTCACCAGTTTGAACTCATCCTCTTCGAAAAACGCCTTCGTCACATCCAGATATTCGTTGATGATGACCTTTGCCGGAACGTCTTTTTTGGCCAGAAGTTCCCATACCCCTGCCCGCAGGATCGACCGCAAAAGGGTCTCGATGCGCGAAAGCGGCCAATCAGCAGGGAGCGATTTCTGGATCAGCGGATCAATCTGCTTCTGTTTTTCCAGAACACCTGAAAGAATGGCGCGAAACCATTGCGGATCAGCTTCTCGGTATATTGCAGGTCCGCTATCGGCATCAACTTCCTTGCCAAGACGAAAGTTCTCAAATTCGGCGACGACATCCATCAAATGGGCCGATGTCAAATCCATCTGGTACAGGGCCTGCACAGCCGCAAGTCGGGCCGCCCCGCGCTTGTTTGCTGGTTTCACAGTGCCGGAGGCTGGGTTTTTCTCGTTCATTTGGACAGGCCGAGTTTCTGGCGCAGTGCAATCATCGCCAAGGCAGCATTGGCTGCAAAGCCGCCCTTGTCCATCCGTTTCGGATCGCAGCGCGCTAAGGCCTGGTCTCCATTTTCGGTGGTCATGATGCCATTGCCCAATGCGATCTTCTTTTGAACGGAAAGGTCCATCAGGGCCCGCGCTGACTCGTTTGCAACGATGTCAAAATGATAGGTTTCGCCGCGAATTACTACGCCAAGCGCCACAAAGCCATCATATTGAACGCCGCCGTTTTTGGCGCTTTCAATGGCGAATGCGATTGCTGCCGGAATTTCCAGCGCGCCCATGACAGTGACCACTTCACAGCTCGCGTCCACTTCTGCAAGAGCAGCTTTGGCGCCCTGCAACAATGCGTCGGAAAGATCGTCGTAAAAACGTGCCTCAACGATCAGTAAATGGGGATGTTTCGTCATGGGTAATAACTCGATTTCAAATCACACGGGTCCAGATTTGACGCAAAAAACATGGGAACGGATATTTGGCAAGGCTTAACTTCGGATATCTGCCATGCGCGACGGGAACAGCAAATAAATTGAAATAAAAGTCTGCAGCTTAACGCGCTTCCATGAGACGCGCGGCATAGCGTGCCATCTGGTCAATCTCGATGTTCAGCGCATCGCCTGACTTTATATTGCCCCAGGTGGTTACAGTCAGGGTGTGGGCAATCAGCAACACGTCAAAACGGTTGGCGTTGACCTTGTTGACCGTCAGCGACGTACCATCAAGGCATACCGAGCCTTTTTGGGCGATGAATTTTGCAAGTTCCTCCGGTGCTTCCAGAACAAACCGCGTTGCCTCACCTTCCGGTTTCACCTCGACCACTCTGGCGATCCCGTCGACATGGCCCGAAACAAGATGCCCGCCGAGTTCATCACCGATCCTGAGGGAGCGTTCGAGATTGATTTTTTGTCCTGTTTGCCAGTTGCCAAGGGTCGTCAGACGCAGCGCCTCTTCCCATGCTTCAACCTCGTGCCAGTTTTCGCCAATCGCGGTAACTGTCAGGCAAACGCCGGCATGGGCAATCGAGGCGCCCATATCAATTGAAGCCGTATCATACGATGAGGCGACACGAAAGCGCTTGCCCTGATCCAATAGTTCGATCTTTTCGAGTGTTCCTATATCCGTGATAATGCCAGTAAACATGGTGGTTTCCAAATTGCTGTTCAGCGCTTCGTGTAACGGCTCATTCGATCATCGCCAAGCACCAAAGTATCAGTCAGCGAGAAAACCGCGCCAGCATCGGGAACTGTGACGGGCGAGGCAATCATTTCGCGGCCTGCCTCAGCGATCGGCTTTTGGCTTTGTATGAGCACCAGCTGATCGACCAGTTCCTCATTCCAGAACGCCGATGCAATCTGCGCGCCGCCCTCCACCATGACCGACAATATCCCCTGGCTGGCGAGATCTTCCAGAAGTTCGGGCAGCGCAACCCTGCCTTCCTCAATCTCACACGGAAAGACTTCAACGCCAAGTTCCAGCAAGGCGCTGCGGCGGGCGGGATCAATTGTGTTTGGGGCAACGACAAGGGTCTTAGTCTGGCGTGCCGTTTGAAAAACTTTCGCTGAAAGCGGCACATGGCTGTTGGGATCGAGAACCAGGCGAAGCGGCGAACGGTCCTCCAGACCCGGCAGGCGGCATGTCAATTCCGGATCATCCTCGATCACTGTCCCCGCCCCCACCAGTATCGCGTGATGGCTGGCGCGCAGCAAATGTGTCTGCGATCTTGCGAGCGGTCCGGTGATCGCAACCTGCCCCGCCCCCCTGATGCCGAGAAAGCCATCACCAGAAAGTGCCAATTTCAGAGTCACATAGGCGCGGTTGTTGAGTTTTCGATTCAAATAGGCGGCAAGGCTGACTGCTGCCTCTTCGCTCATGCATCCGGCGGAAACCGCGATACCGGCATCACGCAGCATCTTGTGGCCGCGCGAGTTTACTCTCTCGTCGGGATCGACCACCGCCGTCACCACGCGCTTCACGCCGGCGCTGATCAGCGTTTCCGCGCAAGGCGGCGTCCGGCCATGATGGGCGCAGGGTTCGAGTGTCACAAAGGCCGTTGCGCCGCGCGCGAGTTCTCCTGCTTCAGCCAGCGCCAGCGGCTCGGCATGGGGCCGCCCTCCAGGGGCAGTGACGCCGGAGCCGACGATATAAGAACCATTTCCATCGTCGCGCACCAATACGCAGGCGACTGACGGATTGGTCGCGGTCAGCCCCTCATTGCGGCGGGCAAGGCGAATGGCAGCAGCCATGTAACGCTGGTCGGTGGTTTTGCTCATGAAGAGGATTTAGCGGAAGGGAGAGGGAATGGGAAGTGGGGGGGGAGCTTGTCCGCTTGGAGCCCAGTTAAGACCTTCATTGGATCTGGTATGATTTTCACTTTCGGCCCTAACCTGCAGCTCATGCACAACGTAGCAAATGAACGCTCCCAGCCATATGCGGTCGTTGGAATGGGGCTCAGTATGCTATACTTGATTGAGTGTTCAATTAAGAAAGTGAAAGACTCCGTAATGACCTTGCTGATTATCTTTGTGCTGCTGGCGATCGGGGTGTCGTTTCTTTGCTCGATCCTCGAAGCAGTCCTGTTATCGATCACACCATCCTTTGTCGAGGCTGCCGAGAAAGACCAGCCTCGACTTGCCAAGAAACTCAGAATGTTGCGGGCGGATATCGAACGCCCTCTTGCCGCGATCCTGTCCCTCAACACGATTGCACATACCGTTGGTGCCACAGGGGCAGGCGCGCAGGCTGCCGTCGTGTTTGATGATGCTGGCGTGGGCATCTTCTCTGCCGTGTTGACGTTCGGCATTCTCATTCTGTCCGAAATCATTCCCAAGACCCTCGGCGCCACTTATTGGCGTGGTCTAGCGCCCTTCGCGGTACGGGTGCTTCCCTGGCTGATCATCATTCAGTTGCCCTTGGTCTGGATGAGTCAGGCGATAACAAGGCTGCTGACAAGTGGTAAGCGTCACGCAGAGGTATCGCGTGACGAGATCATGGCGTTGACAACCGCGGGCCAGCGTCTCGGAGTGGTCGAGGACGATGAAACGCGCGTTGTGACCAACCTATTTCGCCTTTCGGAGATCGCCGCCAATGAAATCATGACGCCGCGCACGGTCATCGAGCATCTTGGCGCTGATGAAACTGTCAGTGCATTTGTCGGGTCCAGAGACACGTTTCCGGTCTCTCGCTATATTGTCACCGGCGAGAACATCGACGATGTCAAAGGATTCGTGCTGACGCGCGAGCTGTTTCTGGCCGGTTTGCGCGATGGCAAGGACAAGTCCGTTTCGGAATTCACGCGCGACATTCAACGCCTTCCGGAAACGACAGACCTCGATACGCTGTTCGATCTGCTCATGGAGAATGAGGCGCACATCGCGCTGATCGAAGATGAATATGGTGGAACGGCCGGTCTTGTGACCATGGAAGACATCATAGAAACATTGCTCGGTACCGAAATTGTCGATGAGAATGATGAGGTCGAGGATTTGCAGAGGGTCGCAAGGTCACGCGCTATCCTCCGGCGGGATGCACGCAAGACATCAGACAATTGACAAGCGACAAGTTGGCCGGGTCAGGCCGAACGGTCACGCGTTTTCTGCGCACAACCGATATTCGTGACGACCCCAGCGAATGACGGCTCCCGCCCAGTTGATGCGTTGGCTACAATTCAAGCACTGGTCGCTTCATCCGCGTTGCTGGCATTTGCAATCGCGCTATGATATCCGATCCTAGTGGTTACTCCCCGTCCATATCCCTCAAAAACCCTTCGAAATCCTTGGCTTCCTGAAAGTCCTGATAGACCGAGGCGAAGCGCACATAGGCGACTTCGTCAATCTGCTTGAGGCCTTCCATGACGAGGCGCCCGACTTCGCTCGAGGGGATGTCGCCGTCGCCCGTGCTTTCGAGCTGGCGGACAATGCCGTTGATCATCCGCTCGACGCGTTCAGGGTCGGCGTCGCGCTTGCGCAAGGCCGTGTGGACGGAGCGTTCGAGTTTGTCGCGATCAAAGGGCGCGCGCTTGCCGGATTTCTTGGCAATCGTCAGTTCGCGCAACTGGACGCGCTCAAACGTGGTGAAGCGCCCGCCGCAATCGCTGCATATGCGGCGGCGGCGAATGGCGGTGTCGTCATCCGTCGGACGGGAATCCTTCACCTGGCTATCGGTCGATGAACAATAGGGGCAGCGCATGCGGGCGTCCTTGGTGGTTGGTAGTTAGTGTTTAGTAAGGGATGGGGTAAATTGCCAGCCCTCCCCAACAACCACCCACTAAAAACTCTTGTTACCCCAGATAATCATACAGCGGGAAGCGTTCGCAGAGGTCCGTCACCTTTTTCTGGACTGCCTTTTCGACGCCGGCATTGCCCTCGTCGGAATTGGCTTCCTTCAAACCGTCGAGTACCTCGGTGATCAGATCGCCGATGATTTCAAATTCCGCAGGGCCGAAGCCGCGTGTTGTTCCAGCAGGCGAGCCAAGGCGGATGCCGGATGTGACGAACGGTTTCTCTGGGTCAAACGGAATGCCGTTCTTGTTGCAGGTGATATTGGCGCGGCCAAGGGCTGCCTCGGCGCGTTTGCCGGTGGCGTTTTTGGGGCGCAGGTCGACCAGCATCAGGTGGTTATCGGTTCCGCCCGAAACGATGTCGAGGCCGTTTTTCTGCAGGTTTTTGGCGAGAACATCAGCGTTTTTAACGACATTGGCCGCATAGTCCCTGAATGTCGGTTTCAGTGCCTCGCCAAAGGCAACCGCCTTGCCGGCGATGACATGCATCAGCGGGCCGCCCTGCAGACCGGGGAAGATGGCCGAATTCAGTTTTTTCATGATCGCTTCGTCATTGGCGAGGATCAGGCCGCCGCGTGGGCCACGCAGGGACTTGTGGGTTGTCGAGGTGGTTGCATGGGCATAAGGAACCGGGCTCTCATGAACACCGCCGGCAACAAGGCCGGAAATGTGGGACATGTCGGCCAGCAGGAATGCACCGATGGAATCAGCGATTTCGCGGAAGCGTTTCCAGTCCCAGAAGCGCGAATAGGCGGTGCCGCCGCAAATGATCAGCTTGGGCTTGTGCTGCTCTGCCTTGGCCGCCACTTCGTCCATGTCAATGAGGTTGGTGTCCCTGGTAACGCCATAGGAAACGACGTTGAACCATTTGCCGGACATGTTGACGGGAGAGCCGTGGGTCAGGTGACCGCCCGAATTGAGGTCAAGGCCCATGAAGGTATCGCCCGGCTGGAGCATGGCCAGAAACACGGCCTGGTTCATCTGCGAGCCGGAATTTGCCTGCACATTGGCGAATTCACAGCCGAAAAGTTTTTTGGCGCGGTCAATCGCCAATTGCTCGGCAATATCAACGAACTCGCAGCCGCCATAATAGCGTTTGCCCGGATAGCCTTCGGCGTATTTGTTGGTCATGATTGACCCCTGCGCTTCCAACACGGCGCGCGAGGTGATGTTCTCCGAGGCAATCAGTTCAATTTCGTGGCGCTGACGGCCCAACTCTGAACGGATGGCTCCAAAGATTTCAGGATCGACTTCTTCCAGAGACTGGTTGAAGAAATTGTTGAGAAGCGTTTTCTGGTTCATGACCTTTTCCCTGATTTGGACCGGATTGGCAAAATACCGGAACAGCGTTGTGTTGGCTCGTTTCAACCGTAAAAACTGCTTTTAGGCAATGCATGCAGCGCCGTTTTTGGGCGGAATCACGAAACTCAACGGTTGATAAGGGAATTCAAGGAAAATGTATGCAGGACATTTTGGCCCTCACCCCAATTCCAGTTCGGTCAGCCTGTCGCCAATATAATCATTCACCAGCCTGATGCGGGCGCTGGTGCGCAGTTCACGGTGCGACGTCAGCCACATCGGCAGGCCGGGAATTTCGATATCGGGGAGAATACGCACCAGATTGGCATGGCGCCTCGTCAAAATGCGGGGCGCAAAGCCGATGCCCGTTCCGGCAACCAATGCCTCGAAGGCCGTCACCTGATCATCACAACGAAAGCGGAAGAAATTGCGGTCGACCTTGAAGCCCAGTTGGGCAAAGCCGCGGATCACCAGATCGTTGCGGTCGTATCCAACGATAACATGATCGGCCATGTCATCGAAATCGGTGACAGTGCCGTGGCGATCAATATAGATCCGGTCGGCATAGATGCCCATTTCCATGGTTCCCACCTTGCGTGTGATGAGATCGTTCTGGGTCGGACGCACCATGCGGATGGCAATATCCGCATCGCGCTGGAGCAGGTTTTCCACGGTGTTGGATGCAACAAGTTCAATCTGGATTTCCGGCAGATCGCGCAACAGGTCGGCAAGGATCGCCGGAAGAAGATAGGTGGCGACGATCTCACTGGCAGTAATCCGCACCGTTCCGCAAACAGAACCCGCATCACCCTCAGCGGCCATGGAAAGGGAAGCGCTGGCGGTTTTCATCTCGCGGGCTGCTTCGGCAATGTGGAGGGCAGCCTTTGTTGGCAACATTCCCTGCCTGCCGCGCTCAAACAGGGTGACGCCGAGGGATTTTTCCAGTTCGTCGATATGACGACCAAGGGTGGGCTGGCTTACACCGGTTTCCCGCGACGCTGCAGCCAGCGACCCGCCCTCCAGGGCTGCGAGAAAACTGCGTACCAGGTTCCAGTCAAACGGTTGCATGGTCAATTCCAATTAATTCAAAAATGAATACTTATCATCAAATATTTGATATTTTCAATACAAAAACAGTTGGTATTTTGATCTCATTCATCCACCCAATTGAAAGAAGCAGATCATGACCACACATTCGGGAAATCCTTCAAACCCTAAAACCATCGCTATCCTCGGCGCCAATGGACGGCTGTCGCGGGAAGTCGCGCGGGTATTTCATGCGGCTGGCTGGAAGTTGCGGGCCATCACCCGCAACGGCAAATCAGTACCGCTGGCGGAGCTGGCCGGAATTGAATTTGCAGCGGCAGATGCCATGGACAGGGAGCAACTCATCATGGCTACGGCCGGATGCGATTTCATTTTCAACGGCCTCAACCCACTTTACACAGACTGGGCGGACAAATGCATCGTGATGGCGAAAAATGTCATAACGGCAGCAAAAACGCATCGATCCGTGCATCTGTTTGCTGGCAACGTCTATCATTTCGGAAGTGGCATGCCGCAATCGCTGACCCCAAACACCCCTGCCCGGCCCGATCACCGCAAAGCACAAATCCGGTTTGACATGGAGCGACTGTTTGAAGAGGCCGCGCGGAACGATGGCGTTAAAACCCTTGTCTTGCGCGCGGGTGATTTCTTTGGCGGCGATGGCACCGGATCATGGTTTGACCAGGCGCTGACTTCGAAACTCACCAATGGCAAGGTTGTTTATCCAGGCAATCGGAATGTCGTTCACGCCTGGGCCTATCTGCCTGACCTCGCAAAAACCTTTGTCTTGCTGGCGGAAAAGTCCAACGCCCTACCGAACTTTCAACTTTTCCATTTTGAGGGCCACAATGTAACCGGTGATCAAATGCACAAGGCGTTTGAAGCGGCGATGGACAAACCACTGAATCGCGGTTCGCTGCCCCTTTGGCTGTTCAACATTGCCGGCCTTTTCAACCCGATGATGCGGGAGATCAGCCAGGTTTCCTATTTGTGGGCAAGGCCCCATGAAATGCGGGATGACAGCCTCACGGCACTGGTCGGCACCCTGCCCCATACGCCTTTGGAGATTGCCATCACGCATGCGCTTACCGGACAGGGAATTGCGGTACTGCCGAAAATTTCAGTGGCGCACCAGGCCAAGTCGGCGCTTGCCTGAGGATTGCCAGAAGGCTTAGCGCAGTACATTTTGGCCGGACAAAAATATCATGCAAGACGCACAGGAATTCCTGCCGCATGCATGGCCAGTTTTGCTTCCTTCGGCGTTTGCTCGGTGAAGTGAAATATGCTCGCTGCCGCTACAGCTGATGCGCCTGCCTTGTTTACGACATCGCACATATGCTGATAGTTTCCGGCACCGCCTGAGGCTATCACAGGAATATTGACGCTGCGCGCAACGCTTTCAACCAGCGCGAGATCATAGCCCGTCATGGTTCCGTCACGGTCAATCGAGGTAAGCAGAATTTCACCTGCGCCCCGGTCTGCCAGTTCCCTCGCCCATTCGACCGGGTTTTTTCCTGTTGGCCTTGTTCCTGAATTGGCAAAGCATTCAACCTTGTCTTCAGTGCGCAGGACATCAATGCTGGCGACCACGCATTGCACTCCAAATTCCTTTGCCGCATCATCAACTATCTGTGGACGCTCATAGGAAAACGAATTGATCGAAAATTTGTCCGCGCCAGCCTGCAACAATTTCCGTCCTGCCTCGAGCGATCTTATTCCACCTCCAACAGTAAGCGGAACGAAACACTCATCGGCAAAATCGCCAAGCGACTCGTGATCGAATTCGTTGCCGTCATTGGTTGCTGAAATATCGACGAGGATCATTTCATCTACTTCGCGGCGATTATAGACCTTGATGCTGGGCATGACCGCGCCGACGCGGCGCCAACTGTTGAAGCCGATACCTTTTACAAGGCCAAAATTCTTCCAGAGCAAAGTGGGGATGACGCGGACTTTCAGCACAACCGCATTCCCAAGAAGTTCTCAATCAGTTTAAAACCCATCCGGGAACTCTTCTCCGGATGGAACTGCGCTCCGCAAACATTGCCCTTTTGAACAATCGCCGTCACAGCGCAGCCATAGTCGGCGGTCGCCAGAATGTGGGCCTCATCAACCGGCGCAAAAGCGTAGGAATGGACAAAGTAAAAATCTGTTGATTCGGCAATATCCTTCAACAAAGGCGATTGCCTGCAAACATGAATTGAATTCCAGCCCATGTGGGGAATACGATTTTTGCAGCCCAATTTGTCAAGCCTGACCACTTTACCGGGAATCAAGCCAAATCCAGCGGTTTCACCGCTTTCTGTTCCCAAATCTGCAAGAAGCTGCATGCCAAGACAAATCCCCATAACCGGAGTGCCGCTTGCTGCTGCTGCCCTGACCGGATTTACCAGTCCGGCTACATTGAGCTTTTCCATCGCTGTCGCAAAATTGCCAACGCCAGGAAGAATAATCCGGTCTGGAGAATTCAACTGATCCGGATTTGTGACAATTCGGGTATCAGCTCCCAACTCCTGCAATACCCGTACAACTGATCCGGTATTGGCAATTCCTACGTCAATGATGGCAACCTTCATTGAGCCGCTACTTGCGCAATCGAAATATTGTCATAATTGAGCTTGGTCAAATTGCCGCGCGGATCCTTCACGAGCGAGCCATCTTCATTGCGTCTGAAGATGCGTTTGTTGGTGAACTTGTCGCAAATCCGGATGAACTCGTCCAGTTCAACACCAATTCCCTTGAGCATGTCCTCAAGTGATTTACCGAGATAGCTCCATGGAAACTTGCCGTCATGCAGCCTGACAATATCAATTGCATCCTCACGGGTAATCCGGTGACGCCGAACCTGAAGGCAGGCCTGATCAGTTGCCCTTGCAAAGCCAAACTTCAGAAACTTGAAATAGTCATGAATGCCATGAAAATTATTGTCGAGATTTTCATAGTTAAGCATCGAACCTTCGGCCGGCTTGGGGTAAACCTGCATGCCGTGGGCCTGCGCAACAAGTGCGTTGGATATTCCGTCCCAAGGAAGGTAATGACCAAGGAAAATACCGGTAACCCCTACCCGCGCCAAATCCTCGTCGGTTGGGTAGTGATATGGAATAAGGTCTTTGCGAGAAAGACCTTCCTGGCCTTCAAGGTCTGAAACACGCATGCCAAGCATTCCGCCAAATTCTTCCAGCCAGCGCCGGTCGAGGTGCTTGTTGCCGGCTGCGGCGGCAGGGCCACCATATTCGTTTTGCGAATTCTCGCCCCAAACAATCAGGGGAACACCGAATTGAACAGCAGCACGAACGGGTATGGTGAAAATGCCGACATGTTCGGGCCAGGAAATATCACCTACTTCGCGCAGGCCAATGCGGTTTAGCTTGGCACGCACCACAGGGTTCGGCGACATCTCCACGAGATCAACGCCAAGGCGTTTGAGGTTATCAAGATTTTGACGTCCTATAGGCGAAAGGTCACAGGTTGACGCGGTGACGCAAAGCGGGTTTAGGCCAAGCTGCAACATCTTCACAACCTGATAGGTACTGTCCTTGCCACCAGATACAGGGACAATACAGTCCCAGTTTTTGCCGTCCCTCGAGCGATATTCGTTGACGATTTCCTTCAGTTCGATCTTGCGCTGGTCCCAAGGGGTTTCCTTGCGTGCCTCAAAGTTCCTGCAAGCATTGCAAACACCGTCCTTGTCGAGCATCAAATCGGGCTTGGTGTCAGGCATTACGCATTGTTTGCAATAGATCAGCATAATTTATTTGCTTTCAAATTTGTTCTTCAAAAAACTCGTCGCCATATTCCAATGTTCGATTTATCGGCGCTGCAATATTGAAAAGCTTGGAAAATTGGATTGATATCTAATAATTGTGTCGCTTGCCCGCTGCAAGTCCATAACTTTTTTTTTGGGAAACAAGTGCAAGTGCGCAACACTGGCCAGAAAACAGGCTAGCGGACATCAATTCATCTTATGGTCGAAAAAATGATCGGGCGGGGCCAGACACTCACTTTTTACTTTTTACGCTTGAGATGGCACACCTTGGTCTTGGAACCGTCGGCGTTTTTGTGCCATTTGCAGCCAGGATTTTTTGGCTCGCTGTCATAGACGTAATAAACGCCACGCCTCTTTTTGTTGAAAGTCTGGTTGGAAACATCATGGCCACCAATGCGTACATTTTTTCCAATCCGAACTTCGGCGAGCGTTGCCTGCCCTGCCAGCATTGGCAACGCAGCAACCAACATTAAAAAAGAAAAATGCCGCATCATAAGATGTCCGGTAACCACTAAAGTGTGGTGTCCGAACCCAAGGCCAATTCCTCGACACCATCTCGGCGGTAGATATCATCGCGAAACTGAACAACGCCTTCGCTGGTTGCCCAAGCTGTAACATAGGCAAAATAGACCGGCACTTCCTGCGCCAATTTCAGATCTATACGTTCGCCACTTTCAATGACACGCTCAACCTGCCGACGATCCCATCCCGGTGTATCTTTTGCCAACCAGGCAACAAGATCGCGAACATTCTGAACGCGAACACAGCCGGAGGATTCAAATCGCAACAACTGGGCAAATTTGCTCTGCTGTGGCGTGTCATGCATGTAAACCTGATGCGGATTTGCAAAATTGATCTTGACGGAACCCATGGCATTTCCTTTGCCCGGATCCTGGCGGAACATGTATTTTACTGCCTCGTCCGAGTTCCAGTTTACGGCCTCTGGTGGAATTTCCTGACCGTCACCGCCAAAAATACGGATCGAGTTGCGCTCAAGATAAGTCGGGTCCTTCTGCATCAGCGGTATGATGTCTTTTTTGACGATGGATACCGGGGACGTCCAATATGGATTGAGATTGACCTCGTAAATCTTGGAATTGAGAATTGGGGACTGGCGGTCAACCTTGCCGACAATCGCTGTGTGGCGCGAGGCAACCACACCATTTTCAACGGCTTCGATATGAGCGGCAGGTATATTGACCATGACGTATCGATCACCCAGAAAACCGGACATCGAGCGCAGGCGCACCAGATTAGTCTCCAACTGCCCCAGCCGCGTTGCTGCAGGGATGTTCATGGCGGCGTAGGTATATTTGCCCAAAACACCATCAGCAGGTAGACCGTGCCTGGACTGGAACCGCTTGATGGCCGCATTGACCCAGGTATCATAAATATCTGAAGATCCGGCTTTTGGCGACAGGTCACCTGAAATGATCAGGCGCTTGCGCAGGACCGGGATTACTTTGGAGACCGAACCAAGCTTTAGTTTCTCGTTGGCAGGAACAACCGGCCAGCCGCCTGAGGAAACAATATTGCGGTATTCACCTATCGCCTGTTCAATCAGGAAAGGCGTGCGTTCAGAAAAGATCGGCAAATTGGTTGAATTTAGCGCTGCATCGCCTTTTTGGGCGTCAAACTGGTCGTTCCAGTTGCCTTGTTTGGGATTTTGCAAAAGACGGTCAATAACCGTCTCCGCATGTCCGGCCCCTGCATACAATGTAGACAAGGCGGCAGCCCCGAACACGGTACCGGCTTTTCCCAAAAAATCGCGTCTTTTCATCTCTTTATTCCAATTTCCCTGCTCGAATGGTTTTGTTTTGCGATCGAACTGGGTCAACCCGACTGTTTCAACTGTTATAGTTGATATGGTTTCCAATTCCTTAAAGTCAAAGACATCAAAACAAACACTCCATAGACCTTACCATGGGTTAGCATTTGCTACCAGACTGCGACTCATCGTTTTCTGAAACTGTATTGGTCAGTGTTTATGGCCAATCCGTGTCTATGGGAAGAAAAACCTGAACAAACTTTGGTGATCAGATCGAGTCATAGGGTAGATTGCGGCTGGCGCATCCCTTGTGAGCGCAATACAAAAAACCCCGCTAAAGAGCGGGGCTTTTAACAAATATCAAGGCGAAATCAGAGACGATAAAGGATCTGATCTGTCCAGAATCGCTCGAGGCGCTGGAGCGATTTATTCATTTTTGAAAATTCATCGGTGCTGATGCCGCCAACTTTTTCAATTGAGGTTGTGTGTCGCTGATAGAGGGATTCAACCACATCAGCTACTTGTTTGCCCTTGTCTGTCAGGCTTACGCGCACTGAACGACGGTCAACCCGTGACTTCTGATGGGCAATAAGCCCTTGGTCCACAAGTTTCTTCAGATTATAAGATACGTTTGAACCAAGATAATATCCGCGGGTGCGCAATTCACCGGCGGTCAGTTCTGAATTGCCGATATTGTGAAGCAGCAACGCTTGGACCGCATTGATATCGTTGCGACCCTGGCGGTCAAATTCGTCCTTGATGACATCCAGCAAACGGCGATGCAGGCGCTCAACCAAGGTCAGCGCCTCGAGATAACTCTGTTTTATTTCACCTGTATTTGCCGGTTCTATGGCCTTGCCGACCAATCCGAATGAAGTGTTCATGTTTGCCTCTCTGTTGTGACGGTGGAATTATGCTTTCCATCTCGTTGGGCTGAACATACACAGTTCATATCAAATTTTATTTAAAAGGCAGACTTAACAAATCCTTACCGCCAATGATTTGGCTTGATGGTTACCAAAATGCCTACCAGACGATGTGACTAGAACATCAAGGCCCGATTTTCAGTGGCCCGGTGCCAAACCTGATGGCCAGCTTGATGGATATGTAGGTTATCAAACAGGCGACATGAAACCAGACGATATCGGGCGAATGGCCAAATCGCCCGGGAAAACCGACAAACATAACCAGTTCGAAACTGACTACCGCCAGCCAGATTGATGTGCCCCACGAAAACAGCCCCCAAAGACCGATTGAAGCAATTGGCATTGCCACTGCCAGTATGACGCTTGCCACTTGCCAGTGCTCAGGCATTTGATCGATGCGCGTCTGATCCAGGTCGGCAGACGTCACGACATTGAGACCAACGATCCTCGCCCAGTACAACAGTGCGAATACGATGAAAAACAGGGCAATCATCCGCCGTAGTAATACCAGCATCATATTGCCAAAGCCTGTTTTGGCGGGTCTTTTGCGAATACTGATTTCCATGTAAGACGCCTTATATCGAGAATGGGGACATTCAGTTTCCCCGTGGCATGTGTTAAAAATATGAAAATTATTTAAAGCAGGCAATTGCAATAAACTAACTGTCGTGGCTCGATGTTGCAAACATGCTGTGAATATTGTGGTGGAAAATCTGAATGAAAAGAAGCGTCAACGAAATTACCGGCGGCAAGCGAATGAGGCGAAATCGCCGTTTTGACTGGACCCGCCGGATGGTCCGTGAAAACACGGTTCTACCCGATGATCTGATCTGGCCTATTTTCCTGATAGAAGGCAGCAACCATGAAGATCCGATAGCTGCGATGCCAGGGGTCAACCGGATGACGGTGGATAAGGCTGTTGAAGCTGCAAAAATGGCATTTGACCTCGGCATTCCTGCGCTCGCGACCTTTGCCAATATTCCAATTGAAAAACGGGATGCCACCGGATCGGCTGTACTTGACCCCAACGGAGTTGTGAACGAAGCAACGCGGGCCATCAAAAAGGCGGTTCCGGGAATCGGCATCATTACCGATGTGGCACTTGATCCCTTCACCAGCCATGGTCATGACGGCATCTTGCGCGACGGCAAGATTGTCAATGATGAGACTGTGGAGCATGTGGCGAGAGCAGCTGTGATTCAGGCGGAGGCAGGCGCTGACATTATCGCCCCTTCAGAAATGATGGATGGGCGGATTGGCGCGATACGCGATGCGCTGGATGACGCCGGCTTCGAGGATATTGCCATCATGTCTTATGCCACCAAATTTGCCTCCGCTTTTTACGGCCCTTATCGCGAGGCAGTATCCACCGGCGGTCTTTTGAAAGGCGACAAGAAAACCTATTATCTGGAGCCGTCAAACTCGAACGAAGCGCTGCGCGACTGCGAACTGGATGTTTTGGAAGGCGCCGACATGCTGATGATCAAACCCGGCATGCCTTATCTCGACATCATTCACCGGGTAAAGGAAACCTTTCAAATGCCTACTTTTGCCTATCAGGTTTCGGGCGAATATTCGATGATCATGGCAGGCGTCGAGAAGGGATTCCTCGACAAGGATCGTGCGATCATGGAAACGATGACCTGTTTCAAACGAGCAGGCTGTGATGGAGTATTGACCTATTTCGCTCCGCATATCGCACAACTTATCGACAAGGGCTGGAAAGCATGACGCTTTTCAAACGCATCAATACATCTGGCACAGCTGAAGTTGACGGACCGGCCAAAGAGAAAATCATCTCTGGCAAACCAGTGTTCAAGACCTGGAATATCGAGGAGACGCCCGGCGGAATTTACTGCGGCATTTGGGAGTCCACACCTGGAAAATGGAAAATCCAGTATGACGAATGGGAGTTCTGTCACATCCTTTCCGGGATTTCGCTGATAACCGGCGAAGATGGAACCACTCATGCGCTGAAGGCAGGTGACAGCTTTGTGTTGAGACCGGGGTTTACCGGCACATGGGAAGTGATTGAGACAACCCGCAAGGAATACGTGATCAAACTTTAGGGCGTGCAAAAATAGGCAACTTTAACGCCCTCTTCAACTATATGATTTTAAACGTTTATTCTTCCTTGCCGACAATTCTTTAACAAAACATGAAACTATCCTGCGGTCTCACCGTTTACTCTCTGTGATTGCAATTGCGATCACCAGACAGCGATCTTGATTTCGCTGACAAGTGAAATATCACCACCGAGGAGTTAACATGCACAAGATTTTCAGAAATGCAGCTTTGGCTGCCACCCTTTCTGTTGCCCCGTTGGCAGTAACATCAATTGCCTTGGCTGCCAGCCACGGCGCAAATCCAATGGTTGGCGGAGCAGAAATGTTCCCTGACAAAAACATTGTAGAAAATGCCGTCAACTCGAAAGACCACACAACGCTGGTAGCTGCGGTACAGGCAGCAGGCCTTGCAGAGACATTGTCAGGAGCCGGCCCGTTCACTGTTTTCGCACCAACCAATGCGGCATTTGAAAAGCTGCCTGCGGGCACAGTTGACACCCTGCTCAAACCTGAAAGCAAGGACCAGTTGACCAAGGTTCTGACCTGCCATGTCGTGGCAGCAGATGCCATGTCGGATGCAATCGGGAAAATGATTGCCGATGATGGTGGTACCCATCCGGTAAATACAGTTGGCGGATGTGTTTTGCAGGCCAAAATGGATGGTGACAAGATCACCCTGACCGATGAAAACGGCGGCGTTGCCACTGTGACCATTGCAGATGTGAAGCAATCCAACGGCGTCATTCACGTAGTCGACACGGTTCTTCTTCCCAAGAGCTGAATACAGTTTCCCCGGATGACATTCGTGTCGAGCGTTGTCCGGGGAATTTTACGAGAGGGGTTGAGCACTTTTGAGAATGCCGACGAAGCAAAATGCGCTTCAAGGCTCACTTCAATTAAATTCTGCCCTTTTTTATCAACGCGTCCCTTTTGTATCAACACGTCGAGGAATCAGGTCATGACAAACAAATTCATTAAAATTGCCGCAGTTTCCGCTCTCGTCCTTGCCACTGCGGTTTCAGCACATGCCGCTATCAAATTCGTTGGTGGCGCGCCGATGTATTCTGACAAGAACATCATCGAAAATGCGGTGAACTCCAAGAATCATACTACTCTGGTCGCAGCTGTCCAGGCTGCAGGACTTGTTGACGCGCTTCAGGGTCCGGGCCCTTTTACTGTATTTGCCCCGGTCAATAGCGGTTTTGCCGCATTGCCAAAAGGCACCGTTGAAACGCTTTTGAAACCGGAAAACAAAAAGACACTGACAAAAGTCCTGACTGCTCATGTTGTTTCAGGCAACATATCTTCTGCTGATCTGGTCAAGCAGATCAGGGCGAATGGCGGGTCTTATTCTTTCGACACATTGAGCGGCGATACATTGACGGCCCGTATGGTCGGCCTCGCAGTTGCGCTGATCGATGAAAGCGGCGGCCAATCCCTTGTCATCAATCCGGATGTAAATCAGTCCAACGGTGTCATTCACGTTGTGAACAAGGTTCTTGTGCCGAAGTAACCGGTCCGAAATGAAGGTGCCTGTTGGATAGGATAACGAAATTGTGCGGGAATGTGATTTTCCCGCACGATCAATCCATATTAGGTTAGAATGCAGAGAACAATTGTTCATCCGAACAATTTGACAGGACCAAAAGTAGGAGAATTTGATGCCTGATTTGCTAACCAGGAGACGGCTGCTGAAGAACGCATTGGCAGGTTCAGTTTCAACAGTTGCATTCGGCTGGAATATTAGCAGGAATGCGGCATTTGCTGGCGAACAATTCGAAATCACCAAGACTGACGAAGAATGGCAGAAAATACTTACCGAAGCCCAATTTCAGGTATTGCGCAAGGAGGCTACTGAACGGCCTTTCTCCAGTGCGCTTAACGATGAAAAACGCGAGGGCATTTTTCATTGTGCGGGTTGTGATCTTCCCGTTTATGACCATGCGACCAAATTCGACAGCGGAACCGGTTGGCCTAGTTTTTACGAGGCGCTCGAAAACGCGGTTGGCACAAAGGAAGACAATTCGCTGTTTTCGACCCGAACAGAAGTCCATTGCAGGCGCTGCGGCGGACATTTTGGTCACATCTTTGATGATGGACCGCCACCAACAGGAAAACGCCACTGTATCAACGGTCTTGCGCTTACGTTTGTCGCAGCCTGAACCTGCCGCCAATTTTCCATAACTTGCAATTTTAACCGGCCATTCCCATTTATTCAGGAGTGGCCGGTTTTTTATAAAGGGTTTAATGCAATGAAAGACACCATGTCCGATGTTCTTACATCTGAAATAGTGGAGCTCGCGCGGCTTGAAAATGTGCGTACCAGACGGGTGCTTGCGTTTCTCGTCGACTATGTCTTGATCGCGATCATCAGTGCAGTCATGGCCATTTTTGTTTTTATCGCCGGGATATTCACTCTCGGTCTTGCCTGGTTGCTTTATTTCATTTTGCCTGCACTTGTCGCGATGGGATATGTCGCCTTGACGATGGGTGGACCTGCCCAGGCTACCCCGGGCATGCAAATGTTTGCCCTGCGCATTTACCGGCTTGACGAAGCCAGGGTTGACCCTGCCCTCGCAGTTCTTCACGGTGTGATTTTCTGGTTTGCGCACATTACCCTGACACCATTTCTGCTTGCTGTGTCGTTGTTCTCTTCCAACAAGCGGCTGGCGCACGACATATTACTGGGAACGATTATCATTCGCTCTGATATGGCGGATCTTTGATCGCAGCCTGAAAGTTGCGACCACCTGCTGATTAAATTTCCTCAATCCGGATTTAGTTTTTGCCTGTTGATGCTTTTTTTGCAATGAAACAAGAACAACTGATTTGTTTCCGGCAAAAGGAGCGCAACCATATTCGACGTTCCGGCACAATTTCTGATGTGGGCAAGTCTGGCAATTATCGGCTCGTCGGTTGTTGCATTTGCAATTGAACGATGGTCGATTGAACTTGTATCGCTTGCTACCCTTGTATCCTATGTCCTGCTTTTCAGTGTCTTCAAGAATCCGCAGGTCCAGATCACCCCGATTGAACTGGTGCAGGGGTTTGCCAATCCTGCGCTGATTACGGTAATCTGTCTGCTGATGATTGGCCAGGCGCTGTTCAACACCGATGCGCTGGATGCTCCAACCAAAATACTTATCAAATACAGCGGCACCGGAATTACCCGCACTCTGGTAGTGCTGCTTGGCGCGGCGGCGCTGATATCGGCATTCCTTAACAATACGCCCGTTGTTGTAATGTTCATTCCGGTTCTGACCGCCATAGCCGCCAAAAGGAATTTCGATGCTGCAAAGGGACTGATGCCGCTTTCATTCATCTGCATTCTCGGCGGCATGACGACACTGATCGGCTCATCCACGAACATGCTTGTTGCTGATGTGGCCGCGCGAGACGGTTTTGCCATAGGGTTCTTCGATTTTTCAGTGCCTGGTGCGATTGTCGCCTCTGTTGGGGCGCTCTACATCATCTTTATCATGCCGTTGATCCTCAAAAAGCGACCAGGAATGGCTGAGGCGATGAAAATCAATTCGGGCCGGCAATTCGTATCCCAAATAGAAATAACGCCCGGCCATCCGCTCACAGGGATCAAATCACGATTGGGTATTTTTCCCGAGTTGAGTGACATGACGGTGCTGCTGGTCATGCGGCGGGAGATTCCAATTCCGCCTCCTTTTGAGGATGTCATCTTGTCCATTGGTGATTTGGTGGTGGTTGCCGCAACGCGCGAAACACTTACAAAAGCCTTGTCGTCAGGATCAGCCAATATCCCCACCCATCCTAAGGATGAGGAAATCAAGGTCCAGCCCATCGAAGTTGATTTCAGCCTGGCGGAAGCCATCGTCTCGCCGGCATCGCGATATGTGGGGCGGACGGTTCAGGGTGCAAATATACGCCTGATCGAAGGTGTCACAGTGATGGGCGTTCAGCGCAAGAGCCGCATGCAGCACCGCAATTTCCGTGAAATAAGACTTGAGCCGGGAGATACGCTGCTTGTTGGTGGGCGGCCAGAGGCCATCAGCAGATTGCGCTCCAGCCGCGATTTGTTGTTGCTCGACTGGTCGGCCGAAGCGGTCCCCATGCGCAGGTTCGCGCCGCGTGCGATCGCCATATTTGCATTCGTAGTCGTTGTGGCATCCATGGGGATATTGCCGATCATGGTGGCTGCGCTAATGGGCGTCATGGCGATGTTTCTGGCAAGTTGCCTCAATGTGCCCCAGGCAGTCCGCACCTTCGACGGGCGTATCTTCATGCTTGTAGCCGCTGCCCTGGCTGGTGCTGTTTCGATGGAAAAGACCGGCGGTGCGGTCTACATTGCCAACGGCGTAGTACAAATGTTTGAAGGCAGTTCGCCTGCCACAATCCTTTCGGTGTTCTTTCTTGCTATCGCCATCCTGACAAATTTCCTTTCCAACAATGCTACGGCCGTGCTGTTCACACCGATTGCCATCAAGATTGCCCTTGCCATCGGAGCGCCGCCTGAAGCCTTTATTACCGGGGTTATCTTCGCCGCCAATTGCTCGTTTGCAACCCCTGTCGGATATCAGACAAACCTGCTTGTCATGGGGCCGGGACACTACAGTTTTGCCGACTTTCTCAAGGCTGGTTCACCGCTTGTTATTTTGATCTGGCTAACATACTCTTTAGTTGGACCCTGGTATTATGGACTATGACTCAACACGCACTTGATACACCCCAGTTCTATCTGACCTCGCCTCAACCCTGCCCGTATTTGCCCGGCAGGCAGGAACGCAAGGTCTTTACCCATCTGGTTGGAGACAAGGCACCGCAGGTCAATGACATGCTCACCCAGGGTGGCTTCAGGCGCTCGCAGAACATTGCCTATCGTCCGGCCTGTGAGGGCTGCCGTGCCTGTGTTTCAACCCGCGTCCTGGTCGATGATTTTGAGCCAAGCCGGAACATGAGACGATTGCTGAAGCAGAACCGGGATCTGATTGGCCAGGAGCTGCCGGCTTCGCCAACGTCTGAACAGTTTTCCGTTTTCCGCTCCTATCTCGATGCCCGCCACTGGGACGGCGGCATGATCGACATGACGGCGCTTGATTTTGCCATGATGGTGGAAGACACCCATGTGCAGACCCGTTTGATCGAGTACCGTCGCAGAGGGATTGATTCAGGAATAACCGGCAAGGGCGAAGGCCCGCTGATCGCGGCCGCCCTGACGGATGTTCTCTCAAACGGTCTTTCAATGGTTTACAGCTTTTTTGATCCGGTTGAATCGGCACGCGGCCTTGGAAGCTACATGATCCTTGATCATATCAACCGTGCGCGAAAGATGGGTCTGCCCTATGTGTATCTTGGTTACTGGGTCAAAGGATCGGCGAAAATGAATTACAAGACCCGTTTCCTGCCTCAGGAGCATCTGACGATGAGCGGATGGGAACGCATCGAAGTTCAGCCTTGACCGTTATTTTCAAGCTACCTTTCAGCGGCAATTTCGTTTACAGCGGTCACATTAAAACGGATCAGCAGGCAGCATGAATTTTATCAAATCAAAAACCGCAACGGGAGTCGGGCTTGGCTTTGTTGGCGGGATGGTGATTTCCTTTGACGTGCCGATGATCCGCCTTGCAGGAAGTGACCCGTGGCTGATGATGTGCCTGCGCGGCGGCATCCTTGCCCTCATCTTCTTTATCGTGTGGAAATTTGCAAAAAAGGCCACCGAAACACCCGAGCGCCCGTTTGAGAACCCCTATTGGCTGGGCGTTGCGGTTATTTACGGGGCGAACAATATTTTCTTCACTCTCGGGGTTTTTTACACCTCGACCGCCAATCTTGTTTTCATCCTCGCCTTCAATCCGATGCTTGCAGCGGTGTTCTCCTGGTGGCTGATCGGCGAAAAGCCAAAAATTGAAACCTGGATCGCCATCCTTTTAACGCTTGTGGGTGTCGGTCTGATTGTACGCGGCGGCATTGATGCCGGTACAGGATTTGGCGATCTTTTCGCGCTGCTCTGCGCCACCTCTCTTGCCATGGCAATTACCCTGACACGAAAATCCAATGCGGATCTTTCGCTCACACCCGGGTTTGGCGGCGTGATCTCCGTGGCATTTTCATTGCCATTGGTGATTGCCTGGTCCAGCCATGCGGAACAGATAGGGTGGGCCATCGGCAACGCTGCCATACTTGTTCCCATAGCTGCATTTTGTCTGGCACTGGCGCCGCGCTACATCTCGGCTCCGCATGTGGCGATGTTCTATCTTCTGGAAACGGTTCTGGCGCCGATCTGGGTCTGGCTGGTGTTTGACGAGAAGATTGAAACGATGACCCTGATTGGCGGGGCAATTGTCCTAACAGCCATCGCGGGGCATTCGTTGTGGAAGCTGCGCAAACCAAAACCAACATCAGCGGAATTTGCTTTGCCCGCCTGATTTATCAGGCCTCATCGGCCGGGACTATCCAGGTTTCCTTCAACGCATCGCGCTCCCACTCCACCCAAGCCGGATGAGCTTTTATGGCGGCGGAATAGGCTTTGACCGCCGTATGGTCTGACAAGGCATATTTTTCAAGCCGGTTGACCACGGGGGCAAACATCGCGTCAGCATTGGAGAAGCCGCCAAACAGAAAAGGACCGCCGTACTTTTCGAGGCATTCCGCCCACAGCGCTTCAATGCGCGAGACATCTCGCCGGACAGCATCATTGATGGCGATCGAACGAATTTCGCGCCGCATGTTCATCGGGCATGCATTTCTGATGCCGCCAAAGCCACCATGCATCTCGTTGGCAATCGAGCGGGCATGCGCCCTCGCCTTTTGATCGGACGGCCAAAAGCCTTTCTCGGGAAACCTGTCACGCAGATATTCGAGGATTGCCAGCGACTCCCAGATTGTCAGATCGCCATCCACCAGCGTTGGCACCTTGCCTGTCGGGGAAAACTCGCGAAACTTCGGATTGCCTCCCGCATCGTCAAAGGGAACGAGCACTTCCTCAAAGTCGATCCCTTTCGCCTTCATGGCAATCCACGGACGGAAGGACCAGGACGAATAGTTCTTGTTACCGATATAAAGACGCATGATGATCTCCGGATGATAGCGCGATCCAGATGTGGCAAAGATCGGTTACGGGATCAATCGAAGAAATGTCTCGGATACAAGATGAAAAAGCAGGCGGAGACCCCTAACTTCCATTTGTTCCATTCCCAGGAAAGTCAGAAATTCTGACTTGGGAGTACCTTTACAGGGTCAATAATGATACCGGCATTGGACAATTTGCAAGTGTTCGTCCGCTATCCGATAGACAAGGCGGTGCTCAAGATCTATCCGGCGCGACCAGTATCCCGACAATGCGCCGCGCAACGGTTCCGGCTTTCCTTTGCCCTCAAAGGGTGTTCGGCAGCATTCGCGAATGAGTTGAAGGAGACAAGGGTCTCAGGTCATTTGCATTTTCAAAAAATTTTAAAAAAGTGAGATTGGTGAGCTATAGTTCCAAGGCCAATGAGTTGAATAGATTGTCATCCTCGGGCTTGTCCCGAGGACCTTTTCCGTAATGTTTCTACCCTCGCAAAAATTTGGACAGATCATACCACTCAGGATTCAACTGCTCGATCAGGTTGATTTTCCATTGCCGATAATAGCGCTTGATATTTTTCTCACGCTGGATCGCATCCCTTACGTCTTCGAACACTTCATACCAGACAAGGCGCCTTACCTGATATTTTCGGGTAAACTTGCTTGCCGTTCCTTCGCGATGTTCGACAATGCGCCTCGCCAGGTCATTGGTGACGCCTGTATAAATTGTACCGCCTTTTTGGCTGGCAAGCATGTATGCAAAATATGGCATAAGCCGATAAATCACGGAATGGGTCCTCGGGACAAGCCCGAGGATGACACTGCGGCGGCCTCGTCCACAAAACCGCCCATCAATCCATCGCTTTAAGCATCATTCCATTCACTACATTAAGTGCTTCCCCTACCCCCCAAACTTGCCGTTTCGCGGGAAGCCCTTGGGCACCATGCGGCCGGCCTGGGCGCGTTCGCCAAGCCATTCGGCAAGTTCGTCTTTCGATTTGATGAAAGTGCGATCGGCTGAATCCTGCCAGGAAAGGCCATCCTGCATCTTGAACGGACGCACATCTTTCATGCCGCCATCCTTGAACTTTTGTAGACGCACGCCCTTGCCGCGTGTCATTTCCGGCAACTCGCCAAGCGGGAATATCAGCATCTTGCGGTTTTCACCGACGACTGCGAGCGTGTCCTGCCCCTCTTCCATGAAAACGCACATGAGCGCCTCATCAGGCAGTTTGACATTCATCACCTGCTTGCCCTTGCGGGTATTGGCAATGATTTCGCTCTCGGGAATGGTAAACCCGTTGCCAACGCGCGAAACCAGCAGCAGCTTGCGTTTGGGATCGTGTTTGAACGCAGTGATGATATCCGCATCGTTTTCCATATCGATGATGACACGCACCGGTTCGCCATGGCCGCGCCCGCCCGGCAGCTTGTCGCCGCCAAGGGTGAAAAACTTGCCATTGGTGGTGAACAAAATGATCTTGTCGTGGCTGTCTGCGGTAAAGGCGACCTTTAGCTTGTCGCCTTCCTTGAAGGTCAGTGAGCTGAAATCCGACAAATGGCCCTTGAGGCCGCGTATCCAGCCCTTTTCGGAGATCACGACAGTGATCGGCTCCTTTTCGATCATCGCCTGCTGCACGGCTTCGATGTCGATTTCCTTGGCCTCGGCAAACTGGGTGCGGCGCTTGCCGAGCACTGTGTCGGGACCGAACTTGCGGCGGATCTCGCCAATGTCGGCGTTGAGCACCTTCCACTGCGTATCTTCTGATCCGAGCAGCGCCTCGATTTGTGCCTTTTCAGCCGACAGCGCATCGTTTTCCCGGCGAATCTCGATTTCCTGCAATTTGGCAAGTGCACGAAGGCGCATGTTGAGGATTGCCTCAACCTGAACTTCGGTGAGATCGTATTTGTCGATCAGTTTTTGCTTGGGGTCATCCTCAAAACGAATGATGCGGATCACCTCATCAACGTTGAGATAGGCGATCAGCAGGCCACCGAGAATTTCAAGGCGCCGTTCAATCTGCGCAAGGCGAAACTTCGAGCGGCGAACCAGAACGACACGGCGATGGTCGAGCCACTCGCGCAGCACATCGCGCAAACTCATGACCTTCGGCACCTTGCCGCCGGAAAGGACATTCATGTTCATCGAGAAACGATTTTCAAGATCGGTGACCTTGAACAACGATTCCATCAGCACCTCGGGGTCAACCGTGCGGCTTTTCGGCTCAAGCACGATGCGCACATCCTCGGCGCTTTCATCGCGCACATCTTCAAGCAGCGGCAGTTTGCGGTTGATCAAAAGGTCAGCGATTTTTTCAATCAGGCGGGACTTCTGGATCTGGTATGGAATTTCGGTGATGATGATCTGGTAGCCGCCGCGGCCGGTGTCCACCTTCTCCCATTTGGCCCGAACGCGGAACGAGCCTCGCCCGGTCTTGTATGCCTCGATGATCGACGCCTGGTCATCAACAATCGTGCCGCCGGTCGGGAAGTCCGGTCCCTTTACATATTTCTCGATAAGCGTCTCTGTTGAAGCATTGGGAAACTTGATCAGATGCTGGGCAGCTTCGCACAGTTCAGCGGCATTGTGGGGCGGAATATTGGTTGCCATGCCAACGGCAATGCCTGACGAGCCATTGGCAAGCAGATTGGGAAATGAGCCCGGCAGGACAACAGGTTCCTTGTCTTCCTCGTTATAGGTCAGGCGAAAATCGACCGCATCTTCGTCAATGCCCTCAAGCAACAGCGTCGAGACTTCAGTCATGCGCGCTTCGGTGTAGCGGTAGGCGGCGGCATTGTCGCCGTCGATATTGCCAAAATTGCCCTGCCCGTCAATCAGCGGATAACGCTGGGCAAAATCCTGGGCAAGGCGCACAAGCGCATCATAGACGGCCTGATCACCGTGCGGATGGAATTTACCGATCACATCACCAACAATACGGGCGCACTTCTTGAAGCCGGTATTGGGATCGAGTTTCAGGACACGCATTGCGTGGAGAATGCGCCGATGCACCGGTTTCAGACCGTCGCGCACGTCGGGAAGAGCCCTGCCCATGATCGTTGACAGTGCATAAGCCAGATAACGCTCTTCCAGCGCCTTCTGCAGGTCGATATTTTCTATGCCGTCTCCACCGTCAGCTCCGTCGCCGCCAGGTGGTGTTATCAAATCTTGTCCCATGCAGTTGCGTTAGCGAAAGGAGCGATTCTTGGCAATAGCAGATTTTCCAGAGCCAAAGGCTATGTCGTTATTCTGCCATGCTCTCGGGCAATATTTTGACTGCCAACTGATAATAAGATTGCAAAATGGAGTTGGCTAATTTCTATTGATCTGATTGGGGCTTTAAAAGGATGAATTGTAAATGTTTCACAGCAAAGCCTTTGATCTGTTCACATTGAGTAAGTCCGCCGATAACATCATTACAGGAAAACGACACCTGGCTCCTATGGGAAGCCAACTGCTGGCTACTGCGTGTATATATGCCCTATGCGGAACCAGTCCTGCCCATGCCATTGACAGTATTGAATTTTTTGAAAGCTTGAAAAAGAAGGTTGAGGCGGCAGGGTCAACGCTGACCTATGAAAGCCTGACAAAAACAGGTGATGACGGTGCCAGGGCAACCAATCTGGAACTCTTTAATCCGAACAAAAACCGGCGGCTGAAAATTGCAACGCTGGAAGTTGCCGGCGGTGAAGGCGAGAACCTCGAAACTTTTTCATTCGATTCGCTTGATGCAAACCAGTTGGAAATGACCATTCCTGAAAATTCAAATGACACTGTCCTGACCATTGAAAGGATATCGGCTACAGATTTTAAAGCGGGTGCAGGAGATGGTACTGGCGAGACATTTTGGCCGTTCGACATGGGCACCGGCAGGGCAGAAACCATTCGCCTTGTCAGCAAGGGTGAATCCAATGTCGCCTGGAACATGCCATCGATCGAAATCAACGGCCTGAAGCAACAGGGTGCAAAGGCGTTTTCCCTCGACACGCTGTTCATCAGCGCATCAAGTGGAAGCGTTGCCTCGACCAACACGGAAACCGGCATCAATGGCGATTTTACCCAGGGCGAAATAAGCCTTTCAAACTGGGAAGTTTTTCCCGGTAACGGGTTTCAGCTCGGATTGCTGGAAATCGGCAATGGTTCTTTTGAGGGCGTCAATCCGAAGGATCAAAAGGTCAGCTTTACTTACAACGGGGCAAAGCTTGAAAGCATGTATACTCCCGACCTTATGACAAATGAAGCTATCGCTTTTCCGAAAGTTGATGGAATTGCCACTATCGGGTCAATGCAACTTTCCCTTGATGGCACCCCGATGTTAAGCATCGGCGGACTGCAATCCAAAACTGAATTTGACGAGGGAACAAAGGAGTTGAGTTCATCGGGAAGTATTGATGACCTTTTCATAGATGTGAAATCCTTTCCGGTGGAAGGTGAACAGGCAGCGCAACTAAAGCCGTTTTTTGACCTCGGTTACGAGAACATCAATATGGATATGGCTGTTGAAGTTAGCTGGAACGTGGAAACCGGCGACCTTGCTTTGCCGATGATGCGATACGCGGCCGACAATGTTGGTGCGATGGACCTGACCTTGAAAGTGAACGGGTATACAACCGAGGTTGCCCGCAAAATCCAGACAATCGCCACGAAAATATCTGAAGCTCCCGATGAAAATGTAAAACAGGCATTGCTCTTGCAACTGCTTGCCGAGGCAGCCAGTCTGACAGTCGAGGAATTGACCTATACCCTTAATGACCAATCCATTACCCGGAGGGTGATGGAAATGCAGGCCGCCAAATCCGGTCAGGAGCCCAAGGACCTCATCGCCGCGATGCCATTTATGGCGGGTGCCGTGCTCTCGCAGCTTCAGGTTCCGGAGTTTGCCGCCAGCGCTTCTGCCGCCATCAGTACGTTCATGTCTTCCGCCATGAGCGACAAGGCCAGCATTACACTTGCCGCAAAGCCTGAAAGCCCGGTATCGGTTGCCGAGATCATGGGGATGGCAGCGGGCGTGCAGGCAGGAAACGTTGCGCCAGCAGAGATCATTGAAAAGTTCAATGTGACGGTCAGCGCAGAATAAGTTGCACTTGGCAAATCAGGATCCATTTGAAAATCCTGGAGGCCTGCGAACTGATTGAGCCTGAACTATTATCTGTCGCCAATTGCCTAACCTTCAATATCAAAAAGGCCCACTCAACAAATGAGCGGGCCTTCCGTTTTCGACCGGATATTCCGGTTCATTGAAATTTCCGGTAACATCAGACCGCCATCAAAGGTAGCCTGACATTTTCTTCCGGGAAATCCCTTGCGGGATTACCGTGGATCAGAAAGAACGCGTTACGCGAACCAGGAATGCGTCTGTATCAACGTCATATCCGTTTCCGCCAGTGTTGCGATATTCACCGGATGTGTTTTGATATTCAAACTGAACTGACAACTGAGTGGCTGGAACCCAAATTGCGCCAATCACCCATTGCCGGATATCGGTGTCAACTAAGAAGCCGCCTGCCAACAAATCGCCGGCATTTGCTTCGCCGCTGGCTGCCGAGTACAGGCCATAAACAGAGAAGTTGTCGGAAAGTGCTCCGTTAACCTGAACACCCCACTGCTGATTGGTTGGCGATCTGCTGCCATTAGGAGCTGTGGCATTTGGACCGACGCTAGCAATGTTCAGGAAGCCATAGGAAGTGTTATACTTTGTCCATGGGCTGTCTGAATGGATGTACCAGCCGCCAACCTGCCAGCCTGAATCGCCGAGGGAAGCAATTGCTGAACCCTTGAAGACCCATTCGTCAGACGTTGTGAAGGCTGCTCCACCGGCGGTTACATCACCCGCGCCACTATCACGGATAGCAGTAGCGGCAACAGTCAAGGCACCAAAGGTTGCATTGAAACCGGCATAGAAATCAGGCGAAGCAGCGGAATTCACTGTAAGCGGGGTAGCCGCAGCGCCAGTTCCGCCAGCCAGTGTACCACTTGAATCCTGAACACCGACTGTCATTGATACGCCTTCAGCCAATGTGGCTGTGTAATCAAAGAAGATGGCCTGATCGAACTGATAGAAGCCGTCATTGATTGCAGGAGTACCGGCACCATAGCCATGGTTGGTGGTGAAGTATGTGTCTGAATAACCAAGACGGAAACCGGCCAGACTGATCAAAGCGCGGTCGATGGCAACGTTCTGGTCACCGGCAGCGTTTGCATCGCCGCCCTGCAGACGCAGTTCGGAGCGCAGTGTGCCGTATTCTGTTTCGTTGCGAACATCAAAGTTCAAACGGCCACGAACGGTCCAGTTGGATGTGTTGGTGCTTGGCACAACAACAAAACCACCTGTGCTGGTTTCGTCGCGTTTGGAATGCTCATAGGTTGAACGAACATAACCATTGATGTTCATGCATGTTTCTGTGCCGGGAATGTAGAAAAAGCCATTGCCGTACATGTCGCAGACTTTTACATATTCCATTGGCTCGGCTTCGACGACGATTGCGTCGGCCGCTCTTGCTGTGGATACAGAAAGCAACACTGCCGCTGTGCCCAAAAGTAGTTTCGTGATTTTCATTCCCTGCTCTCCTGCCCGGAAGTACCGAAGCGATTACGATTTTCGTAGCAGGTTGTTTTTCGAGCGCCCCCAACCTGTGCATGAAAAATCGCTCAAATTTTCAAGCCAATCAAGTAAATAGTTGAATAGCAAAGATATTTATTAAATATGTGTTAAACAAGCAGCAGGCTTAATTAAAGTTGTAGAGCGCTACTTTGCAATCAAGAACGCCAAACGGGAGATTTTCCAAAGGCATGATTAGGATAAAAATCCGGTGTCAACAAGATCGATGCCTATCAAAAAACCGCTTTCAAAAACCTGTCTACAGCGCTTGTAACTTCAGCACTTTTTCCGATTTGAGTGGCAATCGAGCCATGGCTGTAGCGGTGGCCGTTAAACAGCGTGACGCGTGTTCCCCGCCTTTGCAGCTCTTTGGCGAATGCAACCGAGACAATGGCACGGCGCGGGCGGTGCGAGTTGGAATACATGACCAGAAACGGCGGAAAACCGCTGCCTTTACGTACATAGGTGACTGGTGACCACTTGATCCAGTTGGAGGGATTCGTTCCAAAAGCTGCCAGATAGACGCCGTCAATGCCCTCGCGCAGTCCTGCGTAAGCTACCATGTCATAGGCCTGAACATCATTGGCAATGATTCCGCTCAATTGCCCACCCTTTTTCTGTGCGCCGATCATCGAGACCAGATGCGCCCCTGCGGAGTGGCCCATGATCACCAGCTTTTTGGGATTTCCGCCATATTGGGCAATGTTGTTGCGTGTCCAGGCGATTGCCCGGGCAACGTCTGCCACCTGCCCGTCAATATCGGTTTTGGGGACAGGGCGATAATTGATCGCCACCAGCATATAGCCGCGAGAATTGGCATAATCGGAAAGTCCGTAGATACGCGATGAGTCGCCTTTGACCCAGCCGCCGCCATGCACATAAAGCAATACCGGCACTTTCTTCTTGATCTTGAAAAATCCCTGGGGCTCTGCGGCATCAGGAATATGCACATCGACAGTCTGGCCTGCTCCGACCGGAATATCCGCACGCAGGGAGCGCGCATTCGCGGAACCACTAAACCCGCTGGAAAAAACCACAAAGGCAACTATTACAAATACGGCGCGGATTGCCAATTGCATGATAATTCCCGGTCATTGTTGGTCACGTCAGGCCCCGGCCCATCATTGGCGAGGGTGTCCCTGTTTTGCAAGTAGGTCAATCTGAAATCAACTGGAGAATTTATTTTTGACCAGGCTTCAGCCAAATACACTTTCGCCTATGGCTCGATGCTGTTCCATACAGAATTATCCAGGGCCAGATCATAGCCGTACTGGTAGGTTTTGGTCATGTACCCCCGGTCGATATCAAGGGCAGAAACTGTCGGCCACTGGGGCGGCAAATTGGCGTAGTTGAACGGAATGCCTTTTGCCTTTGCCTCGCGCCAATTCTGGCGGAGAAGCAGGATCATGCTCGAACGGCTGAGTGATGTAACCGATTTCTTCAGCAACGGAACCATGCTTGCCTGCTGGGCGGCGGGCTTGGGCTTTAGCTGGTTGTGCAAGATCACATAGATGTTGGAATTTGACAGGAATTCAGAAGGAACCATCTCGGGATCAATGTAAAAATTGGCCAGTAAGGCCCCGTCGCCGTGCAATTCCTCGATGGGTCCTGTCGGGGTCTGGGTCGTGATGCGGATCGGCTCAAAAGCACCGGGAATGGAGATGGACGCCTCAATAACCTGCCGGAAAAGTACAAGCGATTCTTCCGTGCCTAGAGCAGCAATCCGGGTCATGTCCCAGACGGTCAACTCATCCGCATCCATATTGGCTGTCGCCACATAGAGCCTTCTTCCCTTGTTGCTCAGGCGGGCAATTTCAAACATCAACTCCCGGGTAACCAGCGTGTTGATCAATTCGCGCAGATTGGTCGGCTGATACAGGGCGCCGCCTGCCAGTGCGCGGAAATAGTTCGGCGCACCGATAAGGCCCTCAATCTGTTTCCCGGTATAAAGGTCTTTCAAAAGGTTGTCATATCTCGGGCCGAGAAAGGCAAACGGTGCGATCAGCGCACCCGTGCTGATACCGGTTACCACTTCATAGACCGGGCGGCGCTTGCCTGCTGAAAGGCCGTTCAAGACACCAACGCCGAGCGCGCCGTCAGGTCCGCCGCTTGAAAGTGCCAACATGTCGAATGTGCCGTCTTCAAGCTGAGGTAATCCGCTCAACGCCCAACCTGTTGTGCGGGCACTGTCAATTCCGCTGGAAGGAAAAAACCGCAGGTTTTCACGTGACAGGATTCGCGCTGTCTTGAGTGAAGCGAGATCATAGCTGCGCTCCGGCTCAACCACCGCGGTATCGGAGGTGATCTGGCACCCGGAAACAGCAAAGACAGCGCAAAGCATGAACAGGACGGTACGTGCTCGCATAAGAATGTTATCTGCCCGCATTTTGCAGCCGTTTCGATGAATGAATGAATGGATGATTGTGATTTTGTTTCGCCCGAACGTAACCGGGCAAAACAAAGTTTGAGCGTGTAAACACCCAGAATGTGGCAAAATTGAATTGAATGGGCAAAAATGCCAGTTGTGGCCTTTATTGTGAAATTCCCAGCACATTAATGGTGATGGCCTTGGGCCATCGTTTCTCATTGACCCGAGGTGTTCCATCTGGCGCATCATCACCCAGTGGTATCCCACCATTTGAGATGATCGAGACTGTGATCGGGCCATCAAACTCGCTGTTATCGACCATGGTTGTGGTCTTGTTGCCATTGGCATCTTTTATGCGGACACTGGTCTGGCCACAAACCGGAACCTGCTTGGGCAAGGGCCAGTTTTCCGCCTTGCACCCTTTTCCTTCAAGGGTGATTTGTTGCCCTACTACCAGTTTTCCGGTTTCGATCAAGCTGCGGACAAAATCCCGGTTTTCGTCAGTGACTCCGATGATCCCCTTGTAGTGACCTTCCTTGTGACCCAGTTTGCAAAGGCAGGGCACCTCAATCACGGTTACCTCCTCAGCCTGTGCGAAGGCCGCGAAAAATACGAAACTGGCAGCTAATATAGTAATGTTGATAGATTTTATTGGCGACATGACAATTCCCTTATGAAAATGGACCCCGTATCAGCCAGTATCTGAAATCCGCAATCACCCAAGTGCGATTACGCACACTCCGGAGCATAAGGGCAAAGCCGCAGAAGTAAAGCTTTCAGCCTTTGGATGCCGTCACCCATCCTTTTTCGGGTTCACCCTGATATTCAGATCACGCAACTGCGCGGCTGAAACGCCTGAAGGAGCACCCATCAGGAGATCCTGAGCCTGCTGGTTCATCGGGAACATGGTGATTTCACGCAGGTTCTTCGCGCCGACCAAGAGCATGATGATGCGGTCAACACCGGCTGCCATGCCGCCATGGGGCGGAGCGCCATACTGGAAAGCCCGGTAGAGCCCGCCGAAACGGTCGATCACGGTCTGTTTGTCGAGTCCGGCAATTTCAAAAGCCTTCACCATGGTTTCCGGCAGATGGTTTCGGATACCGCCCGATGCAATCTCGAAACCGTTGCAGACGAGGTCGTACTGGTATGCCTTGAGCGCCAACTGTTTTTCAGGCGTATCGGCAGCGTCCAACGCTTGCTTTCCGCCCTGGGGCATCGAGAACGGGTTGTGGGCGAACTCAACCTTCTTGTTGTCCTCGTCCCATTCGTAAAACGGGAAATCGACAATCCAGCAGAGTTCGAACTTCGCTTCGTCGATCAGGCCTGCCTCTTCAGCCGCCTTGTTGCGGGCATGGCCGGCAAAGGTTGCGAATTTCTTCGGATCGCCAGCGGCAAAGAAAACGGCATCGCCGAGCTCGAGGCCAAGCTGGTTGCGGATCGCTTCCGTTCTTTCAGGTCCAATATTCTTTGCAATTGGGCCTGCAGCCTCTAGAAACCGATTTCCTTGACTATCGTAAATTACTCCAGTCTTTCGTAATTCCTCGAGTGCCGAAGCATCACTTTTAACCGCTGCGCCAAAACCGTGACCAGCACCTTCGCCGTCTCCACCACCACTTGGGTCGACTTCGCGCCAGAAGATATAGCCCATGCCGGGCTGGCCCTCGCCTTGCGCCCAGGAATTCATGCGGTCGCAATGTTTGCGGCTGCCTGCGCCCTTGACTGGAATGGCCCAGACCTGGTTCTTTTCGTTCGCTGCCAGAATATCATTGAACACCTTGAAGCCTGAACCGCGGAAGTGCTCGGAAACGTCCTGCATTTCAATCGGGTTGCGCAGGTCAGGTTTATCTGACCCATAGGTGCGGATTGCATCATCGTGGGCAATGCGGCGGAAAGACTGCGTAACAGGCTTGCCTTCGGCAAACTCTTCAAACACCGAGCGCAGAACCGGCTCCATGGTGGACAGAACATCGTTCTGTTCGACAAAGCTCATTTCAAGATCGAGCTGGTAAAATTCACCGGGCAGCCGGTCGGCGCGCGGGTCTTCATCGCGGAAGCACGGGGCGATCTGGAAATATCGGTCAAAACCGGACATCATGATCAGCTGTTTGTACTGCTGAGGTGCCTGGGGCAGCGCGTAGAAAGTTCCCTGATGAATGCGGGAAGGAACCAGAAAGTCGCGGGCTCCCTCGGGCGAAGAGGCAGTCAGGATTGGTGTAGCAAACTCGGTAAATCCGACTTCATTCATGCGGCGGCGCATATCAGCAATGATGCGGGTGCGCTGCATGATGTTCTTGTGCAGGGTATCGCGGCGCAGATCGAGAAAACGGTATTTGAGGCGTGTGTCCTCGGGATAATCCGGCTCGCCGAATACCGGCAGCGGCAATTCATCGGCTTTTGAAAGAATTTCGATATCGCCTGCAAAAATCTCGATTTCGCCTGTTGGCAGGTTCTTGTTAATCGTTTCGGGCGAGCGTGCCTTCACCTCGCCATCAACCTTGATCACCCACTCACTGCGGACCTTTTCTGCTGTGCTGAATGCTGGAGAATCAGGATCGGCAACGATCTGGGTGATTCCATAGTGATCGCGCAGGTCAATGAACAAAAGTCCTCCGTGGTCACGGACACGGTGCACCCAGCCGGACAGGCGAATCGAAGTTCCGACATGGTCTTTACGAAGTTCATTGCAGCGATGGCTGCGATAGCGATGCAGGGTCATGAGTGTCTCGGCTGAAAATATCAGGAAAAGGGTTTAAACGGGCAATTCCCCTTGAAGGAGTCGTGCTGTCAATTCGATGCGGACAAACACATTTCAGGCCGGATTTGTCAAGTTTCTTATCGTTTTTAGCGCAAAACCACGGTTGTAATTTGCATTTTCCAGTGACTACCCATCAGGAAGTATGGGTAGGCAATTGCAATAAATTCCGCAATATGTTTGTCTGTCCCACCAATTCCGGTATCCCGGTAGCCCGATGAAGGTTGTAGATGATCATAATCACGAAAACGGAAGAACTACGAGTAGCCTGCCAACACCTCGCCAAAGCAGAATTTGTCACAGTTGATACAGAATTTTTAAGAGAGTCTACCTTCTGGCCAGAGCTTTGCCTGATCCAGTGTGCAACTCCCAAGACAAATGGCGGCGAAGGATATGTGATTGATCCGCTTGTTCCGGGCATTGACCTTACCCCGTTTTTTGAACTGATGGCAGACGAGAGCGTGATGAAGGTATTCCACGCAGCACGTCAGGACATCGAGATCATATACAAATTGGGGGCACTTATTCCGCATCCGGTTTTCGATACCCAGGTCGCTGCCATGGTCTGCGGTTTTGGTGACAGCATTTCCTATGATCAGCTGGTCTTCAAGATAACCGGTGCAACCGTCGACAAGTCCTCGCGTTTTACCGACTGGAAACGCCGCCCGCTTACAACCAAGCAGCTTGACTATGCGATAGCGGATGTCACCCATTTGCGCAGCGTCTATCAGTCCCTCAAGGCAAACCTTGAGGAACAGGGCCGAGCCGAATGGGTGCGCGAGGAAATGGAAATTCTCACTTCAGTCGAGACATATGAAATGCCGCCGGAAAATGCGTGGCGCCGACTGAAACTGCGGGTACGAAAACCACGCGATTTGATGATGCTGCAAATGCTTGCAGAATGGCGCGAAGTCGAGGCCCAGAAAAATGATGTACCGCGCGGGCGCATTATCAAGGATGAAGCGATATACGAGGTGTGTGGCAATCCGCCCCGCACGATGGATGACATGGAGCGTTTTCGCGGCCTTTCCCGCGGATTTGACAAAAACCGCTGGGGCAATGCAATACTTTCGTTAACCCAGACCGTTCTCAATGCGACGAAAGACGAACTGCCTAAAATGCCTAAACAGCAGCAGGCGCCAGAGGGCTGCAGCGCAGCGACGGAAATGCTGAAACTCCTGTTGAAACTGGTCGCGGAAAAAAACGGGGTTGCACCAAAAATCATTGCGACCGTCGATGACCTTGAAAAAATTGCCGCCGATGACAATGCTGAGGTTCTGGCCCTCACTGGCTGGCGGCGTCAGGTTTTTGGTGAAAAGGCCCTTCGTCTCAAAGCTGGCAAATTGGCAATTTCCTATCAGAACCGAAAGATTGTGATGGTCGATCTGGAGGCAGGCAGGAAGATATCCACCCCGCTGGATGTCGCCGCCGAATAAGCTCCATCACTCGAAGACAACGGAAAAACTGAAACCTGATTCTTTGCTCAACTGGATCAAACGTTCTTGTGGCCTTTCACCCCACAGGTTTGTCAAATCAACAGGCAGGACAAGTTCAACTGTCTCTGCGCCGGTCTTGCGAAGTCCTATTCTTGGCAAAACTCCCGGCGTTGATGCTGACAAAAGGTACAACACCCTGAAAAAGGCAGCCAGCAAGCGGGCTTTTCTGGTTACTGATCCCCCGGCAAGCGATGCAACTTTGGGCGCGCCCACCTTGGATGATAGCCCCTGATAACGGTGATAGCTGGCGATCGCCAGATAGGCCCTGCCCTCGTGGTTTATCCCTACAAAACCGGCATTGGCAATCACTTCCAAGGCCTGTTGTGCCCTAAAATCGGGATGAGCGCGCCAACCGATGTCGGCCAGATAACAGGCGGCAAGCCGATAGCGTTGTTCGTTTTCAGTTTCGATAACGCCGAGTTGTGAAAATGCCATGCTGGTCCACACCGCCAATTCGACGCAATGTTGCGGCGAACGGGCGCGCAGAATGGAAAGATCTCTCGTGGCTACAAGGAGAGAATCCTTTTCCCGCTCTTTCTTTGAAAGACGCGAATACAAAAATCCTTCGCGAACCCCAAGCGAAGACGTCGCAATGATTTCGGGTTTGTAGCGATGAATGATTTCCTGCAGCACGACGGCGCCGAATGGCAACAACTCGCGCCGGTTCTTGGAAACGGCACCCATTCCACGAATATCCTCAAGATCACGAGAACTCACCCTAGCGCAGAAACGGCCCATTTCCGCGGCATCGGTTTCATAGTCGTGAACAGCGGGGAGCGGGTATTGATGATTGGCGATGTGGAGTTTACCCAACGACCGCCAAGTACCTCCAACTGCAAAAAAAGTCCGTCCGGCGCTCGGCCACTCCACGGAGTTTTTGCGGATATGGTCGCGGGCAATCTTGCGCGCCTCATCGAGATTGCCATGCGCAAGCTCACGCAGCCGAAGCCCCCCCAGCGGCAATGATATGCCTTTGGATATGCCGCCATTGATACCGATCAACTCCAGCGATCCACCGCCAAGATCACCGACAATCCCTTCAGGTTTGTGAAAACCGCTCTTGATTCCAAGTCCTGAATAATAGGCTTCCATTTCGCCGGTCAGCACCTCAACGGCACAATCGGTGATTTCTTCGACCCGCTTGATGAATTCCGCACCATTCGATGCGTCTCTGGCGGCTGCAGTGGCGAGAATGTGAACGTCACTGACATGCGCCTGCCTTTGCAGCGCCACAAAACGACGCACCGCATTCAGTGCACGCTCAACCGCAACTTCGTTCAGTTTGCCGGTAGCAACAAGCCCCTCACCAAGTCCGCACAAGATCTTTTCGTTGAACAGCACTGCAGGAGCCCGGGTCTGGCCTTCATAGATTACCTGACGTACCGAGTTTGAACCAATATCCACGACTGCGACCGGTAATCGTTGTTGCAATCGCCCCTGTCCCAGAAACAGTTGCCTGACTGACTTATCGAGAGAATTGTTCGGCGAAACTCTTTGGAGCGTCATTTTTTAGTGAATCCCCACGTCCCGAAAGACTTGGATTGGTCATGAAATAGCGCTGCGCACTAAATGACTCGGTTTCTATTTTCGGCACGATCCGCCGCGATTTTCCATCGGGCAAAATTTCCCAGCTTTGTTCATTGTCCAGCAGGTTTGCGACCATGATCTGGTCGATTACCTGGCGCTTGACCGTTTCATTGACCAGTTTAACCATAACCTCAACCCTTCGATCAAGATTTCTGGGCATTAAATCGGCAGAACCCACATAAACAATTGCTTCTTGTGAGGGCAAGCCGCCACCATTGCCAAAACACAGAATACGGCTGTGCTCAAGAAAACGGCCAACTATTGAGCGGACGCGGATATTTTCCGACAGACCGGCAATATTGGGCCGCAGGCAACAAATCCCGCGGATGATCAATTCAATTTTCACTCCCGCCTGACTGGCCCGATACAACGCATCAATAATGACCGGGTCTACCAGAGAGTTCATCTTCGCCCAGATTTCACCACGCCGACCTTCTTTCACTTGGGCTATTTCCTGCTCTATATGATGAAGAATTCGGTTCTTCAAATGGCTTGGGGAAATGGCGAGGACTTTTAACTCATCGGGTTCTGCATATCCTGTCAGATAATTGAACACCTGCGCCACATCGCGCGCAACTTTGGGATCGGCTGTAAAATAGGACAGATCGGTATATATCCGTGCTGTAATTGGATGATAGTTGCCGGTTCCGATGTGCACATAATTGACCAGCTTGCCATCTTCCCGGCGAACAACCTGACTTAACTTTGAATGGGTTTTCCATTCGACAAACCCAAAAACCACCTGAACCCCTGCACGCTCAAGATCCCTCGCCCAGCGGATGTTGGCTTCCTCATCAAAGCGTGCTTTCAACTCGACAAGTGCCGTGACCGATTTGCCCTGTTCTGCCGCCTGGATAAGCGCTGCAACAATCGGCGAATCGTTGGACGTACGATACAGCGTCTGCTTGATTGCCACCACATCAGGATCGTTGGCTGCCTGGCGGATATATTGCACCACGACATCGAAGGATTCATACGGATGGTGGACGATAATATCTTTCTGGCGGATTGCTGCAAAACAATCGCCATTCATTTCGCGCACCCGCTCGGGATATCTCGGGATGTAAGGCTCGAACTTCAGTTCAGGACGTTCGACCGCAACGATTTCAGACAGATTATTGAGCGCAAGCATACCGCCCAAGACCGCAATCTGCGTTGTTTCATTGGCAAGTTCCTCGCGAACAAAATCCTGCAGGTTTTCCGGCATGCCGGAATCGATTTCAAGACGGATTACCGACCCCCGCCGCCGACGTTTCAAAGCGGTTTCGAAGGTCCGCACAATATCTTCCGCTTCTTCCTCAAGTTCAATATCCGAGTCGCGGATGACCCTGAAATTTCCGGAACCACCTACCGCGTAGCCGGGAAACAACTTGCCGATAAAAAGGCTGACTACTTCCTCTATCGAAACAAAAATGGTTTTCTTGTCGCGGCGCGCAGGCATTTCGACAAAGCGGCGAATACTTTGGGGCAAACGCAAAAGAGCGGGCATATTGGTGCCGTCGCGCAGGCTTTTCAGATCAAAGACCAATGCGCTGCCCAGATTGGGAATGAAGGGAAACGGGTGAGCCGGGTCAATTGAAAGCGGTGTCAGGACCGGAAAAATCTCTTCCATGAAATAGGTCTCAAGCCAGACAATATCCGTCTTCTTGAGCTCACGTGGATGGGCAACCACAATTCCTGATGTTTCAAGTTCGTTGTCAAGAGTTGACCAAACTGCCTGTTGATCGCTTTGCAATTTGGTAACGGCAGCTTCCACTGCTGCCAGTTGCTCGCGGGGGGTCATGTTGTCTGGCGAGCGCAAGTCAATTCCCTGGCGCACCTGATTAATCAATCCAGCAACCCGAACCATCATGAACTCGTCAAGATTGTTGGCGGAAATCGACAGAAAACGCACACGTTCGAGCAGTGGGTTTTTCAAGTTTTCAGCTTCTTCAAGCACCCGGCGGTTGAATTCCAGCCAAGACAGTTCGCGGTTTACAAATCGCGACGGATTTTCAAATAAATCAATCCCGGCGAAAGCCTCTGCATTTTCAAAGAGCTTTTCGAGCGCAATCGGAGCGTTGGGTGCAGCAGTGTCAATTCCAATGTTCATGTTGAAAAGCATACCTCATATCCGGACCGGTTGTCCGCAAAAATCAGAAATCGCAGTAAACGGATTAAACGAGATTTATTGCAAGATGAACCTGGCGTTGCCCTGTGAAAGGAACACCAATAGCAATCAAACCGTGACAGTTGTGTGACGTGATGCCCTCCCAACGTGATGTCGCATCAAGAAACCCCCAGCGCCGCCATCGCATCGGCTGCCATGGCGCGATTGATCTTCCTGTGTGTGGAAAGAGCCTCATGGTCCAGCCAATCAACCACCTTTCCGGCGACTTCCATTGAGCGCTCCATCCGCGACACCAAATATTCAACCACCTGCGGCTGCACTTCCAACTGGCGATCGGAAAACAGCTTGAAAATCAGTTGTGAGAGCAACGTGTCGTCGGGTTCCTCAAGTTCAACCAGATGGGCAAGGCGCAGGCGCGAAACGAGATCAGGCAGTTCAATCAACCAGGAAGACGGGAAGCTGCGGCTGGTAATGAAGATAAAATTTCCGCGGGCCTTTGCCCGATTGAAGGTATGAAACAATGCCTCTTCGTCTATTGCGCCTTTTGCTGCATCTTCCAGAACGAGATTGTTTGTATCTGCCATGTTCTGATAACTGACGATTTCGGCCATGGGGATGATCATGGCATTGCTGGATTGGGCCCACACCCTTGCTATATGGGATTTACCAGAACCTACCGGCCCGGCAAGCACAACCACATTGGATGGCCAGTCCGGCCATCTGTCTATCAGATCGACCGCCAGCTGGTTTGCCTGACTTTCCAATAAATCTGCACGCGAAATACCCGGCTCAATCGGCAATGTGAGCGGAATTTGTACCGGGAAAAGTTTTCTCTTTGTCATGGGCGAACCAGTTTTAACCGTTTGGCGATTACCAATCCGATGTCAATCATCGAGTGCATCCATGCCGCTGGTATAAAAATCACTTTCAAGATATCGGCCCAGTGCAAAACGAACAATGACGCCTACCGCGGCGGCGGCAGGAACTGCGATCAGCATTCCGACAAAACCGAAAAGCGAGCCAAATGCAAACAATGCAAACATCAGCCAAACCGGATGCAAGCCGACACTTTGGCCGACCATTTTTGGCTGAAGAATGTTTCCTTCAAGAAACTGGCCAACCAAAAATATTGCAATGATCAGACCAATGGAAAAATAATCAGGCCAGAATTGAACCAATGCGACAGCGACTGCCAAAACCAGCCCGGTCAAGGAACCGACGTAAGGGATGAACGATATCAGTCCGGAAAGCAATCCAATCAAAAGGCCGAAGTTCAGTCCGGCAATGGTCAGGGACAAACCGTAGAAAAGACCGAGGACCAGACACAGACTTCCTTGCCCCCTGATGAAACCCGCAACAGCTATATCGATGTCTGCAAAAATCTGACGAATTTCCGGTCGTTGTTTGCGCGGCAGCCAGCCATCGATCTTTGCCACCATCTGATCCCAGTCATAAAGCATGTAGAAAGCAACTACAGGCGTTACCACGAGCAGAGACACGACATTTATCAGTGATTTTCCTGATGCCCAGATCTGGCCAAGAATGGTTGAAACAAAACCTGCGCCCTGCTTCAATATCTCGTTCAGATTATCCTGAAGCGATTTTCCCTCAACCCCGATCATATCACGCAGCCAAGTGCTTTCGGTTGATGCGATCATTGATTGAAGTTGGGTAATCAGGACGGGCAGTCGCTCCATCAGACCGGCAAACTGGGATGCCAGAACCGGAATGAGGATCATCAAGGCAAGTACAAAGATGATCAGAAATGATAATGTAATGATGGATGTTGCAATCAGGCGGGATAATCCCCATCGTTCCAGGATGTCTGCGACCGGATCAAGGAAATAGGCGAGTGCCATGCCGGCAATGAAAGGCAGAAGAATATCGTTGAAAAGCCAAATGAAGCCTAAAAACAGGAAACTGGTGATAATCCAGAAGAAGACCTGGCGGCGAACATGTGATGTGTGTTGCTGGCCCATCTATGGCTCCTGTTTTTGTGATATTTCCTGTATGTATCCAAAGGTGTGTCCATAGGCAAGCGTGATGGGCAAGTGGGACATGCAAGTGGGATGGCACCAGGCAGGCAAGTGCAAAGGGCAATGCAACCGTTGAAAAGACGAAAAGAGTTTGCTTTTATCTTGCGCAATGCTGCTTATCAGGGCTAGAGCCATCAGGCGTCTGAGTAGGGCAAATACTCCCGATTGCCGCAACTGTCACAAACGTTCGAGGACTGGCCTTTGTCAAAAAACGATGGAATTACCTATGCTGATGCGGGCGTCGATATCGATGCCGGAAATGCGCTGGTCGATGCAATCAAACCTGCTGTCCGCTCCACACGCCGGCCGGGGGCAGATGGCGAAATCGGTGGCTTTGGCGGTTTGTTCGACCTCAAGGCAGCAGGCTTCAAGGACCCGGTTCTTGTAGCGGCCAATGACGGGGTCGGTACCAAGCTGAAAATCGCCATTGACGCCGGCAGGCATGATACGGTCGGCATTGATCTTGTCGCAATGTGCGTCAACGATCTCATCGTCCAGGGTGCGGAGCCGCTGTTTTTTCTCGACTATTTTGCAACAGGAAAACTCGATGTTACGGCTGCGGCAAGTGTTGTTGAAGGCATAGCCGAAGGTTGCCGGCAGGCAGGTTGCGCATTGATTGGCGGAGAAACCGCCGAGATGCCGGGTATGTATGCCAAGGGCGATTATGATCTTGCAGGCTTTGCAGTTGGCGCTGCCGAACGAGGCACCCTGTTACCCCGCAAAGACATTAGCGAGGGGGATATCATTCTCAGCCTTGCTTCATCCGGAGTTCATTCAAACGGATATTCACTGGTGCGAAAACTGGTGGAAAAATCTGGACTCGCATGGGATGCGCCGGCTCCTTTTGCAAAGGGCCAGACTCTGGCAGATGCACTTCTTACACCCACCAGAATTTACGTAAAACCCCTTTTGGCAGCCATCGCAGAAACCGGCGCGATCAAGGCCATGGCACACATTACCGGCGGCGGATTTACAGAGAATATTCCAAGGGTTCTACCCAAGGAACTTGCCGCTGATGTTGATCTTGATGCCGTCGAACTGCCTCCAGTATTTCAATGGCTTCGCGAGACAGGTTCGATTTCCGAATCTGAAATGCTGAAAACTTTCAACTGCGGAACCGGAATGATTGTTATCGTCAGCCCTGAAAACGTGGACAATGTTGCAACTGTCCTGCGCCGTGAAAATGAGAGAGTGAGCGTTGTCGGCGTACTGACCGGGCGCAAAACCGTTTCTGTCACGTATCGTGGTGTGCTCAAATGAACAAGGAAGTTGCCGGTTCAAACGAACAAAAGGATCGAAAGCGGGTTACCGTGCTGTTTTCCGGTCGCGGTTCGAACATGGCAAGCCTGCTGGCGGCGAGTATGGCAAACGACTACCCCGCCCTGATCACCCTTGCCATTACCAACGTTCCGGGTGCGGGTGGATTGGAAATAGCCCGCAAACACAACATTCCCTCAATAGTTCTTGACCACAAGTTGTATACAAGCAGACAGGAACACGAAGCAGCTCTTGAAGAAGTCTTGAAGCAAGAAAAACCGGATATAATCTGCCTCGCTGGCTATATGCGGATACTGTCAGAGAAGTTTGTCAAGCAATTTCGCGGCAAAATACTCAATATTCATCCCAGCCTGCTGCCCGCTTTCAAAGGTGTTGACACTCATCACCGTGCCCTGCTCGCAGGGGTAAAGGTACATGGCGCGACTGTCCATTTTGTAGACGAGACACTCGATGGCGGGCCAATCATTGCACAAGCCGCGATTGCGGTGGAGGCGGCAGATTCAGACAACAGCCTGAAAAAGCGCGTTCTTGAAGCCGAGCACCGGCTTTATCCGCACGCGCTCGAACTGGTTGCCTCCGGCAAAGTCCGGTTAAGCGGTTCACGCATTGCTGTTTCCAATTCCGGAAAACCTGGAACCGGTGGCACCTTGTTTTCGCCATCGATCGGCAACAACAAATATGCACGCTAATACCATTCCTCAAACTTTTCAGGTCCGCGGATGAATTATCGCCACGAGTTTCATGCGGGCAATTTTGCCGATGTTTTCAAACACATCATTCTGGTTCGCATCATCGAACATCTCAAGTCGAAGGAAAAGGCTTTCAGAGTGATCGACACCCATGCAGGTTCCGGCATGTATGAGTTGCCTACTTCGGACAAAATGAACCATGCAGGCAAGGCACCGGAATGGGTTGATGGCGTAGGAAGGCTGCAAAACTGGAAACCCTCGCCGCAAGTTGCCGAACTTCTCAAGCCTTATCTTGAACTTGTGATTGGCAAAACCAATGGAGAGGGAAACAGGCTTTATCCCGGATCGCCCTTTCTTGCCTATCAGACCATGCGCAATCAGGATCGCCTGTCGGCAATTGAATTATACCCGCCCGCCTTTGAATCGTTGAAGTCGCTATTTGAAGGCAATTATCAGGCACGTATTCTCAACCTTGACGGCTGGCTCATTCCGAATTCACAAATTCCACCCAAAGAAAAACGCGGCATGATGATTATTGATCCGCCGTTTGAAATCGCTGGTGATTTTTGGCGGATGGCCCAGTCGGTGACGATGGCTGCAAAACGCTGGTCTGGCGGTACGGTGGCCTTGTGGTATCCGCTCAAACACCCTCTGGAAGTTCAGGGGTTTAAAAATCTTTTAATGGAACGCGAAATATCTGATCTGATTTGTCTCGAAATGCAGATCGACAAGCCAGGGACAATACCCAAGCTGTATGGATGTGGAATGATTATTCGAAATGCGCCGTTCAAGCTAGGTGCTGAGATGAACCTGATCCTGCCGGAACTGACCCAGCTTCTTGCCACTCAAAAGGGCAATGCAAGCTGGTCTGTCAAACGACTTACGGCTGAAAGAACCTGAATTAAACCTTGTTCCAATTTCCCGCTTGAAAATCCCCGGCGCATGATCAATCCTGTCTTCCATGATATCAACCTGAAGGGTCATGCCGAATGACACGCATTTCAAAAGCAAGAACAATCGCTGCCACCAGAAATGAAAGCAAGTCCATTTTCTTCCGCCTGTTGAATACCCTATTTGCGGCCTTCCTCCTGCTTTGTATTGGACTTGGCACGGCAAAAGCGGGCGAATTTCCCCAATGCGACGATGCAACAGTTGAAGGCAGGATTATCGCGGATTTCAACTGGGCAGAAAGAAACACATGGCAGCGCGGATTTGAATTGTCCGAACTGACGAAAATGCATGAGCATCGGACGACGCGGTTTGATGGTTCGCAAGTTACCCGCCGATATTGCATGGCCAAGGCACACCTGACCAACGGCAAGCATCGCTCTGTGTACTACATGATCAATGACAAAGGTGGGTTCGCCGGCATTTCATGGAAAGTCACTCATTGCGTGATGGGGCTTGATCCATGGAAAAACCATGACGGCAATTGTCGAACAATGCGCTGATTTTAATACGGCGACTGCAAAACGCGAACGTCCAGACAATCAACTGCACAAAAAGATTTCACCCAAGGATTTTACTACTGGATTTCCAAACAGGACAATCCTGCAGATCTCTCTCACAAAAGGAAAGTGACCCATCATGGTATTCGGATCCATCCCAAAAATCCCTGTTTCCAGGCATAGTCGTGTTGGTGGTGTCGCAGATGACATCGATTTCGAGATCAAGGGTCTTGAAACACAATTTGTTGAAGTGGAACTGGATCCGGGTGAATCTGCAATCGCTGAAGCCGGATCAATGATGTTCAAGGATCCGGACATCGAAATGACGACTGTTTTTGGTGACGGTTCGCACCAAAGTGGTGGCGGCTTCATGGACAAATTGCTGGGCGCAGGCAAAAGGCTGATCACAGGTGAGAGCCTTTTTACAACGGTCTTTACCCATCAGGGTGAAGGCAAGGCGAGAGTTGCGTTCGCTGCCCCCTATCCCGGCCATGTGATGGCAATCAAGCTTGATGACGTCAATGGAAGACTGATTTGCCAAAAGGATGCATTCTTGTGTGCCGCGAAGGGTGTTTCCCTTGGAATCGAGTTTCAAAGGCGCATCATGACGGGTCTGTTTGGCGGTGAAGGCTTTATTATGCAACGCCTTGAAGGAGACGGCTGGGTGTTTGTGCATGTAGGGGGATCAACCGTGGAAAAAGTACTTCAACCGGGCGAGGAATTGCATATCGACACAGGTTGTGTGGCTGCCTACACGGGCGAAGTTGACTTTGATCTGGTTCGCGCAGGGTCAGTCAAGTCGATGATTTTCGGCGGTGAAGGAATTTTCTTTGCCAAATTGACAGGTCCCGGAAAAGTCTGGATCCAGTCCCTGCCCTTCTCGCGTCTCGCCGGACGCATGCTTCAGGCTGTGCCGGGACGCGGTTCGACAAAAGGAGAAGGCTCTGTATTGGGAGGCCTCGGCAATCTACTCGACGGCGATTGATCCATCGCCGCCGATTATTGTCAGGAGTGCAGGTAGTTCAGCCTTTTCCTTTGCTCAGAACTTCACGCCGACACCAATTTTAAGGCCATGGCCAGAGATGTCGGCGTTTGTCGGCCCCGCCCCGAGGCCAAAACTTTCCTTGCCGTAATCCGAGTAATCATACTCAATACGACCGGTAATAAGATCGGTAAACTGGCGTTCGACACCGGCACCCACTGTATATCCGGTAAGCCATTTGGTGTCCGAACCTGTGGCATCGCTAACGCTCAACTGCGTGGCTCCAACACCTGCAAGACCGTAAACAAGGTTCTGCTCAAACGCATAGCCCATGCGGGCGCGCAAGCTGGTTTCCCAGTTCTGTTCAGCGGTCACGCCACCAAAACTTTCAGAGTCACCTGAATAACCGCCCATCAACTCGATACCGCCTACAAGCGAATTTCCCAGTTCCTGATTGATACCCACATAACCGCCGACATCTTTCTGGTTATTAAGATCAAGATCACCGGCACCCATGACGCCGACACTCTTCCAGTTGAGCCCGCCATAAAGACCTGCATAGGCACCATTCCAGATTGAACTGTTCTGCACAGGGTCAAATTGCGGCTCAATGGATTGATCAGTGGCTGTTGACAGATCGGCAGCCAAAGAAGCTCCGCCCAATCCTGCTGATGTGAGCAATACCAAAGCCATCGTACGGATCGTTTTTTGAAATCTACGCATGTTCATCATTCCTCGTTGCACTGCCAATCACTGTAAAAGTGAAATCAGGCGAAGGTTTTGAGGAAGCATGTCGAGAAAAAGGCGATAATCGGGCAGCTGTGGCAGGCTGGCATTGCCACATTTTAATCAACCTGAAGGCGACCAAAATGGTTAATTTTCAGTTAATGCGTGCATATCATTCGCGGCATGTTGTGACAGTGCAAGCATCTTTGGAACAAATTAGTTCATATAAATAGCATTTTAGGGGTTTCAAACCCCAAAGTCATTTCCTATATGACAACAACATTTCCTACTCTTGACACCATACTGATCCGCGTCCGGGCAGTTCCTTCAATTTTCGGGTTCACATGCTAGATTTTCTATGGCTGATTGGCGGCCTTGTTTTGTTGGTTGTTGGTGGTGATGTTCTGGTCAAGGGCGCTGTTGGCCTCGCCGAAAAACTAAACATCCCGGCATTGATTATCGGCCTCACCATTGTTGCTTTCGGAACTTCTGCGCCTGAACTTTTCATTTCAGTCAAGGCTGCGCTAAACGGTGCTGCAGGCATCGCGATTGGCAATGTTGTTGGCTCGAACATAGCAAACGTCCTCCTGGTCATGGGTATTCCAGCACTGATTGCCGCATCACGTTGCGATGATGCCGGCATAGGACGAAACATGCTGGTGATGATCGGCGTCACGGTCGTCTTCATTGCCATGATGTTTGATGGCGGCTTGAGCAGGCTGGAAGGCGTGATACTTCTTGTTCTGCTTGGATTGTTTATTTACGATCAGATCCGTTCTGCAAGAAACGCCAATGGTGATACGGCGCCCGACTATCACGACGAAGTGGCATCAGTGCCGACTTCCAATCTCGTCATTGGCGGAATGTTGATCCTCGGACTTGTCTTGCTGCCATTCGGGGCAGATTTGACCGTGAATGCGGCGACTTCGATTGCAAAACGCTGGAATGTCTCCGATGCAGTGATCGGGCTTACGATTGTTGCCGTTGGAACATCTCTTCCCGAACTGGCTACCTCTGTAATGGCAACCATTCGCGGCAATTCATCGCTTGCGATTGGCAATGTGGTCGGGTCCAATATTTTCAACATAGGCTCGATCATGGGCATAGCAACCGTGATCAGCCCGATGCAGGTTGATCCGCACTTCTTCATCGTTGATGTTTGGGCGATGCTGGCATGCGCAGTGGTACTGGCAATCCTTGCCCACTGGAAATTCAAGATTGGCAAGCGTGTAGGGGTTGCCATGATCGCAACCTACGCCATTTATGTATGGACCGCATTTTCGTTTTGACCAGGAACAGCACCCTATGCCCGACGGCACATTTGACACGGCAATACCCAAAAACGCGCTTGTAACAGGTTCATCAAAAAGAATTGGGGCAGCCATTGCCCGTTCGCTGGCAGCCAATGGCACCAATGTCATCGTCCACTATGATCATTCAAAAGGCGATGCCGAGGCGATCTGCCAGGAATTGCGCCAGTTTGGGGTTAAATCCGAGGTTTTCAGTGCCGATTTGACGAATGTTGCGGAAACAAGGGCGCTTTTTGCCGATGCAGTCCGGGCATTTGGAAGTATCGACCTGCTGGTCAACAACGCATCCGTGTTTGAACCCGACAGTGTTTTGTCATTCGACGAAACGCTCTGGGATCGCCATTTTGCAATCCATCTCAAAGCACCTTCTATATTGGCGGCTGAAATGGCAAAACAAGCCGGGCTCACCGAGGCATTGATCGTCAACATGATTGACCAGCGGGTTCTTGCACCAAACCCGACATTTTATTCCTACACCTTGTCGAAATCCGCATTACTGACTGCAACCAAGACGATGGCGCAGGAACTGGCTCCCAAAATCCGTGTCAATGGAATTGGCCCCGGTCCTACCTTGCCCAATCAGCGCCAATCACAGGATGATTTTGACAGGCAGGTCGAATCCCTCTTATTGAAACGCGCGCCTTTACTGGAAGAATTTGGCGATACCATCCTTTGGTTATGGCGTACAAAATCAGTGACCGGTCAGATGATTGCGCTTGATGGCGGGCAACATCTGGCATGGAAGCCTGTCGATGTCGACGGCATCAACGAATAGCTTTCGGCGTGACCATCGCTGATCTATATACAATGGCATGAATCAGAATCCCGCAAAAAAACCTGACCTGACGATCACCACAGGCGATGCCATTGTCTGGGAGGAGACCACTCCGCCGCAAGCCGCAGAAGGCTTGGCAGCCTTGCGCGGAGCAGACGTGATTTCCGAATTTGTCAAACATCTTCCCAATTCGCCGGGTGTCTACCGGATGTTC
>JBGSTD010000068.1:0-15276 GCA_041736675.1 Salaquimonas sp.
CGGGCCGGCGATCATGTCGATGCCGACCTGGCCGAATACCTGCCGCTTGGCGGCAGCCACGTAGGCGTTGCCGGGGCCAACAATCTTGGCAACAGGGGCAATCGATTTTGTGCCGTAGGCGAGTGCGGCAACGGCTTGCGCGCCACCGATCCGGTACAGTTCATCAACGCCAGCAATGCGTGCGGCTGCCAGCACCAACGGATTGATGGAGCCGTCCGGTGTTGGCACCACCATGACCACGCGGCCGACGCCAGCGACCTTGGCAGGCACGGCATTCATCAGCACTGAGCTCGGATAGGAAGCGGTTCCGCCTGGCACATACAGGCCAACCGCGGCAATCGCCGTCCAGCGCGAACCGAGCTCGACGCCGATCGCGTCAACGTAGCGATCATCGACCGGTTTCTGGCGCGCGTGATGGGCCAGGATGCGGGCATGCGCCAATTCCAGCGCCTCGAGCGTCGGGCGGTCAATTTTCGCCAGCGCCGCATCCATCTCTTCCGTTGAGATGCGCAAGGTCTGTGCTGTCAGGGTGAGACGGTCGAACTTTGCTGTATAGTCGATCAATGCCGCATCGCCGCGAGCACGGACATCGGCGATGATGGCGCGGACTGCGGCGTCGACATCTTCCAGCGTTTCGCGCTTGGCTGTCAGCAATCGCTGGAATTCCTGCTCGAAACCAGGCCGCGACGCGTCGAGGCGCCGGGGTCCCGGAGCAGGATTGCGGCCGGCATTGTTCACAGGCTGTGATCCGGCCGCGAAGCCGTTCCCCATGCGGCTGCCATGTCCGCCATTTGCGCTTCGATGCATTCGACATCGATCTGCATCGAGGCGCCGGCAGAGAACACCAGTTCGATGGTGCCGGAAGGCTGCTCGCTTGCAACGAACGATATCGTCAGCAGGGACAGGATCTGGTCCTTATCGGTGCGCGACACGCCACGCGAGCGCACCGAAAGCACGCGCTCGAAGTGCAGCACCGTGCGGCGGCGCTCAAAATCGCGGCGCTTTTCAACCGCAGCTTCCCAGACAAAGCGGTTCATCGCCAGTACCAGCCGCTTTTCGCGCGGCAGGTACTCGATTTCAAACGCCTTCAATACGGCATCCTGGCAATGGGCGGCGATCACCTGGAGGTCCTGTTCGTCCAGTGCGATCAGTTTCAACCGTTCCATATGCATCCGTCTCCCGATCCGATCATGCCGCCGTGGCGAATTGCCATCAGGCAGATATGCGCTCAATGCGCGCACCGCAATTGCGTAGTTTCTCTTCCAGGCGCTCGAAGCCGCGATCCAGATGATAGATCCGGCTGACCGTGGTCTGCCCGCGGGCAACGAGGCCGGCGATCACCAGTGAAACCGAGGCGCGCAAATCCGTCGCCATCACCGGTGCGCCGTCGAGGTGATCGACGCCTGTTACAATCGCCGTTTGCCCGTCGAGGCCGATATGGGCGCCGAGACGCGCCAACTCGCTGACGTGCATGAAGCGGTTTTCGAAAATCGTCTCGGTGATGCGCGACACGCCTTCGGCGCGGGTCATCAAGGCCATGAACTGCGCCTGCAGATCGGTCGGAAAGCCCGGAAAAGGAGCCGTGGTGATATCGACCGGGCGCAGGCCCGAACCGTTGCGCGAGACGCGGATTGCATTGTTGCGCGCTTCAATATCGACACCGGCAAGGCCAAGTATTTCAAGTGGCCGCTTCAGCAGATCGGCAGTGACGCCTTCCAGCAGCACATCGCCGCCGGTCATTGCGACGGCGCAGGCATAGGTTCCCGCCTCGATGCGGTCCGGCAGGACGCGATGGCGCGCGCCGCCAAGCTGCTCGACGCCATCGATGACAATCGTCGACGTTCCAGCGCCTGAGATCCTTGCGCCCATGGCAATCAGGCAGTTGGCAAGATCAAGCACTTCCGGTTCACGGGCGGCGTTTTCAAGCACCGTCTGGCCGTGGGCCAGCGACGCTGCCATGAGAGCACAATGGGTAGCGCCGACAGAAACCTTGGGAAAACGGTAGTGCGTCCCGCGCAGGCCGTTCCTTGCCTCGGCCACCACATAGCCTGCCTCCACCTCGAGCTTGGCGCCCAGCGCCTGCAGGCTGTCGAGAAACAGGTCCACCGGACGTGTGCCGATGGCGCAGCCGCCGGGCAGTGACACGCGGGCCTTGCCCATACGCGCGATCAGCGGACCGATGACCCAGAAACTGGCGCGCATGCGCGAAACCAGTTCGTAAGGCGCGGTGGTGTCGACGATCTCGGTGGCGCGGAAATGGATGGTGCGACCGGATGCGCCATTGTCGCCAATCTTCTTGCCCTCGACCTTGTAGTCGACGCCGTGGTTGGTGAGGATGCGGATCAGGGATTCCACATCCGCCAGATGCGGAACGTTTTCCAGCACCAGCGGCTCGCTCGTCAACATGGACGCTATCATCAGCGGCAGCGCTGCGTTCTTGGCCCCGGATACCGCGATGACACCGTTCAGCGTCGATCCGCCCTCAACTACAATCTTGTCCATTCAATTGCTTTCCATGCGCCGCATTTACGCTTGCCCAGCCAGATCAAAAGCCGGGCCTGCGCCATCAGCGACTTGGTTTCCCATGCACTTTTCGGGGTGGCGGGTGTGGCGTTCCTCTATCTCATGGTCCCCCTTGCCGCAAGCGCGCCAGATGTTGCGCACACAGGCGGTATTCACTCCCCGTCCGGCTCACGGTCGCTACCTTCCCGTCGTGGATCAAGCCGCGGTTTGAGGCGGTCGGCGCGCCGCAACATTGCAGGTTCGTCCGCCGTTGCCGATGTTTCCGGCTTCACAGACGGCTGCTTGCGCCGTTGCAGGTTGGCACGCAACGCCTCGCGAAGCTGCGCACTTCTGCCCGCCTTCTTGCGATCGTTTCCGCTGTCTTGCATGGAACCCCTGACTTGCCTGCTTTCATTGGCGTCAAATTCAGGCAAAATTCAAGCTTGGACAAGCATGCCCGGACAGGCCGCGAAGGTGGTGGAGGAATTGCATGCACGGACGCGCGTGCACTTGCGCAAGGCCGGGCCATGTGGCAAAAGCCGCCCGTTCGCGCGTTCCGCCAGCCGTAAAGGTGGACAAGCGCAAGGTCAGCTGTGGTAGCTCAGTGGTAGAGCACTCCCTTGGTAAGGGGCGGCTCTACGGACCAAAAAGACTGAAACTAAAGGGCTTTTTCAGAGTCCACCTGCTCCGGGGTAACCGCCGGGGTAGCTAAATGGGAAAAAATTGCTGTGGTAGCTCAGTGGTAGAGCACTCCCTTGGTAAGGGAGAGGTCGAGAGTTCAATCCTCTCTCACAGCACCATTTTATTTCCCACCATGTTTATGCCTCCTAAGACCTTGAAAGGTAACGATTTTTTTGGGTTCAAATAGCCCTTTTCTCGGCAGTACGGAATACGCTCCGAAAACGCCAATCTGAGCACTGTTTTGCGCAAGTGCAGTTCGCCAGAACCCCATATTTTCCAAGGGCTTGATAGGAATCCCATAGCGAGTTCAAACATTTCATCAAAGGTGTGTCTGGGCTTGCCGCTTTTTTGTATTTTTTCGGTCGCAACCAGCTTTTCGCGTTCGAGCACCTCGATCTTCTTTTCATAGGCACTGGCGATGGTCGGGTTATCTGTATCGACAACACGCTCGATCAATCTGCCAACCTGCTTTTCTATCTCGGAGACTTGGCGCTTCAATTCCTGGAGCGCATGATTGGATTGCGCCATCCGTTGATCCCATGCCTCCTTGAACATGATGCGTGCGATCTGGAACACGTTTTCGGTTGGCTGCATGGTTTGCAGCAATTCCTCGAATTCGCCTTCGATCTTGTCGCGTCGGATTGACTTGCCGTAGCTCCCGCAGGCTTTGTGATGGCAGCGATAATAAGCGTGCTGCGCGCCTGTCTTGCTCTTTGAATAGCTTGCTGTCAGTGGATGATTGCAATCACCGCATTCAACGAAGCCACGCAACACGAAATCGTCACGGATGTCCTTTCGAGCGGGTGCCAAAACACCTTGATTAAAACGCTCCTGAATCTTATCAAAAGTCCCGAAAGAAATCAGGCCTTCATGATGCCCTTCGCGCAGTGAAACACCCCATTTCGGAGCGCGGACATAGCCTGCATAGACAGGACGTGTGAGAATTCTTGTGGCCTTGAAAGGACGTATCGTGCCGTCTGGAAAGTCCTTTGGAAATTCCGGTTTGCTTTCGAGAAAGCGCTGCACCTCAACCTGTGTTTGAAAACGCCCGCAAGCGTAGCCTTCAAGAGCTTCTTGAACGATGGAGGCAACCGGCTCATCTCTTACGAGGATTTTGCCACCATGCTTTGCCTTCTCGTATTTGTATCCAAACGGTGCGTGAAAGACGTAATAGCCCTGTTCAACCCGAGCCTTCATTTTCTGAATGACCTGACGACCGTTTTGTTCGCGCTCCAGTTCCCCTTGCGCGGCCATGATTGTTTCAATGAATTTGCCTTCAGGCGTATCCTCGAATTTGAAGTTCAGACACTCAACCGTCGCGTTGCGATTGTTCAATTCGCGGCGCAGTTTGATATGAAACTCGGTATCGCGCGCGAAGCGTTTGAGATCGTCGAAGATCACCACATAACGCTTGTCCACTTGCGCACTCAGATAAGCGAGCAAGGCGACCATGCCAGGACGTTTCATAAAATCACCACCGCCGCTGATATCATCAGGGAACACGGCCTCGACGTTCAAACCTTTGGTGGCAGCATATTCGCGGCAGCGATGCTCTTGGGAGTCGAGACCGCTTCCCTGATCCTTTTGGCGTTTGGACGAAACGCGGCAATAAATGATCGCCGCTTTTTCAGTCTCTGATGCTTTTGTTTTCTTGCTCATAAATCAATGTTCCCCGCGCGATTGCCCGATTGGCGATCTGCAGCTTTCTCAAATTGTTTTAATGATTTGCCTTTGGCTGATGATACCACATCGCTTGCCATCAGGCTCGTCAAATCCACTTCTTGCCCACAAGTGCCCGAGGGAATTTGTTGTAATGGGTGAACCCCAAACCCCAGATCGACAAACCCGACGATGATCGACCAGAGCGCGTCCAAAAACTCCTGTTTTTGGACGTCACTCAGATCAGCACCTTCGAGATATTCCTCGTAAAGTGCATAGTCGATTGAAAGCACCGGCCTGGAAGACATGCTTCCAGCCGGTAAGTTTTCCATCGCAGTAGTTGGTTTATCGTTCATCACAATCTCCAGAGCTTTCATCATCCTCTACTCGGACGATGTTGGCGCGTCCGTCTGGTGCGTTCGGGCTTTTCGCGCTGTTGCTTTTCAGCTTCGATCTGCGGACGGTAATATTTCTCTTCCAGTCCCTTGCCCCAATCGTAGAGCTCGCTGCCCGCTTCCTGACGGAAGGTCTCGGTCATCAGTTTTTTTGCACCCGTATTTGTAATGCCGAGTTCATCTGCGAGTTTCCCCGCCTGAACATCGTAAGCACGATGGAAGGTCATCTTGTTTCCTTCCTTGATCATCGGGCCGATGGCGCGCGTCACATCCTTCACCACTTCAGGATCAAGATCGCCGAGGTTCTTCTCACGCTCCATGAGGTGCTCACGCATCTCATTCATGGACTGACCAGTGCGCGCCTTGAACAGATCACGCAGTGTCGATTCAGCCTTCATCGCATCGAATCTTTCCGTGCGTGCGAAAGCATGGGCATAGTCGCCAAGCTTTTCTCGGAACGTGCCTGATTTCTTGATTTCACTTTCAATGATGCCGGTAATGGCCATCGCCTCGTTGAACTGGTTGTCAGTCAAAAGGCGACCTGCAAAACTGTCTCGCGCCTGAGCGACGCGATCGGTTTCCTTGGGGTCAAAATACATATTCATTGTTCTTCTCCTTTCGCTTGTTAATGAGAACAAATATAGAACATACTAGGATATAATTCCTATATTGCAAAGAAGAAATGGCAAAATATTATTTCGTTTCTTTCTTCAATACTTGAATAATAGTTGCCCTATTCGTCGATATTGGCGCTTCCATTTGGCAATACGGGGGTATTTCATCAGCTTCAGTCCCTGCTGATATTCATGCGACGATCTTTGCCTTGCCGACGATCGACTGCTTTTTCAAAATCATGTTTCGGCTTTTCGCGCAGGGCTTCACGATGACCGGCACGCTTCAGCATACCGTCCACGACTTCCGTTTCCTGCTTGTCCAGTCGGGCGAGAGTGCTTTCGTGATGATGACGGACATTGCGTTGCGCCTGGCGCGTGATGGCCGTCTTGTCGAATTTGTCAGAACCAAACCAGCGATGCTGAAAGTTCCTGTTCTTCTCACCCGCTTGATCGATCAAGCGTTTGCGTTCGACTTCGACGCGTGTTCGATACTCATTATGAAAGGATTGGATTTCCAGTTTTCGCTGCTCGGCGAAAGTCACCACCACCTTGCTGTAGGCAACCTGATCATTCCCGCGCAGCGTCTTTGCGGCTTCGTGGCGCAGACTGGCCAACTTGTAAGCTCGGCGAATTTGATTGGAGAGGTTGATCGGCTCAGAGGTCATGGTTTTCCTCGCTTTCCGACAGAAATTTGCAAATGCTTATTGGCGCTCTGTACTATCGAACCATGAAGCAATTCAAATATATCGATGATGTTGAAGCCTGGCTGGAACCCATGAACTATCTTGAATTCTGGACGGCAGTTGCTCCCTATTACCTGATCTTGCAGGATCGCGCGCATTGCGACGGTCAGATCGCATCCGGCGAGGTTGATGAAGCAACAATAATGATTGTGCTCAAGCACATGGCGCGGGTTGAGTTGACCAAAAGGCTTGGTCTGAAATGGAAGCCTGCGACGCCCTGGGTGCAATTGGTGGAGAGCCATTAGCGATCTCCCCCAGTGTCCTTGTGAAATTGGAACCAGTCGCATTGACCATTTTTTGGAAAGTGCTCGGTGAAAGCGCCATATGGACCAATATAAGTACAACGCAGATAATAACGGTATGCGAGCGGATCATATCCTTGGCCATCATCGCGCCAATCATACGACCAGATAAAATGCGGCAGTCCAAAGACCAGATAGCCAGCATACAGAACGATCGGCACGATGATCCAAATGAAATAGCTTGCCCGAATAAGACGTGGTCTCATTGTCTGCCTCCCGATTTATCGGTTGGCAGTGTAATTTTTGGATTTGGCTCCAGGCGTTTCCCCTCAAGCGGATTGTCGGCGAGGTCATAGCAATAGGGAGCTATTTCGTTCTGGCGAATTTTCTTGGCATGAATGAAGCCAACATCCTTTACGTGGATGATCTGTTCATCAGAAGGCAAACGCATGAGTTCATCCGCAGTGAACAGACGTTCTTTGCCTGTCTGATAACTTGCCGAGAAGTCATGGCGATCGGAATTCACACTCATGGAATGAGTGACGTGCTGCACTTCACCCATGGCTTTTGAAACGCGCTCTGCCTCTTCAAAGGAAGAGAAACCGAACCACTGTTTTACAATAGCGTTCTCTTCAATCGCCAGCGTTTCTTTCTCTCCGTACTTACTCTGAATTAAAGAACGCGACTGCGCAATCATATGGCACCTGCCACCATATCCTCGCATTGTAGTGAGTCGGGCGACCAACTCTTTCAGCGGAGCATTTGTAAATTCATCGAGGATCAGGTCTGTTCTGTCAGCCTCACCACTTAGGATAGCATCTAAGAATGCTTGCAGATGCAGCGCATAATACGATCCAAGTCGATCAATGTGCCTTTGCGGCCCAACTAGGAATGTAACGGAATTCTGTTGCAGCAATTCCAGATGAAAACTCATTGATCTTGCCCCGCAGTGTGGAGCAACGATCCAGCGCCAAAAATGCGAAGTGCGCGGACAGCCGCGCCGCGATGCTGTGGCCAGTGTTCCTCGTTCAATCGCATTTCAAGAACATGTCTAGCCAATGCAGCAAGATGTTCGTCACCTTCATCCGCGTCAATTTTTGCGGCAGCAAGCAAGACATCTGGATTGGCTAGCGTTGACCAAACGCCTCCAGGCGTTGCTAGTTTGGGATTTCGAGAAAGCAGACTATTTTGAACAAATTCGATGAGTGTTCTTGGCTCTTCACGAAAGTAACGGTTCTTCTCGTCTCCATCGCGAGGCTCCTCAATGAGCGCATTGTTTACCTTCTCACACGCAAACAACAATTCGCCAGCACCGCGTTCATGGGCTGCGAGTATTGCCCCAAATGGATTTGGCGAAACGAAATTGATACTCATGACATCACTCCAAAATCATCAATAATGAATACAGAACGACCAGCTGCATCACACATTCCAGCTGCTTGGCGCGCTATCTCACCTTCTTTTGAATCAACGACGACGATCGTTCGGTCAGAACTGGCCAACATTGACATCAGCCAAGGCAATGCACCGCTCGTGGTCTTGCCGCCGCCAGCGGCTGCTAAAAGCAGCGAATGAGATGGCCTTGGTTCAAAAATCGGTCTGCCCTGAAAATCTGTGCCGAGCAGCCTGCGACCTGGGCTGCCTTTGACGATATTACTCATCGGTCATCCCCGCGTTTCTAAGGGCGTCAGTAGAAGCCATTTCGGCAGTTTTCGGCTTGTTGCCTTGAGCCAGATAGTTCGCAACAGCGCGATCCCTGGCATAGAGCTTGACGGCAGACTTCACCGCCTCGACGAACAAGACGAATGACGCGAGCCAAAGCAAAATGCTGTAAAAGCCCCACATGAAATCACGCATCGTCTCTGGCCATAGATACCAACCCAATGCGGATAAAATCGTCGCGTAGAGTAAGCGGCCATTGATCATTAGGATCGTGCCGATCGAATTTTGATTGGCAGGTAATTGCTTATTGGGTGCATGATTTGCCATGCGATCAGTTTGATAATTTTTGAATATCATCATGGTTTAATCCTCATTCTGGTCTTTTGGATCGCCGCCAACGACGCGGCAGAAAACGCGACTACTAGCGGCAGCGTGATTGCTCTTTTCACAGGCAACCAGAAAGCTTTCCTCGTAAGCGCTGCCTTGGGCATCGAGTACGCGCCTGACCACCGGTTGCTGCGAGAAGATCAAGGCCAGAAGGATCATTCCAATCCCAACGCCGAGTATGAAATTGACGACCTGGTCGATTGCCTTGAAGATGTGCGCCATCATGTCTCCCTCCCCTGCCTGTGATTGTGTCCATTGAGGGATTTGTTGCGGTGCCTTCTGCGCTGGGCATCATGGTCCAACGGTTCGCCCATTCCCGAAGCCCTATCGGCATTCGAGCGTTGTGAAGGCGGCAAGCGAGGAGAACGCTGTTCCTTGTCCCAGATGATCTGAACGAAGGTGTAGACCCACAGTGCCAACGGCAGCACGAGTTCGACAACCGCCGTGATGGCAGCAATCGGCAGAAAATGGGCGATCTGTTCGAACGTCGAAGAAACGCCTGCCTGGCCTGGGAAAAAGGGACGCTCGGATTTACCCACCTCTATCGAGGCAATGACGCTCGCAAGTGCACGGCCATGATCACCGAGGATGGAATTCAAGCGGCTTTCAGCTTCAAGACGACCATCAATTGTGACGCCGGACTGCAACTCCCGTGCGTAGGCCGAAAGCAATGATGTTGGTACGGCTTCACCGATCTCGCTCAGCGTCTGATTGATGCCACCATCAATACCAATCAGCTTTTGGCGGCGATCTTCCAAAGAAAGTTGGGTACTGCCAAGTGTCGTCTGATAGTTTGCGAGTTGATCATTCAAGTTGGAAATCAGTTTTTGGCGTTTGGCTTCCCCAGCAACAATCTGGGCTGTAATGGTCTCGGCACGTCCAGCGAGTGCTTCCATCATACGTGTCACAGGACCGCGACCGCCGTTGCCCCTGCCCGAGATGCATGATTCCGTGAGTTCGCAAGCCACCTTTTGATTAAGGTCAGCATCGATCGACTGGATTACAGGCAGCGTGCGGGTCGCCTGGGTGAACTTGGAATTTTCTTTTCCGACATGGCGGGCGAGAGCTTGACCGTGATGTTGGAGTTGCAGTTCGTTCACGGACGTGATTGTCATCCCTGCATAGGTCGAGGCAAAAAGTCCCGCGCCGACAAACAAGATCGAAACGATGCTGATGACCGCCGCGAGGACATAACCTGTGGCGGCAAGCGGCGCTCCTTTATCGATTGCGAAGCGGTTGATGGCGTAAGAAACGACAGAGGCAACAATGGCGACAACTGCTGCCTTTGCATATGCCGCGATGCCAGTTTCAGGAATAAGTCCCAGCATAGCAAGAAAGGCCATTAAGCCCGTGCCGACGGACAATACGACGAGCAAAACACTTTCGAACGCAGGCTGCTGCCGCTTGGGTTTCCATTCGTTTTGTGTATCATTGCTGAAGGACATTCTGATTTCCTTTCAAGGTCAGTTGGTTGCAACTGCTTGGAAAGATAGGAAAATGTACCTCACTAGTCTTGGAAACAGGCGGGAAAGAAACTCCGCTTTTGGGAAATAGATGGGAAAGAAACCGACTTTTAAGCTTCCAGAAAAACCTGGATCACCAATTTTAGTTTTTGATCGCTATGACAATTTCTATCGTGAGCAGTTGCTGCGCGCGATTAGGGAAGATTTTGAATCATATCCCGAGGGAATAACGACGTATCATGCCTATGTGCAGCGTGTTGTGGATTCATATGCTGGCGATATAGTCGATAGCCAATCTCTTGGTTTAAAAGACCTTGGGAACTTTCTAAAGGGATTGAATTCTCATGTCCCAAAGATCAAAGTTTTGGATGCATATGTTCAAATCGTCATGCCTGAACGCGTCGGCTCTTTTCGGATTGACAGCAATATCCGTCAAGTCGGGAACACTTTTGCTGACTATCTAGGTGCACCAGAATTTACCGACTCTGGGTATGACCGCTCTGTCGCCGTACAAAATTTGAAAGGTGTTTACCAACTAAAAATATACAATAGGAGTATTAAAAAGCCCGACGAATTGCCCCCAAGATACCTTGTTCTTAAGCCATCCGCATCATCCAACTATTTATTGTCTTATGAATTTAATTGGTGGCCAACACCTGTTATTAAAGATGACAGAGATGAGCATTTAAAGCTCGTAACGGGATTTTGCATTCCTCTACCGATATCCTCCATTACCTTACAGCGGGAATTTCGTTTCTTACACCGGCGCGTTGGCAAGATTACTATGCGACCACAAAAAATGGCGAGAGAGTTACTTGGAGGCCATCTACCAGAACATATGAAATCCGATGTAATAGCTTCTATTATGATTTCGGAAGAGAAAAGAGACTTACAAAACCACAACGATTATTTTGCTAGAATTTCGGAAAAAGAGGGAATGGCCGTTATTAAAGGGCATGAAATATCTGATAAATACACTATTATGAAAATAAACAAAAGAATAGATTTGATTGGAGGTGTGTTTTGATAAATACTAAACAGATGAAATACGAAGAAATGCCACCATATGGGGCTAATATAATTCGCGGAGCAGACGAGAATAATTATAATCTTGTAGATGCCGCCATTAGAGAAAATCCGAAGGCTATAATATTTCAAGATGCAGCGACTGGTCTGTCCGCGCTTCATGTTGCAGCGGGTGATGGAAATTTTTCAATGTTCCAATATCTCCTTTCGATAGAGGGGGCTGATCCGACATTGAGGGACAAATTCAACAGAGATCCGTTGGAAATGGCAATCGCGATCGGCCATAAAGGTATCATTGAGAGCCTGTCAAAACGCCTTTATCCGAAAAGCTTCACCGCCGGTGAAAACCCACAAGGTGAGACAGTTGTTCCCCTTACACCTCGCTAAATATGCAATTCTAAAAGCTTCATTAGCTGCCTAAGCGCGTTCTGTCTCAAAACCTATCGGTTTTGAGACAGGATTTCGGTGAATTCCCTTTAAGCTAAGGCGACTAGGACAGCACCAGCACCAATCATTGCTACACCGCTCCATCCCATGAAGGATAAGCGTTCACCTAGAAATATAGCGGCTAAAACAGCAACTAATACCACGCTCAATTTGTCAATTGGGGCAACTTGAGAAGCTTGACCCATTTGCATTGCCTTAAAATAGCATAGCCACGAAGCACCCGTGGCAAGACCTGATAACACGAGAAAAAGCACTGTTTTCTGCGATAAAGTTGACAGGCTTTGAGTTTCATCAGTTTGCCAAACAAGAAGTCCAAGTGCAGCAACAACAACAAGCGTTCTTAAAAAAGTAGCAAAATTGGAATTGATGTCCGTCACGCCTACTTTGGCGAATATAGCAGTTAAAGCGGCAAATACAGCAGCAAGAAATGCCCAGAATTGCCATGATTGGGAGACTGATTGCATGAAGCTTCCTTCCAATTATCTGTCGGGGGGCGACCAATCGCTTTCTGCAGATTTGCGCTTGCTTAGACGTAATGCAAGGCCGACAGATACGCCAATGCCGATTGCGACCGTCAAATCGACAAGAACGGTCAAAACGAGTGTGAGAAGCAAAAGCATGATGTCGCTACTTCTGCCACGAGCGTATTCGCCCCATTTGTGTGGTTCTGTCATATTCCACGCTGTCACGACGAGAAGTGCAGCAAGTGCAGGCATGGCCAGATAGCTTGCCAGCGGAGCGGCGAGCAACATCACCAGCAATATAACAGCTGCATGGACAATTCCCGCTACAGGTGTTTTACCGCCCGCTTTGATGTTGGTGGCGGTTCGCGCAATCGCGCCTGTTGCAGGAAGACCAGTGAACAGCGCCGAGGCTATATTGGCGATACCTTGAGCTGTCAGTTCCGCATTTGGTCTGTGCTTCCCCTCAATCATTTTGTCAGCGACCATGGCCGATAGAAGCGATTCAACAGCAGCCAAGAAAGCAATGATGAAAGCTGAGGGAAGGAGTTCAATGATTCGAGTTGGTGAAAGGTCGGGCAGTTGAGGCCAAGGTAGTTGGCTTGGAAGTTCGCCAAAGCGAGAGCCGAGGGTATCGACGGGCAACGCCATGAAAGCCACGAGCGCAGAGCCAATCCCGACGGCCACAATGAGACCGGGAAAGCGCGGAGCGACTCGTCGCAGAAACACAATCAGGACGAGGGTTACAAGCGCAATGGCAATAGTTGAAAGGCTGAGCGTGTCCCGCGCATCCCATAGCGCGGGAATTTTTTCCAAGAAATCGGCAGGAACCTTATCGACGGCCAGACCAAGAAAATCCTTCAATTGGCTGGTGGCAATAATGATGCCAATTCCAATAGTGAAACCGTTCACCACGGCCTCTGGAACAAAGGCAATCAGGTCTCCTGCTCGAAAATAGCCCCCAATGAGCAAGATGATGCCTGCCATGAAAGTTGCCAGAACAAGGCCATCATAGCCATGTTGGGCGATGACCCCGAAAACAACGACGATGAACGCCCCCGTCGGGCCACCGATCTGAACGCGACTGCCGCCAAATAGCGAGATTAAAAATCCGCCGACAATGGCGGTCACTATCCCCTTGGCAGGGTCAGCACCAGAGGCAATGGCAATGGCAAGACTTAGAGGTAGGGCAACCATGGCAACGGTTGCCCCTGCCAGCAGGTCACTTACAAAAATCTGCCAGCTATATGTCTGAATTGTTGTGAGAATCTTTGGTTGACGCATTTCGAGAGCCCATTGTTAAGTTTGAGAGTGTTTGCCTCTCGCTTCATGCAGCTTTGAGCGTCGGAATCGTCGGCAGGGCTGTCGGCGGTCGCGTCGCGACTTGGCTGATATTTAGTGCGGCTTTCCAGACAGAGAGGTCGGGTTTTTAAGTCGAACCCCACGCCCGCCTGTGTCGCTTCGTGCGTAATCCCCGATGAGTTCTATACCCGCCTTGTCGAGGGCTTCCGCCACCTTGGTAAGGGTGTCGATGATACCACGGACATTGCCGTCGCTCGCCTCCATCCGTTGTATCGTTGGCAGCGATACGCCTGCCATCGCGGCGAGAGTTCTTTGATCTATCCCAAGAAGCGCGCGAGCGGCTCGCAGCTGTGAAGCGGTTATCATGGCTTCGCCCTCTTGTCTAAACACCTATTATCAATATATAGAACACTGATAATGATGTGTCAAACATGAATAATGCCATACTCAGCATTACATGGGGAGCCGCACTTCAGTGAGCCAAAATCGTACAACGAAGCTATTCAGCCCGAACAAAGAAGCCCGCATTGTCTTCGATGGAGGAAGAATGCAGGTTTCATGCAATGTGCAGTCTCTCTCCCGTGACGGCGCGGTACTGCAATTACATTCGACCTTTAGGATACCAAGCGCTTTCAGGCTGCATTTGGAGGACAAAGCCCAACATCCGTGCTGGGTGATTAAAAAGTCCACGAAGACAATCACAGTCGTATTTACCGACGTTTGAATTTCAATCTGATTAGCTATCTCGTGAATCGGATATATGGAACGTCGCAAAACCGATGGATATCGGTACCTTAAATAGCGGCCAATTTTTCTAGGGGCTGACATCAATAGCCTTTTTCAACTATCTATGTCAGCCCCTTAAGTTTTTTCCTAAAAGAAGCGATTTATCGCGCTCCGCAAGATGTGTGTTGTCAGACAACACCCCCTTGGTAAGGGAGACGCTGGCGCTCTCCCGTTACATCCCTCTGGCTCATGGCGTGACCTGGGCATTGAGCCCATCACACCATCAGGCCGTATCGCCGGCCAACCCACTCGCAGGTGAGATTTCACTCTCCCTGCACCCATTGATTCTTTCAGGAAGATCAGGGGCTACCGCGCCCCTTGAAACCCACTCGCAAGTCGTTTGGCCGCTGCACCACCATTCAAGGGAGCGTTCAACGCTCCCCTGAAAACCCCATCGAGCATAGGGCGATTGCACTCTCCCTCTGCACACCCATCGACTGAAACCCAAAGGAAACCGAGCCATCCAAGACTGTGAAAATGATAGTGGCGCAATCGGGTATTATCGGGTATTATCGGGTATGGAATCGGATATAGTGGCGAGCCCGTCATGAGGGAGCCAACACTCATATTAGGCCAAGACCTTGTTAAACTCATCGCTGAAATCGATGAATTTAAAGGGCGCTGGGATGCCCTCAAAACCCTTTCGCCTGATCGCCTTGATGCGCTTCGCAAAGTGGCAACGGTCGAAAGCATTGGCTCGTCTACACGCATTGAAGGCGCAAAGCTATCGGATGCCCAAGTCGAAACGCTGCTTTCCAATATCAAAATTCAGTCCTTCAACACACGTGATGAACAGGAAGTTGCGGGCTATGCCGAGGCGATGGATCTTGTGTTTCAGGCCTTTGGTGATCTGCGCCTGACCGAGAACCACATCGGTCAGCTTCACCAGACCTTGCTTCGCCACAG